>NZ_JBGAGA010000073.1:0-30926 GCF_044226965.1 Aquabacterium sp. | reverse complement strand
GCTGGACAAGCTGCAGGCGCTGCCCGGCTACGCCATCGACCCGCCGCGCGAGCAGCTGCTGCGTACCTTGCGCGATAGCGGCTGCGCCATCGTCGGCGCCAGCGCGCGGCTGGCGCCGGCCGACCGGCGGCTGTATGCGGTGCGCGACGTGACGGCCACGGTCGAGTCGGTGCCCTTGATCACCGCCAGCATCCTGAGCAAGAAGCTCTCGGCCGGCCTGCAGTCGCTGGTGATCGACGTCAAGGCCGGCAATGGCGCGTTCGCGCCGACGGTGGACGAGGCGCGCGCGCTGGCCACCAGCCTGGTGCAGGTGGCGCAGGCCGCCGGCCTGCCCACCGAGGCGCTGATCACCGACATGAACCAGCCGCTGGGCACCACCGCCGGCAACGCGCTGGAGCTGCAGGAGGCGCTGGACTTCCTGGACGGCCGCGCACGCGAGCCGCGGCTGACCGACGTGACGCTGGCGCTGGCCGCGCGCATGCTGCGGCTGTCGGGCCTGGCGCCGGACCTGGCGCAGGCCGAACGCCGTGCGCGCGAGGCCCTGGCCAGCGGCCGCGCAGCCGAGCACTTTGCGCGCATGGTGGCCGGCCTCGGCGGCCCGGCCGACGTGTTCAGCGCCGGCCGGCGCTTGCCCCCGGCGCCGGTGCAGCGCGTGCTGGCCGCGCCGCGCGACGGCGTGCTGGCGGCGATCGACACCCGCGCGCTGGGGTTGGCCGTCGTCGCGCTCGGCGGCGGCCGTCGGCAGGCGGCCGACACGGTCGATCCGCGTGTGGGTTTCAGCCACCTGCTGCCGCTGGGCACGCCGCTGCGCGCCGGCGACCCACTGCTGCACGTGCATGCCGCCAGCGAGGCCGCGGCCGACGAGGCGCTGGCCACTGCGCAGGCCGCCATCGCGCTGGCCGACGCCGCGCCGCCGCCGGCCCCGGTGGTGATCGAGGCGGTGACGCGGTAATCCGTCACGCCGCCCCTCGCCCGCGGGCCCCGGGCGAAACCATTGAAACCCCCACCACCGCGCCGCGGCCTGCGGCAACACCGGTTTGAAACGGCGGCGCGGGAAGCTGCAGCCCATCGCCGCTTCAACCAGGATCTGCCGTGACCGCTGCCGCTTTCCCGTTCGCTCCGCTGCCCGCGCTGGGCGCCCAAGACGCCGTCGTCTGCCTGCATTCGTCCACCGGCAGCGGCGCGCAATGGCGGCCGCTGCTGCAGGCGCTGGCCGGACATCCGAACCTGCTGGCCGTTGACCTGTTCGGCCACGGCAAGAGCCCGGCCTGGCCGGCCGATGCGCCCAACACGCTGGATGTCGACGCCGAAGCCGTTCGCCTGCGCCTGCACCAGCTGGACGAGGCCAGCGGCGGCACGCTGCGCGGCGTGCACCTGGTGGGCCATTCGTACGGCGCCGCGGTGGCGCTGCGCCTGGCGATGCTGCTGTCGCAGCGCCAGCCGCAGCGGGTGCTGTCGCTCACGCTGTACGAGCCGGTGGTGTTCGGCCTGCTGCCGGCCGGCAACGTGGAGCCGGCGCGGCACGAGATCGAGGACGTGGCCCGCGCGGTGGCCACGCTGGTGAAGGCCGGCGCGTTGACCGATGCGGCCCGCATCTTCGTCGGCTACTGGGGTGGACCGGCGGCCTGGGGCGCGATGAACGAGGCCCAGCAGGCCAGCGTGCGGCACCGCATCGGCACCGTGCCGCGCCACTTCGACGCGCTGTTCGCCGCCCGCTGGCAGTCGCGCGACCTGCAGCGCCTGCACACGCTGCCGGTGCTGCTGCTGCAGGGCAGCCGCACCCGCGCACCGGCCCGCCGCGTCGTCGAACAGCTGCTGGCGCTGCTGCCCCAGGCGCGCGCCGAGACCGTCGAGGGCGCCGGCCACCTCGGGCCGATCACCCATGCGCAGCCGGTGCTGCAGGCGATGCTGCGCCACCTGGGCGTGCTGCCGGCCGTGGCGGCCAACGCGGCGGCCGAGGCGGCCCTGGTGGCCTGAGCGGGCCGGCGGGCACTTATCATCCCGGCCGACCCGGCTGTTGACGCATTGCCTTGTTGCCCGCACCCATCACCCCGCTGCGCATCAGCGCCTACACCGCGACCACCGCCGTCGGCGCCGGGCTCGGCGCCCTGCGCGAGGCGCTGGCCGCCAACCGCAGCGGGTTGCGCGCCAACGATTTCGGCCCGCATCCGCTGGCCACCTGGATCGGCCGGGTCGAAGGCCTGGAAGACCACCCCCTGCCACCCGACTGGGCCGACTGGGACTGCCGCAACAACCGCCTGGCCTGGCGCGGCCTGCAGGCCGACGGCTTCGTGCACCAGGCGCTGGCCGCGCGCGAACGGCATGGCGCCGGGCGCGTCGCGCTGGTGCTGGGCACCTCCACCTCGAGCATCGGCGCCACCGAAGAGGCCTATCGCCGATTGGACGCGGCCAGCGCCTTCCAGCCCGAAGACCGGCTGCCGCGCCTGCACACGCCGCATTCGCTGGCGATGTTCGTGCACCAGGCGCTCGGGCTGGCGGGCCCCTGCGTCACCGTCTCCACCGCCTGCTCGTCCAGCGCCAAGGTGTTCGCCGAGGCCGAGCGGCTGATCCGGCTGGGCCTGGCCGATGCGACCATCGTCGGCGGCGTCGACACGCTGTGCGGCAGCGTGCTGTTCGGCTTCAACTCGCTGGAACTGGTGTCGCCCGAACCCTGCCGCCCCTTCGATGCCGACCGTCGCGGCATCAGCCTGGGCGAGGCGGCCGGCTTTGCGCTGCTGGAGCGTGCCAGCGGCGCGCCGGGCGAGCTGCAGCTGCTGGGCTATGGCGAGGCCAGCGACGCGCACCACATGTCCACGCCGCATCCGCAGGGCCTGGGCGCCGAGCGCGCGCTGGACGACGCACTGGCCCGCGCAGCCTTGCGCACCGACGACATCGACTACATCAACCTGCACGGCACGGCCAGCGACAAGAACGACGAGGTCGAGGCCGCGCTGGTGGCACGCCGCTTCGGCCCCGCGGTGCATGCCAGCTCGACCAAGGGCATGACCGGCCACACGCTGGGCGCGGCCGGCATCGTCGAGGCGGCCATCAGCCTGCTGGCGCTGCAGGCCGGGCTGCGTCCCGGCACGCCGAACACGCGCACGCTCGACCCCGTGTGCGGCCCGCAGATACGGCTGGCGCCCGAGCAGGCGCCGGTGCGCCGCGCGCTGAGCAACTCCTTCGGCTTCGGCGGCAACAACTGCGCGCTGATCTTCGGGCAGGTGGCCGGATGAGTTTCGGAGCCCTGGTCATCGAAGGCATCGGCTTCTGGGCGCCCACCTTGCCGGGCTGGGAGACGGCCCGCGCCGCCTTCCGCGGCGAGGCCGCGCCGGTGGATCCGCCAGCCAGGCGCCCGGCGCCGCAGCTGCTGGCGCCGGCCGAGCGCCGCCGCGCGCCCGACAGCGTGGCGCTGGCGCTGGAGGTGGCCGCCGCCGCGGTAGCGGCCTCCGGCCGCGCGCCGGCCACGCTGCCCAGCGTGTTCGTCTCGGCGCATGGCGACCTCGCGATCAACGACCACCTGTGCGGCATGCTGGTGAACACGCCGACGCTGGTCTCGCCGACCAAGTTCCACAACTCGGTGCTCAATGCCGCGGCCGGCTACTGGACCATGGGCACCGCCTGCCACGAGGCCAGCACCGCACTCACCGCCTTCGAGCACAGCTTCGCCAACGGCCTGCTGGCCGCGGCCACCCAGTGCCTGGCCGACCAGCGCCCGGTGCTGCTGGTGGGATTCGACGTGGCCGCGGTCGGCGCGCTCGGCTCGGTGACGCGCAGCACCGGCCTGCTGGCCGCGGCGCTGGTGCTATCGCCTGAAAAGAATGGCCATCCCCTGGCCCGCATCGACCTTTCGCTGCAGCCCGGCGGCGGCACGCCGCACGCCCCGGCCAGCGCCGCAGCGCAGGCGCTGGCCGGCAATGCGATGGCCGACGCGCTGCCGCTGTTCGAGGCGCTGGCGCAGGGCGGGGCGGCCACCCTGGCGCTGCCCCTGTCGGCACGGCAGACGCTGCAGCTGCAGCTGACTTCCTGACCCCTGGAGCGCGGCGATGATGGACACCCCGACCGAACGCTGCGACGTGCTGATCCTCGGCGGCGGCCTGGCCGGGCTGACGCTGGCCCTGCAGCTGAAGCAGCGCTTCCCGGCGCTCGCCATCGAGGTGATCGAGCGCCGCCGCCACCCGGTGCCCGAGGCGGCGTTCAAGGTCGGCGAGTCCACGGTCGAGATCGGCGCGCACTACTTTGCCGAGGTGCTGGGCCTGAAGGACCACCTCGACCAGCAGCAGATCCGCAAGTTCGGCTTCCGCTTCTTCTTCAGCGACCGCCGCCGCGACATCGACGCCGTCACCGAGATCGGCGTGCGGCGCCCGCTGGCCGTGCCCAGCTGGCAGATCGACCGCGGCATCTTCGAGAACTTCCTGGCCACCGAGGTGCAGGCCCGCGGCATGCGCTTCCACGACGGCGCACGCGTCACCCGGCTGGCGCTGGACGAGCACGGCACCGCGCCGCACCGCGTGCACTGGCAGCAGGGCGACAGCGGGCACATCACCGAGCGCACGACCGAGGCGCGCTGGCTGGTCGACGCCAGCGGCCGCGTCGGCCTGGTCAAGCGCCAGCTCGGCCTGGCGCAGGACAACGCGCATCCGTGCCATGCGGTGTGGTTCCGCGTCGCGCACCGCATCCCGGTCGACGACTGGGGCGGAGCCGACTGGCGCGCGCAGTGCACGCCGCCCGAGCGCTGGCGCTCGACCAATCACCTGGTGGGCACCGGCTACTGGGTGTGGCTGATCCCGCTGTCCTCGGGCTCGCATTCGGTGGGCATCGTCGCCGACCCGCGGCACCATCCGCTGGAGCGCATGGACAGCTTCGACAAGGCGATGGACTGGCTGCGCGAACACCAGCCCCGCCTGTTCGACGAACTCGACCCGCGCCGCGAGACGCTGCAGGACTTCGCGTTCTTCCGCAAGTTCTCCTACGGCTGCCGCCAGGTGTTCTCGGGCCGGCGCTGGGCGCTCACCGGCGAGGCCGGGCTGTTCCTCGACCCGTTCTATTCGCCGGGCAGCGACTTCATCGGCATTGCCAACACGCTGATCACCGAGCTGGTGGCGCTGGACCAGGCCGGCCAGCCGCTGGGCGCGCATGCCAGCCTGTACGACCAGCTGTTCCACTCATTCTACGACAACACCCTGTCGCTGTACCAGGACCAGTACGCGCTGTTCGGCCAGCCCGAGGTGCTGCCGGTGAAGGTGATCTGGGACTACAGCTACTACTGGGGCCTGCTCGGCCAGCTGTTCGTGCAGCATCGCATCGCCGACCTGAAGCTGCTGAGCAGCTTGCGCGACGAACTGGCGCTGTGCCAGCGCCTGAACCGCGCGGTGCAGGCGCTGCTGCGCGCCTGGGGCGAAGCCGCCGTGGACGACCCCAACCCACCGCGCATGCTGGACCAGTCCAGCCTGCCGTGGTTCGCCGCGCTCAACGCCAGCCTGAACGACGCAC
Organism: Aquabacterium sp.; assembly: GCF_044226965.1. Lineage (GTDB taxonomy): Bacteria > Pseudomonadota > Gammaproteobacteria > Burkholderiales > Burkholderiaceae_C > Pseudaquabacterium. The sequence goes on along the minus strand of NZ_JBGAGA010000073.1, from coordinate 25,436 downwards.
GGCTCGACGACGACGCGCTGCGCCAGCGCCTGCGCGACAACACGCAGCTGCTGCGCGAACTGGCCGCCGAGATCGCCGACCGCGTGGCCGCGCTGCAGCCGCAGGTCGATGTGGCGCCGCTGCGCTCGCTGATCGGGCCGCTGCCGGACGGCGTGCCGGTGCGGCTGTTCCCGTTGGCGGCGGCCGCGATGCCCCCTGCGATGGCGAACACCGCCTGACCGGCTGGCGCCACAATCGTCGGGCCCTTCACCGCACAGGACGCCCACGATGAGCTTGAGCTTCAACTTCGGCCGCTTCCCGCTGGGCCAGCCGGCGCGCCGCCGTGACGATGACGACGACTGCTTCCGCATCCTGCTGCTGGGCGACTTCTCCGGTCGCGGCCTGCGCGGCGAGCACCGCAGCCGCGAGGCGCTGAAGGCCGCGAAGCTGCGGCTGCTGGACGTCGACACGCTGGACGCGGTGGTCGCTTCGTTCGCGACCACGCTGTCGCTGCCGCTGGGGCCGGCCGGCGGCCACCTCAGCCTGGCCTTGAAGGGGCTGGACGACCTGCACCCCGATGCGCTGTACGACCAGTTGCCCTTGTTCGACGAGCTGGCCAGCCTGCGCCAGCGGCTGGCGAACCCCGCCACGTCGGCGGCCGCGGCGGCCGAGGTGCGGCAATGGCCGGCGGCAGCCGCGCTGCGGGCCGGCGCGCCGGCACCCGCGGCCGACACGCTGCCGGCCGGCGCCGAGCTGGCCGACTTCGCGCGCCTGCTCGGCCATGCGCCGGGCGCGGCGGCGGCCGCCCCGCCGCCCAGCCCGATCGACGCGCTGATCCGCCAGGCCATCGCGCCCTACCTGGTCGAGGCCGGCGCGCCGGATGCGAAGGCGCTCATCGGCATCGTCGACCAGGCCTTGTCGGCCACGATGCGCGCGCTGCTGCAGCAGCCCGATTTCCAGGCCATCGAGGTGGCCTGGCGCACGCTGGACTTTGCCGCGCGCCGCATCGAGACCGACGAAACGCTGAAGCTGCTGGTGCTGGACCTGAGCGCCGAGGAGTTCGCCGCCGACCTGAGCGCCGGCGACCAGCTGGAGGACAGCGCGCTGTACCAGCTGCTGGTGGCGCAGCCGGCGCTGAACGGCAAGCCGCTGTCGGCGCTGGTCGGGCAATACGGCTTCGAGCTCAGCGCCTCGCATGCCGAGCTGCTGGGCCGCATCGGCGCCATCGCCGCGCGCGCCGGGGCGCCCTTCATCGGCGCGATCGGCCGCGGCGCGGTCGGCATCGAGGAAGACGCGCTCGAGCCGCGCGTGGCCGCCGCCTGGGCAGCGCTGCGTGCGCTGCCGGCCGCGCGGCACCTGATGCTGACCACGCCGCGCTGCCTGCTGCGCGCGCCCTACGGCCGGCGCGGCGAGAGCACCGAGCGCTTCGCGTTCGAGGAACTGGCGGCCCCGGCGCGCTCGGCGCCTCCGCTGCCCTTCGCGCCCGCGCCGCTGCTGGCCGCGGTGCTGCTGGCGCAGCATGTGCGCGAGAACGGACCGGACGAGGCCCCCGGCGCGCTGCTCAATGTCGAGGACATGGCGTGTTATCACGAGGTCGATGCCGACGGCGACCTGGTGGCCGTGCGCTGCACCGAGCTGCCGCTCACCGAACGCCTGGCCGCGCAGGTGCATGCGCTGGGCTTCACGCCGGTGCTCTCGCACAAGGGCCGGCCCGAGGCGCGGCTGGGCGGCTTTGCGTCGATCGCCGGCGGCGTGCTGGCCGGGCGCTGGTCGGGGGCCTGACGATGGCGGCCGCGCGCATCGCCTTGCCGGATGGCACCGCGTTGCCGCCGCTGGGCCTGGGCACCTGGCGCTTCGGCGAGCAGGCGGCACACCGGCGCGCCGAAGTGGCCGCGCTGCGCGAGGCCTTCGAGATCGGCTACCGCCTGATCGACACGGCCGAGATGTACGGCGAAGGCGGTGCCGAGACGGTGCTCGGCCAGGCGCTGGCCGAGGCTTGGCGCGCCGGCGCACTGAAGCGCGAGGACCTCTTCATCGTCAGCAAGGTCTACCCGCACAACGCCAGCCGCGACGGCACCGTGGCGGCCTGCGAGCGCAGCCTGAAGCGCCTGGGCCTGGATCACCTCGACCTGTACCTGCTGCACTGGCGCGGCCAGCACCCGCTGGCGCACACGGTGGCCGGCATGCAGGCGCTGCAGGCGGCCGGCCGCATCCGCCACTGGGGCGTCAGCAACCTCGACACCGACGACATGCAGGAATTGTTCGCGGCCGGCGGCCAGGCCTGCGCCTGCAACCAGGTCTACTACTCGCCCAGCGAGCGCGACGTCGAGGCCAGCCTGCTGCCCTGGCTGCGCGAGCGCCGCATCCCGCTGATGGCCTACAGCCCGATCGACCAGGGCGCCCTGGGCGACGACGACACGCTGGCCGCCATCGGCGCACGCCACGGCGGCGCCAGCGCCGCACAGGTGGCGCTGGCCTGGCTGATGGCGCAGGGCGGCGTGCTGCCGATCCCGAAGGCCGGCAGCGCCGCGCACTTGCGCGAGAACTTCGCGGCCATCGACCTGCGGCTGACCGACGACGACCGGCGCGCCATCGACGCCCGCTTCCCGCCGCCGCGGCGCAAGCGGCCGCTGGCGATGATCTGATCAACCGGGCAGCAGCACCCGGCGCACGAAGGCCGCCGTCACGTCGCGCGCGGCCGGCAGGTTGATCAGCGTGTGCGGCGCCTGCGGCAGCAGCACGACCTGCGCCTGCGGGTTGGCCTTGAAGGCCTCGGCGCAATGGCCCTCGGCACGCGGGTTGCCGAGCCAGGGATTGGCCGGCGAGAAATACGGGTCGCTGCGGCTGATGACGTTCAGCACCGGCCGGCCCGGCGTGGCCTGCGTGGCCGCTGACTTCACGAAATAGTTGTCCTCGCAGCTCCACGAGAAGATCATGCGGCCGGCAAAGCCGCTGCCGTCATGCCGCGCCACCGCAGTGGCACCTTCGCTGGTGCCGGCCAGCAGCAGCCGGCCGGCGTCGGCCCAGGGCGCCTCGCCCAGCGCCTTCAGCGCCAGCGCGATCTCCGAGCCGCGCAGCGCATGGATGCGCTCGTAGGTGTCGGTGTCCACCGGCGAGGTGTAGGTCACCCGGTCCGGCAGCGCGAACGAATCGGGCGCCACGCTCGCCACGCCCATCCCGGCCAGCCAGCGCTGCCAGTCCTCGATGGCCTTCAGCCCCAGGCCCGACGAGCCATGCAGGAACACCACCACAGGCACGCGCAGGCCGGGCTGCGGCTTCGGCGCGTCCTGCCAGCGGCCGACGAAGACGGCGCCGCCGGTCAGCGCCGCGGGCCAGGCCACCTGCGCGCGCTGGATCACCGCGGCGGCGGACGCGGCATCGTGCACCGTGGCATGGCCCTTGATGGCGCCGGTGGGGGTCTGCGCCTGCGCCGGCGCCTGGGTCTGCGCATGCAGCGCCGGGCCGGCCAGCAGCAGCACCAGCGCGGCGGCGCCGCAGCGGCGGCGGGTGATCGTCGGGAGAACGGCAGGGCGGGTCATGGCGGACGAGGGGTCGGGCGGCGATGGCGGCACTGTAGGCAGGCGGCGCCAGAAACACCATTGCATTGATCGCAGAGATTCATAAACTCGCTGCATGAATCTGTCCCAGCGCCAGCTGCGCCTGTTCGTCGTCTGCGCCGAGCGGTTGAACCTCTCGCGCGCGGCCGAGGCGCTGCACCTGAGCCAGCCCGCGCTCACCCGCGCGCTGCAGGAGTTCGAGTCGCAGCTGGGCGTCACGCTGTTCCACCGCAGCACGCGCCGCATCAGCCTGACGGCCGACGGCGAACGCCTGCTGCCGCAGGCCCAGCGCCTGCTGCACGACCTGGAACACCTGGCCGGCGAGGCACGCGAACGCGCCGCCGGCATCTCGGGCCAGGTGCAGCTGGCGGTGGGCCAGGCCTTCGGCTGCACGGTGCTGGCGCAGGCGCTGCGGCCCTTCGCAGCCAGCCATCCGCGGGTGCGGGTGACGGTGGTCGATGCCAACAGTGCCGAGATCACCCGCCGCGTCGCCGAGGCGCAGGCCGATCTCGGCATCGGCACGCCGCTGGGCGATGTCGAGCGGCTCGACTGCCAGCCGCTGCTGCACGCGCCGATCGGCGTGCTGCACCACCCGGCGCTGATCCGCCTGCGCGCGCCGCTCACCGCCGCACAGCTCGAAGCCCTGCCACTGCTGAAGGAGCCGGAGGACACCAGCATCGCGCAGGCGCTGCGCGCGCGGGGCTCGGGCCTGGTGGCGCGCATGGCCGGCGGCACCGAGGTCAGCAGCCTGGCGCTGCAGCTGGCCTTTGCACAGGCCGGCGCCGGCGTGGCGGTGGTCTCGGCGCTGGGCGCCTCGCACCCGGCCGCGGCCGGCCTGCGCTTCGTGCCGCTGCAGCCGCCGGTCGAGCGCACGGTGTTCCTGATGCGCCGGCGCGACCGCGTGCTGGCACCGCCGGCGCTGGCCTTGATCGAGGCGCTGCGCGCGGCGCTGGAAGGCGCCACGCTGCACCGCGCGGTGCGGCGCGCCGTCCATTCCAAACCGGAATGCGCTGCAGAGAATTGATCGTTTGAGCTCGCGGGCGGGCTTGCCGAGACTGATGCCATGTCAGTCACGCACAGCCTGGAGTCCCCGATGTCTCTCGTCCCTGTTCTTGCCCCGGTCCTTGCCCGGCCCCGTGCGGCCCTGGTCGCCATCACCCTGGCCCTGGCCGCACTGACGGCCGCGGCACAGACGGTCGCCATTGGCGTCGGCGCCGACGTCACCTCGGCCGATCCGCACTACCACCTCTACTCGCCGAACCAGAACATCGCGGACCACGTGTTCGATCGCCTGATCGAGCGCGCCGACAACCTGCGCATGGTGCCGGGGCTGGCCTTGTCGTGGCGCGCGATCGACGAGCTGAACTGGGAATTCAAGCTGCGGCCGAACGTGCTGTTCCACGACGGCACGCCGTTCACGGCCGAGGACGTGGTGTTCTCGATCGAGCGCGTCGGGCAGATCAAGGACAGCCCGGGGCCGTTCACCCCCTACACCAAGGAGATCGCCGCGGTGCAGGCGGTCGACCCGCTGACGCTGCGCATCAGGACCACGCATCCGCATCCGCTGCTGCCGAATGACCTGTCGGTGATCAGCATCGTCTCGAAGAAGGCCGCCAGCGGGGCGACCAGCGCCGACTTCAACAGCGGCAAGGCCGCCATCGGCACCGGACCGTACAAGCTGGCCCGCTTCACGCGCGGCGACCGGGTCGAGCTGGTGCGCAACGAAGCCTACTGGGGCCGCAAGCCCTCGGCCGAGAAGCTCGTCTTCAAGGTGCTGACCAACGACGCCGCGCGTGTCGCGGCGCTGCTGTCGGGCGACGTTCAGGCCATCGACGCGGTGCCGGTCACCGATGTGAAGAAGCTCGCGGCGAACCCGGACATCACGGTGCTGCAGCGCGCCGGCACGCGGCTGATGTACCTGTACCTCGACGTCGGCCGCGAGGTGACGCCCTTCGTCACCGACAAGGACGGCAAGCCGCTGCCGCACAACCCGCTGAAGGACCTGCGCGTGCGGCAGGCGCTGTCCAGGGCCATCGACCGCGAGCTGATCCGTACGCAGGTGATGGAGGGCGCCTCGCGGCCGAGCGGCCAGCTGATGATCTCCGGCTTGCCGGGCTACGTGGCCGGGCTGGAGGCGCCGGCGGCCGACATCCCGGGCGCGAAGAAGCTGCTGGCCGAGGCCGGCTACGCCCAGGGATTTGCGCTCACTTTGCATGGTACGAACAACCGCTATGTGCAGGACGACCAGATCCTGCAGGCACTGGCGCAGATGTGGAGCCGCATCGGCCTGAGCGTGAAGGTCGAGGCCCAGCCCGCGGCCGTGTTCTTCCCGCGCAACAACCGCGGCGACTATTCGGTGTCGATGAGCGGCTGGGTGCCCGATTCGGCCGATGCCTCGTCGCCGCTGCGGGCCTTCCTGGCCACGCGCAACAAGGACAAGGGCATGGGCACCTTCAATGCCGGCCAGTACAGCAATGCCAAGCTGGACCAGCTGCTGGAGCGCGCGCTGACCACCATCGACGATTCCCAGCGCGACAAGCTGCTGCAGCAGGCGGTGGAACTGGCGATGGCCGACGTGGCGGTGATCCCGCTGCACCACCAGGCCAACATCACCGCGGTGCGCAAGCCCATCCGCTACGGCGGCCGCACCGACGAGCGCATCTACGGCTTCGACTTCGTGCTGCAACCGCAACCCTGAGCGCGGCCCGCGCGTTCACCCCGGAGTCCACCATGCCAGCTCCCCGCCGACAGCTGCTGCAGGCCGCGCTGGCCCTCGGCATCGGTGCCACTGCCGGCGGCCAGCGGGCCGCGGCCGTGCCGGGCCGAGCCGAGCTCGTGCTGGGCCAGTCGGTGCCGCTGTCCGGCCCGTTTGCCGGGCTGGGCCGGCAGTACCGTGACGGCACGCGGCTCGCACTGGACGAGGCCAATGCGCAGGGCGGCATCGGCGGCCGCCCACTGCGGCTGGTGACGCTGGACGACGGCTACGTGGCGGCGCAGGCCGCGGCCAATGCCCGCGCGCTGATCGAGCAGCACCAGGCCATCGGCTTGCTGAACCACATGTTCACGAACACGGTGCGCGCCAGCTGGCCGGTCGCGCGCGAGGCCGGGCTGCCCTATGTCGGCCCCTACACCGGCCATGCCGACTTCTACCGCGAGCGCCACGCGTTGCTGTACCTGACGCGCGCCAGCTTCGACGACGAGCTCGCGCGCATCCTCGACTACCTGGGCACCGTGGGCTATGCCCGCATCGGCGTGGCGCACTACGACAACCCGGTGGGCCTGGACTTCCTGCGCGATGCACGCGAAGGCCTGGCGCGGCGCCAACGCCCCGCGCCGACGGTGGCCGCGGCCATGCCGATCGGCGGCGCCGCACAGGCGGCCGCCACGGCGCTGGCTGCGCAGGCGCCCGATGCATTGCTGCTCGGCGTCTCGGGTGCCGATGCGGTGGCGTTGATCCGCGCGCTGCAGGCGCTGGGCGCGCGGCCCGCGTACTTCGCGCGCAGCCTGGTCGGTGCGCGGCAGCTGCACGACAGCCTGGGCGCGGCCGCGCGCGGGGTCGTCGTCTCGCAGCTGGTGCCCTCGCCCGCGCGCAGTGCCTTGCCGGTGATCGCGGACTACCGGCGCCTGCTGCTGCAGCGCCAGGCCCTGCAGCCGGCGCGGCCCGACTTCGTCGAGCTCGAAGGCTTCCTGAACGCGCGGCTGCTGCTGCACGCGCTGCGCACGATGAGCGGCGAACCCTCGCCGGCCGCGCTGGCCGCGGCGCTGGCGCGCGTCGGCCGCGTCGACCTGGGCGGCCATGTGCTGGACTTCAGCGCCGGGCGCCGCGTCGGCACGCGCTACGTCGAGCTTTCGATGCTGCGCTCGGACGGGAGCTTCGCCCAATGAATCCAGGCGGCATGCTCTTCGGTTTCGGCGCGGGCTTCGTCGATCAGCCAGGCGCGCAGCGCGGCCAGTGCCGGGTCGGCCTGCTTGTGCTGCGGAAAGACGAAGTAGTAGCCGCTGCGTCCGATCACGCCGGCGGCCAGCGGGTTCACCAGCACGCCGCGCTGCAGCTCGTCGGCCACGAACATGCGCGGCACCAGCGCCAGGCCCATGCCGGCCGCTGCCGCGCCGATGATGGTCGAGTAGAACTCGTAGCGGATGATCTGCGGCGCGGCCTCGAGCGCGATGTCGTGCGCGCTGAAGAATTCCTGCCAGGCCTGCGGCACCTGGAAGTGCTGCAGCAGCGGAAAGCGCAGCACTTCCCAGGCCTGCTGCGGATGCCCCAGCTTGTTCAGCAGCTCGGGCGCGGCCACCAGCAGCAGCTCGCGGCCGAACAGGTAGTCGGCCGCGCAGCCGGGCCAGGCGCCTTCGCCGAAGCGGAACTCGCCATCGGCCTGCACCTGGTCCTGCCCGTCGCGCGAGAGCAGGCTGGTGAACTGCACGTCGAGCTCGGGATGCGCCTGCGCGAAGCGGTTGAAGCGCGGCAGCAGCCAGCGGTCGCCGACGATCGCGACGATGCGCAAGGTCAGCGTGGTGCGCGAGGCGCGGCGCGTGGCCAGCTTCACCGCCGCGGCCTCCAGCTGCTGCAGCGCGGGGCGGATGTCGTCGAGGTACCAGCGGCCCAGCTCGGTGAGCACCAGGCCGCGGTTGATGCGCACGAACAGCGTGACGCCCAGGCTGTCTTCGAGCGACTTGATCTGCTTGGACACCGCGCTCTGCGTCAGGCACAGCTCGTCAGCCGCCTCGGTGAAGCTGCCGTGCCGCGCGGCGGCCTCGAACACGCGCAGCGCGGTGGTCGAGGGGATCACGGGGCGGGCGCGCTGGCTCATGAGGGAACGGGGACGACGGCAGACGCCGGGACTATAGGGCGCCGGTCATCGATGTGTCACCGGTTGAAAACGCGGAGAAGCGCATGAAGTTGGTGTTGTTACGGCGCGTGCTGCAAAGCGCGCTGGTGTTGCTGGCGATGTCGGTGCTGGTGTTTGCCGGCATCTTCGCGGTGGGCAATCCGGTCGATGTGCTGATCAGCCCGCAGGCCGACCAGGCCGAGATCGAGCAGGTGACGCGTTCACTGGGCCTCGATCGCCCGCTGTGGGAGCAGTACGCGCGCTTCCTCAGCCATGCGCTGCAGGGCGATCTGGGCCGCTCGTTCGTGCACGGCAGCAGCGCGCTAGGCCTGATCCTCGAGCGCCTGCCGGCCACGCTGGAGCTGGCGCTGGTGGCGATGGTGCTGGCGGTGCTGCTGGGCGTGCCGCTCGGGCTGTTCGCCGGGTTGAAGCCGGACAGCGCGGCCGGCCGTGCGGTGATGGCCGGCTCGATCGTCGGCTTCTCGCTGCCCACCTTCTGGGTCGGGCTGATGCTGGTGCTGCTGTTCTCGGTGCAGCTCGGATGGCTACCGTCCAATGGACGCGGCAGCACGGTGACGGTGCTCGGCGTGCCGCTGTCGGTGCTGACGGCCGACGGCTGGGCCCACCTGGTGATGCCGGCACTGAACCTGGCGCTGTTCAAGATCTCGCTGGTGATCCGGCTCACCGCCGCCGGCACGCGCGAGGCGATGCTGCAGGACTACGTGAAGTTCGCCCGCGCCAAGGGCCTGGCGCCGGCGCGCATCGTCGGCGTGCATGTGTTGAAGAACATCCTGGTGCCCATCGTCACGGTGATCGGGCTGGAGTTCGGCTCGCTGATCGCGTTCTCCGTCGTCACCGAGACCATCTACTCGTGGCCGGGCATGGGCAAGCTGCTGATCGATTCGATCAACCTGCTGGACCGCCCGGTCGTCGTCGCCTACCTGCTGGTGATCGTGCTGCTGTTCGTGCTGATCAACCTGGCGGTGGACCTGCTGTACTCGCTGCTCGACCCGCGCGTGCGGGTCGGCCATGCCAACGCCTGAAAGACGCGGCCATGATCCGATTCGATTCCCCGGCACGGGCCGCGCTGCGCAACTTCGCCGCCTCGAGCGTGGCGCTGGCCGCGCTGGCCGTGCTGCTGCTGCTGGCAGGCGCCGCGCTGCTGGCGCCCTGGCTCGCGGCGCAGAACCCCTACGACCTGACGCAGCTCGACCTGATGGACGCGCGTCAGCCGCCCGGTGCCGCCGCCGCCGGCCTGCCCGGCCACCACTACTGGCTGGGCACCGACGAGCAGGGCCGCGACATGGGCGCGGCCATCCTCTACGGCCTGCGCACCAGCCTGGTCGTCGGCCTGGCCAGCACCGCGCTGGCGTTGCTGATCGGCGTGCTGCTGGGCCTGGCCGCGGGCTACGCCGGCGGGCGGGTGGATGCGCTGCTGATGCGCATCGTCGACGTGCAGCTGTCGTTCCCGGCGATGCTGATCGCGCTGGTGCTGCTGGCCGCGCTGGGGCAGGGTCTGGGCAAGATCGTCAGCGCGCTGGTGGCGGTGCAATGGGCCTACTACGCCCGCACCACGCGCAGCGCGGCGCTGGTCGAGCGGCGCAAGGAATACATCGAGGCCGCGCGCATGCAGGGCCTGTCGCCGCTGCGCATCCTGCTCGGCCACCTGCTGCCGAACTGCCTGCCGCCGGTGCTGGTGGTGGCGGCGCTGCAGGTGGCCGCGGCGATCTCGCTGGAGGCCACGCTGTCCTTCCTGGGCCTGGGGCTGCCGATCACCGAGCCCTCGCTCGGCCTGCTGATCGCCAATGGCTTCCAGCACCTGATGTCCGGCCGCTACTGGATCAGCTTCTTCCCCGGCCTGGCGCTGCTGCTGCTGATCGTGTGCATCAACCTCGTCGCCGACCAAATGCGCGACGTCTTCAACCCCCGTTTGCAGAAGCAGTGACGACGATGAGCAACACCCTGCCCACCCTGGAGGTCGACGGCCTCAAGACCTGGTTCAGCACCCGCCACGGCATAGCCAAGGCGGTGGACGGCGTCAGCTTCACGCTGCAGGCCGGCGAGGTGCTGGGGCTGGTTGGCGAATCGGGCTCCGGCAAGTCGATGACCGGCTATTCGATCGTCGGCCTGGTCGACCCGCCAGGCGAGGTGGTGGAAGGCCGCATCCTGTTCCAGGGCCGCGACCTGCGCCAGGCCAGCGCGCAGCAGATGCGCGCGCTGCGCGGCAACCGCATCGCGATGGTGTTCCAGGACCCGATGATGACCTTGAACCCGGTGCTGCGGGTGGACACGCAGATGATCGAGGCGGTGCGCGCGCACAACGACATCAGCCGCAGCGCCGCGCGCGAACGGGCGCGCGAGGCGCTGGCGCGCATGGGCATCCCGGCGCCGGACGAGCGGCTGGAGGCCTACCCGCACCAGTTCTCCGGCGGCATGCGCCAGCGCGTGGCGATCGCCATCGCGGTGCTGAACCGGCCCGACCTGCTGATTGCCGACGAGCCGACCACCGCGCTGGACGTGACGATCCAGGCGCAGATCCTGCACGAGGTGCAGAAGCTCTGCCGCGACGCCGGCACCGCGCTGATCTGGATCACGCACGACCTGTCGGTGGTGGCCTCGATCGCCGACCAGGTGGCGGTGATGTACGCCGGCCGCCTGGTGGAATGCGGCCCGGCAGCCGACGTGTTGCTGCGGCCGTTGCATCCCTACACCCGCGGGCTGATCGATTCGCTGCCGGCGCGCAACGAGCGCGGCCGGCCGCTGCGGCAGATCGACGGCAGCACGCCGTCGCTGCTGGCCTTGCCCGTGGGGTGCCCGTTCCGCAACCGATGCCGAACGGCCAGCGCGCAATGTGAGCGTCCACCGGCGCCGCAGATCCTGCAGCGCCGCAGCGTGCGCTGCTGGGCGCCGTTCTCGGCGCAGGAGGCGGCGTGATGACCGCGCTGCTGGAACTGGCGGGCATCGAGAAGCGCTTCAGCCCGCCGGTGGACTGGGTGCAGCGCCTGGCACAGCGGGCCGGCTGGTCCGCGCCGCCACCGGTGGTGCATGCGGTGGACGGCGTGGACCTGACGCTGCGGCGCGGCGAGGTGCTGGGCGTGGCCGGCGAATCGGGTTGCGGCAAGTCCACGCTGGGCCGGCTGGCGGTGGGCCTGCTGCAGCCCAGTGCCGGGCAGCGCCGCTGGCAGGGCCAGGACATCGCCCTGCTGCCGCCGGCCGAGCGCCGCGCGCTGGGCCTGAAGATGCAGATGGTGTTCCAGGACCCCTATGCCTCGCTGAACCCGCGCCGTCGCGTGATCGACATCGTCGGCGAAGCGCCGGTGGTGCATGGCCTGGTGCCGCGGCGCGAGCAGGCCGCCTACGTCGCGCACTGGTTGTCGCAGGTGGGGCTGGATGCCGCGGTGATGCAGCGCTTTCCGCATCAGTTCTCGGGCGGCCAGCGCGCACGCATCGGCATTGCCCGCGCGCTGGCGCTGCAGGCCGAGCTGATCGTCTGCGACGAGGCGGTGGCCGCGCTCGATGTCTCGATCCAGGCCCAGGTCATCAACCTGCTGGACCGGCTGCGCCGCGAGCTGGACCTGACGCTGATGTTCATCAGCCACGACCTCGGCGTGCTGCGTCACCTGACCGACCGCGTGCTGGTGATGTACCTCGGCCGCGTGGTCGAGAGCGCACCGACCGACGAATTGTTCGCCCACCCGCGCCATCCGTACACGCAGGCGCTGCTGGCCGAGACGCCGCGGCTGGAGGTGCGCAAGCGCGAGTTCGTGGCCATCCGTGGCGAGATGCCTTCGCCGCTGGCGCCACCGCCGGGCTGCCACTACCACCCGCGCTGCCCGCATGCGATGCCGCGCTGCAGCGAGCGGGTGCCGCGTCAGCAGCGCGTCGGCGAGCAGCATCTGGCCGCCTGCCACCTGCTGGACGCGGCTTGAAGGATTCACAGGCACAGGGAGCGGAGTCAGCGTCACGAGAGGGTCGATCATGAAGTTCACGTCAGCCGAGCTGGTGGTGCAGCGCCAGCACGATGCGGTCAATGCGCGCGATGTCGAGGCCATGCTGGCCGCGCACGCGCACGATGCGCACCAGTTCGAGTTCCCGGGCCGGCTGCTGGCGTCGGGCCATCCGCAGATCCGCCAGCGCGTGCTGCGGCTGCTGGCCGACCCGGCGCACCATGCGCGGCTGGTCAGCCGCTCGGTGTTCGGCAACACGGTGATCGACCACCTCGATGTCTCGCGCACGCTGGCCGAAGGTGCCGGTCGGCTGGAGGTGATCGCGATCCACGTGGTCGACCGCGGGCTGATCCGCACCTCGTCATTCCTGTTCGGTGCCGAGGTGGTCGATGCGCGATTGCGTGCCTGAGACGGCCATGAGCCCCGAGGCGCATTCGTCGCGGCCTGCGAGCGCTTCCTGCGTGTGCTTCCTGCGTGTGCTGATCGTGCCGTCGTGCTGAAGCGGTTTCAGCGGCCTCAGCGCCCGCCGCCCAGGCTGTCCGCCGGCCGGCGCAGCGCGCGGTCGAAGGGGTTGATCTGCGCGGCCAGCGCGCGCGCCTCGCGCTGCAGCAGGTCCACCACCACCGGCAGGCGCTCGCCTTCGAGCCGCGCGGTCAGCGTGCCGATGCTCAGCGCGGCCACCACCTGGCCGTTGGAATCGAACACCGGCACCGCGACGCCGGCCATGCCTTCGATCAGGCCCGAGTTGGTGTTGGCATAGCCCTGGCGCAGCACCTTGGCGACCTCGGTGCGCAGGTACACCTCGTCCAGCGCGCCGAGGTGGCGGATGCGCGGCACGTTGTGGCGCATCACCTCGTCGCGCTCGGCCTCGGGCAGGTGCGCCAGGATCGCCATCGAACCCTGGCCCACGCCCAGCGGCACGCGCCCGCCGATGTCGCCGGTGAAGCTGCGGATCGGGAACGGGCCCTCCCAGCGGTCCAGGCACAGCGCGTCGAAGCCGGCACGCACCAGCAGGAACACGCTGTCGCCGAGCGAGGCGCCCAGCCGCAGCAGCGCCGGGCGGCAGCGCTCGCGCAGGCCGCCGCGTTCGCCGGCGCGTGCGGCCAGCGAGAAGAAATCCAGGCTCAGCGCATAACGCTTGTTGTGAGCGGCCTGCTCGACCAGGCCTTCGTCCACCAGCTGCTGCAGCAGCCGGTGCGTGGTGGCCTGCGTGTAGCCCAGCTGCTTGCCCAGGTCGCTGACGCGCATGCCGCCCTCGGCGGCGGCATCGGCCAGCGCACGGACGATCTGCACGGCGCGGTGCAGGCTGCTGACGGTGCTGTCTTCGGTGGCCATGGATCTCGTCAATTGGAATGAAGTAGCAAGTTGGTCGCTGCATTCTTCCGGATACCGGACTTTCCTGCAAATTCATTCCGATACGCGGGTGAACCGTCTTGACGACGCCGGAGCCGCGGTTTCACACTGGCCACATGTCCTTCCTGGTTCTCGAGGGTCTGAGCAAGTCCTACGGCGACGTGCACGCGCTGGTGGACCTGCACCTGTCCGTCGAGCGCGGCGAGTTCATCAGCCTGCTCGGGCCCTCGGGTTGCGGCAAGACCACCACGCTGCAGGCGCTGGCCGGCTTCGTGCCGGCGAGCAGCGGCCGCATCCGGCTCGATGGGCGCGACATCACCCACCTGCCGCCCAACCAGCGCGGGCTGGGCGTCGTGTTCCAGAGCTATGCGCTGTTCCCGCACATGACGGTGGCGCAGAACGTCGCCTTCGGGCTGGAGATGCGCCGCGTGGCGCCGGCCGAGCGCGCCGCGCGGGTCGAACGCATGCTGGCGCTGGTGCACCTGGACAGCATGGCCGGGCGCTACCCGCGCGAGCTGTCGGGCGGCCAGCGCCAGCGGGTGGCGATCGCCCGCGCGCTGGTGATCGAGCCACCGGTGCTGCTGCTGGACGAGCCGCTGTCGAACCTGGACGCCAAGCTGCGCGAGGCAATGCAGTTCGAGCTGCGCCGCATCCAGCGCAAGCTGGGCACCACGACGATCATGGTCACGCACGACCAGGCCGAGGCGCTGTCGATCAGCGACCGCGTGGTGGTGATGCAGGCCGGCCGCGCGGTGCAGGTGGCGGCGCCGCAGGCGCTGTACGAGCACCCGGCCAGCGCCTTCATCTCGGGCTTCGTCGGCAAGGCCAACCTGCTGGCCGGCACGGTGCGCGGCCGCGAGGTCGAACTGGCCAACGGCCTGCGCCTGCCGGCACCGGCCGGCGCGCCGGGCGAGGGCGTGGCCGTGCGCGTGTGCCTGCGGCCCGAGAAGCTGCGGCTGCTGTCGGCCGGTGACGGCGCCAGCCGGCTGGCGGTGCGCATCGAGGAACGCTTCTTCCTCGGCAGCCAGTGGCTGTACCGCGTCACATCACCGTTAGGCGAGCTGGAGGTCAGCAGCCCCAACGACGGCCGCACGCCGTGGGACGAGCACGGCGCCGCCGGCCTGGCCTGGTCGGACGACGTGCTGCGCCTGCTGCCGCCGGAGGCCGCGGCGTGAGCGGCAGCAGTGCCGCGCCGCGCGCCACGCCGTATGCGCTGAGCGCGCCGGCGCTCGCGCTGTTCGGCCTGATGGTGCTGCTGCCGCTGGCGCTGACCGCGCTGCTGTCCTTCCAGCGCTTCAACCACGAGACCGGCGTGCAGCCCGGCTATACGCTGGTCGCCTACGCGCAGGTGCTGGGCGACGAGTACTACTGGCAGGTGTTCGCCCGCACCGGCTGGGTGGCCTTGCTGACCACGCTGATCTGCGTGATCGTCGGCGCGCCCGAGGCCTACATCCTGAGCCGCATGCGTGCGCCCTGGCGCTCGATCTTCCTGCTGGTGATCCTGGCGCCGCTGCTGGTCAGCGTGGTGGTGCGCGCCTTCGGCTGGAGCCTGGTGCTGGGGCCGGCCGGCTTCGTCAACCAGTTCCTGGAATGGGTGGGCATCGGCCGCACGCGGCTGCTGTACACGCCCATCGCGGTGGTGGTGGCGCTGGTGCACGTGATGCTGCCGTTCATGGTCATTCCGGTGTGGACCTCGCTGCAGAAACTGGACCCCTGGGTCGAGAACGCGGCGCTCTCGCTCGGCGCCTCGCCCTTCACCACCTGGCGCCGCGTGGTGCTGCCGCAGGTGACGCCGGGGCTGGTGTCCGGCGCGCTGATCGTGTTCGCGCTCAGCGCCAGCGCGCTGGCCATTCCCGGCCTGCTCGGCGGCCGCCGCCTGAAGATGGTGGCCACGCTGATCTACGACGAATACCTGCACGAGCTGAACTGGCCGCTGGGCGCGGCCATCGCATTCGCGTTGCTGGTGGTGAACCTGGCCGTGATGCTGGGCTTCAACGCCGTGCTCGAAGGCCGCTACCGGCGGCGCATGGGATGAAGAACGGCCCGCTGCTGCTGCTGTTCCACACGCTGGTGGTGGGCTTCATGCTCGCGCCGCTGGTGGTGGTGTGCCTGGTGGCCTTCACGCCGCAGGACACGCTGTCGGTGCCCTGGGGCGACTACTCGCTGCGCTGGTTCCGCGCCGTGTTCGCGCACAGCGACCTGATGCAGAGCTTCTGGAACAGCCTGGGCGTGGCGGTGTGCGCGGCCACCCTGGCGGTGGCGCTGGCGGTGCCGGCCGGGCTGGCCATTGCGCGGCACGAGTTTCGCGGCCGCCAGGCACTGGAAGGCCTGCTGCTCAGCCCGCTGATCGTGCCGCACCTGGTGCTGGGCGTGGCGATGCTGCGGCTGTTCGCGCTGCTGGAGGTGCGCGGCTCCTCGCTGTGGCTGACGCTGGCGCATGTGGTGATCGTCACGCCGTATGCGCTGCGCCTGATCGCCGCGGCGCTGGCCGGCAGCGACCGCAGCATCGAGCAGGCCGCGCAGTCGCTCGGCGCCGACCGCTGGACCACCTTCCGCCGCATCACCTGGCCGCTCATGTTGCCGGGTATCACCGGCGGCTGGCTGCTGGCCTTCATCAACAGCTTCGACGAGGTGACGATGTCGATCTTCATCACCTCGCCGCAGACGGTGACCCTGCCGGTGCGCATGTACATGCTGGCCACCGAATCGATCGACCCGATGATGGCCGCGGTGTCGGCGCTGATCGTCGGCCTCACCGCACTGGTGATGGTGGTGCTGGACCGGCTGTACGGGCTGGACAAGGTGCTGGTGGGGCAACCGCGATGAGCGACACGAAGACGCCCCTGCCGCTGCTGCGGCGGCTGGACGGGCTGCCCGCGCGCGCGGCCATCGCGTTCGAGCTCGACGGCCAGCCCTGCCAGGGCTTCGAAGGCGACACGGTGCTCACCGCCGTGCTGGCGCAGGGCGGCGTGCTGCGCCACAGCGAGTTCGGCGCGCAGCCGCGTGCGGGCTTCTGCCTGATGGGCGCCTGCCAGGACTGCTGGATGAACACCGCCGACGGCCAGCGCCTGCGCGCCTGCAGCACGCCGCTGACGCCCGGGCTGCGCCTGCTGACGAGGTGGCCGGAGTGAGCGGCAGCCTGCGCGCGGTGATCGTCGGCGCCGGCCCGGCCGGCCTGCGCGCGGCCGAGCAGCTGGTCGAAGCCGGCCTTCGGCCGGTGCTCGTCGACGAGGCCGAGCGGGTCGGCGGCCAGATCTACCGCCAGCCGCCGCCGGCGCTGCGGCGCGACGGGCGCGCGTTGTACGGCTTCGAGGCCGGCAAGGCCGCGGCGCTGTTCGCGCGCTTCGAGGCGCTGAAGGCCCAACTCGACCACCGCCCCGGCACGCTGGTGTGGCACCTGGAGGACCGCCAGCTGCACCTGCTGCGCGGCGCAGCCACCGAGGTGCTGCCTTTCGATGCGCTGATCCTCGCCACCGGCGCCACCGAGCGCGTGCTGCCGTTCCCCGGCTGGACGCTGCCCGGCGTGCTGACGCTGGGCGCCGCGCAGATCGCGCTGAAGGCCCAGGCCAGCCTGGTCGGCCCGCGCGTGGTGTTCGCCGGCACTGGGCCGCTGCTGTACCTGGTGGCCTGGCAGTACCTCAAGGCCGGCGGCCAGGTGCAGGCGGTGCTGGACAGCGCGCCGCCCGGCGCGGCGCTGCGCGCGCTGCCCGGCCTTCTGGCGCGGCCGGCGATGGCGGCCAGGGGCGCGTGGATGTTGGCGCGGCTGCGCGCGGCCGGTGTCGCGCTGCGCCAAGGCGCCACGCTGCTGCGCGCTGAAGGGGCTGGCCGCGTCGAATCCTTGTTATGGCAAGACAGCGTCGGCGTGCACCACACACCCTGCGATGCGGTGGCCTTCAGCCACGGCCTGCGCAGCGAGACCCAGCTGGCCGACCTGGCCGGCTGCGCCTTCGAGTTCGACCCGCTCGACCAGGCGTGGCGACCAAAGCGCGATGCGGCTGGCCGCAGCAGCGTGGCCGGCGTCTACCTGGCCGGCGACGGCGCGGCGGTGCTAGGTGCCGACGCGGCCGAACTGGCCGGCGCGCGCGCCGCGCTGGCGCTGCTGCAGGACCACGGGCAGCCGAGCTCGGCCGACCAGGCCGGGCGGCTGCAGCGTCGCCTGCAGGCCCAGCAGCGCTTCCGCGCCGGCCTCGAACGGATGGCCGCGCCCCCGGCGCAGTGGGCCGCCGAGGCGCCCGATGACCTGATCGTCTGCCGCTGCGAAGAAGTCACCGCCGGCGAGCTGCGTGCCTGCGTGCGCGACACCGGCGCGCGCGAGCTGAACCGCCTGAAGGCGCAGACCCGCATCGGCATGGGCCGCTGCCAGGGCCGCATGTGCGGCGCGGCCGCGGCGCGCCTGCTGGCCGACGCGGCAGGCTGCTCGCTCGCCGAGGTCGGGCGCCTGCGTGGCCAGCCGCCGGTGAAGCCGGTGCCGATCGCGGCGCTGGCCGACCTGCAGGCCGCTTCGCGGCCGGTGCCGCAGGACCAGGCGGATGACTGAGTCCGGCCGCTCCGCGCTGCAGGCCGACGTCGCCATCATCGGCGGCGGCATCGTCGGCAGTGCCGCGGCGCTGTTCCTGCGCCGGGCCGGCCGCTCGGTGGTGCTGCTCGAGCGCGGGCTGTGCGGGGCCGCGGCCAGCGGCGTCAACTATGGCGGCGTGCGCATCCAGGGCCGGCTGCCGGTGCAGCTGCCGCTCGCTTTGAGATCCAGGGAGATCTGGGAGACGCTGCGCGCCTACATCGGCATCGATGGCGAGTACGTCCGCTCCGGGCACCTGAAGCTCGCGCGCAGCGAGGCCGACCTGGCGGCGCTGCAAGCCTACGCGCGGCGCATCGAAGGCCGAGGACTCGAACTCGAACTGATCACCGGCGATGCCTTTCGCCGCGCCTACCCCTGGCTCGGCGCGCAGGCCGTCGCCGGCTCGTGGTGCCCGGGCGACGGCCATGCCAACCCGCGCCTGGTGTCGCCCGCCTTCGCCCGCGCCGCGCAGGCCGCCGGCGCGCGCGTGATCGAGCGCTGCGAGGTGCGCGAACTGGCGCACGACGGCCACCAATTCGTGGTCGGCGACGGCCGCGGGCTGACCGTGCGCGCGCCGTGGCTGCTGAACTGCGCCGGCGCCTGGGCGCTGACGGTGGCGCGCGCCTTCGGCGACGACGCGCCAATGGAGACCATCCACCCCGGCATGGCCGTCACCGAGCCGGTGCCGCGCTTCATGGACGTCAACATCGGCGTCGAAGGCGGCGGCATCTACGGCCGGCAGACCGCGCGCGGCAACTGCGTGATGGGCGGCAGCCGCGGCGCGGCCAGCCATGTGCTGTACGCGGCGCCGCGCGCGGTGGCCATCGGCGAGCTGTGCCAGCGCATGGCCGCGCTGTTCCCGCCGCTGGCGCAGGCGCAGGTCATCCGGTTCTGGAGCGGCGTCGAAGGCTCGTTGCCGGACCACCAGCCGATCATCGGCCCCGGCACCCGCCACCCGCAGCTGCTGCATGCCTTCGGCTTCTGCGGTGCCGGCTTCCAGACCGGCCCCGCCGTCGGCGAGGCGCTGGCCCAGTGGGTGCAGCACGACGGCCGCACCGCGGTGCCGCTGGGCGCCTTCTCGATCACCCGTTTCGCCGCGGCCCAGGCTGCGGCGCGTTCTCCTGCCTAACCCACGAAAGGAACGACCATGGTCCGCCCGAGCTTGACGATGATGACCGCCTGCGCGCTGCTGGCGTTGGCCGCCGGCGGTGCCGCCGCGCAGGACAAGACCTTGTACATCGGCATGAACGGTGGCGACATGGAACGCTCGTACACCAAGTACGTGTTCCCGGCGTTCGAGCGCATCCACGGCGTCAAGGTGGTGGTGGTGCCCGGCACCTCGTCGGACATCCTGGCCAAGGTGCAGGCCAGCAAGGAGAAGCCGCCGGTGCACGTGATGTTCCTGGACGACGGCGTGATGGTGCGCGCCATCAAGATGGGCCTGTGCCAGAAGATGGCCGATTCGCCGGTCCTCAAGGACCTGTACCCCAGCGCCCGCATGGCCGACGGCATGGCCGCCGGCGTCAACGTCGGCATGACCGGCATCGGCTACAACAAGAAGCTGTTCGACGAGAAGAAGTGGCCCGCGCCGACCTCGTGGATGGACTTCGCCGACCCGAAGTTCAAGGGCAAGGTGGTGTTCCAGTCGCTGCCCTCCAGCAGCTTCGGGCTGCACGGCTTCCTGATGTTCAACCGCATCCAGGGCGGCAGCGAGAAGAACGTCGACCCCGGCTTCACGAAGTGGGGCAGCACCATCGGCCCCAATGTGCTGGAGTACATCCCCAGCTCGGCCAAGCTGAGCGAGATGGTGCAGACCGGCGAGGCCGCGATCTTCCCGCTCACGCCCACCGGCGTGGCCACGCAGAAGGCGCGCGGCGTGCCGATGGAGTACGCGCAGCCCAAGGAAGGCTCGGTGCTGCTGATGGTGGCCGAGTGCGTGACCGCGCACAACGACAACCCGGCGCTGGCGCAGAAGCTCGCCGAGTTCCTGCTGACGCCGCAGGCCCAGGCCGCGGCGCTGGAGTTCGGCAATCAGATCCCGTCGAACCTGAAGACACAGCCTTCCACGCCGGCCGCGCAGGCCACGGTGGACCGTTTCAAGGGCTACATGAAGACGGTGATCACGCTGGACTGGGACAGCATCAACGCGCTGCGGCCGGAGTGGAACGCGCGCTGGAACAAGACGGTCGAGCGCTGAGGGGCGGGCGGCAGGCCTTCGAAACGTTGTGTCGACGGCCCCCGTCCATCCAGTCGATGACTTGGCGGACGCCTTGTGCAGGTTGGGGGTGTTCGCTGTGTCAATCGACCCCGCGGGGTGAGCCTCCGCGTGATCCTCAACGACGCACGATGACATCGCAGCATGTCGATGGGGACGGTGTTCAAGAGGGAGTTGCGGCGACAGTGTCGGAGGCTGCTGCAGACTGAAGACAGGCGCTGATGCGGAAGACTCTGGATGACAGCTGTCAGTCAAAGCGGACGCAAGGCGGCCTTTCTGCCGTAACGACCTCCATCGACGCCGGATAGGCAGCCGCACCCTCAAAGTGCTGGCGGCGGAAGCTGCAGGTAGCCTTGCGAGCCAGTGATCGTCAGCGACTGCGTGGGTCGGGAGATCGCCACGTAGAACAGCTTGGCTTGGGCATGGCGCTCATATGCGAAGTGCGCAGCATCGGGCACGACCACATGGTCGAACTCCAGGCCCTTCAGCAAGAGCGGCGTCGAGACGGTCCGCTTCGGCATGCGACGGCCCACGACACCAGCTCGATCACGGATCCGCTTGGCGGCTTCGAGCATGGTGGCGCAGCGTCCTGCCGCAAGCTCGGAGATGGCGCGCTCCACGTCGCGAACCAGCTCCTGCCGGTGCAGCCGTGCCCGAGGCAGCTTCCGGGTCAACAGCAGAATCTCAAGGGCAGCCCTGGGCCCGTCAACGGCCAGCGCAGCCATGGGAACCTTGATGGCTTCGAGCAGCGAAGTCTCTTCAGTCGAGGGTGATTCCTCTTCGCCGAGTTTGCGCATGCTGAAGGACTCGCCAAACAGCCACCGCAGGGTATCGCGACGGGCTGGCTGGGTAGGGGAGGCGTCCCAGCGCGCGGCGAACTCCGTCATCGTCTTGGCCGCCATCTCCTCAATGGCCTGATAGCCGCCGCGTGCAGCCGCAGCCAGGCGGTAGCAGATCCCCTTGTTGCAATGGATGGCAGCGATAGTCCCTTCCTTGCCCTCGATGCTCTGGAACAGCGCCTCCATATCGAAAGCATCGTCGGCGTGGCGGTAGGCCACGGGGCCGTCGGCGAAATCCACGCGGTCGCCGCGGATCAGCCTGTCGCGCGCGTCGGCGATCCAGTCGCCCAGCGCGGGATTCTTGTCGCGCCAGCGGTAGGGCACTTCCAACTCGGCCACCAGCGGGAAAGTGGCATGAATCTCACGCTCCCAGCTCAGCGTAGCGCCGGCGAACTCGAAGATGCCCTGCATCGGATCACCGAAGATCATCGTCGGTGTTATCGCGGACAGCGCGATGGCGAGCTCGTGCTGGTGGCCGTTGCAGTCCTGGTATTCGTCGATGAGGATGCGGTCATAGGAAGCTTCCACGACGCGACGGATGGCCGGGACGCCCAACGCCGATTTCACGCCACGATGCACGTCGTCCCACTGCGCACCGACCGGCAGGTCTACGGGCGGCTGGGCGATACCGGGGAACGCATGCGCGTAGCGCAGGCACCAGCCGGCGATGGTGTCGACGATGACGGCCGACCGCGGAATGCGCATGCGCTTTAGCCTGGCACGGATGGCCTGGATGCCCGCGTTCGTATGCGTGAGGACAAGCGTGCGCCTCCCCAGTGCCGCCACCTTTGCGATCAGCTCGGTCTTGCCGTGGCCGGCTGGCGCGACGATTGCGCCGCGCTCGACCCCCAGCAGATCCTGGGCCTCAGGCATAGAGCCAGGCGCGGGCGGCCGCGAAGGTCTGCGCCAATGGCGAACCGGGGCTCTCCGCGGCCACCTGCCAAGCGATGGGGCCGGCGCCGCGGGCGATCCGCTGGTCCTTCAGCCACTTGCGGCTGGTGCACTCGTCGGCGATCCGTCGGCGAAGCTCGGCGGCGTCAAGCGTTGAGTTCAACTCCCACATGCTGAACTGTTGGGCCAGCGCCTCGGCGGTCATCCCCAGGGCGGCGCGCAAGTTGTCATCGATCTTTCCGACGCCACGCTCGACACGCAGATGCTCGATCAAGCGCTGCATCTGCGCATCGCTTGCCACCGAGATGATCGCGTGCTCGACATCGAGCCCTGCGCCGTACTCGAAGACGGGGATTCCTTGAGCCCCGAGGGCGGCGGCGTCTTCGGCACTCAGGTCCGTGTCGGAGTCGCGAAACACCGCGATGTCGTAGCCGAGGCCGCGCAGGCCCAGCGCAATCTGCGGCGCCTGCGATCCGTTGCCGTCTGCGATGAAGCCGCCGAGGTGTTCGATCGGGATGCCGCCGTGCAGAGGGGGCCAGAACTCGCGCACACCGTTGATCACACCAACTTCGGTGTTTCCTTCGCTCACCAGGATGCGCCGCGAAAACAGCGCGCGCGGCGCAAAGCGCATGAGGGCGCGGATGGGATCCGGTGCGCCCGGCTTGATGATCGTCGTCACGCGCGCCGGGCGCGTCGTGCGGCACACGCGCAGGCTCTCGGCGCCGGCCTCGCCCAAAGCAACTTCGGAGTGCGTGGTCATCAACACCTGACCGATGGGACGTTTTGCCTCCGCTGCGCGTGCCTGGTCGCCCCGGAGCTGGGAAATGGCACCCATCACGCGGTGAGGCTCCAGGCCGTGCTCGATCTCGTCAACCAGCACGATCGCGCCCTCGGTGATCGCCGACTTCTGGATCGCGAGCGTGGCAAGCCTGCGCGTGCCCAGGCCAGCCAGGCGCAGGGGAACGCCACCGTCGTGCAGGGCGATGGAGCCCGAGGACAGGCCCCCGCGGCCAAGTTCCAGGCCGGGCCCGTATCCGGCCTCGACGTAGGCACCCAGGCCCTTGGCGAACCCCTCCGCGGCCCCGGCCGTTTTCGCCAACGACTCGATCTCGCCTAGGTTCGCGCTGTCGCGCGCGGCCTTGTAGGCAGCAGCAAGCCGCACTGCGGCCTCGTCCGAGTCTCCGGTCAGCCGCGACAGTACCGAGCCCTGGCCCCACCCCAGGTGTCGGGCGTCGTCGCCGGCCAAGCGCACGAGTCCGAAAAGTGCGCGATCCCGGTTCGAGATCGTGCGTGGCTCGTCGGCGCGGTCGCAGACGACCTGCCAGACGGGCTCCAGGGTCGCATCGACGCTGAGCCGCACGGTGAGCACCGCTTCGTCGTCGTCTTCCGGTTCATCGCGCAACACGCCGGCCTTGGTCCAGCCCCGGACATACAGGCCGAAACGCTCGTCGGACTTCAGCGCCTTGCTGAGTTCGCCGACTGTGACCTCGATGACGATCGTCTTGGCGGTGTCGCCTCGGTGGAAGTCGTGCTCGCCAAACGAGAACCAACGAGAGGAAAGCACCGCCTCGATGGCATCCAGAACGGTGGACTTGCCCGCGTCGCCGGGGCCGATCAGACAGCAGAACGCCGCACCCGGCGCCCACTCCAAAGTGGCCGTACCGCGGAAGTTCTCAGCTTTGAGGTGCCTGATCTGCATAGATCCCCATGTAGCGGACAAGTGGCCGGAAGGTCGCATTCATGCGAGCCACCGCAGGAACACCTCGCGCAGCAGCGGCGACGCACCGCTGGCAACGGCGCACAGCGCGGTGACGGCGACGATCCGCAGATCGCGTGAGATCAGAGCCCACAGCCGGTCGCGATCGTTCTTGAAACCGGAGTAGAGGTTGGCCGCCTCGCGCTTCACGGGGCACCTCGCTTGACTTTGTCGCCGGCCTTGGCCGGCCGCGCCCTCTCGGCGGGCGCTGCCTTGGCGACCGCAGCGGCGTCCGCCGCCGCCTTCTCATCTGCGGCCTTCTGCGCCTCCTCGTACGTCGCCCAGTCGCCGGCGGCTCCGACATCGGCCAGGCGCTCCTGGAAGCGGCCGTAGACGGCGTCTTGTACCAGGCCACGCCGCCGCATCCGCTCCACTGCGACGTTGGGGTTCAACAGCAGGATATAGTGGAAGTCGCCGGACGCGCCGGGCTTGGTGAGGATGAAGCCGAGATCGCGCAGCGTGCGCATACGCTTGCGCCAGGTGTCCACCGAGCGCTCGCCGGTGAAGCCTGTCTCGGCCGCAAAGGTCGCCGGATTCTCAACCGCGACCAACGGGTTGTCCGGGGCGCGGGCCCAGAGGCAGAACAACGAGTGCCCAGCAGGCGCGCCCTTCGACGTTGCGTCGATTGCCTGCATGGCGATCGGCAGCGTGCGCGGCACAGTGGTGAACCCGTCATTCGTCTTGCGCCGCCACACCAGGGCGTCCAGGACGTTCGGGAAGTGCAGCGCGAGTTGCTGCTGGGCGCGCTCCGCCATCTTCAGCCGGCGGTTCTGGGATTGTTTTGAGTTCGCCACTTTCGTCTGGTCCTTGCTTGGTGAGCCTGGACGAAGTCTGCGCGACGGCGCGTCGAACTGCAACGATTCAATCAGCAAAGACTGATGGGCACTGGACGACTCGGATCTGCCGGTGATGGGCTCGTTGACCCCTGCGTCTAGCCAGAACTCAGTATGCTGAGTTAACGTCGTATGGCGACAGTGTTCTACGCGACCCCTTGTCTTATCAACCACTTAGCACTGACCGGTGTGCTCACCGTGCTGCTGTGCTGCAGTGCTGCGGTGCTGCTGTGGTCCCGGCTGCGGTGCTGCTGTGGTCCCGGTGGGGTTCGCAAAGGGGAGGGCGTCGTCCATGTCGTCAAAGCAGCCGACCGCCTTCGTGGCGGACATGGTCGTCGGCGCGGGCGATGATGGCGGATCAACCCCTTCGCCGCTGCGCTGCTTGCACACCTCTTGCGCTTGAGGGGTGACGGCAATGCGTCCCAGACCGTGCATTCCAGGCCGAGCCGTGACCGACGGCATTCGCTGCAGTGCAGAGATCGAAGACCGGCGCGCCTTGCGCGGGGGTATGACGACGAGTCAGGACTTACCCATCAACGGAAGTGATGACGGGCGCCGATCGGCCATGAACTGACATCGCCAACGACCGCTTCCAACAGTGGCGTTGAGTATCAGCCGGCGCGTTACTTCGAGAACCAGCCCGCGACGCGTTGACGCATTCGCTCGAAGAATCCGGCGCGTT
>NZ_JBGAGA010000072.1:0-31251 GCF_044226965.1 Aquabacterium sp. | reverse complement strand
ACCGGCGACGCCAGCGACTTCCGCGAGGAACATGCGCTGCTGCAGGCGCTGCAGGTGCCCGGCCTGCTGCATCCGCTGGAGCTCAGCACCTCCGGCGCGCTGCCGGCGATGGTGTGCGCCGACCTCCCGGTCACCGGCCTGACCGAACGGCTGGCGGCCGGCCCGTTCGGTCTCGAGGCCGGCCTGCGCCTGGGCTGCACGCTGGCCCGGGCGCTGGCGGGCCTGCATGCGGCGCAGCTGCCGCACGGCGACCTGCGGCCGGACAACCTGCTGGTGGACCCCGACACCGGCGCGGGCTGGATCGCCGATGTCAGTGCGGCGGTGGAACGCCGGCGGCTGGGCGCACAGGCGCCGCCGCCGATCGACGACTGGGCCTGGGTGGCGCCGGAGCAGACCGGGCGGATGAACCGGCCGGTCGACCACCGCGCCGACTTCTACCAGCTCGGCCTGCTGCTGTACCGTGCGCTGGCCGGCCGGCTGCCGTTCGAGGCGGCCGATCCGCTGGCCTGGGCCCACTGCCACGCCGCACGCCTGCCCCGGCCGCTGGCCGAGCTGGCGCCGCAGGTGCCCGCGCCGGTGTCCGCGCTGGTGATGAAGCTGCTGGCGAAGGACGCCGACCAGCGCTACCGCGCGGCCCAGGGCCTGGTGGCCGACCTGGACCGCTGCCTGGCCGAGTGCGAGCGCAGCGGCACCGTCACGGCCTTCGTGCCCGGCGCGGCCGATCCGCCGCAGGACATCGGCGCGCCGCAGCAGCTGCATGGCCGCGACGAGGCCCTGGCGGCGCTGGGCGCGGCCCTGGCGCGCGTCACGGCCCAGGCGCGGCCGCAGCTTGTGCTGGTGTCCGGGCCCGCCGGCATCGGCAAGACGCGGCTGGTGCAGGCCTGGCTGGCGTCGCTGGGCGCGGCGCCGCGGCGCGTGGTCGGCGCCAAGTTCGACTCGCAGCGCCGCGACGGGCCCTGGGCCACGCTGGCCCAGGCGCTGCACGATCTGGTCGCGCCGCTGCTGGGCGACACCGAGGCGCGCGTGGCCGCCTGGCGCGCGGCGCTGACCGAGGCGCTGGGCCCGGGCCTGCCGGTGATGGTGGAGCTGGTGCCGGCGCTGGCGCCGCTGGTCGGCCCGCAGCCCGCGCCGCCGGCGCTGGCCCCGGTGGAGGCGCAGAACCGGCTGCGCTGGGTGCTCGGCCGCTTCATCGGCGTGTTCGCGCGTGCCGAGCAACCGCTGCTGCTGTGCCTGGACGACCTGCAGTGGGCCGATGCGGCCGGCGTGGCGCTGCTGCGCGACCTGCTGGTCAACGACAACGCCGGCGCGCTGCTGATCGTCGGCGCCTGCCGCGACACCGCGCTGGCCGAGGCCGCGCATCCGCTGCGCGCGATGCTGGCCCAGGCCGACGCGGCCGGTGCGCAGGTGACCCACGTGCCGCTAGCCGCGCTGGGCGCCGAGCAGGTGCGCGCGCTGGTGGCCGACAGCCTGCACCTGCCGCCGGCCCAGGCCGAGCCGCTGGCCGCGCTGCTGCGCGAGCGCACCCGCGGCAATCCGTTCGACATCCTGCAGACGCTGTCCGAGCTGCGGGCCGAGGGCCTGCTGCACTTCGACGGCGCGCAGCAGGCCTGGCGCTGGGACGGCGACCCGCTGCGCCTGCGGCCACCTGCCGCGGATGCGCTGCAGCCAGTCGAGCGCCGCCTGCGCCGCCTGCCGGCGCTCACGCGCGACGCGCTGCAGCACGCGGCCTGCCTGGGCGGCAGCGGCCCGCTGGTGCTGCTGGCCGCCGCGCTGGGGGTGGCGCCGGCACGGGCCACCGAGCAGCTTCGGGCCGCGGCCGATGCCGGGCTGGTCGAGCTGAGCAACGAGCGCTACCGCTTCGTGCACGACCGCGTGCACGAGGCCGCGCTGGCCCTGATCGCGGCCGACGAGCTGCCCGCCTGGCACCTGCGCATCGGCCAGCGGCTGCTCGCCGCGCTCGACCCCGACGCGCGCTGCGAGCACCTGTTCGCCGTGGTGCACCAGCTCAACCGCGGGTGCGCGCTGCTCACCGATGCGGCGCAGCAGCTGCAGCTGGCGCAGCTGAACATCGAGGCCGGCCGCCGCGCCAAGGCCGGCCTGGCCTTCGCGCTGGCGCACGAGCACCTGGCGCGCGCCGCGGCCGCCTGGCCGGCCGATGGCTGGGCGGCGCGGGCCAGCGAGACCTTCGCGCTCGAGCAGGAACTGGCCGAGTGCGAGTTCCTGACCGCGCGCTTCCAGGAAGCCGAGGCACGCCTGGCGGCGCTGCTGCCGCGCGCCCGCTCGGCGGGCGAACGCGCGCACCTGTGCAGCCTGCGCATCCGGCTGCGCCTGGTGCCCGGCCAGTACGGCGCGGCGGCAGCGGTGGCGCTGGAGTCGCTGCGCCTGTTCGGCATCGAGATGCCGGCGGGCGACCCGGCCGCGCTGGTGCAGCAGGCGCGGCAGGAGATCGAGCAGGCCCTGGCCGGCCGCAGCGCCGAGTCGCTGCTGGAGGCCCCCGCGCTGGCCGACGACGACGCGCGCACCGTGCTCGGGCTGATCGTCGATTCGTTCACCGGCCTGTACATCGCGCGGCCGGACGCGTTCCCGTGGCTGGTGCTGCAGGCGATGCGGCTGGTGCTGCAGCATGGCAACTGCGAGGAGAGCGCGGTCGTCTACACCTACTACGCCCGCGTGCGGCTGTCGGCGTTCGGCGACATCGCCGGGGCCTTCGACTTTTCGCAGCTGGCGGTGCGGCTGAACGAGCGGCTGGACGACCGCCGGCGCCGCGGCATGCTGCTGTTCTCGCATGCCGGCTTCATCCACTTCTGGCGCCGGCCCTTCGCCAGCGGCCGGCCGATCCTCGACCGCGGCTATGCCGCCTGCCTGGAGGTGGGCAACTTCGCGCATGCGGCGCTGATCGCCGTCAACACCTGCCTGTACATGCTGGAAGGCGGCGAGCGGGTGGACGAACTGGCGCTGCAGGCCGGGCGCAGCATCGCCTTCCTGCGCGCCACGCACAGCGGCGGCACGCTGGAAGTGGTGCAGACCTTCGAGCGCTTCGCGCGCTGCCTGCAGGGGCGCACGGCCGCGCCGGCCTCGTTCGATGGCGATGGCCACGACCACGCCGCCGCGGTGCAGCGCCTGAGCGCGCAGAACAGCCTGGCCGGGCTGGCCATCGTGTACCTGCTCGAACAGGTGGCCGCCTTCCTGGCCGGCGATGCCGAGGCCTCGCTGCAGGCCGCCGCCCGCACCGAGGGCGTGCTGCGCGCCGTCACCGCGATGGCGGTGCAGCCGACCTTCACGTTCTACCGGGCGCTGGCGCTGGCCGCGGTGCACGAGCAGCAGCCGCCGGCGGCGCAGGCCGAGGGCCTGCGGCTGATCGAGCGCGCGGTGGCCGACCTGGCCGTGTGGGCCGGCCACTGCCCTGAGAACTATGCCAACCGGCATGCGCTGGTGGCGGCCGAGCTCGCGCGGCTGCAGGGCAACGTGCTGCAGGCCGAGGGGCTGTACGAGCAGGCCATCGCCGCCGCCCGCGCGGCCGCGCTGCCGCACCAGGCGGGGCTGGCGCTGGAGCGGGTGGCCGCGTTCCAGCGCAGCCGCGGCCTGACGCGCCTGGCCGACGACAGCCTGGCCGCGGCCCATGCGGCCTACACGCGCTGGGGCGCGACGGCCCGGCTGCGCCAGCTCGAGGCGGCGCACCCGGCGCTGCGCGCGGACGTGGCCGCGGCGATGCCGATCGACGCACTGGCGGTGATGAAGGCCGCGCAGGCGCTGTCGGGGCAGATCGATCTGGACGCGCTGCTCGAGACGCTGATGCGCATCGCGCTCGAGGAAGCGGGCGCGCAGTCCGCGCGGCTGTACGTGATCGAGGCCGACCACCTGGTCCTCGCGGCGCAGGTGCAGGTGCAGGGCGTCGAGCTCGCGCTGCAGCTGCACCGCCCGGGCCTGGCGGTGCAGGACGAGGACGCGCAGCATCCGGCCGCGGTGCTGCAGTACGTGCGGCGCAGCCGCGAGCCGCTGCTGCTGGCCGATGCGACGCAGCCGCACCCCTTCGGCGCCGATGCCTACCTGCAGCGCGTGCACCCGCGCTCGCTGCTGTGCCTGCCGCTGCTGCGCCGCGCCGAGGCGATCGGCGTGCTCTACCTCGAGCACGGGCTGAGCACGCATGCCTTCAGCGCGCGCCAGGCCGCGGTGCTGGGCATGCTGGCGGCGCAGGCGGCGATCTCGCTGGAGACCGCCGGCCTGTACACCGCGCTGAAGGAAGAGAACGAGCAGCGCCGGCGTGCCGAGGCCGCGGCCGTCGAGTGGCAGGCGCGCATCGCGCGGCTGGTGGAGTCCAACCTGATCGCGGTGCGCATCACCGACCTGGAAGGCCGCATCGTCGAGGCCAACGATGCCTACCTGCGCATCGTCGGCTACACGCGCGAGGAGATGCGGACCGGCGCGCTGACGACCGAACGGCTGACGCCGCCCGAGTACCGCGACGCCGACGCCGGCGCCGGGCTGGCGCTGCTGGAGGAAGGGCGCTACCGGCCGTACGAGAAGGAGTACCTGCACAAGGACGGCCGCCGCGTGCCGGTGCTGGTGGGCGGCATCCTGACGCCGGGGCCGCCGCCGCAGACGGTGGGCTTCGTGCTCGACCTCAGCGAGCGCCGCGCGCGGCTGGAGGCCGAGGCGGCCAGCCAGGCCAAGTCCAGCTTCCTGGCGCACATGAGCCACGAGATCCGCACGCCGATGAACGCGATCCTCGGCATGTCGCAGCTCGCGCTGCAGAGCGGGCTGAACGACACGCAGGCGCGCTACGTGCGCCACGTGCAGCGCGCCGCGGAATCGCTGCTGGCGATCCTGAACGACATCCTCGACCTGTCGAAGATCGAGGCCGGCCACCTCGAGATGGAGCAGCTCGAGTTCGACATCGACGAGGTGCTCGAGCGCCTGGGCACCCTGGTCGGGCAGAAGGCCGAGGAAAAGGGCCTCGAGCTGGTGTACGCGCTGCCGGCACGGCTGCCGCGCCGCCTGATCGGCGACCCCACGCGGCTGGGCCAGGTGCTGCTGAACCTGGTGGGCAATGCGGTCAAGTTCACCGAGCATGGCGAAGTCGTCGTCTCGGTGACGCAGCGCGCGCGCGAGGACGGCGCGGTGCAGCTCGCCTTCGAGGTGCGCGACACCGGCATCGGGCTGGAGCCGGAGCAGTTGGCCCGGCTGTTCCAGCCCTTCAGCCAGGCCGACAGCTCCACCACGCGCCGCTTCGGCGGCACCGGCCTGGGCCTGGCGATCAGCCGCCGCCTGGTCGAGATGATGGGCGGCGAGATCGGCGTCGACAGCGCGCCCGGTCGCGGCAGCAGCTTCCGCTTCAGCGCGCGCTTCGGCCTGCCCGCGTCCCAGGCCGCGCTGGCGCCGGCGGAGCCGCTGCGCGGGCAGCGGGTGCTGGTGGTCGACGACAACGCCTGCGCGCGCGAGCAGATGGCGGCGATGGCCCGCAGCCTATCGCTCGAGGCGATGACCGCGGCCGACGGCGAGGCCGCGCTGGCGACGATCACCGCGGCCGATGCGGCCGACCGCGCCGTCGACCTGGTGCTGCTGGACTGGAAGATGCCGGGCCTGGACGGCGTCGAAGTGGCGCGCCGGCTGGGCCACCTGCGGCTGCGCCACCCCCCGCCGACGGTGCTGATGGTCACGGCCTTCAGCCGCGACGAGGCCAGGCGCCAGGCACAGACGACCGAGGCCCCGGTGGCTACGCTGCTGGCCAAGCCGGTGACGCCCTCGACACTGCTGGACGCCTGCCTGGCGGTGCTGCAGCCCCAGCGCGGCGCGCGACCCGCCACCAGGCCCGCCGACGCGACCCCGCCAAGCCCGGGCCAGGCGCTGGCCGGCGCGCGGCTGTTGCTGGTCGAGGACAACCCGGTGAACCAGGAGCTGGCCTGCGAACTGCTGCGCCGCGCGGGCATCGAGTTCAGCGTCGCGGAGGACGGCCTGCGCGCGCTGGACCTGCTGCAGGAGCACACCTTCGACGGCGTGCTGATGGACTGCCAGATGCCCGTGCTCGACGGCTACGAGACGACGCGGCGGCTGCGCCAGGATCCGCGCTGGGCCCAGCTGCCGGTGATCGCGATGACCGCCAACGCGATGGTCGGCGACCGCGACAAGGCGCTGGCCGCGGGCATGAACGACCACGTGGCCAAGCCCATCCGCCAGGCCGACCTGTTCGCCACGCTCGCGCGCTGGATCCGCCCCGCGGCGGCGGCGCGCGGCACGGCGTTCGCCTTCGACGAGGCGGCGCTGCACAGCGGCGGCGTGACGCCCGGCAGCGCGCTGCACCAGCGCCTGCTCACGATGTTCAGCCAGAGCGCGCGCAATTTCGAGGCGCGCTTCCAGGCCGCGGCCGCCGACCCGGCAGCGGCCACGCGCCTGGCCCATGACCTGAAAAGCGAGGCCGGCACGCTCGGCGCGCAGGCGCTGGCCGCCGCGGCGGCGGAGCTGGAAGCCACGCTGTCGCGCGCGGCGCCGGCGCAGGAGGTGCAGGCGCGGCTGGACGTGGTGCTCGCGGCCCTGCCGCCGGTGCTGCGTGCGTTGCAGGCGCCGCCTGATCCGACGTGAGGACGCGCAGATAACGCGTTAGTAAACCGTGATGAAAAGTACCCGATGACCCCCACGACCACGCGGATCGCCATCGAAGGCGAACGAATCCGCTGCGTCGGCCGGCCAGGCGCGGCGTTCCTACATCGCATCCTGCGCAGGGCCCATGCCCTCGGTACGGGGCTTGCGCCAGGCCTCGCCCGGATGCAGGCAGTAGCGCGCCCAGACGTAGCGCCAAGGCATCACCAGGTAGGTCACGACGATCCCGATGCACTCGCCGAAGAGCACTTCCAGGTCCGGCGTGATGCGGTGGGCCAGCCAGGCCGGCAGGATGATCAGCAGGATCGCCACGGTCTTCCACAGCGTCTCGAACAGCATCAGCGGCAGCATCTGCAGCGGGTATCGGAGCCCCAGCACACACAGCAGGGCCAGCGCGGCCAGCATCGACTTGGCAATGACGCGCGGGGCCGGCCACGGGCCGATCTCGAACAGAACCTGCTGCCAGACGAAGAAGCCCATCACGCCGGCAATCAGCAGGTATCCCAGGCGCAGCGCGTGGATGCGCCACATCGGGACCGGTGGAAGTTCGCATGCTCGGGAAGATCCCATGACCGCCTTTCAGAGAGTGACCTGGTCGTGCAGGCAATCGACTGGTGTGCCGATGCCCTGGCCCCGCACTGTGGTCATCGCGCCGATCGACACCAAGCGGCCGACCGACGAGCGACGGGGATCGCCCACCGAGAGACGTTGGGCACGGACGAGAGGCGGTGGCGCCGCGTCCTGCGGCACGTTCCGGCGCTGAACCGGCGACTGCCAATGGCAACATCAGCGACCGTGACACCCGCCGTCGATCTCCATGCACCCCCTGCTGCAGGCTGGCGCCGTCTGGTCTCGTGGCCGCGCGTCAGGCTGTGGCTGGTCGTGACGGTGGTCTGGTCGCTGATCCGCACGCTCAGCTCGGTGACTGCGTTCACGGAATGGCTGGTGCGCTGCGGCGTGGCCGCCGCGCTGGGCGTGCTGGCCTACGGCCTGCTGGACCGATGGCCGCGACACCCCCCCGCCTGGTCACCGCGCTGGATCCTGCAGTTGCTGGCCGTGCTGCTCATCATGCCGCCGGCCACCTACCTGGGCTATGCCGTGACCGTCGGCACGCCGCATGTGCTGGCCCTCGGCACCGGCTACCGCGACGGATGGCTGATCACGGCCTTCATGGGTGTGCTGGTGGGACCCTGGATCGCGCTGGGGGCCCAGCTGCACCGCAGCGAGGCCTTCGCGCGGGAACAGGCACTGGCCTTCCAGCTGAGAAGCAGCGAGCTGGAACGCAAGGCCCTGGACGCGCGGCTGCGACTTCTGCAGGCGCGGGTCGAACCGCACTTCCTGTTCAACACGCTGGCCAACATCCGGTCGCTGGTGCGCCGGTCGGGCGGTGCGGATGCCACGGCGATGCTCGACCACCTCATCGCCTACCTGCGCGCGGCGGTGCCGACGCTGGGGAACGACCATGCGACCTTCGAGCATGAGCAGCAGATGGTCTGCGCCTACCTCGAGCTGATGCGCATGCGCATGCCGGACCGGCTGCGCTACACGGTACACATCGCTCCGGAAGCGCTGGTGCTGCACTGTCCTCCGATGGCCTTGCTGACCTTCGTGGAGAACGCCATCAAGCATGGGATCGATCCCAGCGAGACCGGCGGTAGCGTCGATGTGCGGGTGACCGTGCAGGCGCAGCGCGTGCAGGTGCGTGTGGCCGACACCGGGGTCGGTCTGCAGCCGCGGCGTGCCGACTCCACCGGCACCGGCCTGTCGAACCTGCGCGAGCGCCTGGCGCTGGCCTTCGGTGACGATGTGCAGGTTCGGCTCGGCAGCACAACGCCCCTGGGCACCGTGGCCGAGGCCGAGTTCCCGGTGCGCCGTGGAGGCCCGGCATGACCCCTTCCGCACTGATCGCGGACGATGAACCTCAGCTGCGCGACGAGCTCGCCGAGCTCCTGTCGTACGCATGGCCCGGGCTGCGCGTGGTGGCCCAGGCGCGCAACGGCCGGGAAGCGGTCGAGCAGTTCGAGCGTCTGCAGCCCACGGTCTGCTTCCTGGACGTGCACATGCCCGGGATGAGCGGCGTGGAAGCGGCGCATCACATCGGTCGACGCGCGCATCTGGTCTTCGTCACCGCATTCGAGCAGTACGCCGTCCAGGCCTTTGCACAGGGCGCGCTGGACTACCTGGTCAAGCCGGTGCTGCCGCTGCGCCTGGCGGAAACCGTGAACCGCCTGAAGGAGCGCATCCAGTGCGCGGCGCCGGCGCTCTTCAACGAGGCGCTGCTGCAGCAGCTGGCGCAGCAGTTGCATCGCGGCGGCCGGCCGCCCGGGCTCCGATGGCTGCGCGCCCAGGTGGGCGCAGCGCTACGGCTGATTCCGGTCGACCGGGTCGACTACCTGCAGGCCGACAGCAAGTACACCGTCGTGGCCTGGCGCAACGACGAGGGCGTCGTCAGCGAGGCGGTGGTGAGCGTGCCCCTCAAGGACCTGCTCGGCCAGCTGGACCCCGAGCAGTTCGTGCAGGTGCACCGCTCGGCGATCGTCAACCTCGGGTCGATCAGCCATGTGGTGCGCGGCGTGAACGAGACGGCGGACATCCACCTCAAGGGTCGCGCCGAGGTGCTGCGCGCCAGCCGAAGGTTCACGCATCACTTCAAGCAGATGTAGCTGCCCTCATGACCGCGGGGCCCGGGCCGGCAGCA
Organism: Aquabacterium sp.; assembly: GCF_044226965.1. Classification (GTDB taxonomy): domain Bacteria; phylum Pseudomonadota; class Gammaproteobacteria; order Burkholderiales; family Burkholderiaceae_C; genus Pseudaquabacterium. The sequence goes on along the minus strand of NZ_JBGAGA010000072.1, from coordinate 21,959 downwards.
CGGTGCCCGTGCACGGGCCGAAGCCGATGCGCCGCGCACCGGCGCGTTCGCAGCTGCCGCGCAGGATGAGCGTGTCGCCGTCGGCCAGGAAGCTGCGCGTCTCGCCGTTGGGCAAGGTGATCGGACGCTGGCCGCCTTGCGTCAGTTCCAGCAGCGAGCCGGCCTGGTCCGCACCGGGGCCCGACAAGGTGCCCGAGCCGAACAGGTCGCCCGGCTGCAGGTTGCAGCCGCCCACCGTGTGGTGCGCGACGAGCTGCGCCGGCGTCCAGTAGGCCGCCTCGCCTGCGTTGCCGCGCGTCAGCCGCACGGCACCCTGCCCGGCTTCGCGCATCTGCGCGGTCTGCAGCCAGACGTCCAGCGTGATGTCGAGCGCGCCTCGCGCACGGTCATCGCGGCCGTCCAGGTACGGCAGCGGCTGCGGGTCACCCGCCGGTCGCACGAGTGGCGCGCGGAACGGCGCCAGCGCCTCCATCGTCACCACCCAGGGCGCCAGCGTGCTGCCGAAGTTCTTCGACAGGAAGGGACCGAGCGGCTGGTACTCCCAGGGCTGGATGTCGCGCGCCGACCAGTCGTTGAACAGGGCCACGCCGAACAGGTGCGCCTCGGCGTCTTCGATGGCGATCGGCTCGCCGAGCGCATTGCCGGTGCCGATCAGGAAACCCAGCTCGAGTTCGTAGTCCAGCCGCTGGCTCGCGCCGAATTGCGGCGTCTCGGCCGCAGCCTTGGTCTGGCCGAGCGGCCGGCGCACAGGGGTGCCGCTGACGACGATGGACGAACTGCGGCCGTGGTAGCCGATCGGCACCCACTTGTAGTTGGGCAGCAGCGGGTTGTCGGGGCGGAACAGTTTGCCGACCGTGGTGGCGTGGTGGATGCCGGTGTAGAAGTCGGTGTAGTCGCCAATGCGCGCCGGCAGCGTGTAGTCGGCATCGGCCTGCGGCACGAGGCAGCTTTCCAGCAGCGGCTGCGCGGCGGCGCCCTCGCGCAGCGCACGCGACAGCGACAGGCGCAGCGCCGACCACGCGGCCGGGCCCAGCGCCATCAAGGCGTTGAGCGAATCGCCAGCCGCGGCTTGCGCCGCGCGGGCGGCCGCGCCGTCGAAGGCACCGCGCGCGACGGCAGCGGCGAGATCTACGATCTGCGTGCCAATGGCGACACCACCGCGGAAGGCCTCATGGCTGCCGCGCCGGCGGAACACCGCCAGCGGCAGGTTCTGGATCGGGAAGTCGGTATCGGCCGCGTTGGCCGATGCGACCCAGCTGCGCAGCGCCGGATCGTGCGTTTCGTTCAGCGTGCCCATGCGGGCCTCAATGCCCCGCGGCCGCCAGGCTGCCATCGTGCATCCAGGCCGCGTGCTTCGGCGCCCGCCTGGTCACCGCCCACTCGTTGAGCATGTCCCACTTCACCGCGTCCAGCCGCTGCAGCATCGCCGGCGTGCCGGTGTTGGCGGCCAACTCCAGCCGGTGGCCGTTGGGATCGAAGAAGTAGATCGACTGGAAGATCGTGTGGTCGGTCGGGCCCAGCACCTCGATGCCGGCGGCTTCCAGCCGCGCCCTGGTGGCCAGCAGCGTGTCCACCGAGTCGCACTGCAGCGCCAGGTGCTGCACCCACGCCGGCGTGTTGCGGTCGCGGTCCATCGGTGGCTGCGAGGGCAGCTCGAAGAAGGCCAGGATGTTGCCCTGCCCGGCATCGAGGAAGACGTGCATGTAGGGGTCGGGGGCCTTGGTCGAGGGCACTTCGTCCTCGGCGATGGCCAGCACGAACGTCATGTCGAGATGCCGGCCGTACCACTCGACGGTCTGCTTAGCGTCGATGCCGCGGTAGGCGACGTGGTGGACCTTGTTGATCAGCATGGTGAATCCTGGGGGGTTGAGAGGCGTCCTGGGCTCAGAGGTCCCGCAGGGCCGCCTGCAGGTGCTGCTGGAATCGCTCGGGGTGGCCCAGCGCGTTGGCGTTGAGCAGCGCCAGCTTGACGAGGAACAGCTCGGACTTGTCCGGGCCGGCCTGGTCGATGGCGGCGGCCAGGGCGTCGTAGACGGTCTCGAGGCCGGGGATGGTCAGGGCTCGGGTCGGGGTGGTCGGGTTCGTGTTCATCGGGCTCTCCTCACTGGGGCAAGGCGGTGTCGAGGGCGCCCTGCAGGCGCGTGGCGTCCAGCGTCAGCCAGCGGGCGCAGACATGCTGGTCGGGGCGCAGCAGATAGCCTGCGCCGCTGGCCTGCACGCCGTAGCGGCGGCGGAAGTGGCCATCGGCGTCGGCCAGCGTCAGGTCGGCGCCGGCCACCGGATGGTCGGCCCCGACGGCGATCACCCGCAGCGGCACGCCGCGTTCGCGCGTGCGGGCCACCACCCGCTGCAGCGGCTCGGGGATGGCCGCGGCTTCTGTGAAATAGAGCAGGTCGAATCCGCCGCCCAGGTGGTCTAGCAGGAAGTCGTCGGCCGACAGGCGGATGTTCTGCGGCGGCGCGCCATGCGCCGGCCCGGAGGTGAACAGCGCGTTGTCGTCGCCGGCGCTGTTGAGCATCGAGCCGGTGTACTCGTGCGGGCGCGAGGTGCGCCAGTGGTACAGCGGGCGCACGAACTCCTCGGTCAGCGACAGCGACAGCACCGCGTCGCGCAGCAGGCGGAAGCCGCGGCTGGGCGGCGCCATGAAGCGCGTGCTCTTGCCGGCCTCGTCGATGATCTCGCGCGCCGCGCCGACGCGCTCGGCGCTGTGGTTGGCCAGCAGGGCCTGGCCCGCCAGGCCCTTGACGACGAAGGCCAGGTGCCAGGCCAGCGACTGCGCGTCCTGGAAGGCCGTGTTGGCGCCGCGCACGCCGAAGATCGGCAGCAGGTGCGCGGCGTCGCCGGTGAAGAGCACGCGGCCGTGCACGTAGTCGGGCAGGGTCAGCGTGCGCGCCGAATACACCGAGCACCAGTCCATCTCCCAGCGCGCGCCGGCATGGCCGATCATCGCCAGCTGCGCGTCGATGCGCGCCTTCAGCGATTCGGGCTGCAGCGCCTGCTCGGGCGTTTCGCCGGCCGGCAGCTGGTAGTCGACGCGCCAGATGCCGTGCGGCTCGCGGTGCATCAGGATGGTGTTGCCGGGGTTCCAGTCCGGGTCGAAGTAGGCCAGCCGTTCGGTCGGCAAGGGCAGGTCGATCTTGATGTCGGCGATGACGAAGAAGCCTTCGTACGACGCGCCTTCCATCTGCAGGTTCATCGCCGTGCGGATCGGCGAGCGGCCACCGTCGGCCGCGACCAGCCACTCGGTCTCCAGCGTGTACGGCCCCTGCGGCGTGTCGATCTCGACCCGCGCCACCTCGGCGTCCTGCTCGACCTTGATCACCTTGTTGCCCCAGCGGAAGTCGATCAGCGGCTCGGCCGAGCAGGCGTCCAGCAGGTACTCCTCCATGTACTGCTGCTGGATATTCAGCATCGGGAAGAAGCGATCGTCGGCATCGTGCGGCGCTTCCATGCGGAAGACACGCTGGCCGCGGTAGTAGGAGTTGCCGAAGCGCCAGGGCAGCCCGTTCTCGGTCATGCGCGCGGCGGTGCCCACCTGTTGCAGGATCTCCATCGAACGGCGCGTGAACACGATGGCGCGGCTGCCCTGCGAGACCTGCAGCTCCGAGGTGACGACGACGCTGGGCACGCCGTGCCGCGCCAGCTCCAGCGCGGTCACCATGCCGGCCGGGCCCGAGCCGACGATCACCACCTTCTGGCGGGCCTGCGCCGGATGGTCCGAGGGCAGCCAGGGCTGGTGGACCTGGTAGTCGTAGTAGATCGAAGGACGGGCTTCGGTGCTGGGGCGGTGCATGGGGATGTCTCCTCGCAGGGTTCGCGCAATGGGTCAGGCGGCCGAGCCGACGGCGCGCGTCGCTTTCGGGGCTTTCGAGGCTTTCGGGATCGGCAGGATCAGGGCGATGGCACAGCCCACGACGAGCAGCACCGACGCGTAGACCAGCCCGGTGCTGAAGCTGTGCGTGAGGTCCTTCAACCAGCCCACGATCAGCGGGTTGAATGCCGAGCCGAGGTTGCCCACCGCGTTGATCACGGCGATGCCCAGGGCGCGTGCGCGGAAGCTGAGCGCATGGTCGGGCGTGGTCCAGAAGATCGACATCGCGGTGTACGCGCCGGTCGAGGCGAAGCAGACGCCCAGCAGCTGAACCGCGGGCTGCGAGGACCAGGCCGTCATCAGCCAGCCAAGCGCCGCGAACAGCATCGGCAGGACGAGGTGCCAGCGGCGCTCCTGCGCCTGGTCCGAGCGGCGGCCCCACCAGACCATGCCGACGATCGTGCAGACCTGCGGGATCGCGGCGAGCAGGCCGATCGTCGAGTTGCTGGCGCCGCCGCTGAAGCTCTTGACGATCAGCGGTGTCCAGACGGCGACCATCGCCAGGCTGTTGACCAGGCAGAAGTAGGCGACCGAGAACTTCAGCACCGTGGAAGAGCTCAGCTCGGAGAGCAGGCTGCGCCGTGCGCTGCCGGCTGGCGGCACCGGATCGGAGGTGTGTTCCGCCGTCAGCATGCGCGACAGCGTCGTCTTCTCGTCGTCGGTCAGCCAGGTCGCCCGCTGGGGCGTGTCGGTGAGGTAGCCGTACACGACGATGCCGAGCACCGCGGCTGGCAGGCCTTCGAGCAGGAACAGCCACTGCCAGCCCTTGAGCCCGTAGGTGCCGTCCAGGCCGAGGATCAGCCCCGAGAGCGCCGAACCGACACCGGCCGTCACCGGCATCGCGATCATGAACAGCGCGTTGGCGCGGGCCCGGTAGGCGGACGGGAACCAGTACGTCAGGTACAGCAGCATGCCGGGCAGGAAGCCGGCCTCGGTGATGCCGACCAGCACACGCCAGAAATACAGGGACTCGGCGCTGGTCGCGAACATCGTCGCGGTGGAGGCCAGGCCCCAGGCGACCATGATCGTGCCGATCCAGCGACGGGCACCGATGCGCGCGAGGGCGATGTTGCTCGGCACCCCGCAGGCGATGTAGGCCAGGTAGAACAAGGTCGTCGCCAGGCCGAACTGCGTGCTGGTCAGGCCCAGGTCCTTCACCATCGTCAGGCCTGCGAAGCCGATGTTGATGCGGTCGAGGAAGGACACGACGAACAGCAGGAACAGGAAGCCCAGCAGGTGGCGCGAGACCTTCTGGATGACCCGCTGGTCGGCGCCGAGGGTGGCGTCCGCCGCGGGCAAGGGTCCGGGCGGGTGTTCGATCGGTGTGGCAATGGGCGAGCTCAACGGGTTCTCCTGGCGTCCGCCGATCGGGTGGGCAATAGTTGCGGACGCAACCAGTATGGGTCGACCTGCAGTAAAGTGCACGCGGGTTTTCACTAGTTGCGAGCGCAACGATATACGCCTAAGTGGTTGTGCTCGCAACCAGTGCCGGCTTATAGTGCGCGGGTTCCGACGCGGCCGACCAGGACCCCGATGAGTTCACCGAAGCGCAGCCCTGCTCCACTGGATCGCACCATCACGCACCGACTGCACACCCTGTCGAAGATCACCGACCGCGCGTCCCAGGCCGCCTACGAGACCGACGCCGGCATCCCGTTCAGTGAAGGTCGATGCCTCGCCGCCATCGGCGCCTTCAGTCCCTTGTCCGTCAACGACCTGGCGCAGCGGGCCAACCTGAACAAGGCCCAGGCCAGCCGCGCCGCGCAGTCGCTGGTCGACCAGGGCCTGGTCCGCAAGGAGGCCAGCGCCACCGACGGGCGCGGCGTGGTGCTCACGTTGACAGCCAAGGGCGAACGGGTCTGGCAGCGCCTGATGCTCGTGATCGACCGGCGCAACGCCGAGATCGTCGCCTGCCTCGACGCCACCGAGCTCCAGCAGTTCAGCCGGCTGCTCGATCGGCTCGTCGAGCACGCCCGAGGCACAGCCGACGATGACGGTGCCTAGGTGGCCGTACAGGCAAGAGGAGACGATCGATGACGGGCTCAATCGAGGATCCCAGTGGCATCCAGGACCTGTTGCTCTTCCGGTTGAGCAAGATCGTGTCGATCGGCGGCAGCATGGTGACGCGGATCTGCGAAGGCCAGTTCGGCATCACCCGGCGCGAGTGGGCTGTCTTGGCCATGGTGGCCCAGGCAGACGAGATGCCGTGGTCACGCATCGTCGAGCAGTCCGAACTCGATGACGCCCGACTGTCCCGTGCCGTCTCTTCCCTGGTGGCCAAGGGCCTGGCTTCGAAGCGGCGGATCCCGTCCCGGGGGGTGTGGGTCTCGTTGACCGATGCAGGAAGGTCCGTCTTCGCGGCGCTGTTTCCCGTGACGCGATCGGTGAACCTGCGCTTGCTCGAGGCCCTCGACGAAGCCGGGCGCAAGCAGCTCGATCGGGCGCTCGACGCGATTCATCACAGGGCCGTCGCCCTGGCGGAACAGACGGATCTCCCCAACGCGGACAGGCGCCGAGGCAAGGCCTGAGCAGGCTGTCCACAGGGTTTACGGGGATCAGTGTTGATTAGAACAAGCATTGACCGCGGTCCTAGCATGCCCCCTGACCCTGCCAGCGACAGGGCATCCAGCATTGAACCTACGTCTTTCGGAGTCGCCATGCAGCGCAGATTTGCCATGTCAGCCATCGCAGCGTCGATCGCCCTGACCCTTCAGCCGGGTCTTGCGGCCGCACAGGCGGGCTCTTCCTTGAAGATCGTCGTCGGCTTCGCCCCCGGGGGGAGCGTCGACGCACTCGCCCGACAGGTCGCCGAGACGCTGCAGACTGCGCTCGGGCGGCCGGCGCTCGTCGAGAACCGCACCGGCGCGGCGGGACGCCTGGCGATCGAACAGGTCAAGGCGTCGACCCCGGACGGCGACACGCTGCTGCTGGTTCCCCACGGCCCCGTCACCTTGTTCCCCCATGTGTTCAAGAGCCTCAAGTTCGACATGGAGAAGGACTTCGTTCCGGTGACGCGCATCGCGACGGGCGACTACGCGCTGTCGATCGGCCCGGCCGCCCCCGCCAAGGACCTGGCCGGGTTCATCGCCTGGGCCAAGACCGCGGGAGACAAGGCGAGCTTCGGCTCACCCGGTGCAGGGACCCTGCCCCACCTGCTCGGCGTCTCCGTGGCCCGGGCGATCGGCACGACCATGACGCACGTGCCCTATCGCGGCTCGGCCCCGGCCATGACGGACCTGGCGGGCGGCCAGATCGCCGCCGTCCTGAGCCCGGTCACCGAGGCGCTTCCGCTGCACAGCGCGGGCAAGATTCGCATCATCGCGACAGCCGGCGCGACGCGGTCTCCGTTCCTGCAGGGCGTTCCGACGCTGAAGGAATCCGGCATCGACATCGACGTGCCCCTGTGGTTCGCGCTGTACGCGCCCGCCGCCACGCCGGCGGCCACGCTGGCAAAGCTGCGGACGGCCGTGGTGCAGTCGCTGTCAAAACCGGAAGCGGCCCAGAAGATGAAGGTGCTCGGTCTGGTGCCTGCCCCCAGCCAGCCGCAGGAGCAGTTGGCGCTTCAGCGCAAGGAGAGCCAGCTGTGGGAGAAGGCCGTGAAGCTGTCCGGCTTCACGCCCGAAGATTGAAGCGGCCATGAACGTCATCTACGTCGTTGCGGACGATCTGGGCTACGCGGACCTGGGCTGCTACGGCGGTCGCTCGGCGGACTTCGGCGCCGTGTCCCCGAACATCGACAGGCTGGCCCGCGAAGGGATTCGCTTCACGCAGGGCTACGCCAACTCGCCGGTCTGTTCGCCGACCCGGTTTGCCCTGATGACGGGCCGCTACCAGTACCGCCTGCGCGGTGCCGCCGAGGAACCCATCAACAGCAAGTCACGCGGCAGCCAGACCTTGGGCCTGCCGCCGGATCATCCGACGATGCCCTCGCTGCTGCGCGACGCTGGCTGGCGCACCGCCTTGATCGGCAAGTGGCATCTCGGCTATCCCCCGCACTTCGGTCCGCGCCTGTCCGGCTACGAGACGTTCTACGGCCCGATGTCCGGCGGCGTGGACTACTTCACCCACTGTTCGAGCAACGGTGCGCACGACCTGTTCGAGAACGAGGAGGAAGTCGAGGACATCGGCTACCTCACCGACCTGATCTCGAACCGTGCCGTGGCATGGCTGGACCAGGTGGCCACCACGGGTGCGCCGTTCCTGCTGAGCCTGCACTACACCGCGCCCCACTGGCCGTGGGAGACCCGCGATGACGCCGCCAGGGCCGAGCAGGTGAAGGGCAACCTGTTCCACCTGGACGGCGGAAACATCCACACCTATCGGCGGATGATCCACCACATGGACGAGGGCATCGGCCAGGTGATGGCCACCCTGGAGCGCCACGGCATCGCGGACGACACGCTGGTCATCTTCACCAGCGACAACGGTGGCGAGCGCTTCTCGGACAACTGGCCGCTCGTCGGCGGCAAGATGGATCTCACGGAGGGCGGCATCCGGGTGCCCTGGATCGCGCACTGGCCCCGTGTCATCGAGCCGGGACGCGCCAGCCACCAGCACTGCATGACGATGGACTGGACCGCGACCGTGCTGGACGCCGCGAACGTCGCGCCAGCCGCGACCCATGCGCTCGACGGCGTGTCCCTGATGCCTGTGCTGCGGGGCGGGCCCGCGTTTCATCGGCCGATGTACTGGCGCATGAAACATCGTGGCCAGCGAGCCCTGCGCGATGGCCGGTGGAAGTACCTGCAAGTGGACGGCCACGAGTACCTCTTTGACGTCGAGGCCGACGAACGCGAAAGGGCGAATCTGGCGCTGCGCGAAAAGGCACGCCTCGATGCCCTGCGAGACAGCTGGCTCGCGTGGAACGCGACCATGCCGGAGATCCCGGCCGATGCGACCGTCAGCCTCGGCTACTCGGTGAAGGACATGCCGCAGCGCTGAGGCGGGACCGACGCCCCCGCACCGGGAGGGGGCGAAAAAAAGAGCCGGCAGCCTCTGGGAGGCCCCGGCTCTTCACCACAGTCGCCTTGTCCGTCAGAAGCTGTAGCGCCCGCGCAGGCCGTAGGACCGCGCGTCATTCAGGAAGCGAATGTTCAGGTTGTTGCCCACGATGGCCTTCTGCGAGGCTTGCTCGTCGGTCACGTTCGCCGCGAACAGTTCGACGCGCAGGCCGCCCTGCTCGTAGCCCAGGCCCAGGTTCACCGTGGCGTAGCCCTTCTGCGCGTCCGGGAAGCCGGCCTGCTGGGCCGTCTGGTCCGGCTTGGCGGGGTCGAGGAAGTCCACACCCTTCTCGTTGAACGGGGTCAGGTAGTACCGCGAGCGGTAGTTCACCAGCACCTGCCAGTCGAAGCGGCCGCCGCCCAGCGCGAAGGCCTGCTGCAGGCGGACGGCCAGTGACACGCGGCTGGCATTGGGCAGCTCGTTGCCCACCACGCTGACGGTCGGCGTGCGGCCGCGGCCGAACTCGTTGTCGTCGAAGCTCTGCGCCCGGAAGTCGGCCAGTTCACCCTTGGTGATGCGGGTGTTCAGCAGCGCGGCGTTCACGTCGGCGCGGAAGCCCATCGGCAGCGCCAGGCGCGACTCGAGCTCCAGGCCAAACAGCCGGGACGCGCCGATGTTGCGGTTGACCAGCGAGTAGCCGGTGCATGGCGGGTTCTTGGTGTTGTCGTACGCGATGCACGCCAGGTCCTGGAACACCTGGTCCTTGTAGTCGTAGTAGAAGCCGGTGATGTTGAAGGTCGAACGGCGGCCCATCCAGTCGAACGCGTTGCGTGAGCCCAGCTCCAGCACCGTGAGGCGCTCGGGCTTGAAGGTCTCGGGAATCGCCGAGCCGGCAAAGCTGTCGTTGAAGCCGCCTGCCTTGTGGCCGGTCGAGACCTTGGCGTAGACCATCTGGTCGCGGTTCAGGTCGTGCTCGAAGCCGATGCGGAAGTCGCCGTACTTCGCGCTGCTGCGGCCTTCCTGCTGGCCGGGGATGGTGATGTTGGCGTAGCTGAAGCCGCCGTTCTGGTCGGTCGGGCACTTCACGAAGCCGTTGTCGATGTCCGGCCGCGTGGCGCAGCCACCTTGCGGGTTGCTGCCACTGGCGATGGGCCCGATCTGCGGGATCACGGTGTCCCGCGCCCCGGGCGTGAGGATGCTGTTGACGAAGAACTGCGCCTGCTGCTGCTTGCTGAGGCCGGTGACGTTGAAGTCGCCGCGCGACAGCAGCGCCGGCACGAAGCCCTCGGTGCCGAAGCGGGTGGCCACGCAGCAGGCGTAGTCGGCACCGCCCAGCACCAGCGCGAAGTTGCCGCCGAGGCCGTAGCGGTACTTGCTCTCGGTGGTGTAGCGCAGGCCGCCGATGGCGCGCCAGTCGTCGCTGAGCTTGAAGCTGCCGTCCAGGTAGCCGGCACTGGACTTGCCGTTGACCTTGGGCATCGTGAACTCGGTGCCCGAGTAGCAGCAATAGCCGCGGTCCTGCAACGACAGGTAGCCGACCTGCTGGTCCTCGTTGAAGTGGAACAGGCCGGCGGCCCAGCTCAGCCGATCCTTCGGTTCCTCGCGCACCACGCGCAGCTCGTGGATGGTGCTGGTGGACTTGGTGACCCAGTACTGGGTCGAGAAGTTGTCGAACTCGACCCCGTTGTAGTTGCGGCCCGCGTACCCAATGCCTTCGGACGCCGCGTTGCGCTGGTGGAAGTCCACCGTGCGGCGGCTGCCGCCGTACTCCAGCGTCACCGGCCCGAGGTCATAGTCCGCCTTGACCTGCAGGCCGCCCAGCGTGTTGTGCAGCTCGCCTTGCGCGCCGCGGTACACCACGCGGCGCAGGTCGAGGTCTTCCGCGCGCTGGCCGGTTTCCCGTACCGCGGGGTTGATGTTCGCGCCCGGGTAGCCGGTGCCCGATTCCGTGCCGTGGTCGGCCACGACGTTCAGGCGCAGCTTGTCCGAGATCTCCCACTGGTACGACAGCCGCGCCGCATGGTTGCGCTCGAGCCCCGCGGGGTCGAGCTGGGCCGCGGCCTGCGTGAACGGCGTGGTGGCCAGGTCGCCGGACGCCAGCGCCGAGGCGGTGGCATTCTCGAAGCCGTAGTCCTTCTTCGACGTGTACAGCGCCGCGCGCAGCGCCATGCGCTCGCCCAGCGGCACGTTCAGCGCCGCCTCGGCGCCGTTGCCCTTGCGGTTGCTGAGCTCGGCCTGGGCATAGCCGCCGAACTGGCCCAGCCGGGGCTTCGCGGTGATGACGTTGAGCGTGCCGCCGAGCGCGTTGCGCCCGTAGAGCGTGCCTTGCGGACCCTTGTTGACTTCCACCCGCTCGAGGTCGAAGAACATCAGTCCCAGGCCGCGCGGCCGCGGAATGTAGACGCCGTTGAGATGCGGCGCCGCGCCGGGGTCGCCAAGCTCGGTGTTGTTGGCCGAACCGACGCCGCGGATGTAGATCTCGAGGTTGCCTTCCTGGTTGGCGATGCTCAGGCCCGGCACCGCGTTCTGCAGTTGGCGCAGCTCGGTGATGCCGTCCTTGCGCAGCTGGTCGCCGTCGATCGACTGCACGACGCCGGACACCTTCTGCGCCGCCTGTTCGCGACGGTTGGCGGTGACGGTGACCGTTTCGGGCTCGCTGGTGGGTGCAGTCTGGGCCGCTGCGATGCTGCCGGCCAGCGCCGCCAGCAGGCCCAGCAGCACGCCGGGCAGCCTTCCGCGCCACCGATCGGGGGCACGGGGATTCGTGAAGCTCATGGGCATGTCTCCTTGTCGTGGGTACGGGCGGCGCAGGGCGCCGCGGGAAAGTCGGTGCGGTGCGGCTGAGGTCCTGCTAACGGCCGAAGAGCGCCTCCTTCAGGTCGGCGCGGAAAGCCCCGCGCGTGCGGTCGTAGACGCCGAACCCGGCGGCCAGCTCCCAATGCATCCAGGGCAGGCCGCGCGACTCCATGGCGTCGCGCATGAAGCGCGCATACGCCAGGCGGTCGGCCGGCGCGGCCTGGTCGTAGGCGCCGAACTCGCCGACGAATACTGGCCGCCGCAGCCGCGCGGCTTCGCGCACGGCCAGGTCCAGCAGGTCCGTCATCTGCCGCCGCTGCGCAGGGCTGCAGCAGGGCACGCCGCGCGGCAGCGGCGGCGTCATCCAGTCAGCGCCCTGGTGGGTGAAATTGAAGGGTTCGTAGTGGTGGACCGTGAGCACGAGGTCGGGGTCGGGCGGGATCTGAAGCCGCGGCAGCGCGCTGGCCGAGTTCCACACCACGGGGCCGGCCACCACGGTGCGCTCGGGGTTGCTCTCGCGGATGACGCGCAGCGCACGCGACAGCAGGTCGTTCCAGCGCGTGTCCAGCCGGCCATGCGGCTCGTTGTAGATCTCGAACAGCAGCCGGCCGTCGAAGCCCGCGAAGTGGCGCGCGATCTGGCGCCACATCGCCAGGAAGCGCAGGTCCACCGCCGCCGGGTCCACCGCCGCCTCGCCCTTGTCGAGCGGGTCGCCGTCGAACTGGCGGTAGTGGTGCATGTTCAACACCACGCTCACGTTGCGCGCCAGCAGCCGGCGCACCACGTCGTCCACGCGGGCCATGAAGGCGGGGTCGATGGCCGCCCGCGCGTCGACGGAGGCGTGGTTGCTCCAGCGCACCGGCAGCCGCACCGACTGCACGAAGCCGGGCTGGCCGACGAGCGCGATGAAGCGGTCCTCGACGCGCAGGTCCCAGGCGCCTTCGGTCGGCGCTTCGAGCATGTTGCCGAAATTGATGCCGCGGCCCAGCGCCTGCACGCGCTGCCGCGCCGCGGTGCTGGCCGCGACGGCCGGGCCGGGCGCAACGGGCGGGTACTCGGCCAGCGCCGCATCCGGCGCGGGCGCCAGGCCGCCGCAGCCGGTGGCCAGTGCGCCGGCGCCCAGCGCCAGGCCCGCCAGCGTGTGGCGGCGTGTGATGCCGGCGCGGCCTGCCGATGGGGTGACGCTCATCATGCGAACTCGCGAAGGGGGGAGGGGCTGGGTGCCGGCGCCAGCGCGCGGCCGTCGGCATCGAACCAGTGCAGGCGCTGCAGGTCGGGCTGCAGCGTCAGGCGGGTGCGGGGCGCGTAGTCGGCGGCACGCGCGGGCAGGCGCATCGCGACGCCGATGCCGGCGCCGCCGTCCAGCGTGGCGTGCACGACGTCGCTGTCGCCCAGCCGCTCGACGAGGTCGACGGTGACGCGCAGCCCGTCCGCGCCGTCGGCAGGCCGCAGGTGCTCGGGCCGCACGCCCAGCGTGCACGCGCCGTCGGGCAGCGCCGGCAGTCGCGGGCCGCCCGCTGCCAGCGCCGGCAGCGGCAGGAAGTTCATGCGCGGCGACCCGAGGAAGCCGGCCACGAAGCGGTTGCTGGGGCGGTCGAACAGGTCCAGCGGCGACCCCGCCTGCACGAGCCGGCCGCGGTCGAAGACAGCGATGCGCTGGCCCAGCGTCATCGCCTCGACCTGGTCGTGGGTCACGTAGACCATCGTCGTGCCCAGCTCGCGGTGCAGGCGCGCCAGCTCCATGCGCATCTGCACCCGCAGCGCGGCATCCAGGTTCGACAGCGGCTCGTCGAACAGGAACACGCGCGGCCGGCGCACGATGGCGCGGCCGATCGCCACGCGCTGCCGCTGCCCGCCCGAGAGCGCACCGGGCTTGCGGTCCAGCAGCGCGCCGAGCTGCAGGCTCTCGGCCGTCTCGGCCACGCGGCGCTGCGCCTCGGCGGCCGGCACACCCGCCATCTTCAGCGCGAAGCCCATGTTCTGCGCGACAGTGAGGTGCGGGTACAGCGCGTAGCTCTGGAACACCATCGCCACGCCGCGCTCGGCGGGCGGCAGGTCGCGCACCGAGACGCCGCCGATCAGGATGTCGCCACCCGACGGTGCGTCCAGCCCGGCGATCAGCCGCAGCAGCGTGGACTTGCCGCAGCCCGACGGGCCGACGAGCACCAGGAACTCGCCGTCGGCGACCTCGAGGTCCACCTGGTGCAGGATGGGCACGCCGCCGAACTGCTGGCTGAGCGCGCGCAACGCGAGGTCAGCCACGCCCGGCCTGCCTTTCCTGCAGGCGCGCGATCGTGTCGCGGTACCAGAGGGCGCTGGCTTTCGGTGTCCGCACCTGGGTCGTGTAGTCCACGTGCACGATGCCGAAGCGCTTGGCGTAGCCCGAGTCCCATTCGTAGTTGTCCATCAGGCTCCAGTAGAAGTAGCCCCGCACGTCCACGCCCGCGGCGCGCGCCTGCGCCACCGCTTCCAGGTGGGCGTGCAGGTAGGCCACGCGGCGCGGGTCGTCGACCTGGCCTTCGTGCAGCTGGTCGGCTTCGGCCATGCCGTTCTCGGTGATGAACACCGGTGGCAGGTTCGGGTACTCGCGGTGCAGCGCCAGCAGCTGGTCGCGCAGGCCCTCGGGATAGATCTCCCAGCCCATGTCGGTGACGCCCAGCGCGTCGGGCCGCGGCTGCACGGGCTCGGAGCGGCTCACCCAGATGCGGGTGTAGTAGTTCAGGCCCAGCAGGTCGATGGGCGCGCTGATCGTTGCCAGGTCGCCCGGCTCGACGCGCGGGCGGTGCACGATGCCCGGGTCCTCGGGGTACTGGCCCTTGAACACCGGGTCCATGTACCAGCGCACGAAGCGCGCGTACTCGGTGGCCGCGGCGGCACGGTCTTCGGCGCTGGCGCTGGCCGCCGACACCGGCGACTGGTTCAGCACGATGCCCAGCGGTGCCCGCACGCCGTCGGCGCGCAGCCGCTCGACGGCCAGCCCGTGCGACAGCAGCAGGTGGTGGGACACCTGCGCCGCGAGCGCGGGGGCCTGCAGGCCGGGCGCGAACTTGCCGACCTCGTGGCCCAGCACCGCGGTGCACCAGGGCTCGTTGTGCGTGCACAGCGACGCGAGGCGGTCGCCGAGCACGCGCCCGACCTTTCCCGCGTAGTCGGCGAAGTGGAACGCGGTGTCGCGCCGGGCCCAGCCACCGGCATCCTGCAGCGCCTGCGGCAGGTCCCAGTGGTAGAGCGTGGCGTGCGGCTGGATGCCGCGCTCGAGCAGCGCGTCGACGAGACGGTCGTAGAAGGCGATGCCTTCGTCGTTCCAGGCGCCGCGGCCCGCGGGCTGCACCCGCGACCAGGCGATCGAGAAGCGGTAGGCCTGCAGGCCGAGCCGGGACATCAGGGCCACGTCGTCGCGCCAGCGGTGGTAGTGGTCGCAGGCCACGTCGCCGGTGTCGCCGTTCACGGTGCGGCCGGGCTCGTGCGAGAAGCGGTCCCAGATCGACGGGCCGCGGCCTCCCTCGGTGGCCGCTCCTTCGATCTGATAGGCCGCGGTGGCGGCACCGAACAGGAACGGGGGCGCGAGCTGCGCGCTGGCCAGCGCGGACAGTTCGGGACGGGAAGGCAGAAGGTCGTGGGCGGACATGAAGAGGGGCGAAGGAGGGTTGGGATCAGTGCTTGACGGCGCCGGCCGTCAGGCCTTCGATGAGGCGCCGGGATGCCAGCACGAACATCAGCAGCAGCGGCAGCACCGCGATCGCGGCGCCCGCGCAGATGGCGCCCCAGGGCGTCTGCCCGGTGCCCTGCAAGGCACGCAGCGCCAGCGGCAGCGTGTAGCGGTCCATGTCGCGCAGGATCACCAGCGGCGTCATGAAGTTGTTCCACGCGCCGATGAAGGTGATGAGCCCCAGCGTGCCGAGCGCCGGGCCCAGCAGCGGCAGCACCACGCGCCAGAAGACCGCGAACTCGCCGCAGCCGTCCAGCCGCGCGGCGTCGATGAGTTCGTGCGGCACGGCGCTGGCGATGTACTGGCGCATCATGAACACGCCCACCGCGCCGCAGGCGCCCGGCACGATGAGCGCCCGGTGCTCGTTCATCCAGCCCAGCCAGCCCATCACCAGCACCGTGGGGACGAGGCCCAGGAACGCCGGCAGCAGCAGCGTGATCTGCACCACCGCGTACAGCCGCTCGCGGCCCGGGAAGTCCAGCAGCGCGAACGCGTAACCGGCCAGCGCGCAGAAGAACAGGTTCGCGGCCGTGACCGCCAGCGCCACGTAGAGGCTCCAGCCGACGTTGGCCCAGAAGTCGGGCAGCCGCACGAGCAGGTCGCGCAGGTTGTCGCCCAGGGCGGAGCCGAACCACAGCGGCGGCGGCACCGAGAGGATCTCGGCGTTGGTGTGGCTGGCGAACACCAGCATGAAGTAGAACGGCCCCACCATCACCAGCGCACCCAGCGCGACGGCCAGGTCCGCGGCGCGGCGCGACAGCGGCAGGCGGCGGCTCATCGCAGGTCCCCGCCGAGCAGGCGCTTGTTGAGCCAGGTGGCCGCCGCGATCAGCGCGAACAGCAGCCACGCCAGCGCCGACGCGGTGCCGAACTCGCCCTCGGTGAAGGCGATCCAGTACAGGTGCATGGCCAGCGTCATGCCGGCCTGGTCGATGCCGCCCAGCCCGCTGTCGGCGCTGCCGTTGCTGCCGCCGGTGAGGATGAACGGCTCCTCGAACAGCTGCAGGTTGCCGATGATGGTCAGCGTGACGGCGAAGAAGATCATTGGCCGCAACAGCGGCAGCACGATGTGCAGGAACTGCCGGCGCGGGCTGGCGCCGTCCAGTGCCGCGGCCTCGAGCAGGTCTTTCGGGATGGTCTGCAGCGCCGACAGGTAGAGCACCGCGTTCCAGCCCAGGTAGCGCCAGAAGACCACGAAGGCGATCATCCACTTCGTGTACTGCGGCGCGGTCCAGTCGATGGCCGGGCCGGGCAGCAGCGCGTTGACGACGCCGAACTCGCGCGAGAACAGCGTGGTGAACACCAGCGAGATCGCCACCGTGGAGGTGATGAAGGGCACGAAGTACGCCCCCGCCACCAGGTTGCGCCAGCGCCGCAGCCGCGTGTGCAGGTAGTACGCCAGCGGCAGCGCCACCAGGTGCTGCGGCACGCCGGCCACCACCGCAATCCACAGCGTGTTGTAGAGCGCCTTGCGCAGCCAGTCGTCCTGCAGCACCAGGAACGCGTAGTTCGCGAGGCCCACGCCATGCAGGCCGGCCAGGCCACTGCCGATGTCCCAGCGGTTGAACGACAGCAGCACCGAGAACAGCAGCGGGAACAGCCCGAACACCGCGAACAGGATGAAGAACGGGCTGATGAAGACGTAGGGCGCCAGGCGGCGCCACCAGCGTGCGGTGTGGGCTCTACTCATAACGCCTGATGCGCCTGGCCAGCGCCGTGCGGGCATCGGCCAGCGCGCGGCCGATGTCCTTGTCGAACTGCAGCACCTTGGCGAGTTCGGCCGCCACCACCTGGCGTGCGACGCCGTCGTAGCGGTCGACCGCCAGGGCCGGGATGCGGGCGGCCATCTCGCGCCACTGGCGGCGCGCCCGCTGCCCGCCCAGGAAGGGCATCGGCTCGTCCAGGAACGGGTCGTCCTGCGCCTCGCGCAGCACGGGGAAGGCATCCAGCTCGCGGAAGGCGGCCAGCTGCTGCTGCCGGTCCAGCGCCAGGTGGCGCAGGAAGGCCCACGCCGCTTCGGGCTGCGGCGCATGCTTCGGGATCGCATAGAACGAGCCGCCCCAGTAGGCGGCCGCGCCGCCGGGCAGCGGCGACGCGCGCCACAGCCCCGCGGCCTGCGGCGCGATCCAGTTCTTTAGGTGGCCGCCCAGCCAGCAACCCATCATCTGCGTGGCCACGCGGCCGCGGCGCAGCGCTTCGGTCCACTCGTTGCTCCAGTCGGACAGGCGGCCGTCGAGCTCGGCGCGGCGCACGCTGCGCGCCAGCTCGAACGCACGCTGGAAGCGCGCGGTCTCGACCAGCGGCTCGCCCTTGGCGTCGAAGAACACGCCCTCGCCGTCACGCAGGCCGGACCGCACCACCACCTGGCTCACCGACGCCGCATGCGCCACCAGGTACACGCCGTGCGCGCGCCGCAGGCGGCGGCCGGCTTCGATGAAGTCTTCCCAGCTGTGCACCAGCGCGGTGGCGTCGACACCGGCGGCGTCCAGCAGGTCGGCGCGGTAGAACAGCGCGCCAGGCCCGATGTCCACCGGCAGCGCGGCCAGCTCGCCGCGCCGGTTGGTCGCCGCGGCGAGCGCGAACGCCGGCAGCTGGTCGCGGTGCGCCCCGGCGTCGAACGGCAACTTCGAGAGATCGGCCAGCCCACCGCTGTTGGCGAACTTGCCGATGTAGTCCATGTCCACCGCCATCAGGTCCGGCAGGTTCGAACCGGCGGCCATGGCGGTCATCATCGCCGTGTGGTGGTCGGCGGTGGACAGCGACGCCAGCCGCACCCCGCCCGCCGGCCACGAGGCGGCCGCAACGCGTGCCGCGCGGTCCAGGTCGGGGAAGGACGCCACCGCCAGCGCGGCGCGCGGCGCCGCCACGGCCCGAGCGGCGGCCCAGGGCAGGCTCGCAGCGGAGAGCAACAGGCGGCGGCGCGTCGGGAACTTCATCGTCGGCTTCGAAACGAGGCCGCACTTTAGTTTGAAATCGATTTCTTGATCCTGGGGAAATCCCGATGAGCACCCCTCGCGCCGGGGTTCATCTACCGGTTAGCATTCACCTACTCCCGCACAGCCAGGATGATCTCCTCAACGTGAAACCGATTTCTCCATCGGTGCCGACCCGGACCCCGCGCACCGTCACCACGCTGCGCGACGTCGCACGCCTGGCCGGCGTGTCCCCGGCCACCGTTTCTCGGATCCTGAATGGCACCGCGATCGTCGCGGACGACAAGCGCCAGGCCGTGGAAGCCGCGATCGCGCAGCTCGGCTTCAAGCCGAACCTCTCGGCCCGCGGCTTGCGCAGCGGCTCGTCGATGACGATCGGCGTGCTGACGCAGGAACTCGAAAGCCCGCACTTCACCGCCGCCGTGAAAGGCATCGACGAAGGGCTGCTCGGCAGTGGCTACGCGCCGATCGTCGTGCCGGGCCACTGGAACCCGGACGAGGAGAACGAGCGGGCACGCCTGTTGATCTCGCGCCATGTCGACGCACTGGCCATCGTCGGCGGCAGCCTGAGCGACGACCAGGTGCTGGAGTTCGCCAGCCAGCTGCCGGTGGCGATCACCGGCCGCACGCTGACAGGTGAGCGCCTGGTCAGCTTCGACATCGACCAGCGCGAGGGCGGCCGCCTGGCGGCCGAGCACCTGATCGCGCTCGGCCACCGGCAGATCGCGCAGATCACCGGCCTGGCCCAGCAACGCGACGCGCGCGAGCGTGCCGAAGGCTTCATGCTGGCCCATGCGCAGGCGGGGCTGCCGGTGGACCCGCGCCTGATCGTTCAGGGCAATTTCGAAGAGCAGGGCGGCGAGGACGCGATGAACCGGCTGCTCGATGGCGGCGTGCCGTTCACGGCCGTGGTGTGCGCGAACGACCAGACCCTGTTCGGCGCCCGCCTCGCGCTGATGCGCCGGGGCCTGCGGGTGCCGGAAGACGTGTCGCTGGTCGGCTTCGACGACCTGCCGCCCGCGCGCTACATGACGCCGCCGGTGACCACCGTGCGCCAGCCGATGTTCGACATGGGCCTGGCGGTCGCCGCAGCGCTGCTGAGGGCACTGGGCGCCGTGCCGGGACGCCCTGTCACCGTGCCGCCGGCCACACTGATCGTGCGGGAGTCGACCTGCAGGCGGTGACGACGCGGCCGAGGGGTCGGCACCGGCGCCTGCCGGCAGCAGGCCTCGGGCGCGCCCCTGTTGGCACCGGCGACGAGCGCGGCATGGCCGCGACCGGTTGGCGCTCATCCGGCGGACGACATGGCCGCGTCGTTTGCGGACCATGCCTGGGACGACAAAAGCCCCGCCACAAAGCAAAACGCCGACCTTGCGGCCGGCGTTCGTCTATTCACTGAGTTGTTCTTATTGTTCGAGAATTCTTGGTTGCGGGGGCAAGATTTGAACTTGCGACCTTGGTTATGAGCCCAGTTCAATAACGACGTAGTTCTACGCCGTTTTTCGCGCTCGATCGGGCCAAGTCGTTGTCGCGACGGCATTTTCGCGTTGATGCGCGAACCTGAAAGTAGCCCGATCCAGACCGCTCCGTATCACGTGCCCCCGGAGCGTATGACGAGACTAGCGATGCAAGGACTCGATTGCCCATGACCCTTGGGCAGCTCAATCGCTGTCTATGCCTGTGCGACCTCGGAGGACGGGACCTCATGCGCATCGTCAGCCGGTGACATGAAGACCGCCTCGGACACGCGACAGGTCTTCCCAATGGTGGCGTCGCCCGCTGCGAAGCAACGCCACCACCGTCCACAATGACCGATCCCACCGCCGAGACGCCAAGCATGCTACGGCCCCCTTTGGGGTTGATACGGTTCACCCACAAGATTGGCGTGCCAACTCGGCCTAAACGAGCCCGCTCACGGCTAGCGTTGACAGCGTATCGGCGCCGGTTCGTCCCAAGATCCGATCGTCCGTCGCACCAGCCGGCTCGGGCAGAAAGGCTGCCATGGCACTGACCATGGCCTGCACTTGCGTATCGGTCAGGACGCTGCCATCCGTGAAGCGAAATTCTTCGACATGGAAAGCGGTGCCTGAATACCAGCTCTGCAGGACCAGCTTGTCACCAGTGCCGTTGAGCCGCACTTCCAGATTGCTACCGACGTGGGCGAACGTCACGCTGCTTTGCAGGATCGGCGACGCCCCTGCGAACTGGATCGCATCGACTACCCCGGCTGTAGAGTCGTTCTCCTGGATGGTGTCCACGCCATACCCAGCAGCGAACCGATAGACATCGGCGCCCGCTGCACCCGCCAACGTGTCGTTGCCCGCCCCGCCATCGAGCGTGTCGTTGCCAGCTTCGCCGTACAGCTGGTCATCGCCGTCGCCGCCGTTCAACGCGTCGTCACCGGTGCGTCCGTACAGCGTGTCCGCTCCGGCCTGTCCGCTGATCACGTCGTTCTGTGTGGTCCCCGCTATGGAGTCGGCCCCGCTCGTGCCCGCGAACACCTGCGCCTTGATCGCGTTCAGGTCCCACGTCGTGCCGTCTGCAAACTTCACCTGCTGCACCGGATTGAGCGTGTTGCTCGGATCGTTGCTGCTGAAGAAGTACTTCACCGTCAACTTGTCCGTCGTCCCCGCAATCGACAGCTCCAGGCTCTCGTAGCCGCTGTCGGAGATCCGCTTGGCCACAACGTCACTGGGACTCACCCCGGCCTTGAACTGCACCGTGTTGAGCTTGCCCGCCGTCGTGTCGTTGACCCCGGCGATCACATCCTGCCCATCGCCTCGGCCAAACAGGTACACGTTGTTCCCGACGTTGCCGTCCAGCCAGTCGTTACCAGCCCCGCCATCGAGCGTGTCGTTGCCGGCCTCACCGTACAGCTGATCGTCGCCGTCGCCGCCATTGAGCGCGTCGTCACCGGTGCGCCCGTACAGCGTGTCCGCCCCGGCCTGTCCGCTGATCACGTCGTTCTGCGTGGTCCCCGCAATCGAGTCCGCCCCGCTCGTGCCCGCGAACACCTGTGCCTTGATCGCGTTCAAGTCCCACGTCGTGCCGTCTGCAAACTTCACCTGCTGCACCGGATTGAGCGTGTTGCTTGGATCGTTGCTGCTGAAGAAGTACCTCACCGTCAGCTTGTCCGCCGTCCCCGCGATCGACAGCTCCAGGCTCTCGTAGCCACTGTCGGATATGCGCTTGGCCACCACCTCCGAGGGGCTCACCCCGGCCTTGAACTGCACCGTGTTGAGCTTGCCCGCCGTCGTGTCGTTGACACCGGCGATCACGTCCTGCCCATCGCCTCGGCCGAACAGGTACACGTTGTTCCCGACATTGCCGTCCAGCCAGTCGTTGCCCGCCCCGCCATCGAGCGTGTCGTTGCCAGCTTCGCCGTACAGCTGGTCATCGCCGTCGCCGCCGTTCAACGCGTCGTCACCGGTGCGTCCGTACAGCGTGTCCGCCCCGGCCTGTCCGCTGATCACGTCGTTCTGTGTGGTCCCCGCTATGGAGTCGGCCCCGCTCGTGCCCGCGAACACCCGTGCCTTGATCGCGTTCAAGTCCCACGTCGTGCCGTCTGCAAACTTCACCTGCTGCACCGGATTGAGCGTGTTGCTCGGATCGTTGCTGCTGAAGAAGTACTTCACCGTCAGCTTGTCCGTCGTCCCCGCAATCGACAGCTCCAGGCTCTCGTAGCCGCCGTCGGAGATCCGCTTGGCCAC
>NZ_JBGAGA010000071.1:0-31907 GCF_044226965.1 Aquabacterium sp. | reverse complement strand
GTGGCCGTGCGAGCCCAGCACGACCAGGTCGGCCTGCCAGGCGTGGGCGGCGGCCAGGATCACGTCGGCCGGCTTGCCGAGTTCGAGCACGGTGTGCACTTCCTGCCAGCCTTCGCGGCGCGCGGCGGCCAGGCCTTGCAGCCGGCGCTGCAGGTCGCCGGCCTGGGCACTGACGACCTGGCCACGCAGCTCGGCGTAGTCGCTGAGGTCTTCGGCCGCATCGGCGGCATGCACCAGCACCAGCGTGGCGGTCGGCGCGGCGAAGCGCTCATGCGCCACCTGCAGCGCGCTGAGCGAATCGGCGGAAAAGTCGATGCCGACCAGCACACGCTGGAACATGGCTGTCGAAGAGGTGTTCATGTTGCGTACCTCGGAACTGAGCGCGCCACTGCGGAAGGCGCGCCGATCCAAACAAGCAGCCACCGCGGATCCGGCTTGGCCGGTCCGCCGGCGGCCGCCCCCTGGAGGGGGAAGCGCCGCAGGCGCTCCGGGGGTGGGAGATCAGTGCTGCAGGATCTTGGACAGGAAGTCCTTCGCGCGCGGCGAGCGGGCTTCCGGGTTGCCGAAGAACTCTTCCTTGCGGCAGTCCTCGACGATCTTGCCGGCGTCCATGAAGATCACGCGGTGGCTGACCTTCTTGGCGAAGCCCATCTCGTGCGTGACGCACATCATCGTCATGCCTTCGTTGGCCAGCTGCACCATCACGTCGAGCACTTCGCCGACCATCTCGGGGTCGAGCGCCGAGGTGGGCTCGTCGAACAGCATCACGATCGGGTCCATGCTCAGCGCGCGGGCGATGGCCACGCGCTGCTGCTGGCCGCCGGAGAGCTGGCCGGGGAACTTGTCCTTGTGCGCCATCAGGCCCACGCGGTCCAGCATCTTCAGGCCGCGGGTCTTGGCCTCGTCGAGGCTGCGGCCCAGCACCTTGATCTGCGCGATGGTCAGGTTCTCGGTCACCGAGAGGTGCGGGAACAGCTCGAAGTGCTGGAACACCATGCCGACGCGGCTGCGCAGCTTGGGCAGGTTGGTGCCCGGTGCGGTGATCGAGGTGCCGTCGACGATGATGTCGCCCTTCTGGATGGGTTCCAGCGCGTTGACGGTCTTGATCAGCGTGGACTTGCCCGAGCCCGAGGGACCGCAGACCACCACCACCTCGCCCTTCTGGATGCTGGTCGTGCAGTCGGTCAGCACCTGGAACGAGCCGTACCACTTGGAGACGTTCTTGATGTCGATCATGGTGTGAATCTCAGCGGATGATGGCGATCTTCTTCTGCAGCTTTCTCACGAGCATCGAGAGGCTGAAGCAGATGACGAAGTACAGGACGGCGGCGACCAGGTAGGTTTCGACCGGGCGGTTGAAGTTCTTGCCGGCCACTTCGAAGCCCTTGAGCAGGTCGTAGGCGCCGATGGCGTAGACCAGCGAGGTGTCCTGGAACAGGATGATGGTCTGCGTCAGCAGCACCGGCAGCATGTTGCGGAAGGCCTGCGGCAGCACCACCAGCTTCATGCACTGCGCGTAGGTCATGCCCACCGCGTAGCCCGCATAGACCTGGCCGCGCGACACGCTCTGGATGCCCGCGCGCATGATCTCGGAGTAGTAGGCGGCCTCGAACAGCGTGAAGGTGATGATGGCCGAGAGCTCGGCGCCGATCGAGCGGCCGATCAGCAGCGGGATCAGCAGGAAGAACCACAGGATCACCATCACCAGCGGCACGCTGCGCATCAGGTTCACGTAGGCCGCGGCCGGCTGCACCAGCCAGGGCTTGCCCGACAGCCGCATCAGCGCCAGCGCGGTGCCCCAGGCGATGCCGCCGAGCATCGCGATGATGGTGAGCTGCACCGAGAAGATGAAGCCCTTGGCGACGAAGCTGGAGATGACACTCCAGTTCAGGAAGGCAAAGTCGAGAGCGCCCACGTCACTTGCTCCCGAGCATGCCGGGCACCTGGACCCGGGTTTCGACGAACTTCGCGATGCGGTTGATCGCGAAGGCCGAGACGAAGTACAGCAGCGTGGCCGCGCTGTACATCATGATCGGCTGCGAGGTTTCCTCGGCCGCCTGCTGGGCGAAGAACGCCAGCTCGGCGATGCTGACCGCGAAGGCCACCGAGGAATTCTTGATGATGTTCATCGACTCGCTGGTGAGCGGCGGGATGACGATGCGGAAGGCCATCGGCAGCAGCACGTAGCGGTAGGTCTGCGGCAAGGTGAAGCCCATCGCCAGGCCCGCATAGCGCTGGCCCTTGGGCAGCGTGTTGATGCCGGCCTTCACCTGTTCGGCGATGCGCGCCGAGGTGAAGCAGCCGAGCGCGAACACCACCAGGATGAAGCTCGGGAAGGCCTGCAGCGGCTTGAAGATGGCCGGCAGCACGTGGTACCAGAGGAAGATCTGGACGATCAGCGGGATGTTGCGGAACACCTCGGTCCAGGTCTCGCCCAGCCACACCAGCGCCTTGCTCGGCGTGGTGCGGAAGATGCCCATCAGCGAGCCCAGCACCAGCGCGACGATCAGCGCCAGCAGCGCCACCGACAAGGTCCAGCCCCAGGCCTGCAGCATCCACTGCAGGTAGGTGACCTCTTTGCCGCCGGCGGCAAAGCAGCTGGACATGATTTCGCCTGTCGCGGTGTCCTTGCAGAACACCTGCCAATCCCATGCACTCAAGACATCCTCCGGTGCGGCCTGGCGAGCGGGGCCAGCGCGCTTCAATGAAACGAGCGCGCGGCCGGCTAGGGGCCGCGCGCTCGAAGCAGGATATGCAAGCCCTGCGCCGGCGGCGTCAGGGATTGCCTGGGGCCGGATTCAGCTCACTTCTTGGCGTAGTCTTCCATCGGCTTGTCGTTGGGGTTGGCCCACGCGGCCTTGGTGGCTTCGGACAGCGGCAGGCCGACCTTGGTGTTGGTCGGCGGGATCGGCTGCATGAACCACTTGTCGTACAGCTTGGCCAGCGAGCCGTCCTTGATCTGCGCCTTGATGCTGTCGTCCACCGCGGCCTTGAAGGCCGGGTCGTCCTTGCGGATCATGCAGGCGATCGGCTCGACCGACAGCACTTCGCCGACGATCTTGAAGTCGGCCGGGTTCTTGGACTTGCTGATGTTGCCGGCCAGGATCTGGCCATCCATCACGAAGGCATCGGCGCGGCCGGACTCGAGCAGCAGGAAGCTGTCGGCGTGGTCCTTGCCGAACACTTCCTTGAAGTCGACGCCGCTGGCGCGCTCATGCTTGCGCAGCGTCTGCACCGAGGTGGTGCCGGTGGTGGTGGCCACCGTCTTGCCGGCCAGGTCCTTGATCGAGTTGATGCCGGACTTCGCCTTCACGGCGATGCGCACTTCCTCGACGTAGGTGGTGATCGCGAAGGCCACGTCCTTCTGGCGCGCGGCGTTGTTGGTGGTGGAGCCGCACTCCAGGTCCACCGTGCCGTTCTGGACCAGCGGGATGCGGTTCTGCGAGGTCACCGGCTGGTACTTGATGTCCAGCTTGGCCAGGCCCAGCTTCTTCTGCAGGTCGGCAACGACCTTCTGGCACATCTCGGTGTGGAAGCCGACGTACTTGCCGTCACCCAGCGTGTAGGCCAGCGCGCCGGAAGATTCGCGCACGCCCAGCGTGATGCTGCCGGAGTCCTTGATCTTCTTCAGCGTGTCTTCGGCATGGGCGACGCCCATGGCGGTCAGCGCGGCGAGGGCGAGCAAGGCTTTCTTCATGCGTTTCTCCTTCGGAGTGTTGGTGGTGGGCAGAGGGAAAACGAAATTCCAGGAAGCGCTGACTTACGGGGAACCCCGTAGCAGCGCTGGGCAGGCCGGGTGCAGTGCGCTCAGTTCGGGACGTGGTCGGTGGGGTACTTCCAGAAGTCCTTGAGCAGGTAGTTCATCGGCAGGTTCAGGTTCACGTTCTTCGGCGGAATCGGCTGCTGGAACCAGCGTTCGTACAGCTTGTAGGCCTCGCGCGAGAGGACCAGGCGGCGCATCTCCTCGTCGACGATGCGCTTGAACTCGGGGTCGTCCTTGCTCAGCGCGATGGCCAGCGGCTCGATGGTGAGGAACTTGCCCACCACCTTCAGCTTGCTGGGGTCGGGCCGGCTGGCGATCAGGCCGTAGAGCAGGATGTCGTCCATCGCGAAGCCGTCGGCCTCGCCCTTCTCGACCATCTCGACCGCCTTGAGGTGCTCGGGCGCCTCGAGGATGGTGATGCCCAGCATGTACTCGCGGTTGGCCTGCTCGATGGACTTCAGCGGCGCCGTGGTCTTGGTGGAGACCAGCTTCTTGCCCTGGAACTGCGCCAGCAGCTCGATCGGGCTGTCGGCGCGCACCATGTAGCGGGTGCCGGTGATGTAGTGCGGCACCGTGAACGCCACCTGCTTGCGCCGGTCCGGCGTGTTGGTGGTGGAGCTGCATTCCAGGTCGGCGCGGCCGTCGACGATGGCAGGCAGCCGGTCGGCGGTGCTCACCATCAGGTAGCCGATCTTCAGGTTCGGCAGGTTCAGCTTCTTCTTCACCGCCTCGGCCACGCGCAGGCACAGGTCGACCGCATAGCCCACCGGCTTCTTGTCGGCATCGAGGTACGAGAACGGCACCGAGGCCTCGCGGTGCGCGATGACCAGCGTGCCTTTCTCCTTGATGCGGTCGAGCACCGGACCGGCCTGGGCCAAGGGGCTCGCGGCGCCGGCGGCCAGCGCCAGCAGCAGCGGAGCGGAAGTCAATTGCGACAGCTTCGGAAACGTCATGCCTCAACGTACCACTTTTCGTGCCAACCGGGCCCTCGGTTCAACCCAGCAGCCGCACCGGCTGCGTCAGCCGCTCGGGCACCAGCAGCGCGGCCATCTCGGCCTCGCTCATGAGGCCCAGCGTGGCGGCCGTGGCGGCGATGGTGCCGCCCTGCGCCAGCGCGGTCTTGGCGATCAGGGCCGCCTTCTCGTAGCCGATGATCGGGTTCAGCGCGGTCACCAGCGTCACCGATTCGGCGACGCGGCGCGCCAGCAGCGGCCGGTTGGCGCTGATGCCCTCGACGCAGTGGTGCTGCAGCGTGCGGCAGGCCTGGGTGAGGTGCTTGACGCTTTTGAACAGCGACCAGCCCATGATGGGCTCGAAGGCATTGAGCTGCAGCTGGCCGGCCTCGCTGGCCATCGTGATCGTCATGTCGTTGCCGATGACCTCGAAGGCCACCTGGTTCATCACCTCGGGGATCACCGGGTTCACCTTGCCCGGCATGATCGACGAGCCGGCCTGGCGCGGCGGCAGGTGGATGTCGCCGAAGCCGGCCTGCGGGCCGGACGACAGCAGGCGCAGGTCGTTGCAGGTCTTGCTGAGCTTGCAGGCCACGCGCTTGAGCACGCCCGACAGCTGCACGAAGGCGCCGGTGTCCTGCGTGGCTTCCACCAGGTTCGGCGCCACGCTGACCGGCACGCCGCTGATGGCGGCCAGCTCGCGCACCACCTGCTCGGCGTAGCCGGCCGGCGCGTTGATGCCGGTGCCGATGGCGGTGGCGCCGAGGTTCACTTCCTCGATCAGCGCACGGGCCTCGGCCAGGCGCTGCTCGTCTTCGCCGATCATCACCGCATAGGTGCTGAACTCCTGGCCCAAGGTCATCGGCACGGCGTCCTGCAGCTGGGTGCGGCCGATCTTCAGGATGTCGCGGAACTCGTCGGCCTTGGCCTCGAAGGCGCCGCGCAGCGCGGCCATTGCCTCCAGCAGCCCGCCGATGCCGACCCAGGCCGCCAGCCGCAGCGCGGTGGGGTAGACGTCGTTGGTGCTCTGCGAGGCGTTGACATGGTCGTTCGGATGCAGCCGCGCGTAGTCGCCCTTTTCCGCGCCCAGCAGTTCGAGCGCGCGGTTGGCGATGACCTCGTTGGCATTCATGTTGGTCGAGGTGCCGGCGCCGCCCTGGATCACGTCGACCACGAACTGGTCGTGCCACTGGCCGGCCAGCAGCTCGTTGCAGGCGGCATCGATGGCCCGCGCGCGCTCGGCGTCGATCACGCCCATCGCGGCATTGGTGCGCGCGGCGGCCTTCTTCACGCAGGCCAGCGCCCGGATCAGCTCGGGCACCTGGCCGATGGTCTGGCCGGTGATCGGGAAGTTCTCCACCGCCCGCGCGGTGTGCACGCCCCAGTACGCCTGCGCCGGGATCGGCTTGTCGCCGAGGAAGTCGTGCTCGATCCGCTGTGCTGGGGTGGGGCTGGTCATGGGGCGCGGACTGTACGGAACGGGCTGTCGCCCGGCCAATGCTGTTTGCGGCCCGCGTCATGCAAGAAACGCATTGCTGATGCGGGTAAATACCAGGGTGTCGCGGGCGGGTGCGCCGGGTATCCGCGCGCCGGCGGGCGCGCTTCGCGCCGCTACACTCCCGCGCCTCGATGAGCAAGCTGTACTTCCGCTATGCCGCGATGAATGCGGGCAAGTCCACCGCCTTGCTGCAGGTGGCGCACAACTACGAAGAGCGCGGCATGCGCGTGCGCTTGTTCACGGCCGGGCATGACGACCGCGCCGGCACCGGCATCATCGGCTCGCGCCTGGGCCTGCAGCGCAGCGCCGAGACCTTCGGCGCCGACACCGTGTTCGCGGGGGTGCACTTCGCCGGCGTGGCCTGCGTGCTGATCGACGAGGCGCAGTTCCTGGCGCCCGAGCAGGTGCGCCAGCTGCACCGCATGGCCCATGTCGACGACCTGCCGGTCATCTGCTACGGCCTGCGCAGCGACTTCCGCGGCGAGGCCTTCCCCGGCTCGGCTGCGCTGCTGACGCTGGCCGACGACGTGGAGGAGATGAAGTCGATCTGCGCCTGTGCGCGCAAGGCGACGATGAACCTGCGCATCGACGGCGAAGGCCGCCGCGTGCGCGAAGGCGAACAGGTGGTGATCGGCGGCAACGAGCGCTACCGCGCGGTGTGCCCGGCCTGCTTCTATGCCGACGAGGCCGGCGGCGCCGAGGAGGCGCCGGGCCTGTTCGGGTAGCTTCAGTACTGCGTCAGCACCCGGTACTTCAGCGTGGTGCTGCCGTTGGCCGGCACGCTGACCAGCCACTGCGCGGTGCCCGCGGCCACGCGGGTGTGGCGCTGCGATTCCTCCAGCATCTTCCAGTCGCCCGGCACCGGCTCGCGCACGGTGACGGTCACCGCCTCGGGCTTGGCGTTGCGCAGCACGATCTCGTAGGCGCTTTCATACGCGTAGCCGGTCTTCAGCGTCGACTCGCGGCGCTTGAAGTCGGTCTGCGTGCGGTCGGCGGTGACGTCGAAGGCCTCGCCGAGCTTCAGGCGCAAGGTCTCGTTCTTCGCGCTGTGGTCGATGCGGTCTTCGCCGATGAACTGCGCGCGGCCTTCGCTGTCGCGCTGGTACACGCGCACCACGCCGCGCGGCAGCGGCTGGCCCAGGCCGGCCTCCTCGCGGTTGGCGAACTCGATGAACACGCCGGGCTTGAGCCTGCGGCCGATCTCGCCGGCGGCGTTGCCGTAGTAGTAGGGCTGCCCGGCCAGCAGCAGTTCGCGGCGCACCGGCACCGCGGCGGCCTGCAGCAGCGCCACCTGCTTGGTCTGGTTGTCGGCGATGGTCGTCGGCCGCGCCAGCGTGTACAGGTGGTACTCGAACAGCGACTGCTGCGTGACCGCCGGCGCCGCGGCGGCGGGCACGGCGAGCGTGCGCGACTTCATCACCGCGCCGTCGAAGGCTTCCTGCACCCGATTGACGTCGCCGGCCACCAGCTGCAGCTTCGCGTTCGGGTAGGTGTTGCCGCTGCGGTTGGTGAGCGTGATCCAGCCGTTGAGGTCCAGCTTGCCGCCGCCGGCGTCCAGCTCGGCGACGTAGTCGGCCTGCCACGACAGGCCACCGCTGAGGTACGACAGCTCCACCGTCTGCGTGCCGGGCTGCCGCGCCTGCAGCTCGGCCACCAGCGTGGGCCGGTCGCGCAGCTGCGGCGGCAGCTGGTCGAACACGATGCGCCCGGGAATGCCGGTCTCGATGCGGTCGCCGATCTGCAGCACCGGGCCGCCGCTGGTGGCCAGCACGCGGGCGGTCTCGACCGTCTCGGCGCCGGTGGTCGGGTGCGTGCGCACCACCCGCACCGTCTGGCCCACCGATTTCTCCAGCAGCTTGGCCGGCGTCAGCAGGTCGAAGTCGAAGTTCTGCTCCAGCACCTGGAAGGCATCGGGCTGCGAGACGCCGCGCAGCAAAGCGGTCTGCGGCTTCATCTGCGCGCTGACATCGCGCCAGGCGAGCCGGCTGCCACCGGCCGGCAGCGCGACGCGGCGCGTGTCCTTGACCAGCGCCAGGTCCTGGTTGTAGATCGTGACGGCCAGCGCCTGCTGGTCGTCGAGCGTGCTGCGCAGCTCGGCGATCGCCGGCGGGGCGGCGTGGCCGGGCAGGGCCGCCAGCAGGGCGGCGGTGGCGAGGGCGAGGGGCGTGGCGTGGTGCATGGTGGCCTTTCGAGCGGTGGCAATGCGGGGGTTCACCCGCTCTTGTACGCCGCAGCGCCCGCCGCGGGGTTAAGCAGGCTCAGCCCGGGAGCACGGCGGTGACCTCGATCTCGACCTTGGCGGCATCCTCGATCAGCGCCTTCACTTCCACCGCGGTCATCGCGATGGTGTAGTGGCCGACCAGCTCGCGGAACATCGCGCCGATCTCGCGGCCCTGGGCCAGGTACTCGCGCTTGTCGGTCACGTACCAGGTCATGCGGACGATGTGCTCGGGCTTCGCGCCGCCTGCAGCCAGCACCGCGATCACGTTCAGCATGGCCTGGCGAGCCTGGTCGGCCAGGCGCTCGCTGGCGAAGCGGCCTTCGGCGTCCCAGCCGATCATGCCGGCGACGAAGATCATCTCGCCGCCCGCTTTCACGCCATTGGCATAGCCCTTGGGGCGTGGCCAGCCGGGGGGTTGCAGGGCGGTGCTCATGTCGCGGCTCCGGTGGGGAGGGTGGGTTTGAGGCGGAAGCGCTGCAGCTTGCCGGTTTCGGTGCGCGGCAGCGCCGTGAGGAACTCGATCGCGCGGGGGTACTTGTACGGCGCGATCTGCTGCTTGACGAAGTCCTGCAGCGCGCGCACCTGCGCGGCATCGGCGGCCTGGCCCGGGCGCAGCACGACGAAGGCCTTGACGATCTGGCCGCGCTCGTCGTCCGGCCAGCCGACCACCGCGCATTCGGCCACGGCCGGGTGCTGCATCAGGGCCTCCTCGACCTCGGGGGCGCCGATGTTGTAGCCGGCCGAGATGATCATGTCGTCGAGCCGGCTGCAGTAATGGAAGTAGCCGTCCTCGTCCATGCGGTAGGCGTCGCCGGTGAGGTTCCAGCCGCCGCTCACATAACGTGTCTGGCGATCGTCCGCCAGGTAGCGGCAGCCGGTGGGGCCCTTCACCGCCAGGCGTCCGATCTGCCCCGGCGGCAGCGGCTGGCCGGCTTCGTCCAGCACGCAGGCCTGGTAGCCGGGCACCACGGTGCCGGTGGCGCCGGGCCGGGCATGGGCTTCGTCGTGCGAGATGAAGATGTGCAGCATCTCGGTGGCGCCGATGCCGTCGATCAGCTCGATGCCGGTGTGCGTCTTCCACAGCGCGCGGGTGGCGGCGGGCAGCGCCTCGCCGGCCGACACGCATTGCCGCAGCGTGCCGCCCAGCGGCACCGAGATGCGCCGTGCGCCGGCCTCGGCCGCCAGCGCGCGGTAGCTGGTGGGGGCGGTGAACAGCACCGTGGCGCCGAACTGCGCGACGGCGTCCAGCAGCAGCGGCGGCGAGGCCTTCTCCAGCAACACCGTGGAAGCGCCGATGTGCAGCGGGAACAGCAGCAGCCCGCCCAGCCCGAAGGTGAAGGCCAGCGGCGGGCTGCCGATGAACACGTCGTCGGGCTTCGCGCGCAGCACGTGCTTCGGCCAGCACAGGCAGGCGGCCATCACGTCGCGGTGGAAGTGCATCGTGCCCTTGGGCAGGCCGGTCGTGCCGGAGGTGAAGGCGATCAGCGCGACATCGTCGGCCGCGGTGCGCACGGTGTCGAAGGCCGCGGGCTGGCGCGCCATCGCTGCCTCCAGCCCCTGCGGGCCGGGGTCGTTGAAGTGGCGGATCTCGCGCAGCGTGGAGCAGGCGGTGGCGGCGCTGGCCAGGTCGTCGGCCAGCGCGTGGTCGCACAGCGCATGGGAGACCTCGGCCTTCTGGATCACCTGCGTCAGCTCGCGCGCGCGCAGCAGCGGCATCGTGGCCACCGCGATGCCGCCGGCCTTGACCACCGCGAACCAGCAGGCGGCCATCATCGGGTTGTTCGGCGCGCGCAGCAGCACGCGGTTGCCCGGCTGCAGGCCCATGTCGCGCACCAGCACGTGGGCGATGCGGTTGGCGCGCTGCTGCAGCTCGGCATAGGTCCAGCGCAGCCCGCCGGGCGCCTGGATGCACAGGCGATTGCCCTGCCCCTGCGCGACACGGCGGTCCAGCAGCTCGGCGGCGCAGTTCAGCTGCGCGGGGAACTGCAGGTCCGGACCGTCGAGCAGGAACTCGGGCCACTGCGCGCGCGGGGGCAGGCGGTCGCGCGCGAAGGTGTCGGTGTGGGCGCTGGCCATGGTGTGCCTCCTGGACGCTGCGGGCTCAATCGCCCTGGAACACCGGCTTCTGCTTCGCGACGAAGGCTTCGTAGGCGCGCTTGAAGTCCTCGGTCAGCATGCAGATCGCCTGGGCCTGGGCCTCGGCCTCGATGGCCTGGTCGGGCGTCATGCTCCACTCCTGGTGCAGCATGGTCTTGGTGATGCCGTTGGCAAAGCGCGGGCCGGCGGCGATGTCGGCCGCCAGCGCCTGGGCCTGCGCAGCCAGTGCATCAGGCTCGCACAGCCGGTTGAAGAAGCCCCACTGCAGGCCCTCTTCGCCGCCCAGCGAGCGGCCGGTGTACAGCAGCTCGCTGGCGCGGCCCTGGCCGACGAGCCGCGGCAGGATCGCGCAGGCGCCCATGTCGCAGCCGGCCAGGCCGACGCGGTTGAACAGGAACGCGGTCTTCGAGCGCGCGGTGCCCAGGCGCAGGTCGCTGGCCATCGCCAGGATCGCGCCGGCACCGGCGCACACGCCGTCGATGGCCGCGACGATGGGCTGCGGGCAGGCGCGCATGGCCTTCACCACGTCGCCGGTCATGCGGGTGAACATCAGCAGCTTGGGTGCCTTCAGCCGCACCAGCGGGCCGATGATCTCGTGCACGTCGCCGCCGGAGCAGAAGTTGCCGCCGGCGCCCTGCAGCACCACCGCGGCGATGTCGTCGGCCCAGCGCAGCGCGTGGAACAGCTCGCGCAGCTCGGCGTAGGAATCGAAGGTCAGCGGGTTCTTGCGCTCGGGGCGGTTGAGCGTGATCGTCGCGACACCGTCGGCCACCTGCCACTGGAAATGCCGCGCGATGTACGCGGCCATCGGGCGGCGGTTGCCGGCGGCGAGCGCGGGGTCGACGCGCGGTGGATCGGCGGGGGATGTCGTCATGCGGCCTCCGAAGGGGTGGGGGTGGAGGGGGTGGCGGGCTGCGCCGACTGCCGCTGCGCGATGGTGACGCGCAGCGTGCCGAGCAGGCTGTGCAGGGTCTTGCGTTCGGCGGCCTTCAGGCCGCCCATCAGCTCGACGATCCAGGCTTCGTGTTCCTGTGCCATGCGCTCGAACAGGCCGCGGCCCTCGGCAGTGAGCTTCAGCACGAAGGCGCGGCGGTCCTGCGGTGAGCTTCAGCACGAAGGCGCGGCGGTCCTGCGGCGAGGGCTCGCGCTGCACCAGGCCTTCCTTTTCCAGCTCGTCGGTCAGGCCGGTGACGTTGCCGCCGGTCACCATCAGGTAGCGCGACAGCGCATTCATGCGCAGGCCTTCCGGGTGGCGGTGCAGCTGCGCCAGGTAGTCGAAGCGCGACAGCGTGATGCCGAAGCGCGCGCGCAGGCGCTGGCGGATCTCGGTCTCGATCTGCGTGCTGCAGGCCAGCAGGCGCAGCCACAGCTTCAGCGCGGCATGGTCGTCGGCCGCGGCGCGGGCTTCCAGGCCGATGGCGTGGTCGTCGAGGGGGGCGCGTCGTTTGCTCATCGTGGTGGTCGAGGCGGTCGTCGTCACACGCCCAGCGCGCGGTTGGCCTGCTCCAGCGGCGACAGGCCGGCGCTCTGCTGCGCCTGCGCGCGTTCGCGTTCCAGGTTGCGTTCGAGTTGGCGCTTGCCGCTGAGGTACTGCACCGGCCAGGGCATCTCGGCATAGCCGAGCCTGGCCGCTTCGTTCAGCGCCCAGGCGGGGTTGGCCAGGTGCGGGCGGGCGATGGCGCACAGGTCGGCGCGGCCGGCGGCGATGATGGCGTTGGCATGGTCGGCTTCGGTGATGCCGCCCACCGCGATGGTCGGGATGCCGGCCTCGTTGCGGATGCGGTCGGCGAACGGGGTCTGCCACATGCGGCCGTACACCGGCTGCTCGGCCTTGCTGACCTGGCCGGCGGAGCAGTCGATCAGGTCGGCGCCGGCCTCGCGGAAGGCGCGCGCGATCTGCACCGCGTCGGCCGGCGTGATGCCGCCCTCGACCCAGTCGTGCGCCGAGATGCGCACCGACATCGGCAAGTGCTGCGGCCACGCCGCGCGCATCGCCCGGAACACCTCGAGCGGGTAGCGCAGGCGGTTGGCGAGCGCGCCGCCGTAGTCGTCCGTGCGGTGGTTGGTGAGCGGCGAGATGAACGAGGACAGCAGGTAGCCGTGCGCGCAGTGCAGCTCCAGCCAGTCGAAGCCGGCGGCGGCTGCGCGGTGCGTGGCGGCGACGAACTCGTCGCGCACCTGGTCCATGTCGGCGCGCGTCATCGCCCGCGACCACTGGCTGACGCCGTCCAGGTACTGCTGCGGCGAGGCCGAGATCAGCGGCCAGTTGCCCTCGGTCAGCGGCTGGTCGACGCCTTCCCACATCGCCCGCGTCGAGCCCTTGGCGCCGGCGTGGCCGAGCTGCAGGCCGATCTTCACCTCGGGTTGCGCATGCACGAAGCGCACGATGCGCGCCCACGCGGCCTGCTGTTCGTCGTTCCACAGCCCCGGGCACTGCGGCGTGATGCGCGCCTCCGGCGAGGGGCAGGTCATCTCGGCCATCACCAGCGCGGCGCCGCCCAGCGCGCGCGCGCCCAGGTGCACCAGGTGGTGGTCGCCGGGCACGCCGTCGACCGCCGAGTACTGCGCCATCGGCGAGACCAGGATGCGGTTCTTCAGCCGCACCGAGCGCACGCTGTAGGGCGTGAACATCGGCGGCACCGGGGCGTGCGGCCGCGTGGTGTCGAGCCCGGCACGCGCGGCGATCCAGTCCTCGAAGCCCTCGACATAGGCCTTGTCGCGCAGGCGCAGGTTCTCGTGGCTGATGCGCTGGCTGCGGGTGAGCAGCGAGTACGCGAACTGCTCGGGCGGCAGCGTGGCGTAGCGATCGACGTTCTCGAACCACTCGGTGGAATTGCGCGCGGCGTTCTGGATGCGCAGCACCTCGACGCTGCGGGTGGCCTGGTACTGCGCCAGCGCGGCGGCCAGGTCGCCGGGGTGCGCGGCGATGTCGCGGTCGAGCGCGATCGCGTCTTCCAGCGCCAGCTTGGTGCCCGAGCCGATCGAGAAATGCGCGGTGTGCGCGGCGTCGCCCATCAGCACCACCGGCGTCTGCCCATCGCGGCCGGCGCGGTGCACCCAGGTGTTGCACACCACGCGCGGGAAGCGGATCCATTGCGCCGAGCCGCGCAGGTGCGCGGCGTTGGACATGAGCTGGTGGCCATCGAGCACCTGCGCGAACAGGCGCTCGCAGAAGGCGATGCCCTCCTCCTTGCCCATGTCCTCCAGCCCGGCGGCGCGCCAGACGCTTTCGGGCGTCTCGACGATGAAGGTGGAGGTGGTGGCGTCGAAGCGGTAGGCGTGGGCCTGGAACCAGCCCCATTCGGTGCGCTGGAAGTCGAAGGTGAAGGCGTCGAACAGCTTGTGCGTGCCGAGCCAGACGAAGCGGCAGGCGCGCAGGTCGATGTCGGGCCGGTAGACCGCGGCGTACTTCTGGCGCACGCGGCTGTTCAGCCCGTCGCAGGCGATGATCAGGTCGGCGTCGATCTGCTCGTCGTCCGGCGCCTCGGTGCCGAAGCGCAGTTCGACGCCGAGTTCGCGGCAGCGGTTCTGCAGGATCTGCAGCAGCCGCATGCGGCCGATGCCGCAGAAGCCATGGCCGCCCGAGACGATGCGCCGGCCCTGGAAATGCACCGCGATGTCGTCCCAGTGGTTGAAGGCGTCGAGGATCTGCTGCGCGCTGGCGGGGTCGGCCTGCTGCAGCGCGCCCAGCGTCTGGTCGGAGAACACCACGCCCCAGCCGAAGGTATCGCCGGCGCGGTTGCGCTCGATCACCAGCACCTCGTGCGAGGGGTCGCGCAGCTTCATCAGCAGCGCGAAATACAGGCCGGCGGGGCCGCCGCCCAGGCAGACGATGCGCATGGCAGACCTTTCAGGCAGTCCGTCGGACCGCGGTCGATCAGGCTGCCAATTTAGGTCTGGATAGTTTAGATGTCAACTAAATTCATGGCGGGGCGGACCCGCGGGCGGGCGTGGCCGCGGCCAGCGCCTGCTGCAGTGCCTGTTCGAGCCAGGGCAGCAGCGCGTCGAAGGCCTGCGCCAGCGCCTGCGACATGGCCTCGGCCCCGCCGGCCGAATCCGCGCTGGCGGCCGGGGCCTGCGCCTGGATGCGGTGGCGCGCGACGCGCAGGCGCTGGCGGCGGTCGAACAGCTCGGCCACCATCGTGAGCCGGCCCTGGCCCGGCTCCACGCTCACATCGTGGTATAGGGTTTCGAGCGCGATGCTGAGCAGCCAGTCCGCGCGCATCGGATCGCCGAGCTGGCCCACCGCGCCGGCCACGCCGCGCTGCTGCAGACGCCGCTGCAGCAGCCGCGGCACCAGGCGCACCGGCCGCTCGGTCCAGGAGGCGAGCTGGTAGAACGCGTACTCGTGCGGGCGGCGCGAATAGGCGATGGAGGCGGTATCGGCGATGGCATCGGCCGGCAGCGCCTGCACCAGCAGCGCCGGCACCAGCGGCGCGCCCAGCCGCTGCGCGTGCCCGGGGTCGTGCAGGTCGCGCCAGGTCTGCGCCGGCTGGTCCTGGCCGAGTTCGACCGAGACGCAGGCGTTCAGCAGCGGGGTGGCGGCGGCCGCCAGCAGCGTGCGGCGGCGAGCGATGAGGTACGTCATGAAAGCGGTTCCTGTCGGCGCTCCGGGGGGTGTCACTTCAACTGCTCCCCGGGGCCCAGCTGACGCTTCGCCGGTCCGAGCAGCGCGGCGCGTGGGTCGCGCAGGCGTTCGAGCACGCGGGTGGCGGCGTCGATGCTCAGGCGCAGCTCGGCGGCGGTGGATTCGAGCTTGTCGTCGGCGCCGGCGGCGGTGTTCTCGAGGTGGCGCGCGGTCTCCAGGGCCTGGTGCTGCAGGCGGTCGGTGGCCTGCGACAGCTGGGCGATGGCCTGCCGCGCATCGGCCAGCGTGCGGTCGGCCTCGCCCAGCGTGCCGGCCAGGCGCTGCTCGCCGCGTTCGGCCACCTGCGCGATGCGGCTGCCGGCATCGCCCACCTGGCTGGCGGCGCTGCCCACCTGGCCGGCGGCCTGGCCCACCTGCACCAGGGCCGTGTCCAGCGCCTGCAGGCGGCCGTTCAGGCCGTTGGCCAGCGTGCGCAGGCTCTTCACGGTGGCCATCAAGGCGTCGCGGTTCTCGGCCTGCAGCAGCTGGTTCAGGTTGTTCAGCACCGAGGCGGCCATGTCGCCGACCTGGTTCACGCGGCCGGCCAGTTCCTCGAAGTTGGAGCGGCCCTCGGCGATGACCGGGTACTGCTCGCCGTCGCGCACCTCGGTCAGCGGCTGGCCCTGCGGGTCGGCGTTGACCAGCGAGATCGTCGCGATGCCGGTGAGGATGTTGCGCGTGACCACCGCGACGGTGTTGGTGCGCACCGGCGCGCGGCGGCTGACGCGCACGTCGACCCGCACCCGGTTCTTGTCGTCGCCGGCCAGCGCGTAGTCCTCGACGCGGCCGACCTTGATGCCGCGCAGCTCGACGTCGCCGCCGATCTGCAGCCCTTCGAGCGACTGGTGCTCGAAGTGGATGGAGTAGTACGAGAAGTCGCTGCGCGAGCCGACGTTCTTCAGCCACACCATGGCGCCCACCAGCGCGGCCAGCAGGACCAGCATGGCCGCGCCGACCCAGGTGTAGCGTGCTTCAGCTTCCATCGGGCCCTCCCGCCCCTGCCGTGCTCGGGGCATCGATCATCCTACGAACCGAGAAGTACTCGCGGATCCACGGGTCGTCCTCGGCCATCACCTGCGCCACCGTGCCATCGGCGCGCACTTTGCCGCGGCCCAGCACGATGAGCCGGTCGACCACGCCCAGCAGCGTGTCCAGGTCGTGGGTGACGAGGAACACCGTGAGCCCGAGGTCGTCGACCAGCGAGCGCACCAGCCGGTCGAAGCCGCGCGCGGTGATCGGGTCCAGCCCGGAGGTGGGCTCGTCGAGGAACAGCACCTCGGGTTCGAGCGCGATCGCGCGGGCGATGGCGGCGCGCTTGCGCATGCCGCCGGAGAGCTCGCTCGGCCGCTTGCTGGCGGCTTCCGGCGGCAGGCCGGCCTGCGCCAGGCGCAGCGCCACCAGCGCATCGATGGTGGCCGGCGCCAGCCGCGTGTGTTCGTGCAGCGGCACCGCGATGTTCTGCGCCACCGTGAGCGAGGAGAACAGCGCGCCGTCCTGGAACATCATGCCGAAGCGCTGGCGCACCGCGTTGAGCTGGCCCTCGGGCGCCGCCCACATGTCGGTGCCCAGCAGCTTCACGCGGCCGGCGTTGGGCCGCTGCAGGCCGATGATCTCGCGCAGCAGCACCGACTTGCCGGTCCCGCTGCCGCCGATCAGTCCCAGCAGCGTGCCGCGGGCGACGCTGAAGGACACGCCGTCGTGCACGCGCTGCGGCCCGAAGGCGGTGACCACCTCGTCGACCTCGATCACCGGCGCGGCGCTGTCCATCGTGCGGCCTACCAGTCCAGCGCCTGCAGCAGCACCGCGGCGGCCGCGTCGATCAGGATCACCGCGACGATGGCCTGCACCACGGTGGAGGTGGTGGCCAGGCCCACCGCGCGGGTGTCGCGGCCCACGGTCATGCCCATGCGGGTGCCGATCACCGCGATGGCCAGCGCGAACACCGGCGCCTTGACCAGGCCGATGATCACGTGGCGCAGGTCCAGCGCCTCGCGCAGCCGGGCCAGGAAGGCGCCGCTGCTCAGGTCCAGCATCGGCCGCGCGATGGCGATCGAGCCGCCCAGCGCGGCCACGTCGCCGACGAACACCAGCAGTGGCAGCATCAGCATCAGCGCCAGCACGCGCGGCACCACCAGCACCTGCTGTGGCGCCAGGCCCAGCGTGCGAATGGCGTCGATTTCCTCGGCCAGGCGCATCGCGCCCAGCTGCGCGGCGAAGGCGGCGCCCGAGCGGCCGGCGACGATGACGGCCACCATGATCGGCACCAGCTCGCGCGTGGCGCCGATGCCCACGCCGTCGACGACGAAGATGTTGGCGCCGTACTTCTCGGCCTGCAGCCCGAGCAGGTAGGTGAACACCAGCCCGATCAAGGCGCTGACCAGCGCGACGACCGGAATCGCGGCGAGCCCGGTCTGTTCCAGCTGTACGACCAGCTCGCGCCGCCGCAGCCGGCGCGGCGCGAGCAGCAGCTCGGCGAAGGCGGCCAGCAGGTGGCCCAGGAAGTTCAGGTGGCCCAGCAGCAGCGTGACGACCTCGACGGCCTGCCGGCCCAGCAGCGCCACGGCGTGCAGGCGCCGCGGCGGCGCGGGCAGCGTGGGCAGCGGCCGGCTGCGCAGCGGCGCCAGGATGCGGGCCTGCGCCGGTGCGAAGCCCTGCCACTGCAGGCCCTCGCCCGCGCCCGCGCCCAGCGCGCGCAGCAGCACCAGCGCGGCGGCACTGTCGAGTTCGGTGAGCGCGCTGCCGTCGACGATCAGCGGCCCGGCGGGCGGCTGGGCCAGCGCCTGCGCCAGTGCGGCCTCGATCGCCGGCAGCTGCGCCAGGCGCCAGGCGCCGTGCAGCTGCAGGCGGCGTGGCTGGGCATCGGCGGCGAAGGTGAGCCAGGTGTCGGCGGCCATCTTGCAGACGAGTGTAGAGCGGCCGTGCCGGGGGTTTGCCGAGGGCGGCGTGGGGACCCCCTCTGCCTAGAATCGCCGCTCCTCGGCCGCGCCCCTGCCCATGTCGGATCACGCCCGCTCCCTGTTCCACCGCCCGGCCACCTTCTGGTCCGGCTGCACGCTGATCCTGCTGGGCGTGCTGTCGCACGGGCCGATGTTCTGGATGGGCCGCCACACGCACTGGCAGATGGTGGGCATGCCGATGAGCTGGGAGATGTGGGTCGGCATGGCCCTGATCCCGCTGGGCCTGCTGCTGGCCGGCTGGGGCCTGATGCCGCCGCCGCCGCCGGCCGGCGCGGCGGGCCTGCCCCTGCACGTGGCCGACGGCCAGCGCCTGAACCGGGCCCACCTGCAGCTGGTGCTGGTGCTGGTGGTGACGCTGGCGGTGGACGTGATGAAGCCGGCCACGCTGGGCTTCGTGATGCCGGGCCTGGGCCAGGAATACGGCCTGCCGCGCAGCCGCGCCGGGCTGCTGGCGCTGTTTGCGCTGGTGGGCACCACGGTCGGCTCGGTGGCCTGGGGCCGCATGGCCGACCGCTTCGGGCGGCGCGCGGCGATCCTGCTGTCGGCGCTGATGTTCATCGGCACCGCCATCTGCGGCGCGATGCCCACCTTCGAATGGAACCTGGCGATGTGCTTCCTGATGGGGGCCTCGGCCGGCGGGCTGCTGCCGATCACCTTCACGCTGATGGCCGAGGCGGTGCCCGCGCGGCACCGCGGCTGGCTGCTGGTGGCGCTGGGCGGCGTGGGCACCTCGGCCGGCTACCTGCTGGCCGCCGGTGCCGCGGCCTGGCTGGAGCCGCTGTTCAGCTGGCGCGTGCTGTGGCTGCTGGGCCTGCCGACGGGCGCGCTGATCATCGTGCTGAACCGCTTCATCCCCGAATCGCCCCGCTTCCTGGCCGCCACGGGCCGGCTGGCCGAGGCCCGGGCCACGCTGCGGCGCTTTGCCGGGCCGCAGGCCGGTGCGCTGCAGCCGGACGACGCACTGCACCCGGGCCCGCCCGAGATCGATGACGAGCGCCACCCGGTGGCCGGCTTGCGGCAGCTCAGCGCCGGCCCGCTGGCGCGGCTGACCGGCGCGCTGCTGGTGTGCGGCATCGGCTGGGGCCTGGTGAACTTCGGCTTCCTGCTGTGGCTGCCGAGCAACCTGCGGTCGCTGGGGCTCGATGCGGCGGCGGCCAGCGCGCTGCTGGCGCGTTCGTCGGTGCTGGCGCTGCCGGGCATTGCGCTGGTGGTCTGGCTGTACCAGCGCTGGAGCAGCGTGCGGGCGCTGGCATTGTTCGTCGCGCTGACCGGGCTGGTGCTGCTGCTGTTCGCGGCGCTGGCCTCGGCCGGGCTGCAGTCCACGGCCGCGACCACGCTGGCCACCGCGGCGCTGCTGATCGCCGTCAGCGGCGTGATCGCGATGCTGATTCCGTACGCCGCCGAGATCTACCCGGTGCACCTGCGCGGCAGCGGCTCGGGCGTGGTCGCGGCCAGCTCGAAGGCCGGCGGCATCCTCGGGGCCGCGCTGGCGGTGTTCGGCTTCTTCGACCAGTTCGTGCTGTCGGCCGTGCTGCTGGCAGTGCCGATGCTGGGCTCCGCAGTCTGGCTGTGGCGCGGCGGCGTGGAAACCACCGGCCGCACGCTGGAAGACATCGAGCAGGCGCTGCGCGCCTGACGCGCGAACGCCTCAGGCGTGCGCCGGCTGGGGGCAGGCGCGCGCGATGGCCTCGGCCAGCAGGTGCGGGTTGATCGGCTTGGTGACGTGCTCGTTCATGCCGGCGGCGAGGTAGGCCTCGCGCTCCTCGGCCATCGCGTTGGCGGTCATCGCGATGATCGGCAGCCGGCCCAGCGGGCCGGGCAGCGCGCGGATGGCCTGGGCGGCGGCTTGGCCGTCCATCTCGGGCATCTGGATGTCCATCAGCACCAGGTCGTACTGCGCGGCCTGCACCTGGCGCAGCACCTCGATGCCGTCGGCGACGATGTCGCTGAAGTGGCCCTGCTGGTCGAGCATGGCCTTGATCAGGATCTGGTTCACGCCGTTGTCCTCGGCCACCAGGATGCGCAGCGGCCGGGCCGCGGGCGGCGGCATCACGGCCTGGGCCGGCGCCGGCGCCTGGGCTGCCTCGCGCGCGGCGGCCATGCGCAGCGTGACGATGAAACGGCTGCCGGCGCCGGGCGTGCTGAGCACCTCGATGCGGCCGTGCATCAGCTCGACGATCTCGCGGCTGATCGCCAGGCCCAGGCCGGTGCCGCCGTAGCGCCGCGCGGTGGAGCTGTCGGCCTGGCTGAAGCGCTCGAACAGCCGGGGCAGCACCTCGGGCGGGATGCCGATGCCGGAGTCGATGATGGTGATGCGCAGCTCGTGCAGGCCGGCTTCGACCGGGCGGTGTGCGAGCTCGACATCGACACTGCCGGTCTCGGTGAACTTCAGCCCGTTGCCCACCAGGTTGAACAGCACCTGGCGCAGCCGGCTGGGGTCGCCTCGCACCACGGCCGGCAGGTCCGGTGGCAGCGCCAGGTTCAGGCCCAGGCCCTTGGCCTCGGCCCGCACCCGCAGCAGCGCGATCACCTCCTCGATGGTGTCGCGCAACGGGAAGTCGACGATCTCCAGCTGCATGCGGCCGGCCTCGATCTTCGACAGGTCGAGGATGTCGTTGATGATGGCCAGCAGGTTCTGGCCCGAACTGCGGATCAGCTCGGCATGCTGGCGCTGCTCGGCATTGAGCGGGCTGGCCAGCAGCAGGCCGTTCATGCCCAGCACGGCGTTCAGCGGGGTGCGGATCTCGTGGCTCATCGCCGCGAGGAACGCGGACTTGGCCTTGCTGGCGGCCTCGGCCGCCTCCTTCACCTGCTGCAGCTCGCGCTCGGCGGCGGTGATGTCGCGGAACACGCTGACGATGCCGCCATCGGGCGTGCGGC
The DNA here is from genome assembly GCF_044226965.1 of Aquabacterium sp. Classification (GTDB taxonomy): domain Bacteria; phylum Pseudomonadota; class Gammaproteobacteria; order Burkholderiales; family Burkholderiaceae_C; genus Pseudaquabacterium. The sequence continues at coordinate 10,911 of NZ_JBGAGA010000071.1, read as the reverse complement.
GCTCGATGGTGTGGACGATGCGGCCGTCGGGCAGGGTCTGCGCGTGGATGCCGCTGCCCTCGCGCGCATTGCGCAGCCGGCGCGCGACCCACTCGTCGCGCTGCGCCGGCGGCGCGTCGGGCGCCAGCGCGTCGAAGGCGTGCTCGGCCAGCTGCCGCGCGCTCAGGCCCGGGCGCATCACGTCGGCGAGCCACGGGAACAGGTCGATGTAGTGCTGGTTCCAGACCACCACCTGGTCATGGCGGTCGAGCAGCAGGAAGCCGTCGTGCATCGAGCCCAGCGCCTGTTCGATCACCGTCTTCGAGGCGGCGAGTTCGGCACGGATGCGGTTCAGGCGCAGCACGTCCCAATGCGCAAAGGACGCGGCCCCGACCAGGGTGGCGATGAACAGCAGCGCGATGCCGCCGATCACCCCGCTGTTGCGCGGCCAGTCTGCCAGCACCACCGACAGCGGCAGGCTGGCCACCACCCGGACCTGGCGGTAGATGATGGGCCGTGCCACCAGGATGGCCGGCGAGCCGTCCAGCCGCGAGGGGCCGCGCATCGGGATGCCCTGCATGGCCGCGGCGTCCAGCGGGCGTGGCAGCGCGCGGCCGCTGAATTCCTCGCTGGACGGGGTGCTGGCCAGCAGCACGCCGTCGTCGCGCTCCAGCGTGGCCTGCAGGCCGGACAGGCCCACGGTCTGCGGCAGCATCGCCTCGACCAGCGGCACCGGCACCTCCGCCACCACGATGGCGCGGCGCTCTCCGGCCAGCGTCAGCGGCCGGGCGAAGTACAGCGCACGCTCGGCATTGGCGAAGTTGACGACCGGCGCGCTGATCACCAGCGCCGGCGCGGGCAGCGCCAGCACCTGTTGCAGCAGGCCGGGCGGCAGGCGCAGGCCGAGCCGGCGGCTGGCCTCCTCGGCGGCCGCCAGCACGTGGCCCTGCTCGTCCAGCAGCGCCAGGTCGCGCACGCCCAGGGTCTGCTGGTTCAGCCGCACCAGCTGGCGCTCGATGGCGCTGCGCTCGAGCGTGCCGTCGGCGCGGCGGGCGTCGGCCACCACGTCGCCGACGCCGGCCAGCAGCACGTCCACCGCGACGAAGCTGCGGTTGATGGCGGCCTCGGCCGCGGTGACGAAGTGCAGCGCACGCGCCTCGCCCTCGTGCAGCGCCTGGTCGCGCTCGAACAGCACCAGCGCGACCGCGGCGGCGGCCACCGCCAGCGACAGCGCGGCGGTGCTGGCCCACAGGATGCGGTGGAAGCGCGGCATGGGGAAGCGTCGGGGCCGTGCGCGGGGAGCGCGGTTCAGCGCGGCGGCGCCGGCAGGCCCAGCTGCGGGCCCAGCGTCTGGTTCCAGACCTCGGCACATTGCGGGCCGCAGCGCTGCACCCAGCGCGGCAGTACCGTGTCCGCGACGATCTGGCGCCGGCGCCGGTCGTCCTCGGCGCTGGGCTTGACCTCGGTCATGTGGCCGCGCCGGCCGCTGCTGCAGCCGGCCGCGCCGGTGTTGCAGGCCAGGCCTTCGCCGGTCTCGCGTTCGGACTCGGCCCAGATGGCCTGCTCGAGCCGGGGCAGTTCGCGGCTGATCAGGCTGCGGAATTCGGGCTTCAGCGCCTTCCAGGTCGCCTGGTTGGCGCCGAACAGCGCGATGCCCCAGCTCACCGCCATCGGGTGGATGTGGCTGGTGAGCTCGTGCAGCCCGATGGTGTTGCCGGACATCGTGCCGGTGATCGCGCAATCGATGTTGCCGGCGCGGAAGGCGTCGACGATGCCGGCAAAGCCCACGCTGACGGCCACGCCGCCCAGGGCCTCGACCCAGTCGGCCTGCGGCGGGCTGGCCACGCGGATGCGGCGCCGGGCCAGGTCCCCCAGGCCGCTGAAGGCCTTCTTGCAGAACAGCACCTGCGCCGGGTAGGTGTAGACCGCCAGCAGCTCGATGCCGTGCTGCTCGCGCAGCGTCTTCTCCAGCTGCGGCCGGTAGGCGGCGATGGACTTGCGCAGGCTGGCGATGTCGGGATTCAGGCCGGCCAGGTCGGGCGCGGCCAGCAGCGGCTCGGCCACCGCGCTCTGGCTGACCAGCGCGGTGCCGAAGGGCACCACGCCCAGCTTCATCAGCTGCAGCATCTCCTGCCCGCGGATGCCGGCGCGGTCGAAGGGCACGATCTCGGCGCTGAGCTGGCCGCCGCTGAGCTTGCGCAGCTCGGTGGTCCAGAACGGCTCCTCGTGGCGCGTGTACTGGTTCAGGCCGGCCAGCCCGCCGACGATGCGCAACTGCTGCGGCGCGGCGGCCTGGGCCAGGGCCTGCCCGACGACCCCGGCGGCCAGCAGCAGCGCCAGGGCGGCCCGCCCGGTGGCGCGCATCAGCGCTGATGCGGGGATGAAGCTCGCTGCCATCGGTCCTCCTCGGCACCCGGGCGTTGGCGCCGGTGGACCCAATGATGCATCAGCGCCGGCACCGGGCCGGCCTGCAGGCGCTACGCTATCGGCTGTGCGGCGCCATGCCGGTGCCGCGTTCGAGGAGCAGCGCGCACCATGAGCAGCAGCAGGCCCGGCAAGATCCTGGTCGCCCAGGGCGGCGGCCCCACGGCGGTGATCAACCAGTCGCTGGTCGGCGTGGCGCTGGAAGCGCGGCGCCATGCCGGCATCGAGCGGGTCTACGGCGCGCGCCACGGCGTGCGCGGCATCGTCGACGAGGAGTTCGTCGACCTGACGCAGGAGAGCACCCACAACCTCGAGCAGGTGGCGCTGACGCCGGCCTCGGCGCTGGGCTCCACGCGCGACAAGCCCGACCTGGCCTACTGCCAGCGCATCTTCGCCTCGCTGAAGGCGCATGGCATCGGCCAGTTCTTCTACATCGGCGGCAACGATTCGTCGGACACCGTGCGCATCGTCGCCGAGGAGGCGGCGCGGGTGGGCTACCCGCTGCGCTGCATGCACATCCCCAAGACCATCGACAACGACCTGGTCGGCAACGACCACACGCCGGGCTTCCCGTCGGCCGCCCGCTTCGTGGCCCAGGCCTTTGCCGGCGCCAACCTGGACAACGCCGCGCTGCCGGGCGTGTACGTCGCGGTGGTGATGGGCCGCCACGCCGGCTTCCTGACCGCCGCCTCGGTGCTGGCGCGCAAGTTCCCGGACGACGGGCCGCACCTGGTCTACCTGCCCGAGCGCGACTTCTCGATGGAGCGTTTCCTGGCCGACGTGAAGGCCGTGCACCAGCGCCATGGCCGCTGCGTGATCGCGGTGTCCGAGGGCATCCACGACGCCAGCGGCGAGGCGATCGCGTCGCAGCTGGCCGGCCAGGTGGAGCGCGACGCGCACGGCAACGTGCAGCTCTCGGGCACCGGGGCGCTGGCCGACCTGCTGTGCGAGCAGATCAAGGACAGGCTGGGCATCAAGCGCGTGCGCGGCGACACCTTCGGCTACGTGCAGCGCAGCTTCGTCGGCTGCGTCAGCGACGTCGACCAGCGCGAGGCGCGCGAAGTCGGCGAGAAGGCGGTGCAGTGGGCGATGTGGGGCGACCGCGACGGCTCGGTGGCGATCCACCGCGTCGGCCAGTACGCGGTGAGCTACGAGCTGCAGCCGCTGGCCGCGGTGGCCGGCAAGACGCGGGTGATGGAGGACCGCTTCATCAGCGACAGCGGCACCGACGTGACCGAGGCCTTCGTGCAGTACCTGCGCCCGCTGGTGGGCACCGGCCTGCCGGAAGCGCACCGGCTGCGCGCGCCGGCGGTGGCCAAGGTGCTGGCCGGCCGCTAGCGCCGGAAAGACGCGGCCAGGCGTTATCGGCGTCAGCGGCGCGCCGCGGGGTTCATGATGTCGGCCGGGCAGTCGGGGTCGACGTCCATGCCCAGCGCGACGTAGTAGTGCCGCTCCGGCAGCGGCGCCCCGCCTTGCGGCGTGACCCGCACGTGCACGCCCTCGCGGCTGAGGCATTGCGTGACCTTCAGCTGCAGCGCACGCCCGGGCCAGCGGATGACCAAGGCCTGCGGCGACAGCGTGTCCACCTGCGCATCGCGGCCGGCGAAGGCCAGCGCCAGGGCCGGGCCGCGCCAGCCGGCCGGCGCGCGGGCGCCGCGCTGCTGCAGCGCGGGTGGCGGGTTGTCGTCGGTGCCCAGCAGCGAGGCGCGTGCCTCGTCAGCCGTTTGCGCGCGGCCCTGCGGGCGCAGGCAGCAACGCACGGTGGCCGGCCCGGTGCCCAGCGGCGCCAGCTGCACGAAGGCCAGCGCGGCCGGGGCGGACGCCGCGGCCGGCGCGTACAGCTGCACCGCGCGGCCGGGCCGGGGCAGGTCGGCCAGGCCGTACCACGGCGCGGTGGCGTCGTCGCCGGCCCGTGCGGCCTGCGCCAGCAGGGCCAGCGCGCAGGCCAGCAGCCGCGGTGTCAGGCGTTGTGCCACTGCGTCAATGGCCGTCATCGGACCAGTGCGGCGGGTCGGACGCGAGCTTGATGACGCCGAAGGTCTCGCCCAGCGCGTGCAGCTCGGCGGCGGTGCGCACGCGGGTGGCGCTGCCGTCGGCATCGGCGAAGGTCTTGCCGCTGTAGTTGCTGATCGTCATGTCGATGGCCCGGCCCTCGGTGTGGCGCGAACTCAGGGCCGGACGGTACACGATGTTGTAGAGCCCCACCATGCCCAGCGCTGCCGAGCGCGACGCGGTGGCGTCGGGCCGGCCGCGGCGGTCGCGGTGCACCCAGTCGATGTCGACGCCGGCCATCGCCGGCGCGTCTTCGGCGGCCAGGTTCTCGCGGCCGATGCGCCAGGCGTAGTGCATCAGGTAGGCCCGCTCGGGCGGGCGCAGCGTGGCCGAGACCGTGACGCCGGCCCCGCCCGCGCGCAGGGCGCCGGTGAAGTTGCTCACGGCGGTGGCGAAGGCCGGCGCGAGGTCGGCAATGCTGCTGCTGGTGGGAAAGCGCTGGACCCAGACCGGGCCGCTGAGTTGGGGCATGAACCGGGACTCCCGAGCTGCGAAGGCGAGCACTATGGCATGGGCGATGACGGCTGAAAGGAGCGGCCGTGCAACCGGGTGTGAACGGCGCGGCCTCGGTCTAGGGATGGCGCCGGCCGCCGCCACGCGACAATGCGCGGATGAGTGCCGATCCCCATTCCACCGAATCCATCCTCACCCGGCTGCTGCATGCCGACCGCCGCGGCGGCAGCGAACACGGCGCGCTGCACAAGGCGATGCACCCGGCCGCGACCTTCGGCTATCCCGACACCGCTTCACTGGTGGCGGTGTTCCAGGGGCGCCAGCCCGGCCATGTGTACGCGCGCCAGGGCAATCCCACCGGCCAGGCGCTGGAAGCCAAGCTGGCGATGCTGGAAGGCGCGCGCGCGGCGGCGGTGTTCGCCACCGGCATGGCCGCCATCGGCGCGGTGATGCTGACCCTGCTGAAGGCCGGCGACCATGTGGTGGCCAGCCGCTACCTGTTCGGCAACACCAGTAGCATGTTCGGCACGCTGGCAGGGCTGGGCCTCGAGTTCAGCTTCGTCGATGCCACCGACGCCGCGGCCGTGGCCGCGGCACTGCGGCCGAACACGCGCATGGTGTTCGCCGAGACCATCTCGAACCCCGGCACCCTGGTGGCCGATCTCGCAGGCATCGGCGCGCTGTGCCGCGAGCGCGGCCTGCTGTACGTGGTCGACAACACGATGACGACGCCGGTGCTGTTCCAGCCGCGCACGGTGGGCGCTTCGCTGGTCGTGCACTCGCTGGCCAAGGGCATCGGTGGCCATGGCGACGTGATGGGCGGCGCGGTGTGCGACACCGGCCTGTTCGCGTGGCAGCACTACCCGCACATCGCGCCGGCCTACCGGGTCGGCGATCCGGCCGGCTGGGGCCTGCAGCAGATCCGCAAGAAGGGGCTGCGCGATTTTGGCGCCACGCTGCGCGCCGAGGATGCGCACCGCATCGCCAGCGGCGCCGAGACCCTGGACCTGCGCATCGGCGCCACCAACGCGAACGCGCTGGCAGTGGCGCAATGGCTCGAGCAGCAGCCGCAGGTGGCGCGGGTGCACTACCCGGGCCTGGCCAGCCACCCGCAGCATGCGCGCGCGAAGGCGCTGTTCGGCGGCCGCTTCGGCGGGCTGCTCAGCTTCGAGCTCAAGCCCGGGCACGACGTGCTGGCCGTGCTGGACCGGCTGCGCGTGATCATCCTCTCCAGCCACCTGTCGGACAACCGCACGCTGGCCATCCCGGTGGCCCACACCATCTTCTGGGAGATGGGGCCCGAGCGCCGCGCCGAGATGGGCATTGCCGACGGGCTGGTGCGGCTGTCGCTGGGCATCGAGGCGCTGGCCGACCTGCAGCAGGACCTGGCGCAGGCGCTGGCGGGCTGAGCCGCCCGGGCGGGGTCAGCCCAGCAGGTGGCCGCGCGAGAAGTCGGCGGTCGCCGCGCACAGGTCGGACATCGTCTGGATCAGCGGCCGGTGGTCGTCGCGCCGGTGCAGGAAGGCATAGCCCAGCGTGCCCAGCGGCGGGGTCGAGGCCAGCCGGCGCAAGGTGCCGCGCTGCTCCAGTGCGCGGGCCCAGGCCTCGGGCAGGAAGCCGATGCCCACGCCCTCGGCCAGCAGACCGGCCACCGCGCTCCACTGGTTGCAGGTGATGCGCGGGCCGCTGTCCAGGCCGGACGCCGCGAGGAAGTCGTCAAGCAGCCGGGTCGTGCCCGCGCCGGCCGGCAGCGTGACCAGCGGCCCCTGGGCCAGCAGCTGCGGGCTCAGCGTGCGCTTGCGGCCGCTGCGCACCGGCGCGCAGCACCAGCTGAAGTGCGCCTCGCCCAGCGGGCGCGAGGCCACGCTGCCGTGCAGCGAACGGCCGGCGACGATGGCGAAATCGAGCTCGCCGGCGGCCACCTGCTGTTCCAGCACGGCGCCGATGTCGACGCTGGGCGCCGGGTGCAGCGCGGGGTGGGCGGCCTGCAGGCGGGCGACCAGCGCCGGCAGCCACGTCGACGCGGTGAGCTCGCCGACACCGAAGCGGCAGGTGCCGCGCAGCGCCGGGCGCCGGCCGAGCTCGGCGCGCAGGCTGGCGGCCTGGTCCAGCAGCGCGCCGGCGCGCGGCAGCAGCTCGGCGCCCACGGCGGTGAGCGCGGCGCGTTGCCCGCTGCGGTCGAACAGGGTCTGGCCCAGCGACTGTTCCAGCTCGGCGATGCGCTTGGACAGCGAGGACACCGACAGGTGCAGCCGCTGGGCGGCCACGGCGAAGCTGGCGCAGTTGGCGGCCCAGTAGAAGGCTTCGAGTTGCTTCAGGGTCATCGTGCAGCGGCCACCGGCCGGGCCATCGGTCTGTTCGATTTTGGCATCATGAATCGACGCAGAAATTTCGCTTTCCCGCGCGCAGGGTGCTGGCTAGAGTGCGGCCGATGCACAGCCCTGCTTCCACCTTCTCGCGCGCCGGCGGCTACCTGAACCCGGGCCGCTCGACCCTGCCGCGGCGCCTGCGCCCGCTGCTGGCGCTGGCCGACTTCGACGCCGCGGCACGGCGCCACCTGCCGCGGCCGGTGTACGGCTTCGTCGCTGGCGCGGCGGAGGACAACCGGTCGCTGCACGACAACCGGGCGGCCTTCGACGACTACGCGTTCCGGCCGCGCGTGCTGGCCGGCGTGGCCGATCGGCAGCAGCGGGTGGCGCTGTTCGGCCGCTGGCATGCCAGCCCCTTCGGCATTGCGCCGGTGGGCCTGACCGCGCTGGCCGCCTACCGGGGCGACGTGGCGCAGGCCCGCGCCGCCCACGCGGCCGGCATTCCGATGGTGCTGAGCGGCTCTTCGCTGACGCCGATGGAAGAGGTGATCGCGGCCGCGCCGGACACCTGGTTCCAGGCCTACCTGCCGGGCGACCTGCCGCGCATCGACGCGCTGCTCGACCGGGTGCGGGCCGCCGGCTTCCGCACGCTGGTGGTGACGGCCGACCTGCCGGTGGCGGGCAACCGCGAGAACAACGTGCGCAACGGCTTCTCGACGCCGCTGCGCCCTTCCTGGCGCCTGGCCTGGGACGGGCTGATGCGGCCGCGCTGGCTGTGCGGCACCTTCGCGCGCACGCTGCTGACGCGCGGCATGCCGCACTTCGAGAACTCGTTCGCCGAGCGCGGTGCGCCGATCCTCTCGGCGCGCGTGCTGCGCGACTTCGCCGGGCGCGACCACCTCGACTGGAGCCACCTGCGGCACATCCGGCGGCGCTGGCCGGGGTCGCTGGTCATCAAGGGCATCCTGGCCGCGGCCGACGCGGTGCAGGCGCGCGAGCTGGGTGCCGATGCGGTGATCGTGTCGAACCATGGCGGACGGCAGCTCGATGGCGCGGTGGCGCCCTTGCGCGTGCTGCCGGAGATCGTGGCAGCGGTGCGCGGCATGCCGGTGCTGCTGGACGGCGGCGTCCGCCGCGGCAGCGACGTGCTGAAGGCGCTGGCGCTGGGCGCGCGCATGGTGCTGCTGGGCCGGCCGTTCACCTACGCCGCGGCGATCGGCGGCGAGGCCGGTGTGGCGCATGCGATCGGGCTGCTGCGTGACGAGGTCGATCGCAACCTGGCGCTGCTGGGCCTGCGCAGCTGTGCCGAGCTCGACCCGACCTGCCTGGTGCCGCGCCCGGCGCTGGCTTGACAGCACCCGGGGCGCCTGTGCGACCATCCGCTCCCCGATGCGCCACGCCCGCCACCGCCTGATGCCCTGCCGCTTTGCGGCCTGGGTGGCCGTGGGCGGCCGCCGCACAGTCGCGACAGGCTGTGGTGGCCTGATTCGAATTCGGCAGGGTCGTTGAGCTGCGGCGCGTGGCGCCGGTGCCCAGCGATCCCTGAGCTGCCTGGCCGTCCGCTGCGGGCGGCCCGTCCGACACCTCGAACGCCGAAGGAAATCCCTCGTGAGTACCGCTTGTCCCGCGGACGCCGTTGCGTCCACCGCCGTGCCCTTTCCGCTGCTCGCCGAACTGCGCGCCAATGCGCAGGCCTTGCGCGGCCGCGTGCTCGAAACGCCGGTCTGGCGCTGGCAGACCGGCATTGCCGAAACGCTGCCGCCGGGCGGCGAGCTGTGGCTGAAGCTGGAGCTGTTCCAGCGCACCGGCAGCTTCAAGCTGCGCGGCGCGTTGACGGCGATCGGCGCGCTCGACGAAGCCGGCCGCCGGCGCGGCGTGGTGGCGGCCAGCGCCGGCAACCATGCAATGGCCGTGGCGCATGCGGCGCGCGCCGCCGGCACCAGCGCGAAGCTGGCGATGCCGCGCCATGCCAGCCCGGCGCGCATGGCCGCCTGCCGCGCGGCCGGTGCCGAGCTGCTGCTGTTCGACACCGTGCACGAGGCCTTCGCCGCCGCGCAGCAGCTGGCCGCCGACGAGGGCCGCGCGATGATCCACCCGTTCGACGGGCCGCTGACGGCGCTGGGCACCGGCACCGTCGGCCTGGAGCTGATGGACCAGGTACCGGGGCTCGACGCGGTGGTGGTGCCGGTGGGCGGTGGCGGGCTGGTGGCCGGCATCGCCGCAGCGGTGAAGCAGATCAACCCGCGCTGCGCGGTCTACGGCGTCGAGCCCTTCGGCGCCGATGCGATGTTCCGCAGCTTCGCCGCCGGCCAGGTGATGCAGCTCGATCGGGTCGACACCATCGCCGACAGCCTGGGCGCGCCCTACGCGCTGGCCTACAGCTACGGCGTGTGCCGGCGCTTCGTCGACGAGATCGTGCGCGTCAGCGATGACGCGATGTGCCAGGCGCTGCACTGGCTGTTCCGCGACATGAAGCTGGCGGTGGAGCCGGCCGGCGCGGCCGCCACCGCGGCGCTGTTCGGCCCCTTGCGTGAGCGGCTGGCGGGCCGGCGCGTCGCGCTGGTCGTCTGCGGCGCCAACCTCGATGCGGCCGGTTTCGCGGCCCTGCTGGCGCGCGGTGCGGCGATGTCCTAGCGCGCGAAGTCAGCGGCTGCCAGGCAGCGGCCGGCTGGCGCGACCGGCTGGCGCGACCGGGGCTCAGGCCAGCGCGACCAGCACCCGGCCGTCGTCGACATGCACCGCGTGGGCGCGCACCGAGTGCTCGGGCGCCTCCAGGCACTCGCCGGTGCGCAGGTCGAAGTGGTGCTTGTACAGCGGCGACGCCACGACGATGCGCTCGCCGAGGTTGCCGACCAGGCCACGCGACAGCACGCTGGCGCCGGACTTCGGATCGACGTTGTCGATGGCGTGGAAATCGTCGGCACCGACGCGGAACACCGCGACATGGCGGCCCTGCACGCGCGCGGCGACGCCGGTGTCCGGCACGATGTCGTCGACGTGGCAGACGGGGGTGAAGACGGTGGGTGGGTTGGGGCTCATGGTCGGTGCGGTGCTCGTGTGGGAGACGATCAGGCAGGGGTGGCGTCGGCCGCGCGTTCTTCGGGCCGGGCCGGGCGGATCTGGCCGCGTTCCTGCACGAAGACGATGTGCTCGTCGGGCTTGTCGCTGTTGACGAAGCTGCGGAAGCGCTGGCGCACTGCCGGGTTGGTGACCGCGGTCTTCCACTCGCACTGGTAGGTGTCGACGACCTGCTGCATCTGCGCCTCCAGCTCGGCGCACAGGCCCAGCGTGTCTTCGATCAGCACGCCCTTCAGGTAGTCCAGCCCGCCTTCGAGGTTGTCGCGCCAGGTGCTGGTGCGCTGCAGCCGGTCGGCGGTGCGCACGTAGAACATCAGGAAGCGGTCGATCAGGCGGACCAGCTGCTCGCGGTTCAGGTCGCTGGCGATCAGCTCGGCATGGCGCGGCTTCATGCCGCCGTTGCCGCAGACATAGAGGTTCCAGCCCTTCTCGGTGGCGATGACGCCGACGTCCTTGCCCTGCGCCTCGGCGCATTCGCGCGTGCAGCCCGAGACGCCGAACTTGATCTTGTGCGGCGCGCGCAGGCCCTTGTAGCGGTTCTCCAGCTCGACCGCCAGGCCGACCGAATCGCCCACACCGTAGCGGCACCAGGTGGAGCCGACGCAGCTCTTCACGG
>NZ_JBGAGA010000070.1:0-31684 GCF_044226965.1 Aquabacterium sp. | reverse complement strand
TGTTCGCCGGCTCGGCGCTGATGCGCAACGAGCCGCTGGCGCTGGCGATCGTCGAGGCCGTGGTGGCGCAGGCCGCGCCGCGCGGCGTGCCGGTGACGCTGAAGATGCGCACCGGCTGGTGCGACACCGAACGCAACGCGCTGACCCTCGCGCGCGCGGCCGAGAGCGCCGGCATCGCGATGCTCACGGTGCACGGCCGCACGCGCGAGCAGGGCTACAAGGGCGCGGCCGAATACGACACCATCGCCGCGGTGAAGGCCGCGGTGCGCGTGCCGGTGGTGGCCAACGGCGACATCGATTCACCGGCCAAGGCGCAGGCCGTGCTGGCGCACACGCAGGCCGACGCACTGATGATCGGCCGCGCGGCGCAGGGCCGGCCTTGGATCTTCCGCGAGATCGCGCACTTCCTCGCCAGCGGCGAACTGCTGCCCCCGCCGCCGACACGGGAGGTCAGCCAGTGGCTGGTCGAGCACCTGCACGAACACTACGCGCTGTACGGGGAGTACCTGGGCGTGCGCACCGCGCGCAAGCACATCGGCTGGGCGGTGCGCGCGCTGCCCGGCGGCGAGGCCTTCCGCGCGGTCATGAACACGCTGGACAGCATCGACGCGCAGGTGGCCGCGGTGACCACCTTCTTCGACACGCTGGCCGACACCCACCGGCTGCTGCCCCAGGGCCTGGCCGCCAACGACGACCTGCTGGCCCTCGAGGCCTGACAAGACCATGAGCAAGAAGAAGATCGAGGAGTGCATCCGCGACAGCCTGGAGCAGTACTTCAAGGACCTGCGCGGCACCGAACCGCATTCGGTGCACGACATGATCGTCGGCGTGGTCGAGAAACCGATGCTCGAGGTGGTGATGAAGCATGCCGAAGGCAACCAGAGCAAGGCTGCCGAGTGGCTGGGCATCAACCGCAACACGCTGCGCCGCAAGCTGCTCGATCACAAGCTGATCAAGTGAATTCCTTTTGTCGTTCCTGAAGTCCCGCCCATGACCACTGCCCTGCTCTCGGTCTCCGACAAGACCGGCATCGTCGACCTCGCCCGCGCGCTGCACCAGCGCGGCGTGAAGCTGCTCTCCACCGGCGGCACCGCGCGCCTGCTGGCCGACAACGGCCTGCGCCGCGCGAAGCTGCTCGTCACCCGCCCATGACCACTGCCCTGCTCTCGGTCTCCGACAAGACCGGCATCGTCGACCTCGCCCGCGCGCTGCACCAGCGCGGCGTGAAGCTGCTCTCCACCGGCGGCACCGCGCGCCTGCTGGCCGACAACGGCCTGCCGGTGACCGAGGTGTCCGAAGTGACCGGCTTCCCCGAGATGCTCGACGGCCGCGTGAAGACGCTGCATCCGCGCATCCACGCCGGCCTGCTGGCGCGGCGCGAGATGCCCGAGCACATGGCCGCGCTGAAGGCCCATGGCATCGCCACCATCGACCTGCTGGTGATCAACCTCTACCCCTTCGCACAGGCCACCGCGCGGCCCGACTGCACGCTGGAAGACGCGATCGAGAACATCGACATCGGCGGCCCGGCGATGCTGCGTGCCGCGGCCAAGAACTGGCCTGATGTCGGCGTGGTGATCGACCCGGCCGACTACGCGCAGGTGCTGGCCGAACTGGATGCCGGCGGCCTGACCCGCAGCACCAAGTTCCGCCTGGCACGCAAGGTCTACGCGCACACCGCCGCCTACGACGGCATGATCACCAACTACTTGAGCGCGCTCGAGCCCGGCGCCGAGGACAAGCCCGCGGCAGTGCCGGCGCGCGCCGAGTACCCCGGCATCTACACGCTGCAGCTGGAAAAGACGCAGGACATGCGCTACGGCGAAAACCCGCACCAGAGCGCGGCGTTCTACCGCGAGCGCCAGCCCGCGCCGGGCACGCTGGCGCACTGGCACCAGTTGCAGGGCAAGGAGCTCTCGTTCAACAACATCGCCGATGCCGATGCGGCCTGGGAGTGCGTCAAGACCTTCGACGCCCCCGCCTGCGTGATCATCAAGCACGCCAACCCCTGCGGCGTGGCCATCGGCGGCAGCGCGGTCGAGGCCTACACCAAGGCGCTGAAGACCGACCCCACCAGCGCCTACGGCGGCATCCTGGCGCTGAACGTGCCGCTGGACGCCGCGGTGGTGCAGGCCATCAACGACGCGAAGCAGTTCGTCGAGGTCGCCATCGCCCCGGTGATAACGCCCGAAGCACGCGCCATGCTGGCGGCCAAGCAGAACCTGCGGCTGCTGGAAGTGCCGCTGTCCAGGCAGGGCAACGCGCTGGACTTCAAGCGCGTGGGCGGCGGCATGCTGCTGCAGTCGGCCGACGCGAAGAACGTCACCGCCGGCGAGCTGAAGGTCGTCACGACGCTGCAGCCCACGCACCAGCAGATGCAGGACCTGCTGTTCGCGTGGAAGGTGGCCAAGTACGTCAAGAGCAACGCCATCGTGTTCTGCGGCGACGGCATGACCCTGGGCGTCGGCGCCGGCCAGATGAGCCGCGTCGATTCCTCGCGCATCGCCAGCATCAAGGCCGAGAACGCCGGCCTGTCGCTGAAGGGCAGCGCGGTCGCCAGCGACGCCTTCTTCCCGTTCCGCGACGGCCTGGACGTGGTGATCGACGCCGGCGCCAGCTGCGTCATCCAGCCCGGCGGCTCGATGCGCGACGCCGAGGTCATCGCCGCGGCCAACGAGCGCGGCATCGCGATGGTGTTCACCGGCATCCGCCACTTCCGCCACTAGCCACCCGCACGGGGCCGGCGCCATGCGCGTGCTGCTGGTCGAGGACAACGCCACGCTGTGCACCGCGCTGAGCGACGGCCTGGGCCAGGCCGGCCTGGTGGTGGACGCGATCGGCGCGGCCGAGCCGGCCGATGCCGCGCTGCGCAGCACCGCCTATGACCTGGTGATCCTGGACATCGGCCTGCCGCGCATGAGCGGGCTCGATCTGCTGCGCGCGATGCGCGCGCGCGGCCAGGACGTGCCGGTGCTGATGCTCACCGCGCGCGACACGCTGGAAGACCGCGTGCGCGGCCTGAACGAGGGCGCCGACGACTACCTCGTCAAGCCCTTCCTGATGCCCGAGCTGGTGGCGCGCTGCCAGGCCCTGATCCGCCGCAGCCGGGCCGCGGCCAGCTCGGTGCTCGACTTCGGCCCGCTGCAGCTGGACCTGGGCCGGCACGTCGCCCGCATGGCCGGCCGCGAACTACCGCTCACCCCGCGCGAGTGGGACCTGCTGCAGCACCTGATGCTGGCCGCGCCCAACGTCGCGCCGAAGCAGAAGCTGACCGACAGCCTGAGCGCCTGGGACAAGGAGATCACGCCGAACGCCGTGGAGATCTGCGCCTCGCGCCTGCGCGCCAAGCTCGACGGCAACGGCGTGCTCCTGCGCAGCGTGCGCGGGCTGGGCTACCGGCTCGAGCTGGCCACCGGGCGGCCCGACCCGGCCGGCGATGCGGGCTGAGCCGCAGGCCCGCGCCGGGCCTCCGCTGACCCGGCGCCTGCTGCTGGCGCTGCTGCCGCCCTTGACCGTGCTGGCGCTGATCGGCGCAGTGATCGACTACCGGCAGGCGCACGCGCTGGCCGGCGCCGCCTATGACCAGGCGCTGGCCAACACCGCGGTCGGCCTGGCGCTGCAGATCGAGAGCGACCCCGACAACGACAGCCCCGTGCACATGGCCGCGCTCGCCGCCGAGGTGGCGCGCCGTCGCCCCTCGGGCTTGCTGGCTTTCGTCGCGCTGGCCGAGGACGGCCATGTGCTGGCCGGCGACCTGGGTCTGCTGCCGCTGCTGGAACCCGCGGCACCCGCCGCGAACCCGAGCTTCCGCGACGCGCGCTACCAGGGCCGTGACGTGCGCATGGTCAGCTACCAGCACCAGGGCCACGAGGGCCGCGCACGCATCGTCGTCGCCGAGGACCAAGAACGGCGCCGCAGCGCCGCGCGCGATGCGGTGCGCGCCGGGCTGGGCTCCGACGCCGCGATGGTGCTGGCCGTGCTGCTGGTGGTGACCCTGGGCGTCAAGCGCGGCGTGCGGCCGCTGCAGGACCTCGGCCGCCAGGCCGCGGCCCAGGAGATCGGCGACCTGCGGCCGCTGCATGCGCCCGATGCGCCGCGCGAGATCCGGCCACTGGTGCGGGGGATCAACCAGCTGATCGAGCGCCTGCGCATGGCGCACGAGGCGCAGCATGCCTTCCTGGACGCCAGCGCGCACCAGCTGCGCACGCCGCTGGCCGGCCTGCAGGCGCAGCTGGACGTGCTGTGCCATGGCAGCCAGGGCAGCCCGATGCAGCAGCGTCTGGCCGCGCTGCAGGCCTCGCTGCAGAACTTGACGCATGTCACGCAGCAGATGCTGGCGCTGGCGCGCACCGAGGCCGCGCGCGACGAATCCACCGACGACAAGCGCAGCGCCGTCGACCTGCAGGAGCTGCTGCAGAACCTGGCCTCCGACACGCTGGACGCCGCGCTGGCCCGCGGCATCGACCTCGGGCTGGAGACCGCGCCCGCCCAGGTGACCGGCCTGGCCTGGATGCTGCGCGAGATGCTGCGCAACCTGCTGGACAACGCGCTGCGCCATGCGCCGGCCGGCTCGCCGGTGACGCTGCGCTGCGGCCCGCTGCCCGGCGGCGGCGCGTTCGCCGAAGTCGAGGACCAGGGTCCCGGCATTCCTGACGCGCAACGTGAGCGGGTGTTCGAACGCTTCGTGCGCCTGTCCGACACCTTCGACGGCAGCGGCCTGGGCCTGGCCATCGTGCGCGAAGTGGCCGATCGCCACGGCGCGCGGGTGCAGCTGCTGCCGCGGGCCGGCGGGCCGGGCACCCTGGCACGCGTGGAATTCCCTGCCGCGCCCAGGGCCTGAGCCGGCTGTCAGCGTTTTGAAGGCCAGGGCCGGCGAGCATGGTCCTCACCTCGGCTACCCCCGCTGTCCCCCATGGCCGCACCCGCTGTCCCCGTCCTGCCGCGCCATCCTTGCCCGATGGGGCGGTGGCGCCGGTGCCTGCCGACCGCCGCCGTGGCTGCGGTGCCGGCCGCGTTGCTGCTGCTGGCCACGGTGCCCAGCCGCGCGGTGCCGAGCTTCGCGCGCCAGACCGGCATGGAATGCGCGGGCTGCCATGTCGGCGCCTTCGGCCCGCAACTCACGCCCGCGGGCATCCGCTTCAAGATCGGCGGCTACACCGACAGCGACGGCAAGGCCGGCAAGCTGCCGCTGTCGGCCATGATGGTCGGCAGCTACGCGCACACCCGGGCCGACCGCGAGCCCGCGGCCGAGCACCTGAAGGCCAACGACAACGCCACGCTGGACGAGGCCTCGGTGTTCCTCGCCGGTCGCCTGGCCGGGCAGGTGGGCAGCTTCGTGCAGGTGACCCACAGCGGCATCGACCACGGCACCGTGCTGGACCAGCTGGATCTGCGCTGGGCCCGGCCGGTGCAGTGGGCCGGCAAGCCCAGCCTCGTCGGCGTGTCGGTCAACAACAACCCCTCGGTGCAGGACCCGTTCAACACGCTGCCGGCCTGGTCCTTCCCCTTCTTCGGACCGGAAGCCGGCTTCGGCACTGGCGAAGCCGCCAGCCTGCTCGACGGCGGCCTCGCGCAGCGCGTGCTCGGGGCCTCGGCCTACGCGTTCTGGGACCAGTCGGTCTACGCTGAGCTCGGCAGCTATCGTTCGCTGTCGCCCAGCCTGCAGCGCAAGCTCGGCGCCGGCGAAGATGCGCAGCGCCTGGGCGGCAACGCCTACTGGCGCCTGGCGTACTTCAAGGACCTGAAGGGCAGCAGCTTCTCGCTCGGCACCTTCGGCTGGCACGCGGCGCTGAGGCCCGACCGCGAACCGGGCACGCCGGCCGACCGCTTCAAGGACTGGGGCGTCGATGCGGCCTACCAGTTCCTCGGCACCCGCGAGCATGTGTTGACCGCCAGCGCCAGCCACCTGCGCGAGCGGCGGACGCCGGGCGACGGCGGCGAGGCGGCCACGCTGCGCCAGAGCCGGCTGGCCGCGAGCTACCACTTCCGCAACACCTGGGGCGCCAGCGTCGGCCTGTTCGACACGCGCGGCAACGACCCCTCGGCTGCCACCAACGGCCAGCTGTTCCAGCTGGACTGGACGCCCTGGGGCAAGGAAGACGCCGAGCCGCCGAGCTTCCTGAGCCTGGTGAACCTGCGCGTGGGCGCGCAGTACTGGCGCTACGGCAGGTTCGAGGGCGAGCGTGCCGGCGCATCCGCGCACAACACGCTCGGGCTGTTCGCATGGCTGGCGCTCTGACCCCGCGCCGCCGCGCGCTGCTGGCCGCCGGCGCGGCCCTGCTGCTGGCGGGGCACGCCGGCCTGGCCGCCGCGGCCGATGGCGCCGACCTCTTCGCCACCCATTGCGCCGAATGCCACAGCCTGCGCGAGGGCCGGGACAAGGTGGGTCCCTCGCTGTTTGGCATCAACGGCCGGACGGCTGCGGCCAGCGCGGGCTTCGCCTATTCGGAGGCGATGCGGCGCAGCGCCATCCAGTGGAATGGCCTGACGCTGGACGCCTACCTCGAGGCACCGGCCGCGCGCGTGCCCGGCAACCGGATGGGGTTCGGCGGCCTGCCCGATGCGGCCGAGCGCAAGGCGCTGATCGCCTACCTGGCCGGCATCAAGTAGCCGCGCCGGCGAGGTCGCTCATCTTGGGCGGCAGCACCTCGGACGACTCCTCGTCCAGCTGCTTCAGCACGGCCTCGAAGCCGTGGCGCGAGCGCCAGCCGAGCTCGGCCTCGGCCCGGCGCGGCACGTAGACGCGGTCGATCGCCGCCGGCAACGGCCAGCCCCGCGCCGCGAAGGTCTGCACCAGCGCCGGTGCCCGCTGGCGCAGCACGGCCGGCGCATCGCGCATCAGGCCTTCGGCGTCCTCGGGTTCGAAGGGCGTGGCGGCGGAGACCACGCACAGCCGGCTGGTGGCAGGCGGCTTGTGCAAGGCCCGCGCATGCGCCTCGGCCACGTCGCGCGCGTCGATGCCACGGTGCAGCCGGTACAGCGCCATCAGCGGTGCGGGCTCCGGGAAACAGCGACTCATGCGCAGCACGCTGACCCTCGGGCCGCCGCTGCGCGCGGCATGCAGCAGCAGCTGCTCGGCATCGATCTTGGTGCGGTGGTACACGGTGCGCGGCGCCGGCGGGGTGTCCTCGGTCAGCCAGGCGGCCTCGCCTTCGCGCGCCGAACCGGTGCCATAGAGCGCGGTGGTGCTGGTGAACACGATGTGCGGCACGCCGCACTTCTGCGCCGCCTGCAGCACGCGCTGCGTGCCGCCGACGTTGATGCGCTCGAACACGGCCTCGGGCACGCGGTCGACATGCGGCGCATGCAGCGCGGCCACGTGGACGATGGCGTCCATGCCCTGGGCCGCGCGCTCGAGCAGCTTCGCGTCGGTGATGTCGCCCACCAGGTCGGCCGTCGACGAGGGCGCGCGGTCGAGGCCAGTCACCTCGTGCTCGCGCATCAGCCGCACATAGAGGGCCCGGCCGACGCGGCCCGAGGCTCCGGTGATCAGCACTCGCATGGGAGGCGATTGTGCGTCGGACCCAAGGCAACACCCAACGTAAGATCCCGCCCCATGATGCCCCCAAGCTCACTGCGTTCGCTGCCCCCCGAGGGGGCGCTCCGCACCTTCGGACCGGCCGGGCGGCGCGGATGACCCGTGCCGAGGCCATGGGCCTTTTGCTATCGAGCGTTGCCCGCCTGATCACCGGCGCGCAAGGCCACTGGAAGGGATGCCCGCCGAAGGCCGAGCAGCGCATCTATTTCGCCAACCACCAGAGCCACCTCGACTGGGTGCTGATCTGGGCTGCCCTGCCCAGCGAACTGCGCGCGGTGACGCGGCCGATCGCCGCGAAGGACTACTGGACCTCCAGCCCGTTCAAGCACTGGATCACGCGCGAGGTCTTCAATGCGGTGTACGTGAACCGCCAGCGCACCGATGACCAGGACCCGCTGGAGCCGCTGGTCGAGGCGCTGAAGCACGGCGACTCGCTGGTGATCTTTCCCGAGGGCACGCGCAGCAACAAGGGTCTGCCGCAGGCCTTCAAGAGCGGGCTGTACCACCTGGCCGAGCAGTTCCCGGGCGTGCAGTTGATCCCGACCTGGATCGACAACGTGCAACGGGTCATGCCCAAGGGCGAGGTGGTGCCGGTGCCGATCCTGTGCACCGTGACTTTCGGCGCACCGATGACGCTGCAGCCGGATGAGGACAAGCGGGCCTTCCTGACCCGGGCGCGCGATGCGGTCGTGGCGATGAAGCCGGGAGGCACCGCATGATCGAGACGCTGCGCATCCTCTTCGACCCGCTGCGCCAGCTCGACGGCGGCCAGCAGGTGCAGCTGCTGTTCGTGGTGCTGTTCGGCGTGCTGCTGCTGGTGTCGGCCATCGCCTCGCTGCGCACCGTGCGCGACGACGGCAGCGCCGACACCGAGGTGCTGATGCTGCGCTTCCAGCGCGAGCTGCGCGCGGTGTGGGTCAGCGCGGTGATCTTCTGGCTGGCCTGGGTCTCGGGCGCGGCCGGTGCCACGCTGCTGTTCGGCCTGATCTCGTTCCTGGTGCTGCGCGAATACATCACGCTGCTGAAGACCCGCGCCAGCGACCACCGCAGCCTGCTGCTGGCCTTCTTCGTCGTGCTGCCGGTGCAGTTCGTGCTGGTGGGCATCGGTGAGTTCGGGCTGTTCTCGGTGTTCATCCCGGTCTACGTGTTCCTGGCCATCCCGGTGGTCAGCGCGCTGGCCGGCGACCCCGAGCGCTTCCTCGAGCGCAACGCCAAGATCCAGTGGGGCATCATGGTCTGCGTCTACGGCCTGTCGCATGCGCCGGCGCTGCTGCTGCTCGATTTCAAGCAGGCCGCCGGCCGTGGCGCCTTCCTGCTGTTCCTGCTGGTGATGGTGACCGCCATCGGCCAGATCGCGCAGGAGCTCGCCAGCCGCCGGCTGCGGCGCCGGCCGGTGGCGCGCCACATCGACCGCTCGTTCTCGTATGCGGCCTTCGGCATCGGCGTGGCGGTGGCCGCGGTCGTCGGCGTGCTGCTGGCCTGGACCACGCTGCCGATCAAGGTGCCGCAGGCGCTGGTGATGTCGCTGATCGCCGCGGCCTCGGGCACGCTGGGCGAGTTCGTGATGCGCGCGCTGAAGAAGGACGCCGGGGTGCGCCACTGGGGCAATGCGGTATCGGTCACTGGCGCGGTCGGCCTGCTCGACCGCGTGGCGCCGATCTGCTTCTCGGCGCCGGTGTTCTTCCATTCGATCGTCTGGTACTTCCACCTGCGGCCCTGAACGCGACGTGCGCATCCTCGGCATCGACCCCGGCCTGCAGCGCACCGGCTTCGGCGTGGTGGAAGTGGACGGCCCGCGCCTGCACTACGTGGCCAGCGGCACCATCAGCACGCTGGAAGCCGAGCGCGGCAACCTGCCCGGGCGGCTGAAGATCATCTTCAGCGGCGTGGCCGAGGTGATGGCGCGTTATCAACCGCAGGCCGCCTCGGTGGAGATCGTCTTCGTCAACGTCAACCCGCAGAGCACCCTGCTGCTGGGGCAGGCGCGCGGCGCCGCGCTGGCCGCGCTGGTGCAGGGCGAGCTGGCGGTGGCCGAGTACACCGCGCTGCAGATGAAGAAGGCGGTGGTCGGCCACGGCCTGGCCAACAAGGCACAGATCCAGGAGATGGTGATGCGGCTGCTGAAGCTGCCCGGCCTGCCCGGAAGCGATGCCGCCGATGCGCTGGGCCTGGCCATCACCCACGCGCATGCGGCGCGCAGCTTCGAGGCGATGTCAAAGGCCACAGCCTTGAAGCCGCGGGCCCATGCGCAGTACAAACGAGGCCGCAGCTACTAACGCCACCAGGAGCCCGACGATGAGCACCCCCGTGATCAACCAGTGGATCGAACTCGACAGCGAAGGCCGCTACAGCGGCTATCTGGTGCTGCCGCCGGCCGGCAACGGCCCGGGGCTGCTGCTGTTCCAGGAGATCTTCGGCGTCAACCCGCACATCCGCGCGGTGGCGCGCCAGCTGGCGATGGACGGCTTCGTGGTGCTGGCGCCCGACATCTTCTGGCGCCAGACGCCGCGCGTCGAGCTCGGCTACGAAGGCGAAGAGCTCCAGATGGGCATCCAGATGGCCGGCAAGCTGCAGCCGGCCGAGTTGCTGGCCGACATCCAGGCCGCCGCGGCGGCGCTGCGGGCCCGGCCCGAGGCCGCGGGCCGCAAGCTCGGCGCCATCGGCTACTGCATGGGCGGCCGGCTGGCCTTCAATGCCGCGGCGGTGGCGGGGCTGGATGCCGCGGTGTGCTACTACGGCGGCGGCATCCACAACCAGCTCGAGATCGCCGAGCGCATCCCCTGCCCGGTGCAGTTCCACTACGCCGAGCACGACGACAACATCCCGCTGGCCGCAGTGGAGAAAGTGCGCGCGGCGATGGGCAGCCGCGGCGAGGTGCACGTCTACCCCGGCGCCCGCCACGGCTTCAACTGCTGGGCGCGTGCGTCCTACCACGCCCCCAGCGCGGCGCTGGCGCATGGCCGCGCGCTGCAGTTCCTGGCGCAGCAGCTGTTCTAGCGCCGCAGGTCAGTGGATCAGCGCGCGGATGCCGTCGATCACGCGCTTGAAGACCCAGATGTTGAAGGTGCCCAGCGCGATGACCACCGCCCAGCGGTACAGCGCCACCGCGCGCTCGCGCGGCACGTGCTCGCCGGTGCTGATGTGCAGGAAGAAGAAGAAGCCCGAGGCGAAGGCCGTGGCCACGAAAAGGATGCCGCAGATCCAGTAGATGACCGTCATCGTGGCCGCGACTCTACAGCAGCATCGGCAGCCGTTCGAGCACCAGCACCGCGAAGAAACCCGCGGCGGCGATCAGCGCCCACTTCAGCAGCAGCAGGCCGCGCTTGCGCCAGATGCGCTGGCCACTGGCCACCGACAGCGCGAAGCACATCAGGCTGCCCAGCAGCAGCAGGCCGAAGATGAGGCGGAAGATCACCATGCCGGGGCCAGTTCGGCGAAGCCGGCCGGTGCCCGGGCCTCGTCCTCGAAGGTGACGTATTCCCAGGCCGTGACATCGGCCAGCAGCTTGCGCAGCAGCAGGTTGTTCAGCGCATGGCCGCTCTTGAAGGCGGTGTAGCTGGCCAGCATCGGATGGCCCGCGTTGTACAGGTCGCCGATCGCGTCGAGCATCTTGTGCTTGGCGAACTCGTCGTCGTAGCGCAGGCCTTCGGCATTGAGCACGCGGTAGTCGTCGACGACGATCGCGTTGTCCATGCTGCCGCCCAACGTGAGCCCGCGTGAGCGCGCGGCCTCCACGTCCTTGGTGAAGCCGAAGGTGCGGGCGCGCGCGATGTCGCGCTTGTAGCGGCCCGAGCCCATGTCGAAGGTGGTGCGCTGGCCGGTGGCGTCCACCGCCGGGTGGCCGAAGTCGATCTCGAAGGTCAGGCGGAAGCCGTGGTACGGATCGAGCCGTGCCCACATCAGGCGGCTGCCCTCGCCCTGGCGCACTTCCACGGTCTTGAGCACGCGGATGAACTTCTTCGGCGCGTTCTGCAGCGCGATGCCCGCGCTCTGCAGCAGGAACACGAAGCTGGCGGCGGAGCCGTCGAGGATGGGCACCTCGTCGCCGGTGATGTCGATGTACAGGTTGTCGATGCCCAGCCCGCAGCAGGCCGACATCAGGTGCTCGATGGTCTGCACCTTCGGCGCGCCGGGGTCGCCGCCGGCCGAGATGGTCGAGGCCAGGCGCGTGTCGCTGACCGAGTCGAAGCGCACCGGAATGTCCACCGGCTGCGCCAGGTCGACGCGGCGGAACACGATGCCGGTGTCCGGCGCGGCAGGCCGCAAGGTCAGCTCGACCTTCTGGCCGCTGTGCAGGCCGACACCGACCGCGCGGGTCAGCGACTTCAGGGTGCGTTGCTGGAGCATTCCGTCATTGTCGGCGTTTCTGTCGCGACGGGACCCTGCGGGGCCTTGCGGGGACGCAGCCCGTGGCTCAGCGCGGTGCCGAGGCCCGGCTGGCCTCGATCGCGCGCTGGATCTGCTGCAGGAAATCGGCACTGCTGCCGCCGGTGGGCAGGTTGTTCACCGCCAGCAGCCGGGCCTGCAGCGACGAGCGGCGCAGCGCCAGGTTGAAGGCCGCATTCAGCCGCTCGATGCGCAGGACCGGGGTGCCCGCCGGCGCGAACACGCCGAACAACGAGGCCAGGTTGGCCTGCGGCAGGCCCAGCTCGGCGAAGGTGGGCACCTCGGGCAGCACCGCCAGCCGGGCCGGCGCGCCCACCGCCAGCGCACGCAGCCGGCCCTGGCGGATGAAGGCCAGCTGCTGTGCGCCGACGTTGGTGGACAACAGCTCGAACTGGCCGCTCAAGGCGTCCGTCAGCTGCTGGCCGCCGCCCTTGTACGGCACATGCGTGATGTCGACCTGCCGCGCCGCACGCACCTGCTCGAGGACCAGATGGCCGGTGGTGGCCAGGCCGGAGGTGGCCCAGCGCAAGGCCCCCGGGTGCAGCCGTGCCTGCCGCAGCACCGCGTCGACGTCGCGGCCGCTGAAGGCCGGCGTGCCCACCAGCAGCATCGGCGTGAGCATCACGCTGAACACCGGCGCCACGGTGGCCAGCTCGATCGCGGGTCGACCGCCTGGCGATGACATCAACAGCGGGCTGATGGCCGAGAAGACCAGCGTGTGGCCGTCCGGCGCCGCATGCGCCAGCGCCTCCATCGCCACGGCGCCACCGGCGCCGGGCCGGTGCTCCACCGTCACCGGCACCTGCAGGTCGGCCGCCAGCTGCTCGGCCAGCGTGCGCGCCGCCTCGTCGCTGACCCCGCCCGGCGGGTAGGCCACGATCAGCCGGATCGGCCGCGCGCCGGCCGCGGGCCAGGGCGCTGCATCGGCCGCCGCGGCCAGCGGCCACGCCAGCGCGATGGCTCCCCACAGCGCGCGGCGGCGTCGCCGGTCCGGTTTCACGCGCCGGCCCGCGTTCGGGGCTGCGTCCGCTTCGCCAGCCTGCGTGCCAAACTCGTGAAGTGAGCGGCCGGTCCTTCGCAATCGTCTTCGCGGTACACCAGGGTCAGCGGCGCGTCCAGCCGCCCGCCCTCGGCCAGCGGACGGTAGACCACCGCCTGGGCATGCGCGCCCTGCATCGAGGCCGGCACCACGGTGACGCCAACGCCCGCGGCCACCAGGTTCAGGCTGGTCATCATGCGGTCGACTTCGGCCGCGATGCGCGGCACGAAACCCTGCGCCTCGCACAGCGCCAGCAGGTTCGCATAGAGGCCCGGCGCGCCAGGCCGCCGCACCAGGATGAAAGGGTCGTCGGCCAGCTGCTTCAGCGCCACGGGCCGGGCCCGCGCACGCGCCGTGCCCTCGCGCAGGGCCAGCGGATGGGCCAGCGGCAAGGCCACGCGCACCGGCTCGCTCAGCAGGGTCTCGAACGCGATACCGGGCGGCCGCGCCACCGGCACGCGCAACAGGCCGACGTGCACGCGGGCGGCGGCCACCGCGTCGGTGAGGTCGGCCGCGTTCATCTCGCTGATCTCGAGTTCGACCTCCGCGTGCCGCGCGCGGTACTCGCGCAACACCTCGGGCGTGAAGGCATGCGCGGCCGCCGAACTGGTGAAGCCGATGGCCAGCCGCCCGTAGCGGCCCTGCGCCACGCGCGCCATCAGCTGCCGCGCCGACGCCACCTCCTGCAGGATGCGGCGCGCCTCCTCGAGCAGGATCTTGCCGGGGTCGGTCAGGCTCATGCCCTTGGGATGGCGGTGGAACAGGCGCACGCCCAGTTGCTGCTCGAGCAGGCGGATCTGCTGGCTCAAGGGCGGCTGCTGGATGCCCAGCTGCTCGGCCGCGCGGGTCATGTGGGCGGCCTCGGCCACCGCGACGAAGTAGCGCAGCTGGCGCAGTTCCATATGTTCTCGATATCGAGATGCCGACGTCCGATATTTGACCACGGGGGCCGCGCTGCGTAGTCTGGTCGAACCCTTGCGAACCGCCGGCCCCGCGCCGGCGCTGCCACCCATGCCGATGCCTGCCTTTACCCGTGCCTGGCGACCCGCGCTGACCCTGCTTTCGGCGCTGCTGCTGGCAGCCTGCGCCGGCACCACCCCGCCGGCCTCCGCACCGGGCACCAAGCCTGCTGCCAGCGCCGAAGCCGCCCCACAGCCCAGCCCCTGCCCGGCCGAGCTGCCCACCGGCAGCCGCTGCCTGGCCGGGCGCGACTCGGCGGGCGCGCACTACCTGATCGCACTGCCGCCGGCCTGGACCGGCGTGCTGGTGCTGCACGCCCACGGTGGCCCGACGCTGGGACCGCCGCGCGCCGAGCGCACGCGCCAGGACCTGCAGCGCTGGGCGGTGATGCTGCGCATGGGCCATGCCTGGGCCGGCTCCACCTACCGCGACGGTGGCGTGCAGGTGCATGCCGCGGCCGAGGACACCGAGCGCCTGCGCCGCATCTTCCTGCAGCACGTGGCGCAGCCCACGGTGACGGTGCTGCACGGCCAGTCCTGGGGCGCCAGCGTGGCCGCGGTGGGGGCAGAAACCTACACCGCACGCGATGCCGATGGCCGCCGCCCGTACGACGCGGTGCTGCTGACCAGCGGCGTGCTGGCCGGCGGCTCGAAGGCCTACGACTTCCGGCTCGACCTGCGCGTGGTCTACCAGGCGCTGTGCCACAACCATCCCCTGCCCGGCGAACCCGACTATCCGCTGTGGATGGGCCTGCCGCCAGGCAGCGCGCTCACGCCCGCGCAGCTGTCGCAGCGCGCGCGCGAGTGCCTGGGCCTGGGCCTGCCGGTCGCGCAGCGCAGTGCCGAGCAGCAGCGGCGGCTGAAGACCATCGTCGACGTGATCCGCATTCCCGAGCGCTCGGTGCAGAGCCACCTGAACTGGGCCACCTGGCACTTCCAGGACATCGTCCAGCACCGCACCGGCGGCAGGAACCCGTTCGGCAACATCGGCGTGCGCTACCGCGGTTCGGCCGACGACGACGCGCTGAACGCCGCAGTCGCGCGCTACGCCGCCGACCCGCAGGCGGTGCAGCAGTTCGCCGCCGACACCGACCCGCAGGGCCGCATCCCGGTGCCGGTGCTCACGGTGCATGGCATCGACGACCCGACTGCCTTCGTCGAGATGGATCACAGCTTCCGCGACACCATGGTCCGTGCCGGCACTGCCGACCACCTGGTGCAGACCTTCACCAGCGACCACGAGCACAGCTTCCTGACCGAGCCGGCCTATGCCACGCTGATGGCCACGCTGCTGGAGTGGACCGCGGGCGGACCGAAGCCCACGCCGGCGCAGATCGCGCAGCGCTGCCCCGCGTTCGAGTCCCGCTTCGGCGCCGGCTGCCGCTTCCGGCCCGAGTACAGTCCGGCGCCGCTGGCCACGCGCGTGCCGCCCCGCTGAGCTTCGGTTCGCTCATCCCAAAGTCACATGCCCAAAGTGGCTTGATCGCCGACGCCGGCTGCACAAGACTGCGCATCACCATCCGCAGCGCAGCCGAGGTCTGGCGATGATGCAAGCGCAACGTTCCCCCCTCACCTGGGCCGTGGCGGCCTGCCTGGCCGCCGGCGCGGCTGCCGCGCCCGCGGCGGTCACCACGCCCTACCCGATCGTCTTCGTCACGCAGGTGCCCACGCCGAGCGACTTCACGACCATCGGTTCCACCTTCGGCCACCACCAGGCCACGATGCAGTCAGCCCCGCGCGGCGGCGACCTGTGGATCCGCTACACCGACGGCACGCTGCGCAACCTCACCGCCGCGGCCGGCTTCGGCGCCAGCGGGCTGCAGGGCGCGAGCGCCATCGCGGTGCGCGACCCCGCCGTCAGCTGGGACGGCAGGAAGGTGCTGTTCAGCGCCGTGGTCGGCGCGCCCACCGTGCGCTACACCGAAGCGCCCACCTACTGGCAGCTGTACGAGGTCACCGGCCTCGGCGCCAGCGAGACGCCGGTGATCACCAAGGTGCCGAACCAGCCCGAGAGCTTCAACAACGTCAATGCGGTCTACGGCACCGACGAGCGCATCATCTTCGCCAGCGACCGCCCGCGCAGCGGCGAGCGCCACCTGTACCCGCAGCGCGACGAATACGAGGAAGCGCCCACCGTCACCGGCCTGTGGAGCCTGGACCCGACGAGCGGCGACCTGTTCCTGCTGAACCACACGCCCTCGGGCGCGTTCACGCCGACGATCGACAGCTTCGGCCGCGTGATCTTCACCCGCTGGGACCACCTGCAGCGCGACCAGCAGGCCGATGCCGACCGCGACAGCCCCACCTACGGCACCTTCAACTACGGCAGTGAAGCGGCCAACGCCGCCGCGCTGAACGACCGCAGCGAAGTCTTCCCCGAGCCGCGCGATGCCCAGGGCAACGTCAACGGCCATCGCTTCAACCAGTTCTTCCCGTGGCAGATCAACGAGGACGGCACCGAGGAGGAAACGCTCAACCACGTCGGCCGCCACGAGCTGGCCAGCTACGGCGACCCCAGCTTCAGCGACGACCCCAACCTCAGCGCCTGCTGCAATACCGAGGGCCGCTACAACCGGAACCGGCTGAACAACGACAGCCTGCTGCAGATCAAGGAAGACCCGCGCACCCCGGGCCGCTTCATCGGCACCAGCGCGCCCGAATTCGGCACCCATGCAGCGGGCCAGATCGCCAGCCTCTCCGGCGCCCCCACGACCAACGCCGACGTGATGACGGTGAGCTACCTCACGCCTTCAGCCACCGCCGCCTTCACCGAGGAAGGCCAGAGCCCCGACCCCGCGCACAGCGGCCTGTACCGCGACCCGCTGCCGCTGTCCGACGGCCGCGTGATCGCCACGCACACCACCGAGACACGCGCCGACCGCAACGAAGGCAGCAATGACGCGCCTCGTTCGCGCTATGACTTCCGCCTGAAGCTGCTGGTCAGCGATGCCGGCGGCACCTACCGCGCTGGCGAGCCGCTCACTTCGGGCATCAGCAAGTCGGTGAGCTGGTACGACCCCGACACGCTGGTCAGCTACAGCGGGCCGCTGTGGGAAATGAACCCGGTGGAGCTGCGGCCGCGCAGCAAGCCCGCGCGTCGCAGCGCCGCGCTGCCGGCGCCCGAGCAGCAGGTGTTCAGCGACGAGGGCGTCAGCGTGGTCGCCTTCCAGGACTACCTGCGCCGCAACGCGCTGGCCCTGATGGTCAGCCGCAACGTCACGCT
Source organism: Aquabacterium sp. (assembly GCF_044226965.1). Classification (GTDB taxonomy): domain Bacteria; phylum Pseudomonadota; class Gammaproteobacteria; order Burkholderiales; family Burkholderiaceae_C; genus Pseudaquabacterium. The sequence goes on along the minus strand of NZ_JBGAGA010000070.1, from coordinate 14,540 downwards.
GCGCGACCAGGCCGACCACGACCAACCCTACAACCTGCGCGTCCAGGGCGGTGCCAGCGCCACGCCCAGCCCCGGCAAGGTGTACGACGTGAGCCACCTGCAGTTCTACCAGGCCGACCAGATCCGCGGCATCGGCGGCACGGCCACGCCCACCGCCGGGCGCCGCGTGCTGGCACAGGTGATGCACGAGCCCGCGGCGGCCAACCCGTTCCAGGGCTTGACGGGCGCGGTGGCCCTGGCGCCGGACGGCTCGGTGGCAGCCCTGGTGCCGGCGCGCCGGGCGATGAGCTGGCAGCTCACCAACGGCAGCACGCCGGTGGTGCGCGAGCGCTACTGGCTCAGCTTCCAGAGCGGCGAGATCCGCGTCTGTGCCTCCTGCCATGGCATCAACCAGAAGGCCCAGACCGGCGCGCCCGAGCCGCAGAACCCGCCCGAGGGCCTGCGCCGGTTGCTGCGGCTGTACAAGGCCGGCATGACCCTGGCCAACGAAGACCGCGTGTTCAACTGGGCCGAACGCCAGTACCCCGCCAACTTCCTGCCCAAGAACACGGCCACCGGTAGCGCGCTGGGCTACACCTACCGCTACTACGGCGCCACCGACGAATACCTCGGCGTCAAGGATGGCAAGGTCTGGTACTGGAAGCCCGGCGTGATGCCGGCACCGGCAGAGGCCGGCGCGCTGCAGCCCTTCGTCGACAGCGCGCGCCAGGCCGGCTACTAGCGCCCCCCCGCGCCCTGTGCATTGGTGCGCTGCCGGTTGACCTGCGCCGCGCGAGGGTTCAGATTCGGGTCTGCGCGGCGCCACGGCTTGTGCGGCGCGCGAAAAGCTCGAACGTGCACCTGGAGGGTTCACCCATGTCTCGAATGCTGGCCTTGGGCGGGCGTGCGGCGGCCCGCCGCGTACCCGTTTCCTTTCCCGGACTGCTCGGCAGCCTGGCGTGCGCCCTGCTGGCGGCCTGCGGGGGTGGCGACGACAGTCCGGCGCCCACGCTGCAGCGGCCGGCGGCGGCGCTGAAGAAACCGCTCGCGGCAGCCGCCGCGGCACCGACGGAATTCGCGCCCACGGTGTATGACCCGGCGACGCCGGACCAGGTGCGCATCGGCACCATCGTGGTGGGCGACACGCGCTACAACGACGTGGTCATCACCTGGGGCTCGCTGCTGGCCGCCGGTATCGACCCGCCGACCAGCAGCTACAACGCCTACGACCCCGCGACCGGCCGGGTCTCGCTGCCGCAGGTGCGGCTCGGCAGCACCACCTACACCAACGTCGTGGTCACGCTGGCCGGCCTGGTCAGCATCGGCGGCAGCGCCGCACTGGCGCCGATCATCCCGAACGACCCGCTCTTCGCCGACCAGTGGCACCTGAACAACACGGGCCAGGCCGGACCGGACGGCAAGCCCGGCCTGGCCGGCGAGGACCTGCGCGCGACGATGGCCTGGAACTACGTGACCGGCACCGGTGTGCGCATTGCGGTGGTCGACGACGGGCTGGACATCCACCACGAGGACTTCGACGTGGTGGCTGGCAAGAGCTGGGACTACCGGACCAATGCCTATGGCGACCCCTCCTCGGGTGAATCGAGCCACGGAACCGCCTGTGCGGGCCTGGCCGCGGCCAAGGGGCAAAACGGCATCGGCGTCACCGGCGTGGCCTTCCATGCGCGCATGGTCGGCTACAACCTGCTGCAGGCCAGCATGGACCAGTACGGCGCCGATGCCGTGGTGAAGGACCTCGCCGACAACCAGATCTACACCAACAGCTACGGCGCCCCGGACGGCACCGGCACCTTCAGCCCGGCCACCCAGGCCTGGCGCGACGCCATCGACAACGGCACCACGCAGGGCCGCGGTGGCAAGGGAGCGATCTACACCTGGGCCGCCGGCAACGGTGCGCCGGTCGACCGTTCCGACCACGACGGCCAGGGCAACTACCAGGGCGTGATGGCCATCGGCTCGTTGAACGACCAGGGCAAGCGTTCGTCGTATTCCGAGCCCGGCGCCAACATCCTGGTGATGGGCTTCGGCGGCGAGCAGTGCGAGCAGCACACCACCACCACCGCCGATGTCAGCGGCGACGGTGGCTACAACAACGGCACCAGCGCCAAGAAGGCCGGCGACCCCTACAACGACTACAGCGGCAAGCCCAACTACACCCGCTGCATGAACGGCACCTCGGCCGCGACACCCGAAGTGGCCGGCGTGGCCGCGCTGATGCTCGAGATGAATCCGAACCTGGGCTGGCGCGACGTGCGTGCAATCCTCGCCAAGACCGCGCGCAAGAACGACCCGACGGATGCCGACTGGGTCACCAACGCCGCCGGCCTGAAGGTCAATCACCAGTACGGCTTCGGCGCCGCGGATGCCGCAGCCGCCGTGCTGGCCGCCCGCGGCTGGACCAACCTGCCCGCGCAGAAGACCGCCACGGCGGACCACGCCGCACCCGGCGCCGTGGGCACCGAGGCCTCACCCCTGGTCAGCACGGTGTCGCTGGCCGGCTCGGGCATCGACAAGCTGGAGTTCGTCGACGTCGTGGTCGATGCCGACACGGCCGACGCCGGCGGCCTGTCCATCACGTTGACCAGCCCGGGCGGCACGGTCAGCACGCTGAGCACGCCGCACCAGTGCATGGACCTCAGCGACGCTGACAACCCCAAGCCGGTCACCTGCGGACAGGCCCTGTCCGGCGGCTTCCGCTTCGGCGTGGTGCGGCTGATGGACGAACCCGCCGACGGGACCTGGAAACTGTCGATCGGCGACAAGACGGGCCAGGCCAGCACGCTGACCCGTTGGTCGATCAAGGCCTATGGCCATTGAAAGCGAGGCCACGATGACCACCCCTCCCAAGATCTCCCCGGCGCTGTGGCCCACCACGGCCTGGCGCCTGGCCGCCGTCGCGGCGCTGGCCCTGCTGCCGGCGTTGAGCGCCGGCGCCGCCGAGCCGGTCTACTACTACGACGGCCCGCAGCGCATCGCCATCGTGCGCCAGCCCGAGCTGGTGGCCGAGTTCGCGGCCAGCCGCCGCACCGCCCAGGCGGCCCCGGTGGCCGGCCCGGCCACCACACCGGTGGCCGGCGATCAGGTGGTGCGCATCGTTCGCGTCAACGCCGCCAGCGGCGCCGCCGCAGCCGCTGCGCCGGGCCAGGGCCAGTCGCCGGTCTACCGCCAGGGCAGCTCGCCTTCGGGCCGGCTGATGGCCCTGCCCGGCGGCGTGCTGGTGAAGTTCCAGCCCGCCTGGAGCGCCAGCCGCATCAACGCCTGGCTGGCCGGGCGCGGCCTGCCGCCGGCGCAGGCCCAGGCCATCGGACCCGGCTGGTACCTCGTGCCCACCGCGCCCGGGCTGGTGGCACTGGAAACGGCGAACGCGCTGCAGGAATCGGGCGCGGTGCTCGCAGCCAGCCCGAACTGGTGGACGGAGACCGCGAAACGATGAGACGCGCGCGCGGCCACGTTCGCGCCCGATGAAGCCCCGCATCGTCATCGCGGCGGGGCTGCTGGCCCTCGGGCTGGCGCTGGCCGGCTGGCTGGCCTGGCGGCCCTCGGCACCGCGCGCGGTGCCGGTGCGCGTGGGCCTGTACGAGAACCCGCCGAAGGTCTACACCGACGCCTCCGGCCGGCCGGCCGGACTGTTCGTCGAGCTGCTCGAGGCCATCGCCCGGGCCGAGGGCTGGCGGCTCGAGCAGGTGCCCTGCGAATGGTCGCGCTGCCTGGACATGCTGGCCCGGGGCGAGCTGGACCTGATGCCCGACGTCGCCTTCAGCGAGGAGCGCAGCCGCCGCTTCGACTTCCACGCGGTCTCGGTGGCCAGCAGCTGGTCGCAGATCTACACCCGCGGCGACCTCGTCGTGCAAGGCGTCAAGGACCTCGAAGGACGCCGCATCGCGGTGCTGCGCGGCGGCGTGCAGGAAGGCTACGTGGCCCGCATGCTCGAGGAGGCCGGCGTGAAGCCCACGCTGGTGCGCGTGGGCACGCTGGCCGAGGCCTACGAGGCCGTGGCCGACGGCCGCGCCGACGCCATGGTGACGAACAGCTTCTCGGCCGCGCGCCGCGCGCCGGACTACCGGCTGCGCGAGACGCCGCTGCTGTTCCAGGCCTCGAACCTGTACTTCGCCACCACCAAGGGCCGCCACGCCGACCTGCTGGCGCGCATCGACGCACGGCTGGGCGAGTGGCGCCAGCGCTCCGACCCGGTCTACTTCGACGCGCTGCGCCGCGCGCTGTCGGCCCCGCCGGCCACGGTGCTGCCGCGCTGGGTGCTGGGGCTGCTGGGCGCGTCCGGCGCGCTGCTGCTGCTGGCGCTGGCGCATGGCCAGCTGCTGCGCTGGCGCGTGGCACAGCGCACCGCGGCACTGGCCGCCACCACCGCGCAAGCCCAGGAGAGCGAGCGCCGCTTCTCGACGATGCTGCAGGCCAGCCCGGTGGGCATCGCGTTGTCGCGGCTGTCGGACCAGCGCTGTGTCGATGTCAACGAGGCCTTCGTGCGCCTGCTGGGCCACCCGCGCGAGGCCTTGATCGGCCACACCAGCCGCGAGCTCGGCTGGTGGGTGGACCCCGCGGCGCAGCAGTCCGCGTGGCACGCCATCCGGGCCGGCGAGCCGCTGCGCCTGCGCGAGGTGGCCTGGCGCCGCAGCGACGGCGTGGTGATCGACGTGGCGCTCTCGGCCGACGCCATCGCGCTGGGTGGCGAGCCGCATGTGCTGGTCTCGGCCTTCGACATCAGCACGCAGAAGCAGGCCCGCCGCGCGCTGGAGGACCAGCAGGCCGCGCTCGAAGCCCAGGTGGCGCAGCGCACGGCCGAGCTCGTCGCCTCGAACCACGCGCTGGCCGCCGCGCGCGACGAGGCCGAGGCCGCCACGCAGACCAAGAGCGCCTTCCTGGCCAACATGAGCCACGAGATCCGCACGCCGATGAACGCCATCTTCGGCACCGTGCACCTGATGCGGCGCGCCGGTGTCACGCCGCGGCAGGAAGCGCAGCTGGACATCATCCGCGCCGCGGCCCAGCACCTGCTGGCCATCATCGACGACATCCTCGACCTGTCCAAGATCGAGGCCGGCAAGCTGGTGATGGAAGAGGCGCCGCTCGAGCTGGCGCAGATTCCCGATCGCGTGGCCGCGATGCTGGCCGAACGCGCTGCCGAGAAAGGCCTGGCGCTGCGCGTCGAAGTCGATCCGCCCAGGCTGCCGCCCGGCCAGGCGCTGCTGGGCGATAGCACGCGATTGACGCAGGCGCTGCTGAACTACGCCAGCAATGCGATCAAGTTCACCGAGCGCGGCCAGGTCACGCTGCGCCTGCGCACCGAGGCCGACGAAGGCACGCACTGGCGCGTGCGTTTCGAGGTCGAGGACACCGGCATCGGCGTGCCCGCCGAGGCCGCCGCGCGCCTGTTCGAATCCTTCGAGCAGGCCGACAGCTCCACCACCCGCCGCTACGGCGGCACCGGGCTGGGCCTGGCCATCACCCGCCGCCTGGCGCGCATGGTCGGCGGCGAGGCCGGCCTGCTCAGCACGCCCGGCGTCGGCAGCACCTTCTGGTTCACCGCACGGCTGAAGAAGGGCCCGGCCTCGACCGCCGCCGCGCTGCTGCCGGCCCCCAACGACGCCGAGCAGCGCCTGGCGCGCGATTTCGCCGGCCAGCGCATCCTGCTGGCCGAGGACGAGCCGGTGAACCGCCTGGTGGCGCTGGAACTGCTGGACCGCACCGGCCTGCAGGTGGACACCGCCGACGATGGCGAGCAGGCCGTGCGCATGGCCGCCGCCGCGCCCTATGCGCTGATCCTGATGGACGTGCAGATGCCGCTGCTCGACGGGCTGGAAGCCACGCGCCGCATCCGCGCGATGCCCGCGCACCGCACGACCCCGATCGTCGCGATGACCGCCAACGCCTTCTCGGAAGACCGGCAGCATTGCCTGGACGCCGGCATGACCGGCTTCCTGAGCAAGCCGGTGCGGCCCGACCAGCTGTTCGCGCAGCTGTGGTCCAGCCTGGCCGGCCAGGCCGCGCAGGCGGCATGACCGCCCCGGCCGCCCAGGGCGCCGCCCCCGCCTGCTGGCAGGCCCGCGTCGAAGGGCGCGTGCAGGGCGTGGGCTACCGCGAGGCCTGCGTCGCACAGGCGCAGGCCCTGGGTGTGCGTGGCTGGGTGCGCAACCGCCTGGATGGCAGCGTGGAGGTGCTGATGCAGGCGGACGAGGCGACGCTGGCGCGGATGGCCGCGTGGCTGCGGCAGGGGCCGGCGGCGGCGCGGGTGGAGGCGGTGCGGGTCGAGCCGCTGGCGCCACCGTGGGAGACCTGCCGTCGGTTCGAGCGGAGACCTAGCGCCTGATAGGTGCGGCCATTACGGAACGCCTACTGCACCGCCGTGTTGACCTGGCGGATCACGAAGTTGTCCAGGATGCCGATGCCTTCGAAGCCGGCGTACTTCGCCGACAGCTTCATCGGGAACCGGCCGAGGTCGATGCCATTGACGCTGGCCGTCATCACCTGGGCCACGGGGTCGTAGCCGATGACCATGCGGTTCCAGCTCAGGTCGTCGGTCACGCCCGTGGCCAGCACCGGCCCGGAGCGGCCGTTCAGCCGCAGTTCGTAGACCAGCGGGCCGTTGACCATCGGCTCCTGCTTGTGCAGGCTGAGCCAGACCTGACCCACGGTCTCCAGGTTGCTGGTCAGCGCTGCGCTGTTCGTCAGGCCGATCGCGACATAGGCGCCCGCCACGACCGAGGGATAGCCTTCCATCGACAACTGCCAGGCCGTTGCCGGTGCCGTGAACGGCAGCAGGGCCGCCGGGTGCACGTCATTCGGTGAATCGATCGACCAGTCCGACACCGCGCAACCGGCGGTGCCCAGCGTGATGTCCTGCAGCGGCGAAGGCAGTTCGTAAGGGCTGGGCGCGGTGCCGCAGAAGCGCCAGGTCTGGCCGGCGTCGGGAGCGATCCAGGCCGAGCCCTTGGCGCCCGGCCACTCGACCCAGAAGCCGCCGATGCCGACGTGCACACGGGAATCCTTCAAGGTGCCCTTGCCCCCTGCGGGCCGAACCAGATCGGGACCCAGGCCAAAGGATTCCCGCACCAGGATGTCAGGCGCCGGCGCCGTGGTCGGCAGCGGCGAGGCCACCGCGGGGTCGGGCGCTGGCGCCGGCGCCGGTGCCGGGCTGCCGCCCTTCAGGATGGTGGCAAGGCCACCCGCCGAGGCGGCGGTGCCCTTGTCGCTGACGCTATCGCTGCCGCCACCGCCGCAGGCGGCAAGCAGGCTCACAAGGGCCCAGCCGGTCAGGGCAAGCGGCAGGCGGGGAAGGCTTTTCATGGCAAGGGGCTCCGAAAGGGTGGGGGCGCGAAGCCTTCGCGCCCACCTCACAGAGCATCCCGCCCGGCGCCTGATACGACCGGCGCCCAAAAAAAGGAAGTGCCGGTCAGGTCGGCGGCGCCGCCATCTCCGGCAGCAGCACCACCACGGGCCGCGCCAGGTCGCGTCCGACCAGTGCCCGCGCAAACAGGTACTCGACCTTGTCGTGCTCGGTCAGCGCATTGAGGTCCACATGGCCGCCCTCGTCGCACGGAAACACGTACTCCAGGCCGCCCGCCTGGGTGGCCGCAAAGCGCAGCGCGTAGTGCTGCTCGGCGCACAGCGGCGCCACGGTCTCGATCGTCAACATCGCCAGCCCTCCTTTCGAAGCGCTGTGGCGGGCGGGCCCTGCCGGGCCCGCCCTGAGCCGTGCATGGCTCAATCCGCCTGCTTGCGGAGAAAAGCCGGGATCTCGATCTCGTCCATGCCGTTGGACGACAGCGCTTCCACCTTGGCCGCGGCCTGGGTGCGCGCGGAACGCCACACGCTGGGGGTGCTGAGGCCCGAGTAGTCGTGCGGTGCCGCGGGCGCGCCGGGGCCGACCTGCGCCACGTTGTTCAGGATCGGCAGGTTGTCGGTGCCGGTGCGCAGCGCGGAGATCGGCTGCGCGGTGGGCTGCACCACGGTCAGCGGCGCGGCCTGCGGCTTGGCGCGCGACAGGCCGGTGGCGATCACCGTCACGCGCAGCTGGTCGCCCAGGCTTTCGTCGTAGGCGGCGCCGTAGATGATGTGCGCGTCCTCGGCGGCATAGCGGCGGATGGTGTTCATCGCCGCCTTGCTCTCGTTGAGCTTGAAGTTGTTCTTGCTCGCCGCGATCAGCACCAGCACGCCGCGCGCGCCCGAGAGGTCGATGCCTTCGAGCAGCGGGCAGGCCACCGCCAGCTCGGCCGCCTTGTGCGCGCGGTCCGGGCCGCCGGCGATGGCGGTGCCCATCATCGCCTTGCCGGGCTCGCTCATCACCGTCTTCACGTCCTCGAAGTCGACGTTCACCAGGCCGTGCATGTGGATGATGTCGCTGATGCCGCCCACGGCGTTCTTCAGCACGTCGTTGGCATGCGCGAAGGCCTGGTCCTGCGTCACGTCGTCGCCCAGCACCTCGAGCAGCTTCTCGTTCAGCACGACGATCAGGCTGTCGACGTTGGCTTCGAGCTCGCTGGTGCCGGCATCGGCCTGCTTCATGCGGCGCGGGCCTTCGAAGTCGAAGGGCTTGGTCACCACGCCGACGGTCAGGATGCCCATCTCCTTGGCCACGCGCGCGACGATGGGCGCCGCGCCGGTGCCGGTGCCGCCACCCATGCCGGCGGTGATGAAGGCCATGTGCGCGCCTTCCAGCGCGGCGCGGATGCGCGTCTCGGCTTCCTGCGCCGCGGCCTTGCCCTTCTCGGGCTTGCCGCCGGCGCCGAGGCCGTTGTCGCCCAGCTGGATCAGGGTCTGCGCGCTCGAGCGGTTGAGCGCCTGCGCGTCGGTGTTCGCGCAGACGAACTCGACGCCTTGCACACCGCGGCTGATCATGTGCTCGACAGCGTTGCCGCCGCCGCCGCCCACGCCGACCACCTTGATGAGCGTCCCCTGGTCGAATTCTTCGATCATCTCGATAGGCATGTGAACCTCCTGTGTCATCGTCAAGCAGTTGCCAATAAAAAAGAAAACCTAGCCTCAAAGAGCGTGGGACGTGGACCGTCCCTGTTAGAAGTTCCCCAGGAACCAATCCTTCGCGCGGCCGAACCAGGTCTGCATCGACCCGGCCTGCTGCGCCGCCTTCAGCCCGCGGGCCCGCGCCAGGCGGGCTTCCTCCAGCAAGCCCATCACGGTGGCCGAGCGCGGGTTGGCCACCATGTCGAACAAGGGTCCGCTGTATGTCGGCAGGCCCTTGCGCACCGGTTTCAGAAAGATGTCCTCGCCCAGTTCCACCATGCCGGGCATCACCGCCGAGCCGCCGGTGATCACGATGCCGGACGAGAGCAGTTCCTCGTAGCCCGACTCGCGGATCACCTGGTGCACCAGCGAGAAGATCTCCTCGACGCGCGGCTCGATGACGCCGGACAGCGCCTGGCGGCTGAGCATGCGCGGCGCGCGGTCGCCCAGGCCCGGCACCTCGAGGTTCTCGCTCGGGTCGGCCAGCAGTTGCTTGGCCACGCCGTACTCGACCTTGATCTCCTCGGCGTCCTTGGTGGGCGTGCGCAGCGCCATCGCGATGTCGCTGGTGATCAGGTCGCCGGCAATCGGGATCACCGCGGTGTGGCGCACGCTGCCGTCGGTGTAGATGCTGACGTCGGTGGTGCCGGCGCCGATGTCGACCACCGCGACGCCGAGGTCCTTCTCGTCCTCGGTCAGCACCGCGGCCGCGCTGGCGCTGGGGTTCAGCACCAGGCGCTCGACCTCCAGGCCGCAGCGGCGCACGCACTTCAGGATGTTCTCGGCCGCACTCTGCGCCCCGGTCACGATGTGCACCTTCACCTCGAGCCGGCTGCCGCTCATGCCGATCGGCTCCTTCACCTCGTGGCCGTCGATGATGAATTCCTGCGGCTCGACCAGCAGCAGGCGCTGGTCGTTCGGGATGTTGATGGCCTTGGCGGTCTCGACCACGCGGTTGACGTCGACCGTGGTCACCTCGCGGTTGTCCCGCACGATGACCATGCCGGTGGAGTTCTGGCCGCGGATGTGGCTGCCGGTGATGCCGGTGTAGACGCGCTCGATCTTGCAGGCGGCCATCATCTCGGCCTCCTTCAGCGCCTGCTGGATGCTCTGCACCGTGGCGTCGATGTTCACGACGACGCCGCGCTTCAGGCCGTGCGTGGGCGCCACGCCCAGCCCCGCCAGGCGCAGCTCGCCACCGGGCATCACTTCAGCGGCCACCACCATCACCTTGGCGGTGCCGATGTCCAGTCCGACGACGAGGTCCTTGTATTCCTTGGCCATGTTTTTTACGCGTTACTTTCTGCGGGCCGGCGCTGCCGGTACCGTGGTGGTGACGCCCTTCAGGCGCACCGCATAGCCATCGGGATGGCGCAGGTCGGCGTACTCCAGCGGGCGCTGGTAGCGGCTGGTCACCTGCGCCAGCGTGCGCACGAAGCGTTCGGTGCGGGCCAGCACCTCGTCGTCCGAGCCGCGGCCCATCTCGACCACCGCGCCGTTCTCCAGTTCGGCGCGCCACGAGCCACGACCGGAGAGGTGCAGCTCGTCGATGTCGCCTTCGTCCAGCCGCACCAGCACCGGCTGCAGGCGGCGGTACAGCGCCAGCATCGCCGCGGCGCTGCCCTCGGGGCCGGCCAGGCGCGGCAGGGCTTCGTCCTCGACATCGCCGACATTGGCCTCGAACACCTCGCCCTGGCTGTTGACGAGCTTGTCGTTGCCGTCTTCGGCGGCCCACAGCGCGGCGGGATGGTGCTCTTCTAGCCGCACCGCCAGCCGGTCGGGCCACACGCGGCGCACCACCGCATGCCGCACCCAGGGCACGGTCTCGAAAGCGCTGCGGGTCTTCTGCAGGTCCAGCGTGAAGAAGTTGCCGGCCAGCTTGGGCGCCGCATTGGCGCGGATGGTGCTGATGCTGTTGCGCGCCACCTCGCCTTCGATGCGGATGCTCTTCAGCGCAAAGAATGGCAGCCGCGTCACCCACAGCACGGCGGCGGCGGCCAGCGCGAGGCCGGCGATCACGAACACCGCGTTGGCGGTGCTGTGCATCAGCCGGACGTCGCCGGGCAGCGGCGCGGGGGCGGGGGCGGCGAAGGCGACCATGCGGCTCAGGCCCAGGCCTTCATGGCCGTTGAATCGAGCCGCGCATCGGCCAGCAGGCGCACGCACAGCTCGGGGTAGCTGATGCCCACGGCCTGCGCGGACTTCGGCACCAGCGAGTGCCCGGTCATGCCGGGCGAGGTGTTCATCTCCAGCAGGAAGGGCTTGCGGTCGCTGGCGCGGATCATCAGGTCGGCGCGCCCCCAGCCCCGGCACCCGAGCGCCCGATACGCAGCGACGACGATGCGCTGGATCTCACGTTCCTCGTCTTCGGGCAGACCGCTGGGACACAGGTAGCGAGTGTCATCGGTGAAGTACTTGTTCTGGTAGTCGTACTTGCCCTCGGGCGCGACGATGCGGATGACCGGCAGCGCATGCGCATCGGTGCCCATGCCCAGCACCGGGCAGGTGACTTCCTCGCCTTCGATGAATTCCTCGCACAGCAGGTCGGGGTCGTACTGCGTGGCCAGCTGCACGGCTTCGGCCATCTCGGAATAGCCGGTGACCTTGGTGATGCCGATCGACGAGCCTTCGCGCGGCGGCTTGACGATCAGCGGCAGGCCCAGCTCGTCGGGCACCGCGATGATGCGCTCACGTTGCTGGTTATCGGGCGAAAGCCACAGCCAGCGCGGCGTCGGCAGCCCTTCGGCGACGAAGACGCGCTTGCTCATGGTCTTGTCCATGCAGATCGCCGAGGCCATCACGCCCGAGCCGGTGTAGGGCAGGCCCAGCAGTTCGAGCGCGCCCTGCACGCAGCCGTCCTCGCCGTGGCGGCCATGCAGCGCGATGAACACGCGCTGGAAGCCGTCGCGCTTGAGCTCGACCAGGTCGCGCGTCGCGGGGTCGAAGGCATAGGCGTCGACGCCCTGCGACTTCAGCGCCTGCAGCACGCCCGAGCCGGACATCAGCGACACCTCGCGCTCGGCGCTCGAACCGCCCATCAGCACCGCGACTTTGCCGAAGGCCTTCACATCGATCGTGCTCACTTGCCGGCCTCCCGCATCTGCTCCGCCACCTTCGCCGCCACGCTGCCGATCGAGCCCGCGCCCATCACGATGACCACGTCGCCGCCGAGTGCGTGCTCGACGATGGCCTGCGGCAGTGCGGCCACGTCCTCGACGAACAGCGGGTCGACCCGGCCAGCCACGCGCAGCGCGCGCGCCAGCGAGCGACCGTCAGCCGCGACGATCGGCGCCTCGCCGGCGGCATAGACCTCGGTCAGCAGCACCGCGTCGGCCGTGCCGAGCACCTGCACGAAGTCGTCGAAGCAGTCGCGCGTGCGGGTGTAGCGATGCGGCTGGAAGGCCAGCACCAGGCGGCGGCCCGGGAAGGCACCGCGCGCGGCGGCGATCACCGCGGCCATCTCGACCGGGTGGTGGCCGTAGTCGTCGATCAGCGTGAACTCGCCGCCCAGCGGGTCGGACGTGGCCGGCCAGTTGCCATGGCGCTCGAAGCGGCGGCCGACGCCGCGGAACTCGGCCAGCGCCTGGACGATGGGCGCGTCGGGCAACTCCAGCTCGGTGGCCACCGCGATCGCCGCCAGCGCATTGCGCACGTTGTGCTCGCCGGGCAGGTTCAGCGTGATGTCGAGGTCGCTGTGCGCCGCGCCGTCGTGGCGGCGGCAGGTGAAGCGCATCTGCCCGCCGGGCAGCGCGCGCACGTCCAGCGCCTGCACCTGGGCCTCGGCGCCGAAGCCGTAGCGCACCACCGGCCGCGCCACGCGCGGCAGGATGGCCTGCACGCCGGGGTCGTCCGCGCACAGGATGGCCGCGCCGTAGAACGGCATGCGGTGCAGGAAGTCGATGAAGGCCTGGTGCAGCCTGGCCACGTCGTGGCCGTAGGTGTCCATGTGGTCCTCGTCGATGTTGGTGACCACCGAGACCACCGGGCTCAGGTTCAGGAACGAGGCATCGCTCTCGTCGGCCTCGACGACGATGTAGTCGCCCGAGCCGAGCCGCGCATTGGCGCCGGCCGCGTTGAGCTTGCCGCCGATCACGAAGGTGGGGTCGACGCCGGCCTCGGCCAGCACGCTGGTGACCAGCGAGGTGGTGGTGGTCTTGCCGTGCGTGCCGGCGATCGCGATGCCGGACTTCAGCCGCATCAGCTCGGCCAGCATCACCGCGCGCGGCACCACCGGGATGTGCTGCGCGCGCGCGGCCAGCACCTCGGGGTTGTCGGCCTTCACCGCGCTGCTGGTGACCAGCACGTTGGCGCCGGCGATGTGCGCGGCCTCGTGGCCGGTGTGGATGCGCAGGCCCAGCGCGGCGAGACGGCGCGACACCGCGCTGTCCGACAGGTCGCTGCCCGAGACCGTGTAGCCCAGGTTGTGCAGGATCTCGGCGATGCCGCTCATGCCGGCACCGCCGATGCCGACGAAGTGGATGTGGCGGATGGCGTGCTTCATGCGGCCGCCTTGCCGGACACCAGCTTCACGAGTTCGTCGGCCACGCGCGCGGCCGCATGCGGGCGTGCCAGCGCGCGCGCGGCGCGGGCCATCGCCAGCAGCTGCGGGCGGTCCAGCGCCTGCAGCTGCGCGGCCAGCGAGTCGGGTGTGAGCTCGTTCTGCGGCAGGTGGATCGCCGCGCCGTGGCGCGCCATGTGCGCGGCGTTGTCGCGCTGGTGCGCGGTGGTGCTCACCACCAGCGGCACCAGCACGCTGGGCACGCCGGCCGCGCACAGCTCGGCGACCGTCACCGCGCCGGCGCGGCAGACGATCACATCGCAGGCGGCCAGGCGCTCGGCCATGTTGTCGATGAAGGGCAGCACCTCGGCTTCGAGGCCGGCCGCGGCATAGGCTGCGCGCACGGCATCGGCCTGCGTGGCGCCGGTCTGGTGGGTGACGATCGGCCGCGCATCGGCGGGCAGGCGGGCGATGGCCGCCGGCAGGGCGGTGTTCAGGGCTTGTGCGCCCAGGCTGCCGCCCACCACCAGCAGGCGCAGCGGGCCGCTGCGACCGGCGTAACGCTGATCCGGTGCGGCCAGGGTCTCGATCTCGGTGCGCACCGGGTTGCCGGTGACCAGCCCGCGCTTGACACCCTGCACCGCCGCACCCTCGAAGCCGAAGGCCACCCGGTCGGCCACCGGCAGCAGCGCCTTGTTCGACAGCAGCAGGCCGGCATCGGCGTTCACCAGCATCAACGGCTTGCCCAGCAGCGAGGCCATCAGCCCGCCGGGGAAGCAGACGTAGCCGCCCATGCCCAGCACCGCATCGGCGCCACGCCGGCGCAGGATGCGGAAGGCTTCCCAGAAGGCCTTCAGCAGCCGCGCCCCGCCCGTCAGCGTCTGCACCAAGCTCTTGCCGCGCAGGCCGTTGAAGGCGATGGTGTCCAGCGGAATGTGGGTCGGCGGCACCAGCTTGTTCTCGATGCCGGTGCGCGTGCCCAGCCAGCTGATGGTCCAGCCGCGCTGCTGCAGCTCGCGCGCCACCGCGAGGCCGGGGATGACGTGGCCGCCGGAGCCCGCAGCCATGA
>NZ_JBGAGA010000069.1:0-32137 GCF_044226965.1 Aquabacterium sp. | reverse complement strand
AACCAGCGCGCGTTCGTCGGGTCGCGCTCGGTGGCCAGCTGCAGCAGTTCGCGCTCGCGCACCTGGTCGCCCAGGCGGACGGCTGCGCCGACCCGTTCATCCAGCCACTTGCGCCACTGCGTCGCGTTCATGCCCGACGGTGGCGACTCCTGCAGCAGCGCCTGCAGCCGGGCCTGTTCTGCTTCGGACTGGGCCTGGGCCTGGGCCTGGGCCTGGGCCTGGGCCTGGGCCTGGGCCGCCGACACGGCGACGAGCAGGGCCACCACCCAGCACCGACACGGCCACCTCAGCGCACGTCGCAGCATCTGCCCTCCGGACTTTCGCAGCCCGGCGCAAGCGTACTCCAGTGCGACAGCAAAGCGCTGGTGCGGCGTGTGCTGGCGCCGCGCGCGGCTGAGCGCCGCGGCCGCGTTCAGCTGCGCGCGGCCAGCAGCTCCGACAGGCGCTGCGCCTCGTCCTGCAGGTCCTTGGCCAGGCCCTGGGCCTTGGCGCCGGCGAGCTGGTCGCCGACACCGGCGGCCACCAGCGCGTGCGACAGCCGGCCGCGGCGGTCGAACACCGGCACCGCGACCACCGCGACGCCGTTGATGTAGTTGCCGCGGTCCAGGCCGTAGCCCTTGCGGCGCACGGCCTCCACTTCCTTGAGCCAGCTGTCGAAGTCGGGCACCTCGTCCCAGTGCGCGGCACGGAAGCGGCGCTCCAGCTCGGCGCGCGGCAGCTCGCTGTAGGCGGCCACCAGGCGGCCGGTGGCGCTGGTCAGCGCCGGGAAGCGGCTGCCGACGTCGATGTGCAGCCGAAACGGGGCGTTCGAGCGTGACAGGGCCAGCACCACGATGTCGTCGGCCGCGCCGATCTCGACGCCGATCGCGGTGACGTGCCAGGTGGCCGACAGCCGGTCCAGCACCGGCTGCGCCAGCGCCGGGAAGGGGTGGCTCTCGATCACGCTGCGCGCCAGCGCCAGCATGCCCACGCCCAGGCTGTAGCGCTTGGTGGCGGGGTCCACCTTGACCAGCCCCTCGTCGACCAGCACGCGCAGGATGTGCAGCGCGGTGCTGCTGATCATGCCCAGCTCCTGGGCGATCACCTTGAGCGTTAGCGGTCCGGGCGTCCGGCCCAGCAATCGCAGGATCGCGATCGAGCGGGTCACGGCCGGCACCGGCCGCACGCGCGGTCCGGTCGTCGTGGCCGGGGCTTCGGATTCGGGCACCTGCTTCTCCTTCGTTGGGGCGCTCAGCGGGCGAAGCATACGTTGCGGCCGGCGCGGCGCCGCCGAAGGCTCGGGTCGTAATTGTCTATATACAATCAAAGAGCGCTATTGACAATCATGCGGCGGGCGCGCACAGTGAGCCCACTGCCAGCCGACACCGCGAAAGACCTGCCGCATGACCCGTTTGACCGACTTCGTGAGCCATGCCGACGCCCAGGCCCATTGCTCGACCGAGCAGCTGTGGGCGCTGTTCGACGGCAACCGCGAGCACATGAACATCGCCCACGAGTGCCTCGATCGCCATGCCGCGGGCGACGGCACGGCCGTGATCCTGGTGCGCGCCAACGGCGAGGACGAACGCCTGTCGTTCCGTGAGCTGTCGCAGGACTCCGCGCGCTTTGCGCACTACCTCGTCGCGCAGGGCATCCGGCCGGGCGACAGGGTGGCGGTGATGCTCGAGCCCTCGCGCGAGTTCTACGTCGCGATCTTCGGCGCGATGAAGATGGGCGCCATCGCGGTGCCGCTGTTCACGCTGTTCGGGCCCGACGGCATCCGCCTGCGGGTGCAGGACTGCCGCCCGCGGCTGATCGTGACGAATGCCGAGAAGGCCTCGCTGGTCGGCGCCGTGCCGGACCTGCAGCTGGTGGTGGCCGATGCCGGCTTCCTGCGCAGCCTGGCGGCCTTGCCCGATCGCTACGAGGTCAGGACCCGCGCCGACGACCTGGCGATCTTCCAGTACACCTCGGGCACCACGCGCGAGCTGCCCGATGCGGTGAAGCACACGCACCGCGCGCTGGTCACCTTGATGCTCGCGGCGCTGTACGGCACCGGCGTGCGGCCGGGCGAGCGCTTCATGTGCCCGTCATCGCCGGCCTGGGGCCATGGCCTGTGGCACGGCACGCTGGCACCGCTGGCGCTGGGCGTGACCATCGGCGCCTATGCCGGCAAGTTCAACGCCGAGCGCCTGCTGCAGGCGCTGGCCGAGTACCGTTTCGACAACCTCTCGGCCGCCGCCACCCACTACCGGATGATGCGCAACAGCGGCGCGGCGGGCCGCCACCGCTATGCGCTGAAGAAGCTCTCGTTCACCGGCGAGCCGATCGACAGCGAGACCGCCGCCTTCGCCGAGTCCACCTTCGGCCATCCGGTGTGCAGCATGTACGGCACCACCGAGATCGGCGTGTGCCTGGTCAACTTCCCCGGCGCGCCGGACTTCGTGGTCAAGCGCGGCTCGCTCGGCAAGCCGGTGCCCGGCCTGCAGGTGCAGGTGCAGGATGCGCAGGGCCAGCCCTGCGCGCCGAACGTCACCGGCGAGCTCAAGCTCTGGCGCCGCGGCGAATGGCTGCCGACCAAGGACCTTGGCCGCGTCGACGAAGACGGCTACTTCTGGCACGGCGGCCGCGCCGACGACGTGATCATCTCGGCCGGCTGGACCATCGGCGCCGTCGAGGTCGAGGACGCGGTGCTGCAGCACCCGGACGTGCGCGAGGCTGCCGTCATCGGCGTGCCCGATGCGCTGCGCGGCCAGGTCGTCAAGGCCTTCGTGGTGTCCGATCGCCCGGCCAGCGAAGCCTTCGTGCAGGAGATCCAGGACAGCGTGCGAACGCGCCTCGCGCAGCACGAATACCCGCGCCAGGTGGCCTTCGTCGCCGAGCTGCCCAAGACCCCCGCCGGAAAGATCCACCGCCGCAAGTTGCGCGAGCAGGAACTGGCCGGCGCCCAACCCACCCCCTGAACACCTTCCCCAGGAGACCCCATGTCGACGACTACAGCCCGCACCTTTCCCAAGATCACCGACAACGGCCTCGACGAGCTGCGCGAGCGGCTCGGCGTGAAGATCGGCGCCACCGCCGAGCCGTGGTGCCATGAAGCCACGCGCGACAACATCCGCCACTACGCGCATGGCATCGGCGACGACAACCCGCTATGGTGCGAGCCCGAGTACGCGGCCAAGACCTCGCTGGGCGGCATCGTCGCGCTGCCGAGCTTCCTGTTCGCCACGAGCCGCATCGTCTCGGGCTACGTCGGCGGCCTGCCCGGCGTGCATGCGATGTGGTCGGGCGCCGACTGGACCTGGCACAAGCATGTGCAGCGCAACGACGAGATCCGCACCGAGGCCTACCTGAAGGACCTGATCGAGCACCAGACCCGCTTCGCCGGCCGCGCGATCCAGCAGATCTACCACGTCGACTTCTTCAACCAGCAGGGCGACAAGGTGGCCGAGGCCGACAGCTGGTGCTTCCGCACCGAGCGCGACCATGCGCGCGAGCAGGGCAGCAAGTACAGCCACGTGCGCGCGCGCGAGCCACGCCGCTACAGCCCGGAAGAGATCCAGGAGGCCTACAAGCTCTACGCGCAGGAGGAAGTGCGCGGCAGCACGCCGCGCTACTGGGAAGACGTGAAGGAAGACGAGGCGCTGCCGGTGATGTTCAAGGGCCCGATGACGGTGACCGGCTTCATCGCCTACGCGCAGGGCTGGGGCGGTCTCTACATCCGCGCCAACAAGCTGGCCTGGCGCCTGGTCGATGCGCACCCGGGCGTGGGCATCACCAACCGCTTCGGCATCCCGGACGTGCCCGAGCGCGTGCACTGGGAGGAAGACTTCGCGCTGGAAGTCGGCGCGCCCGGCGCGTATGACTACGGCCCCGAGCGCTGCTCGTGGCTGACGCACCACCTGACCAACTGGATGGGCGACGACGGCTTCCTGCGCAAGGCCAGCTGCAAGATCCGCCGCCACAACCCCGAGGGCGACATGCTGTTCATCAAGGGTCGCGTCATCCGCAAATACGTCGAGAACGGCCGCCACCTGGTCGAGATCGAGCAGAGCGCGCACAACCAGGACGACGAGCTCTCGGTGCTGGGCTCCGGCGTCGTTGAACTGCCGTCGCGGGGCTGAGCTTGGCAGCCACCTCGCGCGGATCGCTGGCCGGCTTGCGGGTGGTCGACCTCTCGCGCGTGCTGGCCGGGCCGCTGTGCACGCAGATGCTGGCCGACCAGGGCGCCGAGGTCATCAAGGTCGAGCCGCCCGCCGGCGACGAGACGCGCGGGCTCGGCCCGCCGTTCGACGAGCAGGGCGACGCCGCCTACTTCCTGGCGGTGAACCGCGGCAAGCGCGGCATCGCGCTCGACCTGGCGCAGCCGGCCGGTCAGGCCACCTTGCTGGCGCTGCTGGAAGGCGCCGACGTGCTGGTCGAGAACTTCATCCCCGGCACCATGGCGCGCTGGGGGCTGGACTACGAATCGGTGCTGAAGCCGCGCTTCCCGCGCCTGGTGTACTGCGCGATCTCCGGCTTTGGCGCCGACGGTCCGCTGGGCGGACTGCCCGGCTACGACGCGATCCTGCAGGCCATGTGCGGGCTGATGACGGTCAACGGCGACCCGGCCACCGGGCCCACGCGCATCGGCATCCCGATCGTCGACCACCTCACCGGCTACACCGCGCTCAGTGGCATCCTGATGGCGCTGCTGGAGCGCGCGCAATCGGGCCAGGGCCAGCGCGTCGAGGCCACGCTGTTCGACAGTGCCCTGAGCTTGCTGGTGCCGCATGCGGCCAACTGGATGTACTCGGGCCGCACGCCCCAGCTGCTGGGCAGCGCGCATCCGAACATCGCGCCCTACGACCAGTTCGCCTGCCGCGATGGCGCGGTGTTCCTCGGCATCCTGAACGACCGCCAGTTCGCCCGCTTCTGCGAACAGGTGGGCCTGCAGGCACTGGTGCGCGATGCGCGCTTCGCGACCAACGCGATGCGCCTGGCCCACCGCGACGCGCTGCGCGCGCAGATCGAGGCAGCGTTGGCCGAACGCGGCAGCGCCGAGCTGTGCCAGGCGCTGATGCGCCAGGGGGTGCCGGCCGGCCCGGTCAACACCGTGCCGCAGGCCTTCGCGCAGGCGCATGCGCTGCACCGCGGCATGCGGGTCGAGCGCGAGGGCTATGCCGGCATCGGCCTGCCGGTGCGGCTGTCGCGCACGCCCGGCCGGCCCGGCGGGGCGCCGCCGCGCTTTGCCGAGCACACCGAGGCCGTGCTGCGCGAGGCCGGCTTCGACCAGGCCCACATCGGCCGCCTGCGCGAGCAGCGCGTGCTGCCGGAACGCACACACGCCTAGCGCTGAATATCCCCGTCCACCCAGAGACATACCCGGAGACAAGCATGAAACTGAGGACCCTGCTGGCGGCGACGGCCGCCGTCGCAGCCGCGCTGCTGTTGCCTGCCACCCCTGCCGCTGCACAGGCCTGGCCGACCCGTCCGGTGCGCGTGATCGTGCCCTACCAGCCGGGCCAGGGCACCGACGTGGCCACGCGCTTCCTGGCCGAGCACCTGGGCAAGGCGCTGGGCCAGACCATCGTCGTCGACAACCGGCCCGGCGCCGGCGGCAACATCGGCGCGCAGGAGGCCGCGCGCGCCCCGGCCGACGGCGTCGATGCCCTTCGATCCCGAGAAGGACTTCGATCCGGTGATGCTGGTCACCACCTTCCCAATGGTGCTGCTGGCCAAGCCCGCGGCGCCGTTCAACACCGTGGGCGAGATGCTGGCCGCGGCGAAGGCCAAGGCCGATGCGGTGGACGTGGCGTTGCCCAGCACCACCGCGCTGCTGGTGCTGGAGCTGCTGAAGCAGCAGAGCGGCGCCGGCATGCTGGGCATCCGCTACAAAGGCTCGGGCTCGTCGATGACCGAGGTCATCGGCGGCCAGGTGCCAGTGGCCATCGACACCATCAGCGCCGCACGCTCGTTCATCGCCAACGGCAAGCTGAAGGTGCTGGGCGTGACCTCGGGCAGCGCGACCGAACTGCTGCCGGGCGCCAAGCCGGTGGCCGCCCAGGGCATTGAAGGCTTCGAGGTGCTGGCCTGGAACGGCCTGTACGCGCCGCGCGGCACGCCGCCCGCAGTGCTGCGCCGGCTGAACGCCGAACTCGCGAAGATCCTGGCGCAGCCCGAGGTGCGCCAGCGCCTGCTCGAACTCGGCCACGAACCCGCTGGCGGCACGGCGCAGCGCCTGGGCGACTTCGCGCGCAGCGAACGGCAGAAGTGGGGGCCGCTGATCGAGAAGGCCGGCATCAAGGCCGACTGACGCGGGGCGCGTGCCCTACGGCATGAGTCGGCGTCGGCTGACAGCCGCGCCGTGCGGCGGGTGATCGAATGGGCTCATCGCAAGGAAGGAGCCTCCCGTGAACACCGTTCGCATCGCTGCCATCGTCACCCTCGTCGCCGGCCTGCTCGGCCTGCTCTTCGGCGGCTTCTCGTACCAGACCGACCGCACCGCGGCCAAGATCGGCCCGGTCGAGCTGAAGGTCGAGGAGCACCAGCAGATCAACATCCCGGTCTGGGCCGGCCTGGCCGCAGTGGCCGTCGGCGGCCTGACGCTGATCGGCACGCTGCGCAAGTAGGCCGCTACAAGGGCCTGGCACTGCGGCCGCTGCGGCTTGCGGCAGCCGCGGCCATGCACTCGAGCACCTGGCGCGCGGCGGCCACGCGGCGGGTGCCCAGCTGGGCGCCCAGCGCCTGCTCGTAGCGCACATGGAAGTCGTGCGCACGGGCGAGCAGGGCGCGCCCGCGCGGCGTCAGGTGCAGTCGCTTGACGCGCTTGTCCTGCGCGTCGTCCACCCGCGACACGTAGCCCTTGGCCACCATGTCCTCCACCACCTTCAGCGCCCCCGGCGGCGTCATCTCGAGCCGGGTGGCCAGCTCGCTCAGGCTGTGCGGCACGTCGTCGAGCAGGCGCAGCACATAGCCGAACGAGCTGCCGATGTCGGCAAACCCCCCTTGCGCCAGGTCATGGTGCAGCGCGTCCTTGAAGGCGCCGAAGGCCAGGTTCAGCAACAGACCGAAATCGACAGGCGGGGTGCTTGACATGATTGACCACGGTTAATAAACTAAAGTTAACTTTACAGGAGAACCCGCGATGTCGCTCACCACACGGGGCCAGGCGCCCGTCTTTCAACGCCACGGCGTGACCTTCATCAGCCTCGCGGCCCCCAGCCGCGGCGCGCGCGAGAACTCGGTCTGGCGCTTCGAGGTGGCGCCGGGCACGGTCGGCCAGCCGCACCGCGTCACGCGCGAAGAGACCTTCGTGGCGCTGCACGGCCGCGCCACGATCGCGCTGGACCAGACCCGCGTCACGCTCGAGGCCGGCGACGCGCTGGCGGTGCCCGCCGGCTCGCGGCTGTCGCTGAGCAATGCCGGCCCCGAGCGCTTCGAAGGCCTGGCCGTGCTGCCGGTGGGCGGGCAGGTGGAGATCGACGGCATGGCGCCCTTCGTGCCGCCCTGGGCGGCCTGATGCGCTGGCACGCACAGGTGAGCGCACCATGACCCTGGCAGGTTGAATGCCGACCCACCGGTCGGCTCAGGCTCCCCGCGGGCTCAGGCCTCCCGCCGGCGCAGCGACCACAGCGCCGCACCGATCAGCCCCACGCCCAGCAGTTGCCACGCGCTGAGCGCACGGCCATACACCGCCCAGTCCACCAGCACCGCGGCGCCGGGGTAGACGAACAGCAGCGGCCCGATGCGCCCGGTGGACAGGCGCGACATGCCGGCATACAGCAGCACATAGGCCAGGCCCGTGTGCAGCAGCCCCAGGCCGGCCAGCCAGCCCCAGGTCGCACCGAAGGCCGGCAGGCCGTGCAGCAAGGGCCAGGCCGCCAGCCCGATGGCGCCCACCGCGCTGGGGCCGGTGGCCATCGCGAAGCTGCTGGTGCGCTCGCCTTCGAGCTTGATGATGAGCCCGGCACCGGCATAGCAGAACGAACCGAGCAGGCTCAGCAGCAGGCCCTGCAGGTAGCCGGAGCGCTGGCCCCACCAGGCCGCGCCGTGCTCCAGCAGGCCGGTGGTCAGCAGCAGGCCGAGCAGCGCGACACCGGCCGCTCCCCACTGCGCGCGGCTGGTGCGCTCGCGCAGCCACCCTGCGCCCAGCACCATCAGCCAGAACGGCTGCAGGTGGAACACCACCGTCGACACCGCGATCGAGCACAGCGGGATCGCGGCGAAGAACAGCCCCCAGTTCAGCACCATCAGCGCGCCGGCGCCGGCCACCGCGGCCAATGCGCGGCCGCGCAGGCGTGCCAGCTCGCCCAGCCGGCCGCGTGCCGCGCCCCAGGCCAGCAGCGCCAGCAGGCCGAACACGCAGCGGCACCACACCAGCGTGGCCGGGTCCTGGCCGGCCTCTTCGACGAACACGCCCACCGTGCTGAGCAGCAGGCCGGCGCCGATCATCAGCGCCTGGCCTTCGCGCGTGCGGCTGGCCTGGGCATCGGCAGCGCCGCCGGCGACCGAGGAGGCCAGGGCGGGCAGGGTGTCGGAGGTCGTGGCCATGGGCGGCAGTCTGCCGGCGCGGTGCTGCCAAGCAAAGCGCATTGTTCAGTGCTCTACCATCACGAAATCGAATGGATTGCCGGAGCCTGCGATGCCCGCCACCGACCTGCAGCTGGACTGGCTGCGCGCCTTCGTCGCCACCGTGGACGCGGGCTCGCTCACCGCGGCCGGGCGGCAGCTGCACCGCTCGCAGTCGGCGCTGAGCATGCAGATCGCCAAGCTCGAGCAGGCGGTGGGCCGGCCGGTGCTGCTGCGCACGCCGCGCCGGCTGGACCTGACGGCCGCGGGTCGCGAGCTGCTGGGCCATGCGCGGCGCCTGGTGGCGCAGCACGACGAGGCGGTGCAGGCGATGCAGCGCGACACCTTGCGCGGCCGCCTGAGCGTGGGCGTGCCCGAGGACTACGCGGTGCCCTACATCGCCCCGGTGCTGCGCGCGTTCGCGCAGCGCCATGCCGCGGTGGAGCTGAACCTGGTGTGCCAGCAGTCGACCATGCTGATCCCGCGCGTGCTGCGCGGCGAGGTCGACATTGCGGTGGTCACGCGCGACCGCGCCGGCCGCGGCCGGCCGCTGTTCGAGGAACCGCTGGTGTGGGCCGGTGCGCCGCGTTTCGAGGCCTGGCGCCAGACGCCGCTGCCGATCGCCCTGTACGAGCCCGGCAGCACCGCGCGCAGCGCCGCGCTGCGCAGCTTGAGCGCGCGCAAGCGGGCCTACCGCATCGTCTGCGACAGCGCCAGCCCGGCCGGCATGCTGGCGGCGGTGGAGAGTGGCCTGGCGGTGGCGCTGTTCTCGCGCTGCAGCGTGCCACCGGGCTTCGAGCTGCTGGGCGAACGCCAGGGCCTGCCACCGCTGCCGATGCAGCAGGTGGTGCTGCTGCGCAGCCGGGCGAGTGCCGGGTCGCCGCCGGCCGACGCGATGGCGCTGCAGATGCTGCAGACCCTGGCGCGGCAGCCGCTCGGTTAGGCTGCCACGATGGATTCGTTGATCGCCGCCGCTGCCCGCGCGCTGGCCGCCGGCGACGCGCTGGGCGCGCTGAAGCACGTGGCCCTGCGCGACGACCCGGCTGCCTTGGCGCTGCGCGGCATCGCGATGGCGCAGCTGGGCGAGCACCCGCGGGCGCGCGAGCTGCTGCGCCGCGCCGCACGCGGCTTCAGCCCGACCGAGGCCTTGGCACAGGCGCGCTGCGTGGTGGCCGAAGCCGAGGTGGCGCTGGCGATGCGCGAGCTCGGCGGCACGCCGCGCGCGCTGCTGCAGGCCGCGGCCACGCTGCAGGCGCGCGGCGACCGTGCTAACGCGCTACAGGCGCGGCTGATCGCGACCCGCCGTGCGCTGCTGCTGGGCCGGCTGGACGAAGCCGCCGCCGCGCTGCCGGTGGCCGACGCACAGGGCGCCCCGCCGCTGCTGGCCGCGGTGGCCGCGCTGGCCGAGGCCGAGCTGGCGCTGCGCCGGCTGCAGATCGCCGCGGCGCAGGCCGCGCTGGCGCGGGCGCAGCAGGCGGCGCAGCGTGCCGGCGTGCCAGCCCTGCTGGCCGAAGTGGCCGAGGCCCGCAGCGCGCTCGAGCGGCCCGCCGCGCGCCGCCTGGGCCGCGCCGGCGCGCAGGCGCTGAAGCTCGACGACGTGGCCGCGCTGCGGGCCTCCGGTGCGCTGGTGGTCGACGCCTGTCGCCATGGCCTGCAGGCCGGCGCGGCCTGGCTGCCGCTGGCGCGTCGGCCGCTGCTGTTCGCCTTGCTGCGCGCGCTGGCCGAAGCCTGGCCGGGCGACGCGGAGCGCGCGGCGCTGATCGCCGCGGTGTTCCGCACCCGCGATCCCGACGACACGCACCGCGCGCGCCTGCGGGTCGAGATCGGCCGGCTGCGCGCCTTGATCGGCGATCTCGCCGGCATCGAGGCCAGCGCGCGCGGCTTCGCGCTGCGGCCGCGGCAGGGGCGCGACGTGCTGCTGCTGGCGCCGCCGGTGGAAGGCGAATCGGGCGCGCTGCTGGCCCTGCTGGCCGATGGCGCGGCCTGGTCGACCTCGGCGCTGGCGCTGGCGCTCGATGCCAGCCAGCGCACCGTGCAGCGCGCGCTGGTCGAGCTGGAAGCCGCTGGCAGCGTGCGGTCCATCGGCCGCGCGCGGGCCCAGCGCTGGCTGGCGCCGCCGCTGGCCGGATTCACGACGATCTTGTTACTCCCTGCCGCGCTGCCGTCTGGCTAGAGTGGCTGCACCGCGCTGGAAGACAGCGCCCCACAGCCAGGACCCGACGATGAGCCGCATCAGCAACACCGAAGCCCCCGCCCCGGCGCCCACCGCCGAAGTCGTGCGCGAGTACGGTCCCTTCGACGGGGTGGACCGCGTCGGCGGCGTCACGCACGATGGCCAGCGCGTCTGGGCCGCCACCGGCCCGCAGCTGGTGGCCTTCGACCCCGCCAGCGGCGAGGCCACGCGCCGGCTGCCCTGCGCGGCCGATGCCGGTACGGCGTTCGACGGCCGCTACCTGTACCAGATCGCCGAGGCGCGCATCGACCGCATCGACCCGGCCACCGGCACCGTGCTGGCCTCGATCCCCGCGCCGGGCCAGGGCGGCGATTCGGGCCTGACCTGGGCCGAAGGCAGCCTGTGGGTGGGCCAGTACCGCGACCGCAAGATCCACCAGATCGACCCCGACACCGGCACCGTGCTGCGCACGATCGAGTCGAACCGCTTCGTCACCGGCGTCACCTGGGTCGACGGCGAGCTGTGGCACGCCACCTGGGAGGACGACCAGAGCGAACTGCGCCACATCGACCCCGCCAATGGCGCCGTGATCGAGCGGCTGCGCATGCCCGAGGGCATCACCGTCAGCGGCCTCGAGTCCGACGGCGCCGATCTCTTCTACTGCGGTGGCGGCAACAGCGGCAAGGTGCGCGCGGTGCGCCGGCCGCGCCGCACCACGGCCTGACCGCGCGGCCCCGGCCGCTGCGACCTGTTCCTTCCCGACCTTCTTCCCGCGCGGCCATCCCGGCAGCGTGGCGGAGGGTTGCGTCCTCAACGAACGGCTCGGACGAGCCCAGGAGTCTTCCTCATGAGCACCCTTGCGAACCACCCCGTCGCCACCCGCGCGCAATGGCTGGCCCAGCGCCAGCAGCTGCTGGCCCGCGAGAAGCAGCTGACCCAGCTGCGCGACCATATCGCCGCCGAGCGCCGCGCGCTGCCCTGGGTGCGGCTGGACAAGCGCTACGTGTTCGACACGCCCACCGGCCCCCGTGCGCTGGCCGACCTGTTCGAAGGCCGCCGCCAGCTGGTGGTGCAGCACTTCATGCTCGGGCCCGGCTGGGAGCAGGGCTGCCCCAGCTGCTCGTACATGGCCGATCACATCGCCGGCGCGCTGCCGCACCTGCAGCAGCGCGACCTGTCGCTGTGCGTGGTCTCGCGCGCGCCGCTGGCCGAGATCGAGCGCTTCCGCCAGCGCATGGGCTGGACCTTCCGCTGGGTCTCCTCGTTCGGCACCGACTTCAACCACGACTTCGGCGTCAGCTTCACGCCCGAAGAGCGGGCCACCGGACAGGTGCACTACAACTACCAGGACCAGCCCTTCCCGGCCGAGGAGGCGCCCGGCATCAGCGTGTTCTGGCGCGACGATGACGGCAGCGTGTTCCACACCTACTCGACCTACGGCCGCGGCGTCGAGCTGATGATGGGCGCCTACGCGTTCATCGACCTGACGCCCAAGGGCCGCGACGAAGAAGGCCTCGCGCACCCGATGGCCTGGGTGCGGCACCACGACCGCTACGAGCCCGCGCCGGCGCCGGCCGCGGCCAGCTGCTGCCACGCGGCGCAGGCCTGAGGCCCATCGGCATAGCGTTCAAAGACAGCGTCATGGAACCGCTGTGGCCCTGGCTCGCGCTGGCCGGCCTTGGGGCGCTGCATGGCCTGAACCCGACCAGCGGCTGGCCGCTGCTGGCGCTGGTGGAGGGGCGCTCGCCGCAGCGGTCCGCGCTGCTGCGCGCGTTGATGCGCGCGCTGGTGCCGCTGGCACTGGGCCATGTGCTGTCGGTGGCGCTGGTGGCGGGGCTGGTCGCGTTCGGCCCGGCGTTTGTCCCATCGCTTGGCCCGGTGCTGGACCGTGGCCTGCTGCAGTGGCCGGCGGCCGGCGTGCTGCTGCTGCTCGCGTGGCGGCACGGGCGCCGCCATGGCCGCTGCGCGCTGCGCGTGCCCGCCGGGCCGGCCGGGCTGGCGCTGTCCTCGTTCATTGCCGCCAGCGCGCAGGGCGCGGGCTTGATGCTGGTGCCCGCGCTGGTGCCGCTGTGCCTGTCCGATTCACCGGCCCGGGCCATCACCGCCTCGGGTTCGGTGCTGCTGTCGCTGGCCGCACTGGCGGTGCACCTGGGGGCGATGCTGGCGGTCAGCGCGCTGCTGGCGATGGGCGGGCGGGCGCTGCTGCTGGCCACGATGTTTCGCCTGGGCCAGCGCTAGCACCGGGCGGCCCGATCGACAAGCCAAAGGCCCGCGTGCGCGCTGCGCCATTGGCTTGCGGCCGCGCTTGCGCTGCGGCATCGTCGCGCTGCAGGAGGGCAGCGATCATGCAGGTGCACGAACTGGTCCAGCAGCTTGCCGACAGCGTGCCGGAAGGTGCGCCACCCGGCACGCGGCGACGCGTGGCCGGCCGTGTCGACACCGGCCCGCAGCCGCACGCGGTGGTGGCCGAGGCGCGCATCGACGCGCAGGGCCGGCGGCGCGAGCGCTGGACCTGCGATGGCGTGCGCCTGCAGCGCCATGAACTCCTGCGCCTGACCTGCGCCGAGACCGAGTGCCCGCAGGCGTTGGCGCTGCGGGCGCAATGGGCGGCCTTCCGCGGCCTCGGCGGGGCAGCCGGGGCCGGCAAGCCGGCGGCAGCGCTGGCGGCTCGGCCGCTGATGCAGGAAGTGCCGATCAGCCTGGCCGGCCACCAGTGCGTGGCGCGCCCGGCCAGCTTCCGCTGCTTCACGCCCTGCCCGAACGGTGCGCACCCGGCGCTGTGGATCGACAAGCAGGGCTACGACCTGTTCGAGGAAGGCCGCTGCATCGGCGGTGGCCTGCGCTCGGTCGACGGCATCAGCCGCCCGCGCCTGGCCAGCGTGCAGGCGGCCGAGGCCTACCTGCTGGGTCGCCAGTTCGAAGCGCGGGCCGTGCTGCTGGCCGTGGCGGCGCGGCCGCGCTGATGCGCCCGGCGCCTTGAGGCGCCGAGAGACGCCCGCAGGCGCCCGGTGGCAGCCTGAGCCCGCCCGCGCGATCCGCCGCTTGCGAAGTGTCAAACCCACGCACGATCGGGCTGCGGCCTCCAGCCAGACCTGCTAGCTTGGCAGGCATGCGACATCCCGATACCGCGCTGCCACCGGCCGAGGCCGACCCGCTGCCGACCGACGACCCCGCGCGCGCCGCCAGCCGCGCCTTCGACAGCCGCTTCCATGCCGCCATCGCGCATGCCACGCAGGGGCTGTCGCCGGTCTCGCTGGCATTGGCACAGATGGACTGGTGGCTGCACCTGTGCAGCCAGCCGGCCGAGGCCTGGCGCCTGGGGCTGCGCGCCTGGGAAGGCGCCTGGCGCAGCTGGCAGCAGAGCCTGGCGCCCGGCCCGGTCGCCCCGGCCGATGCGCGCTTCGCGCACCCGGGCTGGCAGGCCTGGCCCTGGGCCCCGCTGGTGCAGGCCCACCACGCCAGCCAGGACTGGTGGGCCGAGGCCACCCGCCTGCGCGGCATGACGCCGCACCACCGCGACATGGCCGCGTTCTTTGCGCGTCAGTGGCTGGACATGCTGTCGCCCAGCAATGCCGGGCTGGCCAACCCGGAGGTGCTGGAGCGCACCTGGCTGCAGGGCGGTGCCAACCTGCTGCGCGGCCTGCAGGCCGCCGGCGACGACTGGCGCCGCGCCAACGGCCTGCCGCCGCTGGCGCAGGACGGCCCGCCGCTGCGGCCGGGCGTGGACCTGGCCCTGACGCCGGGCCGCGTGGTGCACCGCAATCACCTGGCCGAGCTGATCCAGTACCAGCCGACGACCGCCACCGTGCATGCGCAGCCGGTGTTCATCGTGCCCTCGTGGATCATGAAGTTCTACATCCTCGACCTGTCGCCGCACAACTCGCTGGTGAAGTGGCTGGTCGACCAGGGCCACACCGTGTTCATCCTCAGCTGGCGCAATCCCGACGAGGGCGACGCGCTGCTGGGCCTGGACGACTACCTGCAGCTGGGCGTGTTCGATGCGCTGGCCGCCATCGCCCGCCTGGTGCCGGACCAGCCGGTGCAGGCCTGCGGCTACTGCCTGGGCGGCACCTTGCTGTCCATCGCCGCGGCCGCGTTGTCACGCCCGCAGCGCGTGGCCGGCGCCGAGCTGCTGGCGCCGATCGCCGGCGTCACCTTGCTGGCCGCCGAGACCGACTTCTCCGAGCCCGGCGAGATGGGCGTGCTGATCGACGAGAGCCAGGTCACGCTGCTCGAGGACATGATGGCCGAGCGCGGCTTCCTCACCGGCCCGCAGATGGCCGGCAGCTTCGCGTTCCTGCATGCGCGCGACCAGGTGTGGTCGCGCCGGCTGCGCGCGCGCTGGCTCGGCGAGCCCGAGCATGCGAACGACCTGATGGCCTGGAACGCCGACGTCACCCGCATGCCGGCGCTGATGCACAGCCAGTATCTGCGCCGCTGCTACCTGCGCAACGAGCTGGCCGAAGGGCGCTACCAGGTGGAGGACCAGCCGGTCTCGCTGGGCGACATGCGCTGGCCGATGTTCGTCGTCGGCACCGAGCGCGACCATGTCTCGCCCTGGCACTCGGTCTACAAGATCCACCGCCTCACGAACACCTCGATCCGCTTCGTGCTGGCCAGCGGCGGCCACAACGCCGGCATCGTCAGCGAGCCGGGCCATGCCGGCCGGCACTACGCGATGCTGCAGCACGAGCCGTCCGATGGCTGGCGCTCGCCCGAGGCCTGGCAGGCCGCAGCGCCCCGCAGCGAAGGCTCCTGGTGGCCGGCCTGGCAGGCCTGGCTGGCCGAACAGGGCGGCGGCCGGCGCGTGAAGGCGCGCGTGCCGCCGGCCGATGCCGCGCTGGGCGACGCGCCGGGCCCCTACGTGCAGGTGCGCTACGAGGACCCGCCGCTGTGAGGCTCAATCGGCCTTGATGTTCGCCGCCTTGATCACCTGCGCCCAGGCGGCGAGTTCCTTGTCGACGAAGCGACCGAGCGTGGGCGAATCCATGTAGGTCGCGAAGGCGCCCTGTTCGTCCATCTTCCGGCGGAAGTCCTCGCCCTCGACGATGGTCTTGATGGCCGCGGACAGGCGGTTGACCAGCGGCATCGGCGTGCCGGCCGGCGCGAAGATCGCGAACCACGATTCCACCTCGTAGCCGGGCAGGCCGGCCTCGGCCGAGGTCGGCACGTTGGGCATCGACGGATGCCGCTGCTTGCCGGTGTAGGCCAGCGCCTTCAGCCTGCCGGCGGCCACCTGCTGGATCACGCCAGGCGGCGTGGTCACGAACAGGTCCACCTGGCCGCCCATCAGGTCATTGACCGCCGGGCCCGAGCCCTTGTAGGGCACATGCGTCATCGGCACCTTGGTGAGCTGGCCGAACAGCTCGCCGGCGATGTGCTGGATCGAGCCATTGCCCGACGAAGCGTAGAACAGGCCCTTGCCGTTCTTCTTGCCGACCTCGATCAGCTCCTTCAGGCTGGACGCATGGGCCGAGGGGCCGACCGCCAGCACATGCGGCGCGCGCATCACCAGCGCCACCGGCACGAAGTCCTTCACCGGGTTCCAGCGGATCTGCGCGAACAGCGCCGGGTTGCCGACGTGGTAGCCGGAATACTGCATCAGCAGCGTGTAGCCATCGGGTTTGGCGCGCGCCACCGCCTCGGTGCCGACATTGCCCGACGCACCGGGCTTGTTGTCCACCACCACCGCCTGGCCCAGCGACTTGGCCAGCGCGTCGCCGATCAGCCGGGCGCTGAAGTCGGTGGAGCCGCCGGGCGCGGTGGGCACCACCATCGTGATCGGCCGGCTGGGCCAGGTGTCGGCCTGCGCGCTGGCGGCCAGGCCCAGCGACAGCAGCAGCGCTGCGCAGGAAGTCGGGAACTTCATCGTGTGTCTCCTGAGGAAATCGGTGCAGGCGCTGCGGCGGGCAGCGCGCCGAGGTGCTGGTGCACCAGCTCGACCAGCCGGCCGGCCAGCCGCGCCTGCGCCTGCTCGCTGGCCCAGGCCACGTGCGGGGTCAGCAGCAGGTTCGGAATGTCGGGCGCCAGCAGCGGGTGATCGGGCGATGGCGGCTCGGTGTCCAGCACGTCGAGCGCCGCGCCGGCCAGCCGGCCGCTGCGCAACGCCGCAGCCAGTGCCACGCTGTCGACCAGCGCGCCGCGGCTGGTGTTCACCAGCACCGCGCCGGGCTTCATCAGCGCCAGCCGGCGGGCGTCGATCAGGCCGCGTGTTTCAGGTGTCAGCGGCAGGTGCAGGCTCAGCGCGTCGACCTGGGACAGCAGCGTGTCGAAGCAGCAGTCGCCCTGGCCGCCCACATCGCCGCCCACATGCCCGGCCCGGTGCGCGAACAGCACCTGCAGGCCCAGGCCGCGCGCCAGCCGCGCGGTGGCCTCGCCGATGCGGCCGCGGCCAACGATGCCCAGCACCGAGCCGCCCACGTCGCGCAGCGCCGGCCCGTGCCAGCAGAACTGGCCGGCCCGCGACCAGCGCCCGTCGCGCGCGGCCTGCGCAGAGGGCACGATCGCACGGCGCAGCGCCAGCAGCAGCGCGATGGTGTGCTCGGCCACCGAGTCGCTGCCGTAGTCCGGCACGTTGCGCACGGCAATGCCGTGACGGGTGGCGGCGGAGAAGTCGATGTTGTCGGTGCCCGCCGCGGCCACGCACACCAGGCGCAGCAAGGGCGCCGCGGCCAGCAGCTCGGCCGTCAACGCCACCTTGTTGGTGATGACCACCTCGGCCTCGGCGATGCGCTGCGCCACCTGGCCGGGCGCGCTGGCGGCGTAGGGCTGGTAGTCGATGTGCAGCGCGGGGTCGAACACCAGCCGCTGCGGCAGCGTGCCGGCGTCCAGGAACACCACGCGGCGGAGCAAGGGCGCGCTCATGGCGCGAGCTCGGCAATCTCGATCAGGTTCAGGTCGGGGTCGCGCACGTAGACCGAGCGGATGCGCGCGGTGGCGCCGGTGCGCAGCACCGGGCCTTCGATGATGGGCACCTGTGCGGCCTGCAGACGCTCGATCACCTGCGCCAGCGGGAGGGCGGCGATGAAGCACAGGTCCAGCGCGCCTGGCATCGGGATGTGCGCCTTGGGCTCGAATTCGCGGCCCTTCACATGCAGGTTGATCTTCTGCGCACCGAACTTGAAGGCGCGGCGCGCCACCGGCGGCGTGCCGCCGACGAAGCTTTCGAGCTGCATGCCCAGCACCTCGGTGTAGAAGCGGATGCACGCGGCTTCGTGCGCGGTGGTCAGCACCAGGTGGTCGAGGTGGTCGATCATGCGGCGGCCCTCGGCTGCGATGGCGGCGGCGCATGGCGCCTGAGCCGGTGGCCGGCGCGGGAGACCTGCGCCGGCAGCGCGTGGCCGAGCAGCTGCTGCAGATGGCTGGCTGCATCGATCAGCGCGTCCACCGACAGCCCGGTGCGGTAGCCCATGCACTCGAGCATGTGCACCACGTCCTCGGTGGCCACGTTGCCAGAGGCGCCCGGCGCATACGGGCAGCCGCCGATGCCGCCCAGCGACATGTCGAACTGGCGGATGCCGGCCTCGATGGCCGCGAGGGTGTTGACCAGGCCCATCGCCCGCGTGTTGTGGAAGTGGCCGGTGAAGGGCAGGCCGGGGAAGCGCTGCAGGGCCCGTGCGCACAGCGCCTGCACTTGCGTCGGGTAGGCCATGCCGGTGGTGTCGCACAGCGTGATGCCGGTGGCGCCGGCCGCGGCCAGCCGGTCTATCCAGCGCATCACGTCCTCGGCCGCCACCTCGCCTTCCATCGGGCAGCCGAACACGCAGGACAGCGACACGTTGGCCGGCACGCCGGCGCCACGCGCCAGCGCGATCACCTCGGCCAGCTGCGCGAAGGACTGTTCGCGCGTCATGCGCAGGTTCGCCAGGTTGTGCGTCTCGCTGGCCGACATCACCAGGTTGAACTCGTCGGTGCGGCATGCCAGCGCACGCTCGGCGCCGCGACCATTGGGAATCAGCGCGGTGTAGACCACACCGGGCATTCGGCGGATGCGCTGCATCACCGCCTCGGCATCCTTCAGCGCCGGGATCGCCTTGGCCGAGGTGAACGAGGTGACCTCGATCTTCGCGTAGCCCAGCGCGCTGAGGGCGTCGATCAACGCCACCTTGTCGTCGGTGGGGACGAACGCGCACTCCATCTGCAGGCCGTCGCGCGGCGCGACCTCGTTGATGGCGATATGAAGTCCGTTGCCGTCGTTCATCTCAGGCCTCCTCGCGTTGCGGCCACGAAGGGGCGGCCAGCACCTGTGCGCTGTGTTCACCCAGCCGCGGGGCCGGGTGGCGGATGCGCCCCGGCGTGGCGCTGAGCTTGGGCACGATGCCCGGCACCTTCAGGCTGCTGCCGTCGGCGCAGCGCGCCTGGACGATCATCTCGCGCGCCAGGTACTGCGGGTCGTCGACGATGTCGGCCACCGTGTAGATGCGGCCGGCCGGCACCTTGGCTTCCTCGAGCACGGCCAGCACCTCGGCCAGCGGGCGCTGCAGCGTCCAGGCCTCGATCGCCTTGTCCAGCTCGTGCACGCGCGCCACGCGGCCGTCGTTCTGCGCCAGCGCGGGGTCGTCGGCCAGGTCGGGCCGGCCGATGGCGGCCATCAGGCGCTTGAAGATGCTGTCGCCATTGCCGGCCACCAGCGCGTAGCCGCCGTCGGCGCAGCGGTAGGCGTTGGTCGGCGCGATGCCCGGCAGCGCGCTGCCGGAGGCCCCGCGCACCGCGCCGAAGGCGTCGTACTCGGGCAGCAGGCTTTCCATCACGTTGAACACGCTCTCGTACAGCGCCACGTCGATCATCTGGCCCTCGCCGCCGCGCGCATCGCGGTGGTACAGCGCGGTCAGCAGGCCGATCACCCCATGCAGCGCGGCCAGCGAATCGCCGATCGAGATGCCGGTGCGCACCGGCACGCGGCCGGGTTCGCCGGTCAGGTGGCGCAGCCCGCCCATCGCCTCGCCCAGCACGCCGAAGCCGGGCTGGTGGCGGTAAGGGCCGGTCTGGCCGTAGCCGGAGATGCGCAGCATGATCAGCCGCGGGTTCAGCGCATGCAGCGCGTCCCAGCCCAGGCCCCAGCCTTCCAGCGTGCCGGGCTTGAAGTTCTCGATCAGCACGTCCGCCTCGGCGGCCAGCCGGCGCACCAGGGCCTGGCCCTCGGGCGTGCGCAGGTCCGCCGCCACCGAGCGCTTGTTGCGCGACTGCACTTCCCACCACACCGAGGTGCCTTCGCGCAGCAGCCGCCACTTGCGCAGCGGGTCGCCGCTGCCTTCGGGCTCGATCTTGATCACGTCGGCGCCGAACTCGGCCAGCGTCTTGCCGGCAAAGGGCCCGGCGATCAGCTGCCCCAGTTCGATCACCTTCAAGCCGCGCAGTGCGTCCATGCCCGATCCGTCGTTCACCATGGCCGGCACTGTAGGCAGCGGCCGCGCGGCCGGGAATTGCCTTGTCGGCAGGGGGCCTTCGCGTTTTGCGAAGGGGGGTCTAGGATGGCCCGATGGAACAGCCGCCGATCAACCCCGCCCGTGTCGACTTCGTCAGCCTGCGGCTGTATTGCGCGGTGGCGCGCTCGGGCAGCATCACCAAGGGCGCGCAGGCCTGCCACCTGGCGCTGTCGGCCGCGAGCCGCCGGCTGGCCGACCTGGAAGCGGCGTCCGGCGCGCGGCTGCTGGAGCGCACGGCCCAGGGTGTCAGCCTGACGCCGGCCGGCCACGTGGCCTTGCAGCATGCGCTGCGCCTGTTCCAGGGCTTCGAGCAGTTCAGCCGCGAGCTGCGCGACTACTCACGCGGCGTGCGCGGCCATGTGCGGCTGTGGGCCAACATGTCCTCGCTGACCGAATTCCTGCCCGCCGCGCTGGCCAGCTTCCTGGCCGCGCAGCCCGAGATCCGCATCGAGGTGGAAGAGCAGCTGACCAACGACATCGTGCGCGCGCTGCTCGACGGCGTGGCCGACATCGGCGTGTTCGCCGAGAACACGCCCACCGCCGGCCTGCAGGTGAGCACCTTCCAGCGCGACGAACTGGTGGTGCTGTGTTCACGCAGGCATGCGCTGGCGAAGACCCGCCGCCTGGCCTTTGCCGATTGCCTGGCGCACGACTTCGTCGGCCTGAACCGCGGCAGCTCGCTGCTGGAGCTCACGTCGCGCGCGGCCGAGGAGGCCGGCCTGCCGATGAACCTGCGCATCCAGGTGCGCAGCTTCGACGCGATGTGCCACATGATCGCGGCCAACCTGGGCATCGGCATCGTGCCGCTGGCCGCCTGCCGCGCGCAGATTGCCGAACTGAAGCTCAAGGCCGTGCGGCTGAGCGATGCCTGGGCACAGCGCCGGCTGCTGCTGGCGGTGCGCGCCGCGGCCGAATTGACGCCGGCGGCCCGGCTGCTGTACGAGCACCTGGCGGCCCTGCCCGTGGCGGCCGCGCCGGCAGCTCAGCCGATGCGCAGCAGCACCCGCCGCCCTTCGACACGCACCGGATAACACCGCAAAGGCGCGTCCGCCGGCGCGCAGGTCGGCCGTCCGTCGCGCACGTCGAACTTGCCCTGGTGCAGCGGGCATTCGATCTCGTGGCCTTCGAGGAAGCCGTCGCACAGGCGCGCGTGGCCGTGGGTGCAGGTGTTGTCGGTGGCGTACACCGCGTCGCCGGCGGTGTAGATCGCGATGTCGCGGCCGGCCACCTGCACGCCGATGACGTCGTCCTGGGGCAGGTCGTCGGCCGCAAGGGCATCGACCCAGTCGGTGTCGTGGGAGCTCATCGGCAGGCTTTCAGATCGGGTAGATGATCGAGTTCGGGATCATTTCGCTGTCGTAGATGCATTCGCGCACCGCGAACTTCAGGCCCTGCGGCGTGCGCACGATGGTGTCCAGCGTGCGGCCGACGTTGAACACGGTGCTGGTGTCGGACAGCTTGGTGCGGAACACCGCGTAGTTGGCCTCGCAGTGCCAGCGGTCGGGCTCGGTGCGGCGCAGGATCGGCAGGCCGACGACGTGGCGCTGGTAGTAGGGGTCGTGGAACAGCGTCTCGCGGATGCCGTAGACGCGGTCCTGCAGCATGCCCTTGCTGCTGAAGGCCAGCGTGGCCAGCGGAAAGCCGCGCTCGTGGTTCTCGCGCGGCTGCAGGCGGTAGACGCAGTCGTCGGTGAAGAATTCAGGCCACTGGTCCCACTGGCCGGCATCGACGACGCTGGCGTAGGCGGCATACAGCTGGGTGATGGCCAGCCAGTCCTCGAAGGCGATCGCGTTCATCGGCTCAGGCCTCCATCACGTCGCGCCAGTAGCGGTACATGCCGCGGATCAGCGTCTCGGTGACCATGTGCTCGGTGTTCTCGACCTCACGCCCGCCCAGTTCGGCCAGCGCACGGTGGAAGGGCTTGCTCTCGAAGGCCTGCTGCGAGAACTCGATCACCTCGCCATCGTCGGCGGAGACGAAGCCCGCGGGGCCGAACAGGTTGGCCTGGCGCAGGCGGCGCTGCGTCATCTCGTCGCTGTCGTCCTCGAAGCCGAAATGCGTCCACACGAAGTCGAAGCTGCCGTGGCCGTTGGGCTGGATGTGGCGGGTGGACACGCTGTTGACCTGCTGCTGCAGGATGACGCTGGGGAAGAGGGTGGTCATCACCGCGGTCGGGCCGCCCCACCAGGGCTCGGGCACGATGTCGAGGAAGCTCGGGTCGTGCAGTTCCATCGCGGCCTTGAAGCTGGCCACCTGCGTCACCTGGCCGGCCTGGCCGCCGCTGCCGCGGGTGCTGATCATCGCGGCATGGCGGTGCCGATCGTCCATGCGCAGCTGGCTCTTGTTGTCGGCGCGCCAGAGTCCGAAGGTGACGAACCAGGTGTGCAGCAGGCCCGGGTGGTAGGGGTCCTTGATGTTCTCCTGCATCAGCTTCCAGTTGCCCGGGATGCGCTGGCGGTTGTAGCCGAGGATCTTGAGCTGGCGGCCGTTGAACAGGCGGTCGAAGTAGCCCAGGATGGTGGGCCCCAGGTAGTCCTCGAAGGGCTCGACCTCGGCATCGAAGCTGGCGAACACCACGCCGCCGCGGCTGGCCACGCGCAGCTTCGTCAGCCCGTGCTCGGCGGGCTGGAAGTCGGCCGGCATGCCGCCATGGACCTGGCCGTCCTGCTTCACGCCGCGGCGGAAGGGCACGCCCTGCAAGTCGCCCTTCAGCGTGTAGTTCCACTGGTGGTAGGGACAGGTGAAGCTCTGCCGGTTGCCGTGGCGTTCGCGGCAGAAACGCATGCCACGGTGCGCGCAGACGTTCTCCACCACGTTGAGCTGGCCGTCTGCATCGCGCACCAGGATCACCGAGCGCTCGCCGATCACCGTGCGCTTGAAGTCGCCCGGGTTCGGCACCTCGGCCTCCAGCCCGACGTAGCACCAGTGGCCGCGGTAGAAGAAGCGCTCCAGCTCGCGGCGGTAGAGCTCGTCGCTGGTGTAGGCGAGGAACGGGATGCGGTGCGT
Organism: Aquabacterium sp.; assembly: GCF_044226965.1. GTDB lineage: Bacteria > Pseudomonadota > Gammaproteobacteria > Burkholderiales > Burkholderiaceae_C > Pseudaquabacterium. The sequence goes on along the minus strand of NZ_JBGAGA010000069.1, from coordinate 9,004 downwards.
GCCGTCACCGTCCCAGAGGGGCTGGCTTGGAAAGTGAGCGTCCATGGCGGGCTCGATCATGCGTGTCTCCTGGCGGTGGAATCAGCTGCCCTGCGTGTAGAAGGCATCGGCATGGATGTGTGCCGGCGCCATGCCCTTGCGCCGCGCCACCAGCGTGGCCGCCTCCACCATCGGCGGCGAACCGCAGAGGTAGGCGCGCCAGCCGGCGAGGTTCGTCAGGTCCTGCTCGATGGCTTCGGTCACCAGCCCGCAGCGGTGCTCGCGCGGGTTGCCGCCGGCGGTGACGACGATCTGCAGCTGCAGCGCCGGGTGCCGCGCCTGCAGCGCGAGCAGCCAGTCCAGGCCGTAGAGGTCGCGCGGCGAACGCACGCCGAGGTACAGCCGGACCGGGTTGCGCAGGCCTTCGGCCAGCAGCCCGCGCAGGATCGAGAGGATCGGCGCCAGGCCGGTGCCGCCGGCCACGCACAGCAGCGGGCCTTCATGCCTGCGGCGCAGGTACGCCGTGCCCAGCGGGCCGCTGACGCGCACCGCATCGCCCACCCGCAAGGTGTTGGTCACGTAGCCCGACACGCGGCCGCCCGGCACCACGCGCACATGGAACTCCAGCGTGTCGTCGCCGGGCAGCCCGGCCATCGAGTACGGTCGGATGTGCTCGGGCGTGAACTGCAGCTGCGCGTACTGGCCCGGCGAGAAGTCCAGCGGCCTGGCCGGCTTCAGCACCAGCCGGCGGATGTCGTGCGTCAGCGGCTCGATGGCCTGCACCGTGGCCTTCAGGATGCGCGCCGGGTGCACCACCACTTCGTCGGGCTCGGGGATCTCGATGGTGCAGGGCGCGGTCAGGTAGGTCTGGCAGGCCAGCACCCAGCCTTCGTCGCCGTCCAGCCCATCCAGCGGCCGTTGCGCGACACGGCCGCCATCCAGCACCTCGCCTTCCAGCACGCGGCAGCGGCAGGTGCCGCAGCGGCCGGCCATGCAGCTGTAGGACATCGGCACCTGGGCTTCGCGCAGGGCTTCCAGCAGGTTGGCACCGGGCGCGACCTCGATCGCGCGTTGCAGCGGGTGGATGTGGACCTCCATGGCGGCGCATCATCGAACCCGCGGCATCATCAGCCAAGAGGCGATTGCGCATATCCTGTATCACCGGCCGTGATGGCCAGCCGAGTGCTCACCTGACGAGACTGCACCGATGGAACTGCATGAGATCGACCTCAACCTGCTCGTCGTGTTCAAGCAGCTGCTGGTGGACCGGCGCGTCTCGAAGGCGGCCGAGAGCCTGGGCCTGACGCAGCCGGCGGTGAGCAACTCGCTGGCCAAGCTGCGCAAGCTGTTCGGCGACGAGCTCTTCCTGCGCACGCCCAAGGGCATGGAGCCGACGCCGTTGGCCGACCAGCTGGCCGAATCGGTGAGCTACGCGCTGGCGATGATCCACAGCGGCATCAACCAGCGCAGCAGCTTCGACCCCGCAGCCGCCCGGCAGGCCTTCACGATCGGCATGACCGACATCGGCGAGATCTACTTCCTGCCGCCGCTGATCGAGCACCTGGGCCGCGTGGCGCCGGGTATCACGCTGAGCACGGTGCGCAACACCGCGATCTACCTGCGCGACGACCTGGAAGCCGGCAAGGTGGACCTGGCGATCGGGCTGCTGCCGCAGCTGAAGGCCGGCTTCTTCCAGCGCCGGCTGTTCATGCAGCGCTATGTGTGCCTGCTGCGCCAGGGCCACCGGCTGGACCGGCGGCGCGGTCTGACGCTGGCCGAGTTCTCGGCCGCCGAGCACCTGGTGGTGGTGTCACCCGGCACCGGCCACGGCAAGGTGGACGAGGTGCTGCAGCGCAGCGGCGTCGAGCGCCAGGTGCGCCTGACCGTACCGCACTATGTGAGCGTGGGCCACATCCTGCAGGGCTCGGACCTCGTCGCCACGGTGCCCGAACGCCTGGCCGACCGCCTGCTCGAACCCTTCGGCCTGCGCAAGCTGCCGCACCCGGCCAAGCTGCCCGAGATCGCGATCAACGTGTTCTGGCACGCCAAGTTCCACCGCGCGCCGGCGAACCAGTGGCTGCGGGGGGTGGTGTTCGGGTTGTTCGGGGAGGGCGCCGGCGCGTGACGCCAGAGGCCTTCTCAGGCCGCCCGATCCCCTTCGTTCAACCAGCGCGGCAGCCTGAAGTCCGTCAGCAGTGCGAGTGCCCGCAGCGCGGCCGCGACCGCTGCCGCGCCGACCAGGCCGATCCAGTCCGCCGCGCCCAGCGCCTGGGCCGCGACCAGCACCCAGGCGCCCACGAAGGCGCACAGGGCGTAGGGCCGGTGGTCGCGAAACGCGCTCGGGATCTCGTTGCAGACGATGTCGCGCAGCACGCCGCCGAACACCGCGGTGACGACGCCCATCAGCACCGCCACGATGGCCGGCGATCCGCCATGCAGCGCGATCTGCGTGCCGCTGGCGGTGAACAGGCCCAGGCCGGCCGCGTCGGGCCACTGCATCGCGCGTTCGGTCGGTGCGAAGTGGCGCGCGCGCAGGAACAGCATGGCGGCCACGCACAGCGCCAGCAGGGCCCACAGCCACAGCGCATGCTCCACCCAGAAGAAGGGCCGGCGGTCCAGCAGCACGTCGCGCAGCGTGCCGCCGCCGAAGGCCGCGAGCCCCGCCACCATGCACACGCCCACCGCATCGAGCCGCTTGCGTGCCGCTTCCAGCAGGCCCGACATCGCGAAGGCGATGGTCGCCGCGGCCTCGATCGCGGTGAGCACCTGGCTCAGGTGGGCGGGCGTTGTGCTGTTCATGGATCGGGGCGGCTGGGCATCAGCCGGCATTCTGGGCCGGCCACAGGCGCCGCAGCAGCGCGCTCACCCGCCGCCGAAAGCCCGGGCTGTGCAGGCAGGCGGCGCCGGCCACGCCGATGGCGGCACCGAGCACGCTGTCGATCAGGCGCGCCTGCATCAGTGCGCGCGGGTCCATCGCCTTGCCCTGTGCGGCTTCGGCCAGCAGGATGGCCATCGGCGTGATGAAGACGGTGGCCAGGCCGTAGTGCCGCACCACCAACGTCTCGATCACCAGCGCCAGCGCGGTGACCATCGCCGCCACGCCCCAGGGCCCGAGCGGCACCTGGGCGATGGCCAGGAACACCAGCAGGCCGAGCGCGGTGCCCAGGCTGCGCTGCAATTGTTTGGACCATGCCGCGCGCAGCGAGGCGCCCTGGATGACGGCCAGGCAGCTCACCGGCACCCAGTACGGCCGCGGCAGCTGCAGCGCATGCGCGGCCAGCAGCGACAGGCCGACGAAGCCGCCGATCACCACCGACTCGACCACCACCACCTCGAAGTCGGTCTGCAGCGGCGGGCTCGGCGATGGTTCGCTGCGCCGGCCGAGGATGTGCAGGCTGTACAGGAACGCGATGGCCACGGCCAGCACGCTGCCCAGCGCCACCGCACCCACCTGCACCAGTCCATCGCGGCCATGCACGGGGCTGTAAGCGCCAATGGCCGCGGCCATCACGAAGAACAGCCCGCCCGGCGGCGGCGCGGCATAGAAGCGGCACACCATCATCACGAGGATGGTGATGACGACGAGCAGCGGCACCACCAGCGAGGGCAGCAGGTGCCCCAGCAGCCCCAGCGCGTGGCTGCCCGTCATGCCGAAGGCGCAGGCCATCAGCCAGGCCATGCGGTGCGACAGCCGCGTGGCCGGCAGGTGCAGGAACACCAGCCCGCCCAGCGAAGCCGCCAGCCCCAGCCCGAGCTCACCTTGCGACGCCGCGAAGAAGATCGGCAGGCCGTTGGCCAGCGCCGCGGCGACCGGCATCTCCCACGGCCGGTCGCTGCGGTTCACGCGCGCCAGCTCGCGCCATTCATCGACGAGGTACTGTCTCAGGCCCACGGGCCGCAAGATACCAGCCGGCCCCGCCGCCGCTCCGCGGGCTACCGTCCGCTTCGAAGGCCGGGCCGATGGGGCCGGCGCTCAGGCCTTGCGAATCCAGGTCGGCGCGATCGCCGTGCCCAGCCCCGCGCCGTAGCCGAGGTAGATGTTCAGCCCGGCCAGCGGTTCGAGGTAGCGCGCGTTCTTCAGGCCGCCGGCATCGACGACGCCGAAGCCCATGCTCTCGGCCAGCGCCGCGGCCGTCTGCTTGGCGCGGGCGCTGTCGCTGGCGACGAAGACCGTGACCTTGCGGCCCTGGCCGAAATCGGCGCCTTCGGCCAGCACCTGCGCGAACACGGTGTTGAAGCCCTTCACCACTTCGGCGCCCGGCACGGCCTTGGCAATCTCCTCGGCTGCCGACGTGCTGTGGCCCAAGGTCAGGCCCATGTAGTCGGCCGTCAGCGGATTGGTGATGTCGATGACGACCTGGCCTTGCAGGCCGCCGACCGCCTGCAGCGCGCTCACCGCATCCGGATAACCGGTGGCCAGCACGACGGCGTCGGCCCCGGCCGCCGCACCGGCGGTGGCCACCGCCTTCGCGCCCGGGTTTGCTGCGGCCACCTGCGCGGCCTTGGCGCTGTCGCGCGCGGTGACGCTGACCTGATGGCCCGCGCGCACGAGTTGCTTGACGAAAGCCGAGCCCATGTTGCCGGCGCCGATGACGGTGACTTTCATGATCTGTCCTTGACGAGGTGAGCAGCGGACCGCTGCGGTGAGAAGGACTTTAGGAGGCGCACCCGCATTGATAAAGCCGCCGACGGCGGAGGGACTGTCCCGGATTTCGACACAATCCCGCGATGGACAAGTTCCAGGAAATGCGCGCCTTCGTGGCCGTGGCCGATGCCGGCAGCTTCGTGCGCGCGGCCGATGCGCTGGGTGTGTCGAAGACCGCCGTGTCGCGCCTGGTCGGCGAGCTCGAGGCACGGCTGGGCACCCGGCTGCTGCAGCGCACGACCCGCAAGCTGTCGCTGACCCCGGAGGGCGAGGTCTTCCAGGAACGCTGCCGCCAGCTGCTGGAAGGCGTTGCCGAAGCCGAGGCCGAGCTCTCGTTGCAAACAGGTGAAGTGAGCGGCCAGCTGAGGTTGAATGTGCCGGTCACCTTCGGGCTGCTGCACCTGGCGCCGCTGTGGCCGGCCTTCATGGCCCGGCATCCGAAGCTGGTGCTGGACATCACGCTGTCCGACCGCCTGGTCGACCTGGTCGACGAGGGCTACGACCTGGCGGTGCGCATTGCGCGGCTGCAGGCCTCGTCGCTGGTCAGCCGCCAGCTCAGCTCGACACGACTGATCCTGTGCGCCTCGCCGGACTACCTGCAGCGGCACGGCATGCCCGCACACCCGTCGGCGCTCGCGCAGCATGCGGTGATGTCCTACTCGCTGCTGTCGATGGGCGACCAGTGGACCTTCGACGGACCCGGCGGCCCGGTCAGCGTGAAGGTCGCGCCGCGAATGCGCACCAACAGCGGCGACACCTGCTGTGCGGCAGCGCTGCAGCACCAGGGCATCGTGCTGCAGCCCTCGTTCCTGGTGGCCGCGCACCTGGCCTCGGGCGCGCTGGTCGAGATCCTGCCGCAGTTCCGCTCGATCGAGCTCGGCATCTACGCCGTCTTCCCGACGCGCAAGCACCTGGCGCCGAAGGTGCGGGCGCTGGTCGACTTCCTGGTCGAGGCGTTTCGAACGCCGGCCTGGCCGGCCTGAGCGCCTCAATCGCGACCGGCGCGCGCATCCAGGCTGAGCTTCCCGGCGCCGAAGAGCGCGATGTACAAGAGCCCGCCGATCACCGCGACGTTCTTGTAGAACAGCTGCAGCTGGGCCGTGGCCTGCGCGCCGCTCTGGGCCCAGAAGTTGTGGAAGATCGGCGTGATCACGAGCACGAAGATCGCCAGGCCGAGCGCCACCCATCGCGTCTGCCAGCCCACCAGCAGCAGCAGGCCGAGGCCCAGCTCGATGGCGATGGCCGCGGCTGCGCACAGCTCGGGCAGGGGCACGCCCTTGGACGCGATGTAGCCGACCACGCCCGCGAAGGTGGTGACCTTGCCCCAGCCGGCGGGCACGAACAGCAACGCGATCAGCACGCGGCCCAGGGCCTGGGCCGAGGATTGGAACGGTGCCAGCGGCGTGGCGGTGAGGGCTGGGGTCATCGTGAACTCCAAGGCAGTGGCGGGGGCACGTCATGCGCCGCGGCGGCTGCGCACGTCCGGCGACTATCATCGCCACTCGTCATGCGTGCCGCCACCCCACGTCAACGACCGCAGCGCCATCTCGCATGGCTGCTGTGGCTCGCGCTGCTGCTGCCGATCGCGCAGTCGGCGGCGGCCTGGCATGCGGTTCAGCACCAGGCCTCCGATGCGACCCGTCCGGTCGACGGCAAGTCTGCCCTGCACCTGACGTACTGCGACCTGTGCCTGGCCGGCGCGGCCATCAACGCCGGCGCGCCGCCCGCGGTGCCGCTGCAGGTGCCGGCCTTTGCGGCGCGCCAGGCGCTGCCGGCCCTGCCGGCCCTGGCCGTGCGCGCCGCCGCGCCGCCGGCGGCGTACCTCAGCCGCGCACCTCCCTCCGCTTCGCGCTGACCGTTCCTCGCTGCGCCCGACCGCACCCCCTGCGGCCGGGCGCCGTTCGGCGTTCCATGCGGAGCAGACTTCGATGCTGAAACCCCTTGCGGCGAGCCTCGCGCTCGCCCTGGCCTGGCCCATGGCGGCACGGGCCGACACCACCACTGACATCAGCGCGTTGCGCGATGAAATCGCCGCCATCCGCGCGGCCTACGAAAACCGACTGCGTGCGCTGGAAGAGCGCCTGCGCGCCGCCGAGGCAGCGACCGCCGCGGCGCCGGCCGCCGCCGCTGCCGCGCCTCCTGCGCCACCCCCCGCGCCGGTGGCCGTGCCGGCCGCGGCGGGCGGCAGCGCCAATGCCTTCAATCCGGCCCTGTCGCTGATCCTCTCGGGCACGGCCACGCGCACCTCGCAGGACCCGAGCCGCTACGCGATCACCGGCTTTGCGCTGCCGGCCGGCGCGGAGATCGGACCCGGCACGCGCGGCTTCTCGCTCGGCGAATCCGAACTCGGCTTCGCCGCGAGCATCGACCCGTGGTGGCGCGGCGCGGCCAACATCTCGCTCAGCCCCGACGACACGGTCGCGGTCGAGGAGGCCTGGGTGCAGACCACCGGGCTCGGCAACGGCCTCACGTTCAAGGCCGGCCGATTCTTCTCGAGCGTGGGCTACCTCAACAGCCAGCATGCGCACACCTGGGACTTCGTCGACAACCCGCTGGCCTACCAGGCCCTGCTGGGCACGCAGTACGGCGACGACGGCGTGCAACTGGCCTGGATCGCGCCGACCGACCTGTACCTGGAACTGGCCGCTGAACTGGGCCGTGGCCGCAGCTATCCCGGCAGCAATACCGGCCGCAACGGCGCCGGCATGGCCGCGCTGGCACTGCATGCGGGCGGCGACGTGGGCGACAGCCACAGCTGGCGCGCCGGCCTGTCGGTGCTGCAGGCCAAGGCCGACGACCTGGACCTGACGACCAGCCTAGGCGACAACAGCAGTCTCACCCAGCGCTTCACCGGCCGCACCCGGGTGTGGGTGGCCGATGCGGTGTGGAAGTGGGCGCCGGGCGGCAACGCGACGCGGCAGAACTTGAAGCTGCAGGGCGAAGTCCTGCGCAGCACGCGCGACGGCACGCTCGACATGACGGCGGCCACGCGCGCGGTGCAGTCCGGCTGGTACCTGCAGGGCGTGTGGCAGTTCATGCCGCGCTGGCGCGTGGGCCTGCGCACCGAGCGCCTGGACCCCGGCCGCACCGACGGCCTGCCCACGCTGGCCAGCGGCTTCCGGCCCGGCCGCAACAGCCTGATGCTCGACTTCAGCGCCAGCGAGTTCTCGCGCCTGCGGCTGCAGGTGGCGCAGGACCGGGCGCGCGAAGGCGTGACCGACCACCAGATCTTCCTGCAGTACCAGATGAGCCTGGGCGCGCACGGCGCGCACAGCTACTGATCGTCAAGGAACCCACCATGCAAGTGCTTCGCAAAATCCTCCTTCCCCTGCTCGCGACACCGCTGCTGCTGCTGGCCGCGCCGGCGCAGGCCGCGCTGCGCGTGTTCGCCTGCGAGCCCGAGTGGGGCGCGCTGGCGCAGGAACTCGGCGGCCCGCTGGTCGATGTGGCGGTGGCCACCACCGCCCTGCAGGACCCGCACGAGATCCAGGCCAAGCCCAGCCTGATCGCCCGCGCACGCAACGCCGACCTGGTGGTGTGCACCGGCGCCGAGCTCGAGATCGGCTGGCTGCCGGTGCTGCTGCAGCAGTCGGGCAACGCGCGCGTGCAGCCGGGCCAGCCCGGCCACTTTGCGGCCGCTGACTTCGTGCGCAAGCTGGAACTGCCCACGGCGCTCGACCGCTCGCAGGGCGATGTGCATGCCGCAGGCAATCCGCACATCCAGACCGACCCGCGCAACATCGGCGCGGTGGCCGACGCGCTGGCCGCGCGGCTGGCGCAGGTCGACCCCGCGCATGCGGCCGACTACGACAAGCGCCACGCCGATTTCGCGCAGCGCTGGAAGCAGGCCATGGCCCGCTGGACTGCGCAGGCCGCGCCGCTGAAGGGCCTGGCCGTGGTCTCGCAGCACAAGGCCTTCGTCTACCTCTACGACTGGCTGGGCCTGCAGGAGGTAGCGGTGCTCGAACCCAAGCCCGGCGTCGAGCCCAGCGCCGCGCACCTGCAGACGGTGCTGTCCGCCTTGAAGGCCCGGCCCGCGCGCATGGTGGTCTATGCCGCCTACCAGGATGGCAAGCCCGCCGAGTGGCTCAGCCGCAATGCCGGCGTGCCGGTGGCGAAGCTGCCGTTCACGGTGGGCGGCAGCGAGGGCGCGAAGGACCTGTTCGGGCTGTATGAGGACACCGTGGCGCGCCTGCTCGCCGCTGCCGGGGGCAAGCCGTGAACTGGAGCGCGCTCGACCTGGGCATCCTGGGGCCCGCGCTGGTGGCCGGCCTGCTGGTGCTGGCCACGCACGTGCCGCTGGGCATGCAGGTGCTCGACCGCGGCATCGTCTTCATCGACCTGGCGATCGCGCAGATCGCCGGCCTGGGCGTGATTGCC
>NZ_JBGAGA010000068.1:0-32936 GCF_044226965.1 Aquabacterium sp. | reverse complement strand
TCACGCTGCTGGCCGACTTCACGCCGGACATCATCAAGCTCGACATGGCGCTGGTGCGCGGCGTCGACGGCAGCAAGACGCGCCAGGCCATCGCGCGCGGCATGGTGCGCATCTGCCAGGAACTGGGCATCCAGGTCATTGCCGAAGGCATCGAAACCGCCGACGAGCGCGACTTCTTCCTGAGCGAAGGCGTCACGCTGATGCAGGGTTACCTGTTCGCACGCCCGACCTTCCGTGCGCTGAGTTCGGCTGCATCGGCCGCCGGGCTGGACGCGCTGCCCGTAGGCTGAAGCGCGACCGTCTCCCAGCCGCCGCCCCGCAGGCGGCGCGCGAACGTGGGCGTTGCCTGCCCCTCGATGGCCAGCAGGTGCAGCCAACCGTTGTCGACCAGGCAACGGACGGTGTCGTTCGCGCCGATCACCGCATCGATGGCCGCACGACCGGCCTGCACGAACACCGACAGCCGCAGCGGCGTGTGGCGCAGCGTGCGCCCGTCGTGCACCGATTGCCACGGCAAGCCGATGCGCAGGTCGCCCCCATTGCCTTCGAACACGCCGACGCCACCCCCGACGACGTTGTGCAGCAGCTTGTTGCCGGCGCCCTGCCGCTGCGGGTCGACCGTCGAGGCCAGGTACTGCAGGTTGATCCAGTGCGCGACGACCATCGGCGCCGACAGGATCAGCGCGAGCACCTGATGCTCGGGATCGAGGCGCTCGTCGTAGTCGTGCAGGAAGACGCGGCCACCCAGGTGCAGGCCGAGCGTGCGCGACCGCGGTGCGGCGATGAAGGCGGAGTTGTCGGCCAGCGCCCATTCCGGGCGGGTCTCGGCCCAGTGCGCCGCCCGCTCCCGCAGGCGCGCCAGCAGGACCGGCGGCGCCAGGGCCGGCAATCCGAGCCGCGGCGCCCGCTCGGCACGCGCGGCGTCGCCAGCACGGGCCAGCGCCCGCTGCAGGCGCGCCAGCGCCGCGGCATGGCCAGCCGGCAGGTCCTGCAGGTCGAACAGCGTCACCTCGTCGGTGGTGGTGTTGTGCAGGCCCGCCAGCACATGCGTCGTGTCCGGCAGGTCGACACCGCGCCGCCGCAAGGCCTGGCGCACCTCGCGGTCGTTCAACAGGCTGGCCAGCGCCCGGGCATTGACCTCGCCCGACTGCCCGCCACAGGCGCCGCAGTCCAGCCCGGCCGCGTGCGGGTTGTTCGCACTCTGCCCGCCGTGGCCGCACAGCAGCACCAGCGGCGCAAAGCCGCTGACGAGGCCCATCGCCCGCAGCACGCCGGCGGCCAGGTCGGCGGCGGCCTCGGCGTCGAGCGCCAGGCGGGGCCGCAGCGCGCGCCGCTCTTCTGCCGTCAGCCCGGCCTGCGTCCAGCTGCTCGTGCGAGGCGCCGGCAGGCTGTGGCGCAGCAGCGCGCCGGCCTGCAGCACGCCGCAGGACTCGACGAAGCTGAAGCCGGCGGCGGGCGTGGCACGCCAGGCCTCCCACCGGGCCGCCGCCGCCAGCCGCGACCGGCGCCGTGCGCCGAGGACCTGGGCCAGCGACGCTTCGCCGGCGCCCTCCTCGATCGTCAACGCCGGCGCCAGCAGGCCTGGCAGCTGCGGCTGGCGCCAATCGCTGCCCAGTGGCCGGTAGTCCGCCGGCAGGCCGAAGAAGCCGGCGAAGCCCCGCGTGGCGATGGCGGGGTCGGCCGCCTCCAGCGCCCGGCGCAGGACCTCGCTGCGCACGTCGATGCAGAACACCGCCTGCACGCCCACCGCGCCCGCTGGCGGTACGGCCGCGCCGCGCGCCATGCCGGCCATCCATTGCGCCTGCAGCGCCTGCTCTTCGGACTGCAGCCGCTCCCATCCGGCGTCATGGCGCGCGCGCAGGGCGACCGCGGCAGCCTCCGTCCGACCCCAGGCCTCGGCCCAGGCCTGCACTTGCGGCGCCGGCAGCGCGGAGGCCAGCAGCAGGTCCCAGCCGGCGCGAATGGCCAGCAGGTCCTGCAAGGCCGGATGCGCCTGGCCCGCCAGGCGGGCTTGCCAGCCCTGCCAGGCGCAGGCGGCGGCCCAGCCATTGAGGTCCAGCAGCCAGGCGGTGAGACAGGCCTGCACGCCGGCGGGCGGAATGCCCAGCGCCCGCACCGCCTGTTCGATGGCTGTGCTGGCATCGACCGGCAGGGACGCGATCTGTGCGAGCGCCGCTCCCCTGCCCTGCGGCCAGCGCAGCCCGCGGTCGGCCGCCAGCCGGGCCAGCCAGCTGCCGTACAGGCCCGGCTCCGTGGGCATGTGCCAGCGCGCCTGGCCGTCGTCGAAGTGCGCCGCGCAGTGCTGGCTGATCTGGTGCACGACGGCCTCGCGCAGGCCGGCCAGGTCGGCGATCAGCGGCTGCCGCTGCACCGCGGCCTCGGGCAGCAGGCGCATGCCCGCCAGCACGCCCAGGGCGGCGGCGGCGTCTTCGATCGGCTGGTCGATCCAGCCCCAGTGCGGATTGACGGCGATGTGGCGGTCCAGCGGCCAGCTCGGCGCGATGCGCGCACAGGCACTGGCAACGGCTTCGGCAATGGCATGCGCGGTGCCGGCATGCAGGGGGGCGTTCATCAGCGAGCTCCGGAGGCAAGAGAGACCGGGGGTGCAGGCCAGAGGCGCAACAGCGCGCCGCTGATGCGCTCGTCCACGTAGAAGCCGCCATAGGCCCACGGATACAGACGGCGCACCCAGGACCCGCCGGGCTGCAGCACGATGGCGGCCTGGACCGCAAACAGCCCGGCCAGAGCCATCGCCACCAAAGCGGGCAAGGCCGTCGGCACCGCCAGGGCATGGCTGCCGAGCCACGACGCCGCGGCCGCATGGCCGGCGAACCAGCCCAGCATCACCAGCGCGGTCGCGCCCAGCCGGCCCGCTGCGGCCAGCGGTACGAGCGCCAGACCGAGCACACCGGCGGCCAGCCAGGCCGAAGGCGTCACCAGCAGGCCGCTGGCGCTGCCCAGCGCGATCGCGGTGGCCGGCAGCACGATCGCAGCGGCTGCCCAGCGCGGCAACGAAGCCTGCGACGGCGTGGCCAGGCGCATCACCTGCCGCCGCTGCACCGCGCCGCCGGCGGCCAGGAAGGCATGGGCCTTGTACAGCGAGTGCGCCACGAGATGCAGCAGCGCCATCGCCGGCAGGCCCAGCGCCACCTGCAGCAGCATGAAGCCCATCTGGGCCAGCGTCGACCAGGCAAGCGCCACCTTGACGCTGATCCGCGTGCCCAGCACCAGCGTGGCCAGCACGACGGTGAGCGTGGCAACGCCGGCCAGCAGGCCCAGCGCCACCGGCGACTCGACCAGCAAGGGCGCGAAGCGGATCAGCACCAACCCACCCAGGTTGACGACGCCCGCATGCAGCAGCGCCGACACTGGCGTGGGCGCCTCCATCACCTGCAGCAGCCAGCCATGCAGCGGCATCTGCGCGCACTTGAGCAGCGCCGTCAGCACCAGCAGCGACAAGCCGACCTGTGAAATGACGCTCATATTGAACGCTATTGATTGCTGCAGCATCGCCTGCAGCGAGAACGTGTCGAACGACAAGCCGAGCAGCACCACGGCACCGAGCAGCGCAGCGTCGGCCAGGCGGGCGGACAGGAATTTCTTGTGCGCGGCCAGGCGCGCGGCCGGGCGCGCTTCGTAGAAGCGCAGCAGGCGATGCAGCGTCATGCTGGTGGCGGCCCAGGCGGCCCAGAGCAGCAGCAGCTGGTCGGCCACCAGCACCAGGGAGACGGCCGCCAGCGTGCCCGACAGCAGCCGCAGGTAGCGGCGCTCGCCTTCCTCGCCCTGCAGGTAGCGGTGCGAGAAGCGAACGATCACCCAGCCGATGAAGCCGACCAGCAGGCCCACCAGCGTGCCCGCCGCATCCAGCCGCAGGCCTGCCGCCACCTGGGGTCCCTGCAGGAGCACCAGCACGATGGCCGCCGCGGCGGACAGCGCTGCGCCCAACGCGGCGAACTCGGCCGCGCGCCAGGCACGGTCGCGGTGGCCGTGCTCGGCCGCCGCAGCGGCCAGCGCATGCAGCAGCACGGGTGTGAGGGCAAGTGCGACAACGTAGGTAGGCGTCATGGGGCGAGATGCTGACGCTTTCGGGTGCCGCCGTAAAATTCAATGTTCAGCACAATCTGTTCAGGAAAAGAGAACATGGCGCGCCTGAACTACCACCATCTGCATGCCTTCTGGGCCGTGGCCAAGGAAGGTCACCTGACACGCGCCAGCGAGCGCCTGCATGTCTCTCCTTCCGCCCTGTCGACGCAGATCCGCCAGCTCGAAGAGGTGCTCGGCCAGCGCCTGTTCGAGCGCGAGGCCCGCGCGCTGCGGCTGACCGAGGCCGGTCGTGTCGCGCTGGGCTATGCAGAGTCGATCTTTGCCAGCGGCACCGAGCTGCTGTCGGTGCTGAAGGAAGGCCTGCGTGCGCAGCGGCAGGTGCTGCGCATCGGGGCCGTGTCGACCCTGTCGCGCAACTTCCAGGAGAACTTCATCGCTCCCCTGCTGCAGCGTGACGATGTCGAGCTCGTCATGCAGTCGGGTGGCCTGGCCGAGCTGCTGACGCGCCTGCGCGTGCACACGCTGGACCTGGTGCTCACGAACCGGCGGGTGCAGGGCAGCAGCGAAGAGCCCTGGCGCTGCCGCCGCATCGCGCAGCAGCCGGTGAGCCTGGTGGGCCGCCCGTCGAAGCGTCGCAAGCCCTTCCGCTTTCCGGACGATCTGGCCAACGTGCCGCTGCTGCTGCCCGCCGGCGACAGCGACATCCGCACCGGCTTCGACCTGCTGTGCGAGCAGCTCGGGCTGCGCTACACGCTGAAGGCCGAAGTGGACGACATGGCGCTGCTGCGACTGCTGGCCCGCGATGCCGGCGGGGTTGCCCTGGTGCCGAGCGTGGTGGTGCGCGACGAACTGCGCAGCGGGGTCCTGGTGGAGCACGCCATCGTGCCCGACCTGTTCGAGCATTTCTACGCGGTGACCGTGCCGCGGCGCTATGCGCCACCATTGCTGCGTCAGTTGCTCGGTCGGCCGGAGGCCGAGGTGCTGGGGACGGCCTGACGGCGCGCTGCGGCTCCGCATTCCTTTCGGATAGCACGTCTCGCGCTGGCCGACCCGCCAGGCGGTCATAGACCACGTCGGCTAATAGGTGACTAGACAGTACAAATGAATACTGCATAGTATTTCGGCGCTTCCTTGCGAAGCCCTCGTCTAGCAACCTCACTGGAGCTCAACACATGATGGCCTGGCTCAAGAGCCTCGCGGCAGTGGCCGCCCTGTCGCTGGTCGCCGCCTGCGGTGGCGGTGACGACGCCCCTCCCGCGGACGTGGTGCAGGTGGCGCAGTCCGATGCGCGCTTCACCATCCTCACCGAAGCGGTGAAAGCCGCCGGACTCGACAGCGCGCTGTCGGGCACGGGGCCTTTCACCGTCTTCGCACCGACCAATGACGCCTTTGCCGCGCTGCTCACCGAGCTGGGCGTGACCAAGGACCAGTTGCTCGCCAACAAGCCGCTGCTGACCGCGGTGCTGAAGTACCACGTGCTGCCCGCGAAAGTGGCCAAGGCCGCCGTCCCCCTGGGCCAACCGATCAGCCCGCTCGACGGCGGCATCTTCAAGATCGACCAGGTGGGCTCCGACCTCGTGATCACCGACGGGCGCAACCGCACTTCCAAGATCGTCGTCACCGACGTGCCGGCGACCAACGGCGTGATCCACGCGATCGACAAGGTGCTGCTGCCCGCCAACCGCAACATCGTCGAGACGGCCGTGGCCACGCCCACGTTCAGCATCCTGGTCCAGGCCGTGACGGCCGCCAACCTGGCGGGCACCCTGAGCGGCCCGGGTCCGTTCACCGTGTTCGCGCCCACCGACGCGGCCTTCGCCGATCTGCTGACCGAACTGGGCCTCACCAAGGACCAGCTGCTGGCGAACACGGCGCTGCTGACAAAGGTGTTGACCTACCACGTCGTGCCCGGCCGCGTTCTGAAGGCCCAGGTGCCGGTCGGCACTCCGATCACGACGGTGGAAGGCGAGACCTTCTCGGTCTCCCCGGCCCTGGCGATCACCGATCGGCGCGGCCGCACCGCGAACATCAAGTCGACGGACGTGCTGGCCAGCAATGGCGTGATCCATGTCATCGACCGCGTCATCCTCCCGGCGCCCTGACCGGCGCTGTCCAGCCTGCCTTCCTCAACCCTCCCTGAAAAGGACATTCACCATGAAGAAGCTCGTTGCCGGCGCCTGCATCGCCGTGCTGGCCCTGTCGGCCCAGGCCAAGGACCTGGTCGATACCGCGGTGTCGGCCGGCCAGTTCAACACGCTGGCCGCTGCGCTGCAGGCCGCCGACCTGGTGCAGACGCTCAAGGGCCCCGGCCCGTTCACCGTGTTCGCCCCGACGGACGAGGCCTTCAGCAAGATTCCCAAGGCCGACCTGGACGCCTTGCTGAAGGACAAGGCCAAGCTGACCGCGGTACTGACCTACCACGTCGTGCCGGGCAAGGTGCTGGCCCAGGACGTGCGCGCCGGCAAGGTCAAGACGGTGCAGGGCTCCGACCTGACGATCGACACCACGGCCGGTGTCAAGGTCGACGCCGCCAAGGTCGTGAAGACCGACATCGTCGCGGACAACGGCGTCGTGCACGTCATCGACAGCGTGCTGCTGCCGCGCTGATCGCCTCGGCCACGATCGCGGCGACGGCCTGGGGTGCCTGCTCGTGAGCCAGGTGCCCCAGGCCCTGCAGCCGTTCGACGCGCGCGTCGGGCAATTCGCGGCACACGGCTTCTGCCTCCGCGGGCGCGATGGTGCGATCGCTCGTTCCGTGCAGCCACAACACCGGCACCGCCAACTGTCGCAGCCGTGGCTGCAGCGGTGCCAGGTCCCAGCCCGCCATCATCGCCAGGGTGCCGGCCACGTGTTCGGGCTGCCGCCACAACGACGCGTAGGCCCGCACGCCCTCCTCGTCCAGCCGTGATCCGGTGCTCGCGATCAGGCGCTGCACCGCGTCGTCGTCCCTGGCGTGCCAGGCCGCCAGGCGCGGCACCCAGGGGCTGCGCGCCATCCAGCGCGCCAGCGGCGGCCCCCAACGCCCTGCCAGGCCTGGCAGCGGCCGCAAAGCGCCGGCAATCCAGACCAGCTGGCGCAGCGCGGATGCGGGTTGCTCGAGCGCCCACCAGGCACTCAGCGCCGCGCCGGCCGAATGGCCGAGCACCGCCTGTGGCGCCAGGTCAAGACGTTCGAGCAAGGACCGCAACGCGTCGGCCATCGCGGGCAGGCTGCTCGGCCCGGGCTTCAGTGCCTCGGTCCGCCCATGGCCCGGCAGGTCCGGTGCCACGACCCGGAAACCGCGCGCCGCCAGCAGCGGCGCCAGCCCCGCCCAGCTGTGCGACGCCGAACCCGTGCCATGCAGCAACAGGATGCAAGGTCCCTCGCCCTGCAACCGGCAATGCCAGCGCCGGCCGTCGCCGTCGACGACCAGTTCAGCATCGAAAGCCGGCGACGCGTGCGGCGGTGGCGAGGTCGCGGGTCTCATGCCGGACCGCCCCACTGCGGGCCCCACGGGCGCCTTTCGCTATGATCGACGCGCCACCAGGGAGTTCGAAGATCGACAGCGCCGCCCCGGGTCTGGCGGCCCGGTTGCGAACGGGCACCCAGGATCTCCACCTCGAAGCCGAGCGCAGCGGGCTGATGGCCGCGCTGTTGCAGGGCCGTCTTTCGCGGGCGGCCTATGTCGGCCTGTTGCACAACCTGCTGGCCATCTACCGCGCGCTGGAGGCCGGGCTGGCACAGGTGCCGCCTCTGCCTGCCCTGCCCTGGCACACGCTGCAGCGCGGCCCGGCCCTGGCCCGCGACCTGGCCTGCCTGCGCGGTGCCGACGCTGCCGTGCTGGTGCCGGCGGCCGAGGCCTATGTCGAGCGCCTGCACACGCTGGCACCGGCCAGCCCCACCCGTGCCGCGGCACGGCCCGAGCTGCTGCTGGCCCATGCTTATGTGCGTTATCTCGGCGACCTGCACGGCGGGCAGATCCTGCGCCGCTGCACTGCGCGCCTGCTGGGCACGACCGATGGTGACGGACTGGACTTCTACGATTTCGGACCGCCCGACCAGGTGGCGATGCTGATCGGCCGCTTCCGTGCCGGCCTGGACGCGCTGGTCCTCCCGCCCGAGCGGGCGCAGGCCGTGGTGGCGGAGTCGCGCTGGGCCTTCGAACAGCATGTTCGGCTGTTCCGCGAACTGCCGCACTGATCAACCTTCGCCAAAGCCGCGGATGCGGGCGTAGAGCGCGGCCGCGCGCTGCGTCGACAGCTCGACTTCATTGAGCAGCGGGGCCACCGAAGGTCCTACCGAGCCATCGGCGATGTCCATCGCCGCGAGGCTGGCGTTGGTGACGATCGCGCGCACCACTTCGTCGGCGTCACGCGCCGCGGGCTGCAGCGATTCCTCCAGCTGCCGGCGGGCGGCCGCGGCACGCCGGCTCTCGCTCAGGTCCGTGAGCGTCACGATGAAGCCCAGCAGCGTGCCATCGCGTCCCGGGACGATTTCAGCCCGCAGCGCCACCGGCACCGGCTCGCCCTCCGGTCGCAGCAGCGCGAGCTCGCCGCGCCACGGCTGCCGCGTGTGCCGCAGGGACCGCAGGCCATCGGCCAGCGACGCCGGCGGGGCGAAGCGCTCGCACAGCGCATCCAGCGTCCGGGGAACAGGCGCCTGCGGCGACGCGAGCGCCACGAAGGCCTGGTTGCTGAACAGCATGCTCCCCTGCGCGTCGGCAATGGCCACCGGCTCGCGCGAGTTCTGCACCGTGGCACGGATCTGCACCAGCTGGTGCTCGGCCACCAGCAGGCGCACCGCATGCACCTGCACGATGATGTCCACCAGCGCGGCGCCGATGGCACGGCCCAGCGCCAGCTCGCTGCCCGACCAGGGCAGCGCCGTGCCGCGCACGATCTCGGACCAGGCCGCGAACGAGCGCCGTGGCGACAGCTCCAGCGGGTTGTCGCCCAGCGTCGGCTTGTGCGGATCGCCGGCCCAGGTCACCGTGAGCAGTTGCTCTTTGCGGAACCACATCAGGTAGTCCGGCCGGCTGGTCGACAGCTTGACGGCCAGCACACCGCTGGCCGTGGGGGTCAGGGACTCCAGCGCCGGATTGGCCTGCCCGACCGAGGAGCACGCGAACGGCGGATCGAAGGGCTGCGCGTCGATCCACTGCATCAGCGCCCGCAGCTCGGGTGTCGAGGGCACTTCGCCGGCGGTCAGCACTTCGCCGTCATGGAACAGCGCGGCACCGGTGGCTTCCAGCGGCTGCAGCAGCGTGCGCGGGTTGCGGAACAGCGCCAGGCGCCAGTCGCCCTCGATGGAGGTGGCCTCGACCAGGCGCTGCTCCAGCCGGCGCACCAGGATGGCCACCTGCGCATGGGCGTAGTTCTCGATGGCCGAGATGCGGGTGGCGATCACCTCGGCCAGCAGGTCACAGGCGGCGCGCACGGCCAAGCGCAGGTGCCGGGGGGAGTAGTGGTGTGCGGCGATCAGGCCCCACAGCCGCCCTTCCCGCACCAGCGAGACCACCAGCGTCGCGGTGACCCCCATGTTCTTGAGGTACTGCAAATGCAGCGGCGACATGCTGCGCAGCTGGCACAGCGACATGTCCAGTTCCTGGCCGCTGGCCGGTACCAGCCGGGGCTGCAGCGGCACCGGCTCGTAGTGGACATCCACCAGCACGCGCACCCGGTTGCGCAGGTACAACTCGCGGGCCCGCTGCGGGATGTCCGAGGCCGGGTAGTGATGGCCGAGCAGCGACGCCAGGCGCGGATCGCGCGCCTCGGCAATGATCTTGCCGTGGCCGTCGGGGTCGAACTTGTAGACCATCACCCGGTCGTAGCCGGTCAGGTCGTGCAGGCATTGCGCCACCGCGTCGGCCAGCGTGCTCAGGCTGGCCGCGGCGCTGAAGCGCTGCACCGCCTCGCCCACATGGCGCAGCAGGATCGACTGCTCGATCTCCGCCGTGGGCAAGCCCGTCTCCCGTGGCGAGCCCACGGGCTCGAGCTCGACGATCAGGCTGCCCTGGCCGCTGCGATGGGCGCTGCCTTCGAAAGTACGCGGCGCCGGCAGCGGGCCCAGCGTGCAGCGCAACGGCACGGGCTCGGCCAGGTCGTGCTCGCGCATCAGCTGGCGCACGCGCTCCGCGGCGTTGCCGCCGCAGTCCGCGAGGGCGCGGCCGTGCAGGCTGTCCTGCGGCAGGCCGATCCAGGTGCCGGCGTTGGCGCTCAGTTGCTGGATGGTCAGGCTGGCCGGGTCCAGGACCAGCAGCAGGCCGTGCGGCTGGATCGAGCCCGCCAGGTGGATGAGTTCGCGCTCGCAGTTGGTGAGGTCGGCCTCGCCGAACGGCGGGCTGTGCGCGGCGCCCGAACTGCTGCGATCAGCCATGGGTCGCCAAGCCCAGCCGATGCAGGCGCTGTGCAAGGTCGACTTCATCCAGGCCGAGCAAGGCCGCGGCGCCGCCCAGGTCGTCGGCAGCCTTGCGCAGCGCCGCCTCGATGGCATGGCGCTCGGTCAGGTCGGCCGCCTGCCGCACCAGGTCGGCCAGCGGCAGATGGCCCACGCGCTCGACGAGCCGCTGCAATGCCGCCGGCAGGGCCTCGGTGGCAGGGCCCTCGCGCAGCCGGCGCAGGGTCAGGCCGATGCACTCCTGGTCGCCATCGGCCATCAGCGAGGCGGCGACTTCAGCCTCGAACAACGGCCCCTGGCCACCACCCAGCCACACCGTGCGCTGCGGCACCAGGCCGCTGCGGCGCACTTCCGCCAGCAGTGCTGCCAGGTGGCGTTGCGGATCGCCGAGCAACTCCACCACGGCCTGCCCCTGCACCTGGCCGTCGTCGCGCCCGCCGCGGCACAGGCTGCTGAAATGCCCGTTCGCCATCAGCACCCGGCCGTTGGAGTCGGTCACCACCACCGATTCGCCATCCGCCGTCGTGCCGTCTGCACCGGCGGCCCGGGCGCGCACCAGCAGTCGCATCGCGGCGTCGCCGGACCGCGCTTCGGCGGCCGGCGTACGGAAAGGCGTGGCCGAGAGGTCGATCTGGCGCGCCGAGGCCGGATCCACCCGAGTGCGCACTTCGGCCGCCCGGCCGGTGCTGCGCGCCATCATCAGCAGTTCCTCGATGGGGGCCGGCAGGCTGCCGGTGGGCAGCCCGAAGAGGTCCCGGGCCGCCGGATTGGCCTGCACGACGGCCAGGCTCAGCGCGTCGACCACCATCACCGCGTCGCTGGCCACCTGCGCCAGCAGGCGCTGGCGCGACTGGGCCTGGCGCAGCTTCCAGTAGTCGCGCTCCATTTCCTGCTGGGCATCGATGAAGCGCTGCTGCAACGAGGCCGCCGCGCTGAGGTCCCGGCCGACGGCGATCACCGGTCCGCCCACGCCCAGGCGCAACGCGGCGTAGGACATCGGGATGTCGGCACCGCCGGTGGACGGGTGGTTGACCTCGCGCCGACGCGTCACGCCCGCCGAGCCGACTTCCTGCAGCAGCATTTCGACCTTGCGCCGGGTGTCGCCCGTCACCGTCTCGACCCAGGGCCGGCCGACCCAGCCGCTGGCCGACAGCACCGGGCCACCGTCGCCCACGGCCACGTTGCGGATGACGCCATCCGCATCGATCACCAAGGCCACATCGCTGGCCAGGGTCACGAAGGCCGTGGCCAGCTCCGGGGCAAGCCCGGACAACACATTCAAGGCGGCGGGGTCTGCAGGACCGGTGGCCACGCGGGTTCTCCAACGTCACGCAACGCGTGCACCTGGGAACTTACCACGTCGACTGCCCTGGGCGGGTCGCGCGGAGCCGGCGCAAGCAAACCCGTGCCGCTGCGGCATGCGGTCGGGCGCCTTCCCGAGGCCAGCGCGGTGCACGGCCAGGCTCCGGGATTTCCAGCAGTCTAGTTGTCAATTTGAATTTACACCAATACTATCTATCAATGGTGACAGCAATTCAGAGCGCGAACCCGGGCGCCTGGCCGCAGGCCGGGGGCCCCGCACCGCGTCGGACGCGACCTCATGCGGTGGTGATCGGCAGCGGCTTTGGCGGGTTGGCGGCTGCCGTGCGCCTGGGGGCGCGCGGCTATCGCGTCACGGTCCTGGAGCAGCTGGACGCGCCCGGCGGCCGGGCGCGTGTCCATCACCTTGGCGGCCATGTGTTCGATGCCGGCCCGACAGTCATCACCGCCCCGTTCCTGTTCGAGCAGCTGTGGGCGCTGTGCGGCAAGCGCCTGGCCGACGACGTGGACCTGAGGCCGGTGTCGCCGTTCTACCGCATCCGCTTCGACGATGGTCACAGCTTCGACTACTCCGGCAACGCCGACGCGATGCGCGCCGAAGTGCAACGCCTGGCCCCGGCCGACCTGGCCGGCTACGAGCGCTTCCTGGCCGCCAGCGAGGCCATCTACCGCGTCGGCTTCGAGCAACTGGCCCATGTGCCCTTCGACCGCTGGACCGACATGGCCCGCGTGCTGCCCGACCTGCTGCGGCTGCAGGGCTGGCGCAGCGTGTACGGGCTGGCCGCGCACCATGTGCGCGACGAGCGGCTGCGCATGGTGCTCACCTTCCAGTCGCTGCTGGTGGGCGGCAACCCGTTTGCCACCACGGCGGTGTACTGCCTGATCGCCTTCCTCGAGCGGCGCTGGGGCGTGCATTTCGCGATGGGCGGCACCGGCCGCCTGGTTCAGGGCCTGGTGCGGCTGATCGAGGGCCAGGGCGGCCGACTGCGCTGCCGGCAGCCGGTGCAGCAGATCCTGGTGCGCGACGGTGCGGCCTGCGGCGTGCGCCTGGCCAGCGGCGAGGAACTGGCCGCCGACGTGGTGGTGAGCAATGCCGATCCCGCCTGGACCTACGCGCGCCTGCTGCCGGACGTGACGCGCAAGCGCTGGACCGATGCCCGGCTGGCCCGCGCGAACTACTCGATGAGCCTGTTCGTGTGGTACTTCGGCACGCGCCGGCGCTACCCCGACGTGGCCCACCACACCATCGTGCTGGGCCCGCGCTACCGCGGCCTGCTCGACGACATCTTCCGGCACCACCGGCTGTCCGACGACTGCAGCCTGTACCTGCACCGCCCGACCGCGACCGACCCGTCGATGGCCCCCGACGGCTGCGACACCTTCTACGTGCTGGCCCCGGTGCCACACCTGGCCAGCGGCATCGACTGGCGGCAGCAGGCCGAGGCCTATCGGCAGCGCGTCGAGCGGCGGCTGGCCGACACGGTGCTGCCGGGCCTGGCCGACCAGATCACCGTGTCGCAGCTGCTGACGCCGCAGGACTTCCACGACAGCCTGTCCTCGTGGCAGGGCGCGGCCTTCGGCATGGCGCCCGAGCTCACGCAGAGCGCCTGGTTCCGCCCGCACAACCGCAGCGAGGAGCTGGCGCGGCTGTACTTCGTCGGAGCCGGCACGCACCCGGGCGCCGGCCTGCCCGGGGTGCTGAGCTCGGCGCGCATCCTCGATGAGCTGGTCCCGCACGGCCGCAGCCTGCAAAGCCACCATGCCGACAGCACGGTCCTGGCCTGAGATCGCGCCCTCGGACCTGGCCGCCTGCCGGGCGCTGCTGCGCCGCCACGCGCGCAGCTTCCATGCCGCATCGTGGCTGCTGCCGCGACGGGTGCGCGAGCCGGCCTCGGTGCTGTACGGTTTCTGCCGGGTCGCCGACGACACGGTGGACGTGCACGGCGGCCGGCAGGATGCGGTGGGCCAGCTGCGGCGGCGCCTGGACGCGGCCTACCGCGGGCAGCCCGAGGACAGCGCGGTCGACCGGGCGCTGGCTGCGGTGCTGGCCCGCCACCAGATGCCGCGCCACCTGCCCGAAGCCCTGCTCGAGGGCCTGGCCTGGGACGCTGATGATCGACGTTATGAGCGCTGGTCCGACCTGCTCGACTACGCCGCCCGGGTGGCAGGCAGCGTCGGCGCGATGATGGCGGTGCTGATGGGCGTACGCTCCGAAGCGGCCCTGGCCCGGGCCTGCGACCTCGGCATCGCGATGCAGCTGACCAACATCGCCCGCGATGTCGACGAGGACGCCGCGCGCGGCCGCCTCTACCTGCCCGCCGAGTGGCTGCGCGAAGCCGATACCGCCGGCTGCGTCCACCGCCTGCTGCAGGAGGCGGACCACCTGTACACCCGCGCTGCCGCCGGCATTGGCCTGCTGCCGCTGGATTGCCGGCCCGGCATCAATGCCGCACGCCTGCTGTACGCCGAGATCGGCCACGAGGTGCGGCGCCGCCAACGCGCCGCCCGACCGCCCGCCCAAGGCCTGCAACCCGTGCAATCCGTGCGTGCGGTGGTGCCGGGCCACCGCAAGGCCTGGCTGCTGGCGCGAGCGGCGGCGACGCCGTGGCCGGGCGCAGACGGGCGCCATGCCCCGCCGCTGGACGCCAACCTGCCGCTGGTGCAGGCCGCGCGCCGCACGGCCGGTGCCGCGATGTCGCCGGGTGATGCGCCGATGTCCGGGCCGGCCGGCGTGATCGACCTGTTCCTGCGGCTGGCGCAGCGCGAGCGCCTGCAACCCCCGATGGAGCTGCCGCCATGACGCTGATCGCCCTCGGCCTGAACCACACCACCGCGCCGCTGGCCCTGCGTGGCCGGTTCGCGATGCCCGCCACCCACCTGCCCGCCTGCCTGAGCGGCCTGCGCGACCATCTGGCCTCGGCGCGGCCCGAGGCGGCCATCCTCTCGACCTGCAACCGCACCGAGCTGTACCTCGCCGCCGCGCCCGGCACGCCGGTGGACGACATGGCGCTGGACTGGCTGGCCCGCCAGGGCGGTGCGCAGGCGCCGGCGCTGGCCGCGCATACCTATCTCCTGAAAGACGCGGCCGCGGCACGCCATGCCTTCCGCGTGGCCGCCGGGCTGGACTCGCAGATCCTCGGCGAGCCGCAGATCCTGGGCCAGCTCAAGCAGGCGATGCGCACCGCCGCCCACGCCGGCAGCCTGGGCAGCACCCTGCACCAGCTGTTCCAGCGCAGCCTGGCCGTGGCCAAGCAGGTGCGAACCCACACCGAGATCGGCTCGCACGCCGTCAGCCTGGGCGCCGCCGCGGTGCGCGTCGCGCAGCAGCTGTTCGAGGACCTGCGCGACACCCGGGTGCTGTGCCTGGGGGCCGGCGAGATGATCGAGCGGGTGGCCGTGCATTTCCAGGCCCGGCAGCCGCAGGCGCTGGTGCTGGCCAACCGCACCCTGGAGCGTGGCCAGGCGCTGGCTGCCCGCCTGCAGGCCGAGGCCATCGCGCTGGCCGAGGTCCCTGCCAGGCTGCATGAATTCGACGTGGTCGTGTCCTGCACCGCCAGTCCGCTACCGCTGATCGGGCTGGGCCTGGTGACGCGCGCCTTGAAGCAGCGGATGCAGCGGCCGATGCTGCTGCTGGACCTGGCGGTGCCCAGCGACATCGAACCCGCCGTGGGCCAGCTGGAGAATGCCTACCTCTACAGCCTGGACGACCTGACCCAGCGGGTGCAGGGCGCCAGCGCCAGGCGGCAGGCCTCGGTGGCGCAGGCCGAGGCGCTGGTGGACGCGGGCGTGCGCGGCTTCGACCACTGGCTGCACCAGCGCGACGCGGTGCCCCTGATCCAGTCCCTGCAGCGCCAGGCCGATGGCTGGCGCCAGCACGAACTGCAGCGCGCGCGGCGGCGGCTGGCGCGCGGCGAAGCCCCGGACGCCGTGCTCGACAGCCTGGCGCGCGGCCTGACCGGCAAGCTGCTGCACGGCCCGCTGGCGGCACTGCACCAGGGCGGCGCCGAGCCATCGCTGGCCAGCACGCTGTCGCGCCTGTTCCTCGGATCGCACTGAGCGCCGCCGCAGCGGGCCGGCCCCCTTGTTCCCATGAGTGGCCACCTGCTGGGCCTGATCGAGCTGGTGCTGGTGTTCGGCGCGGTGATCGGGTGGGCCTGGTGGGACTGGCGCAGCCTGCAGCGCGACCGGCGCCGCACGGCCGCGCGCGACGCCGCCGTCAGCCCGGCGCCCGCCGCGGCATCCGGAATGGCAGCAGCGCCTGCACCCAGCGCTGCCGAAAGCGCAGCAGCGACAGGCTCTCGTGCATCGTCTGCCGTGCCTGGCCCTGCCACTGCGTCGCCAGCAGGGAGCGGGCATAGAACGGACCATCTTCCAGCGTCGACAGCAGTCGCGCCGGGCCCCGGGTCTGGCGATCCAGGCCCCAGCGGCTGCGCGGCAGGCTCAGCAGCGCCGGCGGATCGGCCGCCTCCACCGGGCTGAGGGCCCCGTCGCGGCCGAAGTGCAGCGCCAGCCGCCGCTGGCTGCCGTCGCGCGCCTGCAGCTCGTAGCGGGCCAGGCAGGCCCCCTGCCCCAGCGGCGTGCGCGACCAATGCCAATGGTCGAAGGCCTGTTCCAGCGGCGCGTCGCCCCAGTTGGCATCGAGGTAGCCTTCGCCGGACCAGCGCAGTGCGGGCTCCTGCAGCGCCAGCGTCACCCGCGCGCGGGGCGCGATCGGCTGCCAGCGGTGCGCGCCCGCCGCGTCGAGCTGCAGCACTTCATCGTTGCGGCAACGTGGCACCAGGCGCAACTGGCCCCGCACGCGCTGGGGCCAGGGCGCGGCGACCTCGTCCAGCGTGAGCTCGAGGGCGCCATCGCGCCATTGCAGCGCGCTCGGTCCGATCGACAGATGCTCGGGTCCGCACTGCAGCTGGCGCGCGCCGCGTTCGGTCATCGTCCAGCGCCGCACCCCGTCGCCATACAGGGCGACGTTGATGGCCACATGCTGCCGGGGATCGGTCGGGCCGCGTCGGCGCGCCGCGGCGTAGTACGGCGAGAACACGCTGCCGATGAAGGCGATGACCGTCAGGGCATGGCGGCCGTCGTCGCTCAACGCATCGAGGTACCACCAGGCATAGGCATCGGGTGCCAACTGTGCGTCGAAGCCAGGTCCGCCAGCAAGCGCTCGGCGGCCCGCTGGCCCGACAGCAGGGCCATCGGCACGCCCGGCCCCGGGTGCGTGCTGCCGCCCGCCAGGTACAGCCCCGGCAGCCGATGCCGCGACCCCTGGCGGCGGAAGCTCGCCCGCCAGCCGTGGCTCGCCGGGCCGTACAGCGCGCCCGCACTGGCCGGGAACATCGCCGCGAAGTCGCTCGGCGTCGTGCGCCGCATCGGCGCCACCGTCTGCCACTGCAGACCGCATTCGGCCAGGCGCTGGAAGGCCCGCTGTTCGCATGCATCGATCTCCTGCAAAGTGAGCGGCCGCAGGTCGTCCCGGGCCGGTGCGTTGACCAGGCAGAGCAGCCGCTCGGGGCCGTCCGGTGCCGCGCCCTCGGCGGCATCGCGGTCCTGGGCGCAGACGTACACGGTGGGATCGGCCGGCAGGCGGCCGTCGCGCATCACGTCGTCGAACTCGGCGGCGTAGTCCGGCGAGAAGAACACGTTGTGGTGCTGCAGCGCGAAGCCGCTGCAGCGCGCCACTGCGCACCAGGTCAACGCCGACTGCGTGCGCTGTTGCGGCTGCTGCCAGCGCCGCGCGTCGCCTGCCAGGCCGCGCTGCGCCGGGGCGCCCAGCAGGCCGCCCGACAGCGCCGCCACGTCGCCGTTGAACACGACCGCATCGGCCGCCAGGTGTTCCCCGCTGCGCAGCACCACGCCGTCGACACGCCCTTGCGCGGTGCTGATGCGGGCCACGTCGGCCGCGCAGCGCAGGCGCGCGCCGCAGCGCCGTGCCAGCTCGGCCAGCGCGGCGGCAAGCCGGTGCATGCCGCCTTCGATGCGCCAGACACCCTCGCGTTCGACATGGGCGACCAGCATCAGCGTGGCCGGCGCCAGGTAGGGCGAAGAGCCGCAGTAGGTGGCATAGCGGCCGAACAGCTGGCGCAGGCGCGGATCCTGGAAGTGCCGCACGAGCCCACGCCAAAGCGTCTGGAACGGCGAAATGCGCGCCAGTCCGGGCAGGCCGCTCAGGCCGGCGCGCCACAGCAGCCCCGGCAGGCTGGGCCGCTGGCCGCGCAGGAACGGCACTTCCAGCGCGCGGTAGATCGCGGCTGCCTGTGCGCAGAAGGCTTGGTAGGCCGCGGCCTCGCGCGGCCCGGCGAAGCGGCTGATCGCGTCGACGGTGTCGCGCTGGTCCGCATGCAGGTCCAAGCATTCGCCGGGGCCCCAGGCATGGCGCGCGAGCACGCGCGCCGGCGTCAGGGTCAGCACATCGCCGGCCCGCTGGCCGGCGGCATCGAACAGCTCGTCCAGCACCCAGCGCATCGTGCAGACCGTCGGACCGGCATCGACCGGGCGCCCGGCCACCGCCAGGGCGCGCAACTTGCCGCCGGGCTCGGCCGCGCGCTCCAGCACCAGCACGTCCAGCCCCTGCGCGGAGAGCCGCACCGCGGCCGCCAGCCCGCCGGCGCCGGCGCCGATCACGATCACCCGGGATCGCTTCATTGACGCGACATCCACATGTGTACATACTAAACGACATCATGTTATGTCACGTAGACATTACATCGACACCTGCAGGAGATCCCATGCCGCCGTCCGCCCGCATCGAAAACGCCCTGCAGTCCGCCCTCCAGGCCGGCGAAGCGCCCGGCCACCCGCCGCGCTTGGCCGCGGCCGTGCGGCACGCGGTGTTCCCGGGCGGTGCCCGCATCCGGCCGCAACTGTGCCTGGCCGTGGCCGGCGCCTGCGGCGATGACGACCCCGCGCTGGCCGAGGCCGCGGCCACCGCCATCGAGCTGCTGCACTGTGCCTCGCTGGTGCATGACGACCTGCCCTGCTTCGACGACGCCGCCACCCGCCGCGGCAAGCCCTCGGTGCACCGGGCCTTCGGCGAGCGACTGGCCGTGCTGGCCGGCGACGTGCTGATCGTGCAGGCCTTCCAGGCCCTGGCCACCGGCGGCACCGCGCATCCGCAGCGCCTGCCCCGGCTGCTGGCCGCGGTGACCGCCGGTGTCGGGCTGCCCTTCGGCATTGCGGCGGGCCAGGCCTGGGAGTGCGAGCCCCAGGTGGTGCTGCGCGACTACCAGCGCGCCAAGACCGGTGCGCTGTTCGCCGCCGCCACCATCGCCGGGGCCCTGGCCGCGGGCGCCGACGCGCGGCGCTGGCGTGCGCTGGGCGAATGGCTGGGCGAGGCCTACCAGGTGGCCGACGACATTCACGATGCCACCTCCAGTGCGGCGGACCTGGGCAAGCCGGTGGGCCGCGACCTGGCGCTGGGCCGCCCCAGCATCACGC
This sequence comes from Aquabacterium sp., assembly GCF_044226965.1. Lineage (GTDB taxonomy): Bacteria > Pseudomonadota > Gammaproteobacteria > Burkholderiales > Burkholderiaceae_C > Pseudaquabacterium. The sequence goes on along the minus strand of NZ_JBGAGA010000068.1, from coordinate 13,766 downwards.
GCGAGCAAGGCCTGCGTGGCGCCGTGCTGCGCTTCGACCTGCTGGTGGCCAAGGCGATGCAGGCCGTGCCCACCTGCGTCGGCGAGGCCGCGCTGCGCGCGCTGGTGCAGCGCGAGGGCGAGCGGCTCGTGCCCCGCTCGCTCGCCGACGAATTGACCGCCTCGGCCGCCTGAGGTCGCCGAGCCTGGACTTTCCGCCGAAGCAGCCCGCGCCGCCGACCCGAAGCCCACCAAGGACCGACGTGGCCAGCGCCGCCGCCGACCTCCGGACGCGCTGGCAGGCCTGGCGCGACCGGCACCTGACCGATGCCGGCTTCCGCGAACGTGCCCTCGCCCATGCCCCGGGCCGCTGGGTGGCCCGCCGCCGCGCACGGGCGCTGTTCGACCTGATCGCCGGTTTCGTCTACTCGCAGGTGCTCGCCGCCTGCGTGCAGCTGCGCCTGTTCGAGCGCCTGGCGGCGCAGCCGCAGACCGCCGCCGCGCTGGCCGAAGCCTGCGGCCTGCCCGTCGAGCGGTTGCAGCGCCTGCTCGAGGCCGCCGTGGCGTTGCGCCTGCTGGAACGCCGCAGCGCCTGGCGCTGGCGCCCGGGCCCCGGGCCCACCCCGCGCTACGGCCTGGGCCCGCTGGGCAGTGCGCTGGTCGACAACCCGGCGCTGGTCGCGATGGTCGGCCACCACCGGGCGCTGTACGCCGACCTGGCGGACCCGGTCGCCCTGCTGGCCGGCCGCGAAGGCCGGCTGGCCGACTTCTGGCCCTACGCCGGCAGCGACGATCCCCGGCACCTGCCGGGTGCTGCGGTGGCCGACTACTCGGCCCTGATGAGCGCCTCGCAGCCCCTGGTGGCCCAGGAGGTGTTGCAGGCCTACCCGGTGGCGCAGCACCGCTGCCTGATGGATGTCGGGGGCGGCGAAGGCTTGTTCCTCGCCGCCGCCGCGCGCGCCGCACCGCAGCTGCAGCTGATGCTGTTCGACCTGCCGGCCGTGGCCGACCGGGCCTGGCGCCAGTTGCTGGCGCAGGGTCTGGCCGGACGCGCGCAGGTGCACGGTGGCGACTTCCTGCGCCAGCCCCTGCCGACCGGCGCCGACCTGATCACGCTGCTGCGCGTGGTGCACGACCATGACGATGACGCCGTCCAGCAGCTGCTGCGCTCGGCGCACCAGGCTCTGCCGCCCGGCGGCACCCTGCTGCTGGCCGAGCCGATGGCCGACACCCCGGGCGCACGGGCGATGGGTGACGCGTACTTCGGCATCTACCTGATGGCGATGGGCAGCGGTCGCCCGCGCAGCGCGCGCGAGCTGACGGGCCGCCTGCAGGCGGCCGGATTCGTCGACGTGCAGGTCCGGCCGACGCGGCTGCCGCTGCAGACCGCGCTGCTGGTGGCCCGTCGCGCCCGAGCCTGACACAAGAAATGTCAATGCCTATTGACATGCACCAAAGTAAGCATAGGATGACATTCAGATTCCCGGAGGTCTCCATGCATCCACCTGCCAACCCGACCCACCCGACAGCCCTCCCCGGCGGAGCACAGGCGTGAACAGCTGGGCGGTGGTCATGCAGCAGCCCGGCAGCCTCGCGCTGACCTCGCTGCCCCTGCAGGACCCGGGTGACGAGGACATCGTCGTCGACGTCGAATGGAGCGGCATCAGCACCGGCACCGAACGCCTGCTGTGGACCGGCCGCATGCCGGCCTTCCCCGGCATGGGCTACCCGCTGGTGCCGGGCTACGAAAGCGTGGGCCGCGTACGGCACGCCGGGCCCCGCTCGGGCCATGTGGCGGGCGAGCGGGTGTTCGTGCCGGGCGCACGCTGCTACGGTGAAGTGCGCGGCCTGTTCGGCGGCGCGGCTTCGCGCGTGGTGCTGCCCGGTGCGCGCGCCGTGACGCTTGCCGACAGCCTGGGCGAGCAGGCGGTGCTGCTGGCGCTGGCCGCCACGGCCTACCACGCGGTCGCCCGCGGCGGTCGCCAGGACCCGATCGTGCCGCCCGACCTGATCGTCGGCCACGGCGTGATGGGCCGGTTGCTGGCGCGGCTGAATGTCGCCGCGGGCTGCAGCGACTTCACCGTGTGGGAAACCGACGCCACACGCCGCGAGGGCGCCCAGGGCTACCGCGTGGTCGACCCGGCCGAAGACCCGCGCCGCGACTACCGCGCCATCTACGACGTGAGCGGCGACGCCGCGCTGCTGGACACGCTGGTGCAGCGCCTGGCGCCGGGCGGACAGATCGTGCTGGCCGGCTTCTACAGCGAGCCACTGCGCTTTGCCTACGCCCCCGCGTTCATGCGCGAGGTGCAGATCCGCTGTGCTGCCGAGTGGCACCGCAACGACCTGCTGGCCGTCACCGAACTGGCTGCCGCGGGCGTGTTCTCGCTCGACGGCCTGATCACCCACCACGACCGCGCCGACCACGCGGAGGCAGCCTACCGCACCGCCTTCGGCGACGCGGCCTGCCTGAAGATGGTTCTCGACTGGAGGCACTGCGCATGAGTTCCCAAGCCCTCTCGCCGCTGCGCTTCACGCCGCCGCAGGCCCTGCGCGACGCCTTGCGCGCCGAAGCCGCGATCGAGCCCGATCCGGTGGCCACCTCGCCGGCGGCCAAGACCACGCAGATCATCGCCATCTACGGCAAGGGCGGCATCGGCAAGAGCTTCACGCTGGCCAACCTGAGCTACATGATGGCCCAGCAGGGCAAGAAGGTGCTGCTGATCGGCTGCGACCCGAAGAGCGACACCACCAGCCTGCTGTTCGGCGGCAAGGCCTGCCCCACCATCATCGAGACCAGCAGCAAGAAGAAGCTGGCCGGCGACGCGGTGGCCATCGGCGACGTGTGCTTCAAGCGCGACGGCGTCTATGCGATGGAGCTCGGCGGCCCCGAGGTCGGCCGCGGCTGCGGTGGCCGCGGGATCATCCACGGCTTCGAGACGCTCGAGAAGCTCGGCTTCCACGACTGGGGCTTCGACTTCGTGCTGCTCGACTTCCTGGGCGACGTGGTCTGCGGCGGCTTCGGCCTGCCGATCGCCCGCGACATGTGCCAGAAGGTCATCGTCGTCGCCAGCAACGACCTGCAGTCGCTGTACGTGGCCAACAACGTGTGCTCGGCGGTGGAGTACTTCCGCAAGCTGGGCGGCAACGTCGGCGTGGCCGGCGTGGTGATCAACCGCGACGACGGCACCGGCGAGGCCAAGGCCTTCGCGCAGGCCGCGGGCATCCCGGTGCTGGCCACCATTCCGGCCCACGAGGACATCCGGCGCAAGAGCGCCAGCTACGAGATCATCGGCCGCCCCGGCACGCCCTGGGCACCGCTGTTCGAGGAACTGGCGACCAACGTGGCCGAGGCACCGCCGGTGCGCCCGCGCCCGCAGACGCAGGACCAGCTGCTGGGCCTGTTCAGCGCCGAGGTCACCGGCCGCGATTTCACGATGGAGCCGGCCACGCTGCAGGACATGGTGGGTCGCGAGGCCATCACGAGGGCATCCCTCGAAGTCGTCTACGACGCCGCCTGAGCCCGCCATGAGCGCCTGCCACGCCCCCGCCGACATGCCCGACGCCGCGGCATTGGAAGCCGCCGGCACCACGGCCACGCTGCAACGCTACGCCGCCGACTACCCCAAGGGCCCGCACGACCAGCCGCAGAGCATGTGCCCGGCCTTCGGTTCGCTGCGGGTGGGCCTGCGCATGCGGCGCACGCTGACGCTGCTGAGCGGCTCGGCCTGCTGCGTGTACGGGCTCAGCTTCACCTCGCATTTCTACGGCGCGCGTCGCAGCGTGGGCTACGTGCCGTTCAACAGCGAAACGCTGGTCACCGGCAAGCTGTTCGAGGACATCCGCGAGGCCGTCCATGCGCAGGCCGACCCGGCGGCGCTGGACGCCATCGTCGTCATCAACCTGTGCGTACCCACGGCCAGCGGCGTGCCGCTGCGGCTGCTGCCCGCTGCGATCAACGGCGTGCGGGTGATCGGCATCGACGTGCCCGGCTTCGGCGTGCCCACGCATGCGGAAGCCAAGGACGTGCTGGCCGGCGCCATGCTGCAGTACGCCCGCCGCGAGGCCGAGAGCGGCCCGGTGATGGCGCCGCGCGCCGGCCGCAGCGAGTTGCCCACCGTGGCGCTGCTGGGCGAGATGTTCCCGGCCGACCCGATGGTGATCGGCATGCTGCTCGCGCCGATGGGCCTGGCAGCGGGCCCGGTGGTGCCGACCCGCGAATGGCGCGAGCTCTATGCCGCGCTGGACAGCAGCGCCGTCGCCGCGATCCACCCGTTCTACACCGCCAGCGTGCGTGAGTTCCAGGCTGCCGGCCGGCCGGTGATCGGCTCGGCCCCGGTCGGCCACGACGGCACCGAAGCCTGGCTGCAGGCCGTGGGCCAGGCCTGCAACGTGGGCCAGTCGTCGATCGATGCCGCCAAGCAGCGTGTGCTGCCGGCCATCCGCGGCGCGCTGGCGGCCCGGCCGATCCGTGGCCGCATCACGCTCTCGGGCTACGAAGGCTCGGAGCTGCTGGTGGCCCGCCTGCTGGTCGAGAGCGGCGCCGACCTGCGCTACTGCGGCACCGCCTGCCCGCGCACGCCCTGGAACGAGGCCGACCAGCAATGGCTGGTGGCCCATGGCGTGCAGGTGCAGTTCCGGGCCTCGCTGGAGCAGGACCTGGCGGCGCTGCGCGAGTACCAGCCGCAGCTGGCCATCGGCACCACGCCCGTGGTGCAGGCGGCCAAGCAGGCGCGCGTGCCGGCGCTGTACTTCACCAACCTGATCTCGGCCCGCCCCTTGATGGGACCGGCCGGTGCCGGCTCGCTGGCGGAGGTGGTCAATGCGGCCATCGCCAACCAGGCGCGCTTCGACCAGATGAGCGAATTCTTCGGCGAGGCCGGCCAGGGCGACCGCGCCGGCGTGTGGCAGGACGTTCCGCAGTTGCGACCCGAGTTCCGGGCCGAGACGCGACGCCAGGTCATCAAGCTGATGAAGAAGCGCAAGGCCGAGGAGATGATCTAGATGTTGGTGCTCGACCACGATCGTGCCGGCGGCTACTGGGGTGCCGTGTACGTGTTCAGCGCGATCAAGGGCCTGCAGGTCGTGATCGATGGCCCGGTGGGCTGCGAGAACCTGCCGGTGACCAGCGTGCTGCACTACACCGACGCGCTGCCACCGCACGAGCTGCCGATCGTCGTCACCGGCCTGGCCGAGGAACAGCTCGGGCGCGAAGGCACCGAAGGCGCGATGAAGCGCGCCCATGGCGTGCTGGACCCCGACCTGCCTTCGGTGGTGGTGACCGGCTCGATCGCCGAGATGATCGGCGGCGGCGTCACGCCCGAGGGCACCGCGCTGCAGCGATTCCTGCCGCGCACCATCGACGAAGACCAGTGGCAGTGCGCCAACCGCGCCTGCCTGTGGCTGTGGCAGCAGTACGGCCTGCGCAAGGTGCCGCCGCGCGAGCGGCCGGCCGGCGCGAAGCCGCGCGTGAACATCATCGGGCCGGCCTACGGCATGTTCAACGGCCCGAGCGACCTGGCCGAGATCCGCCGCCTGGTGCAAGGCATCGGCTGCGAGATCAACATGGTGTTCCCGCTCGGCAGCCACCTGGCCGACGTGGCGCGCCTGGTCGATGCCGACGTCAACATCTGCCTGTACCGCGAATACGGCCGCCTGCTGTGCGAGACGCTGGAGCGCCCCTACCTGCAGGCCCCGATCGGCCTGCACAGCACCACGGCTTTCCTGCGCAGCCTGGGCGAACTGACGGGGCTGGACCCCGAGCCCTTCATCGAGCAGGAGAAGCACACCACCGTGAAGGCGGTGTGGGACCTGTGGCGCTCGGTGACGCAGGACTTCTTCGCCACCGCCAGCTTCGCGGTGGTGGCCGGCGAGACCTACAGCCGCGGCCTGCGCCACTTCCTGGAAGACGAGCTGGGCCTGCCCTGCGCCTTCGCCGTGCCGCGCGTGGCCGGCGCCAAGACCGACAACGCCGCGGTGCGCGCGCTGCTGAAGGACAAGGCGCCGCTGGTGGTCTTCGGCAGCGTCAACGAACGCATCTACCTGGCCGAGGCCGGCGCGCGTGGGCCGCTGCGGCCGAGCTTCATTCCGGCCTCGTTCCCCGGCGCGATCATCCGCCGCGCCACCGGCACGCCTTTCATGGGTTATGCCGGCGCCACCTACGTGCTGCAGGAGGTGTGCAACGCGCTGTTCGACGCGCTGTTCCACATCCTGCCGCTGGGCACCGAGCTCGACCGGGTCGAGGCCACGCCGGCCCGCCTGCACCGCGAGCTGCCCTGGGACGACGAAGCCCGCGCATTGCTCGAACGCCTGGTGCAGGCGCAGCCGGTGCTGGTGCGCATCTCGGCGGCCAAGCAGTTGCGCGACCGTGCCGAACAGCGTGCGCGCGACACGGGGCTGGACCACGTGCCCGCTGCGCTGCTGGAGCAGGGTCTCGCATGAACACCCTGCCGCGCGGGTTCAGCGCGGTGCCGGCCGCGAGGCCATTTCTCGAGGAGAGTTTGTAATGGCTGATGACAGGAGAGGCTCGCTATCCGGCCTCACGGAACAGGAAGCACAGGAGTTCCACGGCATCTTCATGAAGAGCTTCGTGGGCTTCACCATCGTGGCGATCGTCGCCCACATCCTGGTGTGGCAGTGGCGGCCGTGGCTATGACATTCGCTCGCCGCACCACCACGGCGGCGACGGCGGACGACCGCTGGTCGTTCTCCGTCACGCTGGTGGCGGCGTTCCTCCTTCTGCTGCCGATCGTCCTGATCGCCCAGGTGCTCACCCTGCACTGGCGTTCGTGGCTGCCCGGCGCTGAAGGCGAGCAATCCTTGATCGGTGGAGTGAAGGCGTCGGTGTACACCTTCCTCGCGCTGGTCTGAACGCAGGAGTTCCTGACATGTGGAAGATCTGGTTGCTATTCGATCCGCGCCGTGCGCTGGTCGCCTTGTTCGTGTTCCTCTTCGTGCTCGCGCTGATGATTCACTTCATCCTGCTCAGCACCCAACGCTTCAACTGGCTCGATGGCGGCAGCAAGGCGCAAGCCGCGCAGATGTCGTCGATGCCAGCGGCCACACCGGCGCCCAAGCAATAGCGCCCCAGGCGATGACCGGCCGCCGACCCCCTGTGGGCGGCGCGCCGGACGTCGCTGCCGAATTTCACGCGAGAGGAAGCGACCATGTCGATGCTGAGCTTCGAGCGAAAGTACAGGGTCCGCGGCGGCACGCTGCTGGGCGGTGACCTGTTCGATTTCTGGGTGGGTCCGTTCTACGTCGGCTTCTTCGGCGTCACCACGGCCTTCTTCGCGCTGATGGGCACGTTGCTGATTGTGTGGGGCGCCTCGCAGGGTCATACCTGGAACCTCTGGCAGATCAGCATCGCCCCGCCGGACCTGAAATACGGCCTGGGCATGGCGCCCTTGATGGAAGGTGGGCTGTGGCAGCTCATCACCATTTGCGCGATAGGTGCCTTCGTGTCCTGGGCCCTGCGCGAGGTCGAGATCTGCCGCAAGCTGGGCATCGGCTACCACGTGCCCTTCGCGTTCGGCTTCGCGATCCTGGCCTACGTCACGCTGGTGGTCATCCGTCCGCTGCTGCTGGGCGCCTGGGGGCATGGCTTCCCCTACGGCATCATCAGCCACCTGGACTGGGTGTCGAACACCGGCTACCAGTACCTGCACTTCCACTACAACCCGGCGCACATGCTGGGGGTGAGCTTCTTCTTCGCGACGACCTTCGCGCTCGCGCTGCACGGCTCGCTGATCCTCTCGGCCACCAACCCCGCCCCGGGCGAGACGGTGAAGACGGCCGAGCACGAGAACACCTTCTTCCGCGACGCGATCGGCTACTCGATCGGCACGCTGGGCATCCACCGCCTGGGCCTGTTCCTGGCGCTGTCGGCGGCCTTCTGGAGCGCCGTCTGCATCGTGATCAGCGGCCCGTTCTGGACCCGCGGATGGCCCGAATGGTGGGGCTGGTGGCTGAACCTGCCGATCTGGCATTGAGGCGCGCCCCGCGCGACGACTGACGAAACGGCTCGAGGAGAACCCCATGGCCGAATACCAGAATCTGTTCACCAGCGTGCAGGTGGCGGCACCCAGCTACCCCGGCGTCTCGCTGGGACGCGACGACCACCAGCGCACCCGTGGCACCACGCACTGGCACTGGCTGGGCCGCATCGGCGATGCGCAGCTCGGGCCCATCTACCTGGGCTGGCTGGGCGTGGCCTCGCTGGTGTGCGGCTTCGCGGCCTTCGAGATCATCGGCCTGAACATGTGGGCCTCGGTCGGCTGGGACCCGATCCAGTTCGTGCGGCAGCTGCCCTGGCTGGCGCTGGAGCCGCCACCGCCCGCGTATGGCCTGCGGCTGCCGCCGCTGAACCAGGGCGGCTGGTGGTTGCTGGCCGGCCTGCTGCTGACGATGTCGGTGCTGCTGTGGTGGGTGCGCATGTACCGGCGGGCGCGCCTGCTGGGCATGGGCACGCACGTGGCCTGGTCCTTCGCCGCGGCGATCTGGCTGTACCTGGTGCTGGGCTTCTTCCGCCCGCTGCTGATGGGCAGCTGGGGCGAGGCGGTGCCCTTCGGCATCTTCCCGCACCTGGACTGGACGGCCGCGTTCTCCTTGCGTTATGGCAACCTGTTCTACAACCCGTTCCACATGCTGTCGATCGCGTTCCTCTACGGCGCGACGCTGCTGTTCGCGATGCACGGGGCCACCATCCTGGCGGTCAGCCGCTTCGGTGGCGAGCGCGAGATCGAGCAGATCGTCGACCGCGGCACCGCCAGCGAACGCGCCGCGCTGTTCTGGCGCTGGACCATGGGCTTCAACGCGACGATGGAATCGATCCACCGCTGGGCCTGGTGGTTCGCGGTGCTGTGTCCGCTGGTCGGCGGCATCGGCATCCTGCTCACCGGCACGGTGGTCGACAACTGGTACCTGTGGGCGGTGAAGCACCACGTGGCACCCGCCTACCCCGGTGTCTTCGGTCCGGTGGCCGACCCCGCCCTGCTGCAAGGAGCCAAGCCATGAACACACGCCTCATCGGTCTGGCCGCGCTGCTGGGCGGCGCGGCCCTGCTGGCCGGCTGCGAACGCCCGCCGATCAACACGGTGCAGCATGGCTACCGCGGCACGGGCATGGTGCAGGTCTACAACCCGCGCACGCTGGCCGCGCAGGCGCCCGGCAACGAAGTGCCGCCCGACCAGCCGCCCGCGGCCACCACCGAGGGCCCGAAGGCCAGCCAGGTCTTCCAGAACGTCAAGGTGCTGGGCGACCAGAGCGTGGCCGAGTTCACCCGCACCATGCTGTCCATCACCGCCTGGGTGGCGCCGCAGCAGGGCTGCACCTATTGCCACAGCACCGAGAACCTGGCGGACGACTCGAAGTACACCAAGGTCGTTGCGCGCCGCATGCTGGAGATGACGCGCCACGTCAACGCCGACTGGAAGGCGCACGTGGCCGGCACCGGCGTCACCTGCTACACCTGCCACCGCGGCCAGCCCGTGCCGAGCCAGACCTGGTTCAAGGCGACCGCCCCGAACCGCCCCTTCCTCGGCGACCGCGCCGGGCAGAACGCACCGGCCACCACGGTGGGCCTGACGTCACTGCCGCTGGACCCGTTCTCGCTGTACCTCGCCGAGGGGCCGCTGCCCATCCGCATCGAAGGACCTACCGCGCTGCCGGTCAGCAATCGCCAGTCCACCAAGCAGGCCGAGGGCACCTACGGCCTGATGATGCACATGTCGCAGGCGCTGGGCGTGAACTGCACCTACTGCCACAACAGCCGCCAGTTCGCCGACTGGGCACAGAGCACGCCGCAGCGCGTCACCGCCTGGCATGGCATCCGCATGGCCCGTGACCTGAACCAGACCTACCTGAGCCCGCTGGCCAGCGTGTTCCCGAAGAACCGCCTGGGGCCGACCGGGGATGCGCCCAAGCTGCACTGCGGCACCTGCCACCAGGGCGCGTACAAGCCGCTGAACGGGCAGTCGATGCTGGCCGGGCACCCCGAGCTCGTCGGCCAGCCGGCAGCGGCCGCACCCGCCGCGATGCCGGCGTCTGCGGCAGAGCCGGCGCCGCAGAAGTCCTGAAGCGCGCCCGATGGCGAAACGCCCTGGCTGCGGGTTGGCCACGCTGGCGCTAACGCTCGTGTTGAGCGGCCTCGCCGGCTGTGCGCTGGCGCAGCCCGCGGCGGGGGCCGATGCACCCGCCGGCGCCAGCGTCGTCGAAGCCACGCTGACGATCGGCGGCAAGGACTATGCCGTCGAGTGGTTCCTGCCCGCGGGCCCGGCGTTGGCGCTGGTCACCGTTCAGCACGGTTTCGCCCGCCATTGCAGCAACCTGCGCGAAACCGGGCTGCGCCTGGCCGAAGCCGGCCTGATGGGCCTGTGCGTCAACGCCAGCATGGCCGGCGGCAACCCGGCACTGGCTGAGGCACTGGCCGTCACGCTGCTCAGCGGCATCGAAGCCCCGGGCCCCCTGCCGCTGCCGGCGCGCATCGTCGCCGGCGGCCATTCGGCGGGCGGCCACTTCGCCTCGCGCCTGGGCTGGCAACTCGCCGCGCTGGCGCCCGACCGGCTGGCCGGCGCCCTGCTGTTCGACCCGGTCGCCGCCAACGCCAGCTTCTCAGGCAACCTGGCCACCGTGTCGGCCGCCGGACAGCGCCCGGTGCTGGCGATCAGCGCGAACCCCAGCGCCTGCAATGCGCGCAACAACGCCTACCCGGCGCTGAACCGCGTGCAGGCCGAGGCCCTGGCCGCTGGCCGTGACGGCTAGGTCGGCCTGCAGCTGACCGACCGCTCGAGCCATGTCGATGCCGAGGGCCGCGACAGCGACCTCGCCGCCGCGGCGACCTGCGGCCTGCCGCGCGCCGAGAACACCGACACCTTGCGCCGCCTGGCGCTGCCCTGGGCCCGGGACATGGCCAGCGGCAGCCGCGATGCGGCCAACTATCCCGGTGGCGCCTTCGTCGACGGCTTGGTGGCGGGCGGCAAGGCCCGGCTGATCGCGCCAGCCGACTGACCGTGCCGCCATGCCCGGGCGAGGTCCTGCCCGGGGAAGTTCGTCACGGCCGTGACCGCAGCCCCCACTGCCACAGCGCCTGGCTCGGCAAGGGCAGCACCATGAACCAATGTTCGAGCAGGCCCAGGCTCAGCAGCGTGGCCGCCAGCAGCGCCGCCGCCTGCTCGCCGGCCGCCTGGCCAGGGCCCAGGGCGGCCTGCCACATCAGCACCGCCACCACGCTGGCGGCCAGCACCGACAGCGGGAACAGCCCGTTCATGCGCCGCTGCCGGAAGTAGCTGGGCAGGTAGGCCAGGTGGGCCGGCAGGAACTGCTCGTTCAAGTTGCGCACGCCCAGGAAGACGTTGAGCTTGGCGCTCAGTCGCATGACCCACAGGATCACGAAGGTGATCCAGGCGCACTGGTTGGGCTGGCCCCAGCTCAGCGCCAGCAGCAGCGCCCCCAGCAGCAGCAGCGCGAGCTCATGGTGCAGCACCGCCTGCAGCGCCAGGCGCACGCGGGCCCAGCCGCGTGCCTGGTCCGGGCAGGGCTGTCGCCGCGGCCCGGTGACATAGCCGAGCAGGAAGGCGATCTCCTGCCAGGCCCACACGCCCAGCGCAGCGGTGAAGCCGGCATAGGCCGCGGCATGGCTGCTGTCGCCCGCCGTGCGCGCGACGGTGAACAGCGCGGCGCCCAGCAGCAGCGTGCTGGCCGCCATCGTCCACTTGTGGGTGCGGCGCGGCAGGCCGATCAGGTAGAGGATGACGCCGGTGCTGAACCACCACGCGAACAGCGTGTAGAGCACCGGCGCGGCCTGGGCCCACATGTCGATGGTCTCACCACGCCGGCGCCACGCGTACTTCGGCCGGTAGCACGCTGGGCCGCGTCGGCAGCAGGTACAGGCGCGCGAAGGTGGCCACGCCCACCAGCGCCAGTCCGGCCTGGCGCACGCGCCCGAGCAGGCCGCCGCGCGCCTTCGCCGCCGCCATGCCCTCGGCCACCTGCCACAGCCGGTCGAGCCCGCGCCGGAAGGCCGGGTGCTCGATGTCCAGCGTGAACGGGAACACCTGGCGCGAGATTTCGCTGGTGATGCGGAACACGGTGTAGTCGTACTCGGTGGCGTCGAAGCCCATCGCCGCATTCAGCTCGGGCCGCTGGTGGTCGCGCACGTACATCGTGGCGTACACCGCCACCAGGAAGAAGCGGATCCACAGCCGGTTCAGGCCGCGCAGCAGGCCCGGCTGGGCGCGCAGGATCAGCGCGAACGACTCGCCGTGCCGGAATTCGTCGTTGCACCAGCGCTCGAACCAGCGAAAGATCGGATGGAAGCGCAGGTCCGGCCGGCGTTCGAGCTGGCGGAAGATGGTGATGTAGCGGGCATAGCCGATCTTCTCGGACAGGTAGGTCGCGTAGAAGATGAACTTCGGCTTGAAGAAGGTATAGGCCTTGGTGCGCTTGAGCTGCCCGAGGTCGACGCCCAGGCCGAAATCCTTCAGCGACTGGTTCAGGAAGCCGGCATGGCGGGACTCGTCGCGCGCCATGTAGCGCATCAGCCGCTTCACATCGGGGTTGTCGACGTGCTTCTGGATCTCGTTGTAGAGCACGCAGCCCGAGAACTCCGAGGTCAGCGAACTGACCAGGAAGGCCAGGAACTCGTCGCGCAAGGCCGGCGGCCAGGTGGGCGCCAGCTGGGCCACCTCGGCGGCGAAGTCGGCGCCGCGCTGGAAGTGGTCGTGGTTGTTGTCGCCCTCGTATTCCTCGAGCATGGCGTCGAACTGCGCGCGCAGCGGCGCCATGTCCAGGCGGTTCATCGCGGCGTAGTCGGTGGTGTAGAAGCGCGGGCTCAGCACGGTGCTGGCACGGGCTTCGCGGGTGGCGTCTTCGGCGCTGCCGATCTGCGGCGTGATGCCAGGGGAGCGGGTGATGTCCATGGGCGCTCTCTCGTCGGGTGAGGTGTCAGGTCGAGGGCCGGGTCAGCAGGCGGGCGAACACGCCGGCGTTGGTCGGGCCGAAGGACCGCAGGTCGATCTGCCGGCCGGTGGCCGGGTCTTCGAGCAGCAAGCGGCCGTCCGTGCGCAGCAGCAGCCGGAACGGCGTCTCGGCGCCCAGGCCCTGGCGGCGGCGCTCGCGCACCAGGCCGCGCACGGCGCTGCGCAGGAAGCCGTTGGTGCCGGGCGCGACGCTGTCGATGGCCCGGCCGCTGCGCGCATCGGCGATCGTGATGCCGCCGTCGCTGCGGTCTTCGAAGCGCAGCAGCCGCTCGTCGGCGGCGCTGGCGGGCGCGCCAGACAGCGTGGCCGCGCCACTCCAGCGGGCCAATGCCACGAACGCCAGGGTGCCGGCCAGCAGCAGGCCCAGCGCCAGCAGTGGCAGGCGGGGGGTGGCGGCAGCAGCCATGGTAAAGGCGGTCGGCGGGCTGCGGCCCATCAGGCGGCCCGCGCTTCGGGCTGCAGGGTCGGGCGCGCGGGCACCGGGGCCGCCGGCACGATGGCGCCAGCCTTGTTCGGCGCCGCCACCGCCGCGGGCGCTGCCCCGGCAAGCCAGGCTTCGCGCAACAGGCGGGCCACCGGCGCCACCTGCGGCAGGCCGCGCAGCATGGGCTGCGGCTGGCGCAGCTGCCACGGCCGCGCGTGCGGCCACAGGTGCAGCCAGGCGATGCGATTGCCAGGGGCCAGGCTGAGCACGATGTCGCCGCTGCCGTCGTCCGACTGGCGCACGGCGGCCGCTGCAATCTGGCGATAGGGCAGGTTGAAGCTCAGGCTGAGCACGATGCCCACCCGCATCACCACGCGCCGGTCGGTG
>NZ_JBGAGA010000067.1:0-33059 GCF_044226965.1 Aquabacterium sp. | reverse complement strand
CGCTGAAGGCCTTGCGCCAGCACGGCGAAGAACCGCAGGCCGAGGACGAATCGGTCGCGGGCCGGATGCTGGCCCACGACCCCGGCGAAGACCGCGAACGCATCGACTGGGTGGGCAAGGGCCTGCGGCGCCTGCCCGCCGACCAGCGGCTGGTGCTGGAGCTGGCCTACGGCGGCGGCCACTCGGTCGACGAGATCGCCGCCATCCTGCAATGCCCCGAAGGCACGGTGAAGGCGCGCATGTTCTACGCCCGCACCAAGCTGCGCCACCTGCTGCCGACGCTGGCCGGGCGCCACGACGGCACGGAGGGACCATGAACGAGCACCAACCGCCGACGCAGCCGGGGCCCGACGCGGCCACCGGCGCCGACGACCATGCCCGCACCTGGGCGCTGATTCCCTGGCTGGTGAATGGCCGCGCGGTGGGCGCGGAGCGCGACCGTGCGCGCGCCCACCTGCAGCATTGCGCCGCCTGCCGCGCCGAATGGCAGGCCCAGCGAAACCTCGCCCAGGCGCTGCAGGCCGAGGCGGCCAAGGTCCAGGGCCTGCCCGATGCCGAAGCCGGCCTGCAGCGCCTGCTGGGCCGGCTGGACACGGTGCCGCAGGCGCAGCCGCCCCGCCGCAGCATCGGCCGGCTGCCGCTGGCGCTGGCCGCCGCGGTGGTGATCCAGTCGGTGGGCCTGGTGGTGCTGGGCCTGCGGCCGGCGCGCGAGGCACCAGCCGACTATGCCCCGTTGAGCCAGCCCGCCGGCGGCGTTGCGGCGGCCGCCACGCTGCGCCTGCTGCCGGCAGGCGACATGCCGATGGCCCGCTGGCAGGCCCTGCTGCAGAGCCACGGCCTGGTGGTGGTGGAAGGGCCGAACAGTGCGGGGGCCTATGGCGTGGCGGCGCGCCGGGCGGGTGCCGCTGCAGCCGATGCCGAGTTGCTGGCCCGCCTGCGTGCCACGCCCGGCATCCTGCTGGCCGAGCCGGTGGGGCGACCCTGATGTGGCGGGCCCTGCTGGCCTTGGGTCTGGCGACCGGCGCCTGCGCGCAGGCGCCGAGCATGGGCGCGCAGGCGCCGGACAGCACCAGCGCGGCAGCATCGGCACCGGCCGCTGCGGCCGCCTCGGCCAGCGCCGCCGACCCCGAGGCCGCGATGCGCGCGGACAGCCGGCGTTATATCGTCCTGGCGGTGGACAACCCGCTGCAGTCGGTGCCGCGGCGCGCCGGCAGCAGCCTGCAGGCCTACGCGGCGCCACCGCGTTATGGGCTCGGGGCCCAGGCCGCGGCAACGCTCGCGGCGGTGCAGCGCGAACATGGCCTGGTCGCGGTGGCCGCCTGGCCGATTGCCGCGCTGGGCGTGCATTGCGTGGTCTACCAGCTGCCGCCCGCGGTCGACCGCGAGGCATTGCTGCGGCGCCTGGCGGCCGATGCGCGCGTGCGCCTGGCCCAGCCGCTGAACGACTTCAGCCCGCAGACCCAGGCCGCGCCGGCGCCGGAGGCCGCGCCGGAAGCGGCTCGCTACAACGACCCCTATGTCGGCCTGCAGCGCGGCTTTGCCGACACCGCGGCCGCCCGGGCCCACCGCATCAGCACCGGCCGCGATGTCGAGATCGCCGTGGTCGACACCGGCGCGGAGGTGGCCCATCCCGACCTGGCCGGCCGCATCGCCGAGCAGCGCGACCTGGTCGGGGCCGGCCAGCCCTTCGAGACCGACCGCCACGGCACCGAGGTGGCCGGTGTCATCGTCGCCACCGCCAACAACGGCCTGGGCATCGTCGGCATCGCGCCGCAGGCCCGGCTGCGCCTGTACCGGGCCTGCTGGTATGCCGCGCTCGGCAGCGCCGCGCGCTGCAACAGCTTCACGCTGGCCAAGGCCCTGGCCGCGGTGCTGGAGGGGCCGGCCCGCGTGCTCAACCTGAGCCTGGGCGGGCCGTCCGACCCCTTGCTCGAGGCGCTGCTGCACAAGCTGCTGCTGCAAGGCCGCATCGTGGTGGCCGCGCTGCCCGCCAGCGGCCGGCGTGAAGGCTTCCCGGCCGGGCAATCCGGCGTGCTGGTCGCCGGCATCGCCGGCACGCCGCTGCCGCCCGGCGTGCTGCCGGCGCCCGGGCGTGACGTGCTGACGCTGGTGCCCGGCGCCCGCTACGACTACGCCAGCGGCAGCTCGCTGTCCGCCGCGCACCTCAGCGGCGCCGTCGCGCTGCTGCTGGCCGCGGCGCCCGGGCTCGAGGCCGGCCGCCTGCAGGCGCTGTTGGCGCCCGAGACCGACGCGTTGTCGATCAACGCGGAGCAGGCCCTGCTGCGCCTGGGCCGCGATACGCGGCAGGCGCGCGACCAGATCTCGCGCTGAAGCGCCTGCGCGGGGGTCACCCGCGCTGAGGCCCCTGCGCGGGCGCCCCCCCGCGCGAGCCGCCGTGCCGCCATTTTTGCGTTGCCCGCATTCAACCAAAAGCGCCCGGCGCGGCACTCACCGCCATGACCAAGGCTGGCAGACCGGGAGGGCGTGCGTGAGATGTCGCGAAGTGTGGCGCTGCGGGGCGCTGGCCGCCGTGGCCATGGCCCTGGCCTCGTGCGGTGGCGGCAGCGGCGAGGGGCTCGACGTCAACGGCCGGCCCTTGACCGGCGGTGACGACGGCAGCGCGGGTCCGCTGCGGCCGACCTTCTCGTCGATCCAGGCCAGGGTGCTAACGCCGATCTGCACCGGCTGCCACGCGGGCGCGGCCGCGCCGATGGGCTTGCGGCTCGATGCGGGCAGCAGCTATGCGCTGCTGGTCGGGGTGCCGAGCGCGGAGGCCCCCGGGCTGCGGCGCATTGCGCCCGGCAACCCGGGCGAGAGCTACCTGATCCAGAAGCTCGAGGGCAGCGCAGCCGTCGGCGCGCGCATGCCGTTCGGCGGCCCTTACCTCGATGCCGCGACGATCGCCGTCATCCGGCAATGGATCGCCGACGGCGCCCGGCAGGACGGCCAGCCATGAGGCGCCTGTTGACGCTGCTGTGGCTGGGCCTGGCCGGACTGGCCCATGCCGAGCCCTACCTGGCGGTCGACATGGGCCTGAAGTGCGGTGCCTGCCACGTCAACCCCACCGGCGGCGGGCTGCGCAATGCCTTCGGTGCGCTGTACTCGCAGCAGCTGATGCCCGCGAACAAGCTGCCCGAGGCGGTGCCCACCTGGACCGGCGCGCTGCACGAGCGTCTGCGCCTGGGCACCAACCTGCGCGGCGACGCCACGCAGACCCGCATATCGGGGCAGCCAACGGTGTCGCAGACCGAGCTCAGCCAGTGGCGGGTGTACCTCGATGCGCAGCTGATCCTCAACCACCTCGGCGTCTACCTCGACCAGCAGCTGCGGCCCGGCCAGCCGCAGCGCCAGGAGGGCTACGTGCGCCTGAGCACCGCCGATCAACGCTGGTATGCCAAGGCGGGCCAGTTCTACCTGCCGTTCGGCTGGCGCCTGCAGGACAACACGAGCTTCGTCCGCTCGCTCAGCGGCATCAACATGGCCAACCCGGACAAGGGCCTGGAGCTGGGCTACGAGGATGACGAGTGGTCGATCCAGCTGGTCTCGAGCAACGGGCCGGGCAACGTCGGCCCGGTGCACGGCGACCAGCTCACCGGCCAGGCGGTCTGGATCCGGCCCGACTGGCGGGTGGGCCTGGCGCACGCCCGCACGCATTCGTCGGCCGGCGACCGCAGCAGCACCGGCCTGTTCGGCGGGCTGCGCACCGGGCCGGTGGCCTGGCTGGGGGAAGTGGACCTGGTCAGCGACAGCGGCTACCCCGATGGCACGCGGCGCCAGCTGGCGCTGCTGGGCGAGGCGAACTGGAAGCTGCGGCCAGGCCACAACCTCAAGCTCACCAGCGAACTGCTGGACCCGGACCGCGCCGTGGCGAACGACCACAAGGTGCGCTACAGCCTGGTCTACGAGCTGACGCCGCTGCCCTTCACGCAGCTGCGGGCCGGCTACCGCCACCACGGCGGCATTCCGCAGAACGCCTTCGACAACCGGCGCATGCTGTTCGTGGAGCTGCACCTGTTTCTGTAGCCCGCGCCACTCGCAACCTTTTGCGCATTAGCCGGCACTCACGACGACCTGGGACTTTCACTGGAAGAGGACTGCGATGACGATTCGACTGCATGCACACCTGCGGCGCCTGGCGCCGTGGCTGCTGGCCCTGCCGCTGGGCAGCGCCTGGGCCCTGGGCGCCACCTTCGACGGCGCCAGCGGACTGCTGACGCTGCCCGACGTCAAGGTCGGCAGCAGCACCTACGCCAACGTGCGGCTGGAGGTGATCAACCCGGCCAACCTCACGTTCCGGCTGCGCGAGGCCACCCTTTCGCAGAACGCGGGCACCACGAACATCAGCTTCGATGCGGCCACGGGCGTGCTGACGATTCCGGAGGTGGCCGTGGGGGGCGACACCTACCGCGCCACGCTGGCCATCACCGACGCGGCGACCTACACCTTCGTGCTCAGCTCGGCCACCAAGACCGCGGCGGCCGCCACGCTGTCGCAACTGCAGGCCGAAGTGTTCACGCCGCGCTGCTCGTTCTGCCACACCGGAGGCGGCAGCGCGCTGCCCGGGGCCATGAACCTGACCGACGGCAATGCCTTCGCGAACCTCGTGAACGTCGCCTCGCGCGAAAGCACGGGGCTGATGCGGGTGGCGCCCGGCGACGCGGCCAACAGCTACCTGGTCCGCAAGCTCGAGGGCACCAACAACGTGGGCGCGCGCATGCCGCTGGGCGGGCCGTACCTCGATGCGGACACCCTCGCGCGCATCAAGTCCTGGATCGCGAGCGGCGCGCCGAACAACTGAGCCGCCCGCCGGTTTCTCGCGCCAAGCCTGGCTTAAGGCCGCGGGCCCAATATCGCTGCATCGTGAATCACGGAATCGGAGATTCCATGCAGAAGTTGGGAACGTGGCGCCGCGTGGTCTGCGGCGTGGTGGCGGGCATCGCGATGGGGGCCGCGCAGGCCGGCTGCACCGGTGACGGCAAGTCAGGCGGCCTGCTGGGCATCGACCGCTGCGACGAGTTCGAGGCCACCGGGCTGCTCTCGCGCAGCAACCAGAAGCGGGCCGATGCCCTGGTGATCGGCGGCACGCTGGCGGTGGCGCTTTGGCAGGGCAGCGAGTCCGGGGCCGGGCGCGATGCCTGGCATGCGCTGGACGCGATGGCCACCGCGGCCGTCGCCACCGAGCTGATGAAGAACGTGTTCCAGCGCCCGCGGCCTTCGCAGAACGAGGACCCCGACCTGTGGCGCCAGGGCAGCGGGCACAAGAGCTTTCCCAGCGGCGAGACGGCGATGATGGCCGCCTTCGTGACGCCGCTGATCCTGGAGCATGGCCAGGAGCACCCGGCCACCTGGGCCCTGGCCGCGCTGCCGGTGGCGATTGGCGTGGCCCGCATGGGCTCGCAGGCGCACTGGACCAGCGACGTGCTGGTGGGCGGCGCGGTGGGCGCGGCGGCGGGCTGGCTGGCGCAGGAGCGTCAGGTGCCGTTGCTGCTGTTGCCGCTGCGCGGCGGCGTGTTCGTGGGCCTGAACAAGCGCTTCTGATCGCGGGCCCCGCGCAGGCCGCGGTTCATCGCGCCGAGCAGTTCGCCGTTGTCCTGCGAATACTCCCACGCGAACACGCCGGCCAGGCCTTCCCGGCGCGCGTAGCGGGCCTTCTCGGCCACCGCGCGCGGGTCGTCGTAGCCGAGCCATTGGCGTGTTAGCGGGTTCCACAGGCTCCAGGCCCGGGTGACGGCGTCGAAACGCGCCTCGAAGCCCTGCAGCCCGCGGCCCTGGTCGTCCAGCCACTGGGCGCGGATCTCGCGGTAGGGGATCGAGCCGTCGGCGCCGGGGAACACGCCTTCGCGCGGCATGCCGGTGAGCGCGCCGGTCGGCGGCAGCGTGACGCCGGTGAAGCCGCGGCCATACATCGCGACGCCGGCCACCAGCTTGGCTCGCGGCATGCCGGCGCGCCGCAGCGCCTGCACCGCGCCTTGCAGGCTGTCGTTCCTGCCTGGGCTGCTGTCACGCAAGGCGGTGTGATGGCCCGCCTGCGCGCTCCAGCTGCCGTAGAAGTCGTAGCTCATCATGAACAGCAGGTCCAGCGCCGAGGCCGCGGCGCGGAAGTTCACCTTGCTCACGATGGCGTCGGTGGTGTTCACCGCGCTGGTCACCAGGTAGCGGCGGCCGCGCTCGCGACCCAGCGCGTCGAGGCCGAAGCGCAGGTCCTGCAGCAGGTCGGCATAGCCCTGGCCGTCTTCGGGCTGGCCCAGCGGCACGCCGTTGGCCGAGCCGTTGCTGGTGGGATGTTCCCAGTCGATGTCGATGCCGTCGAAGGCCGGGTGCTGGCGCAGGAATTCCACCGCCGAGGCCACGAACACCGCGCGCTTCGCCGCGTCGTTGGCCAGGTGGAAGAAGGGGTCCGAGCCGCCCCAGCCGCCCACCGACGCCACCACCTTCACCTGCGGCGCGCGGCGCTTGAACTGCGCGAAGGCGGCGTCGAAGGTCTGTTCGGTGTCGCTGGTGGCCAGCTGGAAGTCGCTGCGGCCCTGGCACGCGGCTTCATCCTTCGACAGCTGGCCCGGTCCGCACAGGCGCAGGAAGGCATACAGCAGGTGCGTGACGCTGCGGGCCGGCAGCTGCTCCAGCAGCGCCGGCGGCGCCCAGTTCGGCACGTAGACGCCGACCACGTTGCCGGCGGCCTGGGCCGGTGCGGCGGCCACGGCCAGCGCGCAGGCCAGCGCCCGCGCGGCGCAGCCAGGGCCGGTGAGCAGGCGGGTGAGCAGGCGCTTCATCCGCGCCGCCGCAGCCCGCGCATCGCGAAGCCGGCGATGCCACCGGTCAGCGCGGCGATGAAGGCCAGCATGATCCAGAAGCCGCGCTTGTCCTCGGCCAGCGGGATGCCGCCGACGTTCATGCCGAACAGGCCCGACACCAGGTTGATCGGCAGCGCCAGCACGGTGACGATGGTCAGCGTGAACAGGCTGCGGTTGTTCTGCTCGTTCACCCTCGCGGCCGATTCGTCCTGCAGCAGCTTGATGCGGTCCTGCAGCGCCGATACGTCGCGCAGCACGACGACGAACTCCTCGCTGGCGCGGTGCAGGTGCTGGCGGTCGGCGTCGGACACCCAGGCCGGCGGGCGCGACAGGGTGCGCATCAGCGCGCTGGGCTCGGGCGCCAGCAGGCGCTGCAGCCGCACCGTCAGCCGGCGCAGGCGGCCTAGCGCCAGATCGAAGCGGCCACCGTGCGCGTCGCGGCCGGCCAGCAGCGCGTCCTCGATGTCGTCGATGCGGTCGGTGGTGCTGCGCACGATGCGCTGCAGTTCGTCGGCCTGGTCGTGCAGCAGGTGCACCAGCAGCTCGACGCTGGAGCCCAGCTGCTCGCCGCGCCGGACCGCCACGCGCAGCCGGTCCACCGAGCGCAGCGGGTGGAAGCGCGCCGTCACCACCAGGCCGGGCTTGACCGCCATCCACAGCGTGGCCACGTCGCCGGCGTCGAAGCTGAAGTCGAAGGCCACGTCGTTGATCACCGCGTACAGCGCTTCGCCGTCGCGTTCGATGCGGGTGGAGCGCGAGCCCTGGCCCCAGGTCTCGTAGAAGCTTTCGTCGAGCCCGCTGTGGGCCTTGAGCCAGGGCTCGGCGGCGGCATGGCTCAGGTTCATGTGCAGCCAGACGAAGCCGGCCTCGGGCTGCAGCCGCGGCCCCAGGCGGGCCAGGGCCTCTGCGGCCGAGGCGAGCTGCTCGCCCGGCGCGTCCGGCCGCAGGTGGAAGGCGCAGATCAGGCCATCGGCATCGGCGCCGTAGCTCTGGGCGGGGGCGGTGGGCAGCGGGGCGGTCATCGCGGGCGGCGGTGCGGTGGAGGCGACGGCATCGTATGTCGCGAATATGTCACGGCACGCGGCGATTCATCGGCTGGTCACCGGCGGCCGGCAGCATGCGCGCCGATGACATCGCCGACTCCATTGCTCCCCCTGCGCCGCCGCGCGGTGCTGGCCCTGCCGGCCGCGCTGACCCTGAGCCCCGCCTTGCTGCCCGCCCCCTTGCGGGCCGCGCCGAAGGAGGCGGCGCGCGATGCCGGCCGCCCGCGCCTGCTGCAGCTGGTGGATGCCGCCGCGATGCAGCAGGAGCTGGTGCGCGACTACACCACCGGCTGGCGCCTGGCCTGGGCCACGCGCAGACCGGCCGCCCCCAAGGGAGCGGGCGGTCCCGGTCCGGTGCTCTTCACGCGGCCGGTGGACCTGCAGAAGCCTGGCGCGCTGAACGAGGTGGTCGCGCTGCTGCGCCAGGACCCTTCGATCATCGGCATCGCCGGCAGCGTGGGCGAAGGCCTGGCGGTGCAGGCCATCGCCGCCACCGCGGCCGCGAAGCTGCGCATTGCGCACATCGGGCCGTGGATGGCCGATGCGCGCCACGACGCGCAGGACGAGGTGCTGAGCCTGTTCCCTTCGCGCGCCACGCAGCTGCGCCATGCGGTGGCGGCGGTCAAGGGCATGGGCATCGACCAGGCGGTGGTGGTCTACCCGGGCCAGCGCGAGCAGCAGCTGTACGAGGGCCAGATCGACGCCAGCGCGCGCGCGCTGGGCCTGCGCGTGGCGACGGTGTCGCTGAACGATCGCGAAACCTGGCCACAGCTGACCGCGCGGGTGGCGAAGCTGGCGCCGTCGCTGCTGCTGTTCGTCGGCGGCACGGCCGAGCTGGCGGTGCTGTCGCAGGCCATGGCCGCGCAGCGCCTGCGCTGCTTCGTGCTGAGCCTGTCGGACGTCGACCATGCCACGCTGCTGCAGATGCACCCGGGGGCCGGCGTGCCGCTGATCCTGACCCAGGTGGTGCCCAACCCGGGCAGCAGCGCGACACCGCTGGTGATGCGCTACCGCGCCGCGCTGAAGGATCTGTTCGACGAACCGCCATCGCCGCTGAGCCTGGCCGGCTTCGTGGCCGGCGCCTGCGCGCTGGAAGCCTGCCGCCGCGCCGGGCCGACGCTGGATCGCGCCAGCCTGCTGGCCGAGGTGCAGCGCCGCACGCCGATGGACATCGACGGCTTCCGCCTCGACTTCAACGCCGGCCGCCGTGGCAGCAGTTTTGTCACCCATACTCTGCTGCGCGCCGACGGGTCGCTGGTGGGCTGACTGCACGGGCCCCTGCGCCGGCCGCGGCCGAGGAGGACGGAGGGGGCATGCATCAGGCGCCATACCGGAGCTGGACCTTGCTGCTGCTGTGGCTGACCGGCAGCGGCGCACAGGCCGCGGGCGGGCATTTCGAGGTCGACGACGCGACGATGCTCGGTGCCGGCCGTTGCCAGCTGGAGACCTGGGCCTTTCGGGGCAAGGCCCTGGCCGAAGAGGGCCAGCACCTCGGGTCGGCCTGCGCGTTCGGCGGCATCGAATGGGGCCTGAACCTGGACCGGCTGCGCACGCGCGGCAGCGAAGCCGCCGACACCTGGGGGCCGGGCCTGAAGTGGGTGTTCGACGCGCTGCCGCAGCGCCTGAGCCTGGGCCTGGCGCTGGGGGCCGCGCGGCCGCTGCAGGGCGGCGGCGGCACGGTGGCCACGGCGTACCTGCCCGTCACCGCATGGCTGGACCCGACGCTGCAGCTGCATGCCAACCTGGGCGCCGACCGCGAGCCACAGCTCGGCTCGACCCGCCGCCTGGGCCTGGCCGCCGAGTGGGCGCCGAACGAGCACTGGAGCTTCACGCTCGAGCGCAGGCTGCAGCTGCGCGACTGGCGCAGCCGTGCGGGGGTGCGCTACAGCTTCACGCCGACGATGTCGGTCGACCTGGGCGTCGCCCGCGCGGCCGGCCATGCGGTGCTGGCGGCGGGCTTCAACTGGGAGTGGGAGCGCTGAAGGCCCGCGCCGGGCTCAGCCCTTGCTCTTGCCCGGCCGGCCGGTCTTGATCGAGGGGACCGCGGCGAGTGCCGCAATCAGCGCCTCGTCCGGCAGCGCGGCCAGCAGCTTGATGCCGGCGCGCAGCAGCTCGCTCTTCTTCGCGGGCCTGGTCAACTGCACCAGGCGCTGCTTCAGTGCGTCCAGCACCTGGTACTCGCTGCGCGGGATCGTGAAGCTGTCGCGCACGAGCTTGTGCTTGGGCGGCTTGGCAGCGGCCGCGGAATCCGCTGCGGCGTTCGCCGTGGCCGGAGCGGTCGTCGTGGCGGCGGGCTTGGCGGCCTTGGCCGGCGGGCGCTTGGCCGCGGCCCGCGCCGGCGTGGCGGTGCGCGATCGGGCGGCTGAGGTCTTGGCCGGGGTCTTGGCCGGGGTGGGGGAAACGGGCGTCTTGCGCATGGGATTCGGGAACCGAGAACGAGATAAACAGTATAAATCGTATATCTCGATTGCTCGGTCGCCCGGCGCGTCGTCTGCGCTCAGCGCCCGGTTGCCTTCAGGTAGGTGGTGCGCGCCGCGACCGCCTGGTTCGCGAAGTCGCTGAACACGCCGTCGACGCCGGCCCGGTAGAAGGCCAGGTACTCCGCCGCCGGGTCGCCGCCGTAGGCGCCGGCCAGGTACTTCTTCTCGCTGCGGAAGGTGTAGACGTGCACGAACAGGCCGGCCTTGTGCGCATCGGCGATCACCGCGTTCGGCGCCACCGAGTTCACGTCGGCCAGCGCGCCGGTGTAGGGCGTGCCGTCGGCGTTCTTGTCCTTCCACGGCGAGACCTTCAGGGTCATCACCTGCGGCTTCCAGGGGCCGATGCCGTCGGCATAGGTCTTGATCTCGGCCAGGCCCGCGGGCGTCAGCATCTCGCCGAAGTAGCGGCCGTCGCCGGCCAGGGTCCAGCTGTAGGGACGACCGTCGACGAAGTTGTAGACGTCGTCGGTCCGGTAGATCATCGCGCCGGTCTTGTAGTCGACGTCGTTGCCGTCGACCAGCTGCACCACGCGCGTGGCCAGGCCGATGGCGCGCATGTACTTCAGGCTCGCCGGGTCGAAGGACTGCACGATGATCGGCGCGGTCTTGCTGTTGTAGCCGTTGTCCTTGATGAGCTTGACGATCGCGTCCTCGAACGGGTGTTCGCCGCTGCCGCAGCCGTTGGCCTTGGCCTGCTGGTTGTTCCAGTACGGGTTCTTGGCCTCGGGGTAGACGGTGATGGTGCGGCCGCTGGAAGCGCTCCTGGCCTTGGCGATGTCGATGACCTCCTGCATCGTCAGGATCGGCAGCTTGCCGTTCAGGTCGGTGGGCCGTTGGTCGCGTGCGTCGTAGGTGGTGCCGCCGATCCACTGCTTGAGCTCGGCCACCGTGAAGTCGGTGATCGACCAGTCGCCGGTGTGGTCCTCGCCGTCGACGATCAGCGACTTCAGCACCGACTTCGGATCCAGCGAGTAGCTCACCGGCACCAGCACGCCCGGCACGGTGCGCTTGCGCGCGGCCACCGCGGCGTTGGTCTTGGCCACCTCGGCGATGTTGGTGTTGTCGCTCAGCCAGGGGTTGTGGCGCGCCACCAGCACGCAGTCCTTCGTCAGGTGCAGGTCTTCCTCCAGCGAATCGGCGCCGGCATCGGCCGCGCCTTCGAAGGCGGCCTGGGTCTCTTCCGGGTACAGGCCGGGCAGGCCGCGGTGGCCGATGACCAGCGGCTGCTGGCCGTCCAGCGTGGGCAGCGGGGCGGGATCGTCGCTGCCGCCGCAGGCGGACAGGGCAGAGAGGGCGGCGGCGGCGGCCAGGGTGAGGGCGGGCAGGGGCAGTCTCATCGATGCGCTTCGGGTGATCAGGAAAGCCGTGGATGCTGGCGCGCGGTGATGACGGCGGCGTGACGGTGCCGTCGCGGCGGCCCGCGATCCTAGTCTCCGAAAGCAGCGGCCACTGCCCTGGCGCGGAGGGCGGGCGTGCTACATTGATCCGGCCCATGTCCACCACCATCCGTCACGATCTGCTGCAGCCCAGCCTGCAGGGCCAGCCGGCCGGCCGCGCACCCTACAGCCAGACGGCGGGCTTCGCCTGTGCGTTCTTCGGCGGGCCGGTGGCCTCGCTGCTGCTGGCGGGGCTGAATGCCTGGCGTGTCGGCCGCTGGCCCAAGGACCTCGGCTTCCTGCTGCCGGCCGCGCTGCTGTGGGTGGGGCTGCTGGCGGCGCTGATGCACACCGCCGCCGGCAACGCGGTGGCCCGTGCGGTCACCGAGCTGGCCGGTCGGCGCGGGCCCGAGCTGCTGATGCAGGCGCTGGGCCTGGCCTACTTCGCCTTCACCACGCTGTGGCTGCACCGCCGCGAGCACCGCATCGCCGACCTGATGGGCCTGAAGCGGCCCAACGGCTGGTGGGTGGGGCTGGCGCTGGTGGTGCTGGGCAATGGGGCGACCTTCGGCCTGGCGGCCTGGCTGGCATGAGCATGGAAGGCGGTCAGCTCTTCGGCGGCGAAGGCCAGCCGCCCGACGCCGACCGCGTGGTGCTGCAGGCCAGTGCACTGCTCGACCGCCGCCGCTACGCGCAGGCGCGCGCGCTGCTGGCCGATGCGCTGCAGCGCGCGCCCGACCATGCCGGCCTGCTGTTCGAGCTGGGCCGCGCCGACGTGATGGAGGAGCGCTACGACAGCGCGCGCGAGACCTTCGGCCGCCTGCTGCAGCGCTCGCCTTCGCATGTGGGCGCGCGGCTGCTGCTGTTCATCACCGAGATGGAAAGCCAGCGGCCGGCCGAGGCCGAGCTGCTGATCCTGGGCCTGCTGCGCGAGTCGCCGCAGCAGGGCGAGTTCTATGCCCACTACGCGCGGCTGATGCTGCGCGCGCTGCTGTTCGACAAGGCCAGCGCACTGGCCGACGAGGGCCTGCGCTTCGCGCCGCAATCGGACACCTGCCTGCGCGCCCGCGTGCTGTGCGACCTGGTGCTGCAGGGCAGCCGGGTGGACAGCGCGGCGCTGCAGCGCCTGGTGGCCGGCGACCCGCACGACCTGCACACGCTGCGCCTGGTGGTGGTGGCACTGGCCCACGCCGGCCGCCAGCGCGAGGCGCTGAAGCTCGCGCGCAACCTGCTGCGCGCCGACCCCACCGATGCCGGCCTGCTGCAGATGGTGCAGGCGCTGCGCATGGGCACGCACTGGAGCATGTGGCCGCTGTGGCCGTTGCAGCGCTGGGGCTGGGGCGCGTCGATCGCGCTGTGGGCCCTGATGCTGGTGGGCGTGCGCGTGGTCGACCGCGTGGCGCCGGGCTGGAGCGGGCCGGTGTCGATGCTGCTGCTGGCCTATGTGGTCTACAGCTGGGTGTGGCCACCGCTGTTCCGGCGCTGGATGCTGCGCGATTGAACCGTGCTGGCCGCTGATTTCGGACGATAGCCATGAGTGAATCCCAAGATGACCGCGCCGCGCTGGAACAGCAGCTGCTGCGCCAGCCCTTCGATGCCGCGCTGCGCCGGCGCTATGCCGAAAGCCTGCTGCGCGAGCAGGCCTGGGACGAGGCGCTGACGCAGGCCGAGCTGCTGGCCCAGCAGCAGCCGCTGAAGCCCGAAGGGGCGCTGCTGGCCGCACAGGCCCTGCTGGGCCGCGGCGAGCGCGAGGCGGCCCTGAAGCGCTACGACGAGGCGCGCACGCTGGCCGGCTTTGCGCCGCTGCCGGCGCTGGAGGCCCTGGGCGCGCAGGCCGTGCCGGCCAACGACGCGCCGCTGGCCGCGAAGCCGGCCGCGCCACGGCTGCAGCTGGTGGGCGCAGGCGAGGGCGCCGGGGCCCCGGCCGAGGTGCGCGCGATCCAGCAGGTCAGCGAGGAGAAGGTGCGCTTCTCCAGCATCGTCGGCATGGACGAGCTGAAGAAGACGATCCGGCTGAAGATCATCGAGCCCTACCTGAAGCCGGGCCTGTTTGCGCGCTTCCGCATGGGTTCGGGCGGCGGGCTGCTGCTGTACGGCGCGCCCGGCTGCGGCAAGACCATGCTGGCGCGCGCGGTGGCCAACGAGTGCAATGCCGCGTTCGTCGCGGTGGGCATCTCCGACGTGCTGAACATGTACCTCGGCGAGAGCGAACGCAACCTGGCCGCGATGTTCGACAAGGCCCGCGCGCAGGCGCCCTGCGTGCTGTTCTTCGACGAGCTCGACGCGCTGGCCTACGCGCGCGCGAAGGCGCATGGCAACACCACGCGCACGGTGGTCAACGAGTTCCTGTCGCAGCTGGACGGCATCGGGCGCGAGAACCACGGCGTGCTGGTGCTGGCCGCCACCAACATGCCCTGGGACGTGGACGGCGCGATGAAACGGCCCGGCCGCTTCTCGCGCCAGATCTTCGTGCCGCCGCCCGATGCCGCGGCGCGTGCCGAGATGCTGCGCATCAAGCTCACCGGCGTGCCGATGGAGGCCGACCTGTCTATCGAGACCGTCGCGCGGCGTGCCGAGCACTACTCGGGCGCCGACATCGACGGGCTGATCGAGATGGCCAAGGAATCGGCCCTGGCCGACAGCCTGGACGGTGCCGAGCGCGGCCTGAACGCGGCCGATTTCGAGCATGCGCTGGCCCGCATGCAGCCGTCCACGCTGGACTGGCTGCGCACCGTGCGCAACGTCGTCAAGTACGCCGGCGAAGACGGCAGCTACAAGGACGTGGAGCAGTACCTGAAGCGGGTGAAACTGCTGTAGCGCATGGCGCATGCGGGCCTCGCAGGAGGCTGCTTGATCGCCGCCGCCCGCAACGCTCCGATTGAGTCAGGTCAAGACGGACCTGCGCCAGAAGCCTAGGCTGGCAGCGTACTTTCGGAGGGTTGCCATGACGCTTGCTGAACAGACCGAACTGGCCGATCCTGGCCCTGATGGCATGGACCTGCTCGATGGCTGCCATCGCCGCACAGCGCTGGCGCTGGACCAACTGGCCGCGATGGTGTCGCGCCTGTCCGAGCAGGGTGCAGACGCCGAGACGCGCCGGCTGGCGCGGCAGGTGCACGAATTCTTCAGCACCACGGTGCGGCAGCACCACGATGACGAAGAGCGCCATGTCTTCCCCCGCATGCTGGCCTCGGGTGATGCGGCGCTGATGCAGACCGTGCTGCGCCTGCAGACCGACCACAACTGGCTGGAGGAAGACTGGCTCAACCTGTCGCCCCAGTTGCTGGCGGTGGCCGAGGGCCACGTCGGGTACGAGGTCGAAGCGCTGCGCGAGTGGTCCGAAGTGTTCATCGGCCTGCTGCGCGACCACATGGCGCTGGAAGAGTCGGTGATCTACCCTCAGGCGCGCGCGAAGCTGGGCGAGCGCGAGCGCCACGACATCGGGCGTCAGATCGCCAGCCGGCGCCGTGGCTTGGCGGACGCGCGGAAGTAGCGGCCGAGGCTGCGCGGTGCGCTCGGCGCCGTGGCTTGCCATGTCGCATGAAAAGAGCGGCCACGCCGCGCTGCGGGGGCTGTAGCGGACAGCCGAGCGACAGCTATTGGCGTGGCATTTGACCCGGCGCGGGGTGTGCAGATCCGCCCCGCCGTTCGATAATCCGCCTTCCTTCACTCGACGGCCTTAGCCATGAACCCAGCGCCTAGTTGCTGGCCTTCGCCGTCCGAACGTTTCGCGGTCGACTGCTAGTCGGCCTTGCACGCGCCGGGCGGTGGGGGCTTCGATCCATCCACCCCACCCGGCAGCCGGGCCGCCACGGCCCGCGCCGAGGTTCTGCGCCATGTGCCACCGCCAAAGGCGGGCCTGGCGTCAGGAGCTTCCGATGCAACACCTCGTGCAACGTCCACCCTTGCTGAACCGCCTGCTCGCGTCCGCGCGCCAAACGCTCCCCGAAACCCGTGCGCTGGCCCAGCGCCTCGGCCCCGGCCTGATCACCGGCGCGGCCGACGACGACCCCAGCGGCATCGCCACCTACAGCCAGGCCGGCGCGCAGTTCCGCTTCGGCCTGGTGTGGACGCTGCTGCTGACCACGCCGCTGATGATCGGCATCCAGATGCTTTCGGCCCGCATCGGCTGGGTCACCGGCGAGGGTCTGGCCGCCAACATCGCCAAGCTCTGCCCGAGCTGGCTGACGCTGGGCCTGGTCAGCCTGCTGGTGGTGGCCAACACCATCAACATCGCCGCCGACATCGGCGCCATGGCCGAGGCCGCGCGCCTGCTGGCCGGTGGCCATAACACGACCTACATCGTGCTGTTCGGGGCCGCCTGCGTGCTGGGCCAGGTGTTCTTCTCTTACGAGCGCTCGGTGCGCATCCTGAAGTGGCTGACGCTGGCGCTGTTCGCCTACTTCGCGGTGGTGATGGTGGTGCAGGTGCCTTTCCGCCAGGCGCTGACCGAATCGCTGGCGCCCTGGCGCTACCTCCCGAAAGACGTGGCCATGGCCGACTACGCGAGCATGGTGGTGGCGGTGCTGGGCACGACGATCAGCCCCTACCTGTTCTTCTGGCAGGCCGCGCAGGAAGTGGAAGACAGCCACCGCCGGCCCGACGCCGCCGAGCTGAAAGGCGACCGCGCCTATGCAGAGGAGCACCTGTTCCGCATCAAGCAGGACACCTACATCGGCATGCTGTTCTCGAACGCGATCGCGCTGTGCATCGTGTTGGCCACCGCGGTCACGCTCAACCTGCACGGCATCACGCAGATCCAGACCGCGGCGCAGGCCGCCGAGGCGCTGCGCCCGGTGGCTGGCGAGTTCGCCTTCGCGGTCTTCGCGCTGGGCATCATCGGCACCGGCCTGCTGGCGGTGCCGGTGCTGGCCGGCTCCGCCGCCTATGCGGTGAGCGAGGTGTTCGGCTGGAAGGCCGGGCTCTCGCAAGGCTTCCACGAGGCGCGCGGCTTCTACGCCATCATCATCGCGGCCACCGCCATCGGCGCGCTGATGAGCTGGTACGAGCTCGACCCGATCCGCGCGCTGGTGTGGAGCGCCGTCGTCAACGGCGTGATCTCGGTGCCGATCATGGTGGTGATGATGTGGGTCGGCCAGTCGCGGCGGCTGATGGGCGCGCTGACCATCACGCTGCGGCACCGGCTGTTCGGCTGGGCCGCGACCGCGGTGATGGCGGTGGCGGTGCTGGTGATGCTCGCGACCTCGCTGGGTTAGACCCCTACAATCGCGACCCCATGCGCCGGGCCCTCCGCCACCAGTACTTCGCCTCCTGGATCGCGAGTTTCGCGATCCTGCTGGCGGCGCTGGCGCCGGCCTTGTCGCAGGCTCTGCAGTCCGGCGGCCCCGATGCCTGGGCCGCCATCTGCTCGAGCACCGGTGCCAAGGGCGCCGGCCCGTCGCAGGACGGGCAGGGCACGCCCAAGATGGCGATGGAGCATTGCCCCTATTGCTCCTGGCATGCGCCGGTGCTGGGCCTGCCGCCCGCGCCGCTGCAGCCGCACCTGGTGGTGACCGGCTTCCAGCCGCTGCCCACCCGCTTTGCGCAGGCGCCCCGCACGCTGCACGTGTGGGCCACCGCGCAACCGCGCGCGCCACCGCTCGCGTGAGCTGAACCTCCGGGCGCTGCCTGCGCCCGCCTTGTCGCATGTTGCCGCGGCCGCCGCTTCAGGCGGGCGCGCGCGCATGCACTCGCAGTTCCTCACACGAGATCGCATCCATGAATCGCATCGGATTCCGTTCCACCCTGTCCGCGCTGGCCGCTGCCGGCCTCCTGACCACCGGCCTGGCCGCCCAGGCCCACACCACCCTCCAGGTGCAGGCTGCCGAAGGCACCACCACCTACAACAACCTCGTCATCGGGCATGGCTGCACGCTGGCCGACGGCACCAAGCTGCCGGTGATCGCGCAGAGCGTGGTCTTTCCGACGGTGAACCCGAAGTACACCGTCACCGGCACGATGGCCGGCAACCCGGCGGTGGTGTCGATCACCACCTTCGCCAACGTGCCGCAGCTGATCCAGAACAGGGACATCTTCAGCAGGCAGAAGGAAAAGACCAACGCCGCCGGCAACGTCATCGGCTTCGAAAGCACCGAAGGCGCGCTCGATCCCACGCTGCACGGCCTGGTGCCGTTCCGCACCGCCGGCATCACGTTTCCGGCCGACTCGTGTGCCACCAAGTTGATCGTCCAGGTCGCGGTGGCCGACATCTGCCAGAAGAACGGCGCGAAGAACCTGTGGATCCCGGCGGTCACCGCGAAGTATGCGGACGTCACGGTGGACGGCATCGGCGCGCCGGCCTCGCTGACGATCAACCGCGACCTGACGAAGAACCCGCTGCCCGCGAGCTGCGGCGCCGGCTACGTCTTCACGGTGACGCCCTCGAACGAGGACGTCGATGCCAACCTGAAGCTCGACGGCTACCTGCCCTGATGCCATGAAGACGCTGCCCCTGTCTCGCGCCCTCAGCGGCGCGCTCCTGGCGGCCGCGCTGGCCGCTCCCGGCCTGCCGGCCCTGGCCCACAGCTATGTGTTCACGCTCGGGCCCGCGCCCGGCGCCACGCACTACTTCGGCGTCATCTGTTCCACCGATGGCGGTTACGAGACCGACCACCTGTACCTGCAGCTGCAAAGCCTGACGCCGAACGCGCCGGCGCTGAGCGCGCAGGTGGTCAAGGGCAGCGTGGCCACCAACACCACCGACGCGATCGGCGCCGACGCGGCACCCAGCCCGGCCTCGCGCACGCCGGGCGGCAACGGCCTGTACCAGGTGCTGATCAACAAGGCCGGCGCAGGCGCGGTGAGCTTCAACGTCACTGTCCATTGCCTGGACGCCACCGGTACCCAGCACACGGGCACCGACGGCGTGGTGTACCAGTACCAGGACCGATGAAGCGGCTGCTCATTCCCGTGGTGCTGGCGCCTGTGCTGCTCGGCGCCTGCGCCGAGGTGGCGCCGTGGCAGCGCGGCACGCTGGCCAAGCCGCAGATGGCGGTCGACCCGCAGCCGGCGCAGAGTGCGCTGCGCGCGCATGTGCAGGCCAGCCGTGAAGCGGCGGGCCGCAACAACCCGGCCGAGGGCGGCGGTTGTGGCTGCTATTGACGCCGGCCGTGGCGCGCTCGAGGCGCTGACCGCCGCCGCGCTGCTGCTGCCCGGGCTGGTCAGCTTGCCGGCCCGGGCACAGCCGTCCGACACGGCCGAGGGCGTCACGCTGCAGAGCGCGCAGTACCGCGAGTCCGCACGCGCGGCCGGCATCGTCGGCGAAGGGCCGGCGCCGATCCGTGTCGACAGCCTGGCCTGGCGCGCGCAATGGGCCCTGCCGCGCGGCGATGGCCTGGTGCTCGCGGCCACGCAGGACACCTGGTCCGGCGCCACGCCGATCACCACCGCGCCCGCGCTGGCGCAGGGCAACCGCCCGGTGCGGGCGCTGCGCGGCGGGCAGCTGGTGACGGTGGGCGCCTCGCCGATGCTCAACGGCCAGCTGCTGCTCGATGCGCACGACCGCCCGGTCAGCGTCGACCCTGCCAGCGGCCGCGTGACGCCCGCGTCCGCGCTGGTGCACACGCTGAGCTCGGCCTCGCCCGAAACCCGGCAGCAGCTGGACCTGCGCTTGCGCCAGCGGCTTGACGAGGACCGCCAGCTCACGCTCGGCGCCGGTGCGTCGCGCGAGCGCGACTACCTGTCGCGCTTCATCAACCTCGGGCATTCCATCGGCCTTGCCCAGAGCACGCTGACCTTGGGCGTCAGCCACACGCGCAGCGACAGCCGCGCCACGCTGGACCACGACGCCGCGCCGTACATCACGAAGACGGCGTATGGCGCGCGCATCGAATCGCATGCCGGGCAGCTGGTGCTGCACGGCCGGCGGCGCGACACGTCGGTTTCGGCGGGCTTCACGCAGATCCTCGGGCCGGCCACGCTGCTTGAAGCGACGCTGTCCTACACGCGCAGCGCCGGTGACCTGGCCAACCCGTACAAGGTGAGCAGCGTGATCTTCGCGCCGCTGGTGGCCGGCAGCGAGGCGCCGCGCAACGGCGACCTGCGCGCGCTGATGGAGCAGCGGCCGGCGCAGCGGGGCCAGTGGACCGCGGGTGTCAAGCTGGTGCAGCACATCGCCGCCACCGATGCCGCGCTGCACCTGGGCTACGGCCTGTACCACGATGACTGGGGCATCACCGCGCAGCGCGCCGAGGCCGAATGGCTGCAGCCGCTGGGTGACGGTCGGATGCTCAGCGCCCGGCTGCGCAGCTACAGCCAGGGTGCCGCGCGCTTCTACCGCGACGTTCTGGTCACGCACCAGGCCTACCGCCAGGTGCGCATCGGTGGCGACGGCCAGCCCGTCGTCACCGTCTTCGACCCCGCGCTGCTGCCGGCCTATTTCTCCAGCGACCAGCGGCTCGCCGCCTTCGGCGTGCTGGGCTTCGGCCTCGGCTGGACGCAGCCGCTGGGTCGCGGTGTCACGCTTGAACTTGGCGTGGACGCCGCGCGACACGCGGCCGCGCTGCGCTGGGGCGGCGGGTCGGCCGACGGCGCATTCGCCGACTTCCGCTACGCGATGGCCAATGCCACGCTGCGCATCGACTTCGACGGCGCGCCGCCAGCCGCGGCCACGGGCCACGGGCACGCCCATGACGACAGCGAGTCGGTGCCGCACGTCGAACACGTTGGCCTGCCTGCCGGCGTGCCGCTGGCGCATGGCGCGATGGCACCCGGCCGCTGGATGCTGGGCCTGCGCCTGGTGAACCAGCGCGATGCCGGCGAACTGCGCCCCAACGGCCAGCCGGTGAGCGACGACCAGTGGCGCACCGAGGCCTGCCAGCCGGTGGCCTGCAGCACCCGCCCCCAGCGCATGACGATGCAGATGCAGATGCTCGACATCGGCTACGGCCTGGGCGAAGGCCTGGGCCTGATGCTGATGCCGCAGTACATCAGCGCGGCGATGGACAGCCGACTGCTCGAAGGCGGGCCGCCGCCCGATGGCCCCGTGCACTTCGGGCGTCATGACAGCGCCGGCTGGGGCGACACGCCGCTGCACCTGCTGTGGCAGCCCGCGGCCGGGCAGGGGCGCTGGACCCTGGGCCTGGGCCTGAGCCTGCCCACCGGCCGCACCGACCTGCGCCACCGCCGCAGCCACCAGCAGGACGGCCTGCCGCAGGACTACGGCATGCAACCCGGCAGCGGGACCTGGGACCTGCTGCCCAGCCTGGGCTACCAGGATGCCGCCGGCCCGTGGGCCTGGGGCGCGCAGGCGCTGGCCACCTGGCGCGGGCAGGCGCGCAACGGCGCGGGCTACGCGCTGGGCCACCGGCTGGACGCCAGCGCCTGGCTCGGCCGCCGTGTGGCCCCGTGGCTGCAGCTGACGCTGCGCGCCGCGGCCAGCGGCCAGGGCCGGGTGCGCGGCGAGCGCGCCGAGCTGGCCACCAGCGGCTCGGCCGCCGACCATCCGGCCAACCAGGGCGGCCGCTGGCACGAGCTGGGGCTGGGTGCCGTGATCGACGGACTGCCCGGCGCGTGGCAGGGCAGTGCCTTCGCGTTCGAATGGCTGCAGCCGCTGGACAGCCGGGTCAACGGCTACCAGCCCACCCGCAGCGGCACGCTGGTGGCCAGCTGGCGCCAGCACTTCTAGCGAACGAAACGAGCGGCCATTGTGTTCGAGCTGCACCACCCTTTCCGCGCGATGGGCACGCCCTGTGAACTGCGCCTGGTGGCCGCCAGCGCCGCCCGCGCCGAACAGCTGGCCGGCCTGGCGCTGGCCGAGGTGCAGCGGCTGGAGCAGCGCTATTCACGCTACCGCGAAGACAGCGTGCTCAGCGCCATCAACCAGGTGGCGGCAGCCGGCGGCGGCGTGGAAGTGGACGAGGAGACCGCCGCGTTGCTGCACTATGCCGACACCTGCCACCGCCAGAGCGGCGGCCTGTTCGACATCAGCGCCGGCCTGCTGCGCCAGGCCTGGCGCTTTGCCGACAGGCAACTGCCCGAAGCGGCGCTGATCGAGTCGCTGCGCCCGCGCATCGGCTGGCACCGCCTGCACTGGCAGCCGCCGCGGCTGACGTTTCCACAGCCCGGCATGGAGCTGGACTTCGGCGGCATCGTCAAGGAATACGCGGTCGACCGCCTGTCCGCGCTGCTGGCGGCCGAAGGCGTGCAGCACGGCTACGTCAACCTCGGCGGCGACATGCGCGCCATCGGCCCGCAGCCCGACGGCCAGCCCTGGCGCATTGGCATCCGCCATCCGCGCCGGCCCGGCGAACTGCTGACCACGCTGGCGCTGAGCCAGGGCGCGCTGGCTTCGAGCGGCGACTACGAGCGCTGCATCGTCGTCCAGGGTCGGCGCTATGGCCACATCCTGAACCCGCGCACCGGCTGGCCGGTGCAGCACCTGGCGGCGGTGAGCGTGCTGGCCCCGCTGTGCGTGGTGGCCGGCAGCGCCGCGACCATCGCGATGCTGAAGGAGCAGCAGGGCCCGGCCTGGCTGGCCGCACTGGGCCTGCCGGCGCTGTGGGTGGATGTCGAAGGCCGTTGCGGCGGCGAGTTGGCACCCTAGAACGCCAGCTTCAGCGTCAGCCGCAGCGTGCGCGGCTCGGCCGGGTGGAGGTGCCTGTCCGCCACCGGCGCGGCCTCGCCGGGCAGCTGCGATTGGTAGAAGTATTCGATGTCGTTGACCTGGCGGTCGAACAGGTTGAAGACATCGAGCGTCAGCTCGGCCTTGGGCGACAGGCGCCGGCTGACGCGCAGGTTGGTCGTTATCGACGGTGCCGAGCGCACGCTGTTGTCCTCGATCAGCGCGCCCGCGCCCAGGTAGCGCCACTGCAGGCTGGCCGACCAGGGGCCGAGCTCGCGCAAGGTGAGGGCGAGCGAGGCCACCTTGTCGACGGCGTTCGGGATGCGGTTGCCGGCCGGGTCGGCATCGGCGAAGCGGGCGTGCGTCCAGGCCAGGTCGGCATCCACCAGCAGCCAGGGCAGCGGAATGTAGCGGTTGTTCCACTCGACGCCGCGGCGCTTGCTGGGCCGGTTCGGCTCGGTGGCGCCGGCGTCGCCGACGTAGACCAGCTCGGAATCGAAGTCCAGCCGCCAAAGCGCCAGCGAGCTCTGCAGGCCTGGCAGCCATTCGGTGCGGGCGCCGAGTTCCATGCCGCGCGCGGCCACCAGGCCCGGCACCTTGTCCACCGCGTCGCCGGTCTTCGGGTCGATGCTGGCGGTGGTGCCGCGCGCGTCGTTGCTGTGGAAGCCGCGGCCGGCGTTGAAGAACAGCTCGGTCTTCTGCCAGGGCCCGGCGATCAGCGAGAACTTCGGCGACAGCAGGTGGTCCGAGGCGCTGCCGCTGTTGGCCGCCAGGCTGCGGCTGTCCACGCGGAAGCGGGCCTGGTCCGCGCGCAGCCCGACGATGGCGCGCAGCCAGGGCGTGAGTTCGGCCGTGGTCTGGCCGTACAGGGCGAGCAGGGTCTCGCGCACCGTGTCGTCGCGCGTGGTGCCGGTGATGCGACGCTGCGCGGTGTCGAACAGGCCGACGCGGATCCGGTCCTGCCGCAGCTGCAGGCCGATTTCGCTGCGCGCGTTCAGGCTGCCGAGCGGATGATTCACCGCATGGCTGGCGGTGAGGCCGACGACGCGGCGATCGTCCTGCTGAGAGAACTGGTCGCCCTGGTCCGGGCGCTCCATCGCGTAGGTGAAGTTCGAGTACAGCTTCAGTCCATAGTCGATGAAGTACGCGGCCACGCGGCTGCTGCTGTCGTCGCGGTTGCGATGCCAATCGCCCGACACGCTGTTACGGTGGGTGCGGCCGCCATCGCTCGGGTCCAGTGAATCGAAGCGGTCGAAGGCCTGGCCCCGGTACTGGCCGGCGTCGATCAGCCGCTGCGGGATCTGGTCGGTCGAGGTCCAGCGCGCGTCGTAGGCCATCAGGCTGCCGCTGAAGCCCTCGGCGCGGGTGCCGCCGCTCAGCGTCAGCACCGCATTGGCCTTGCGCAGGTGTTCCGGCACGGTCCAGGGGCCGTCGTTGTGCTGCAGCTCCACCGCGCCCAGCAGCTTCAGCCCGCTGCCGACATCGCTCGACGCGCCGCCGACCACGCGCTGGAAGCGGCGCTGGCCGAGCGTCAGCGCGGCGAAGGCCTCGTCGAGCGTCGTGCGGTAGACGATGTCGGCCGAGCCGGCGGCCGAGAAGTCGCCGTTGTTCGCGAAGTACGGGCCCTTGCGGTATTCGATGCGGTCGACCAGCTCGGGGATCAGGAAGTTCAGGTCCGAGTAGCCCTGGCCATGGCCATGCGTGGGCATGTTGACCGGCAGGCCGTTGACGGAGGTGGCGAAGTCGGTGCCGTGGTCGAGGTTGAAGCCGCGCAGGAAATACTGGTTGGCCTTGCCGTCGCCCGAGTGCTGCGTGACGATGACGCCGGGCACGAACTCCAGCACCTCGCCCGGGCGCAGCGCCGGCCGGCTCTTCAGCAGCTCGGCGCGGATGGTGCCCTGCGAGGCGGCGTCCGAGCTGCCGACGGCATTGTCGTAGTGGCGGCCGGTGATCTCGACGCGGCCGCTGCTGGCGGCTTCGGCCGCGGCGATCTCTTCGGCCTGCGCCACGGGCAGCAGCAGCGCCAGGGCTGCGGCCAGCGCCAGCGGCTGCTTGCACAGTGCAGGCCGGCCCGCGGTTTGGCAAGCGGGCGGGAACAGGGGCTGTGGAGGCAAGGGGATTCTGTGTGAAGGTGAAGTCAATGCCTCTTACGCACGCGAAGCTGCCGTGGATTCAACCGTCACCACGGCTGCTCGGCGCGCCAACCCGTAGCTCAACGCCATGAAGGCCAGCACGCCGAGGCCGAGCCCGAGCTCGGCGCCGGCCAGCGCGCCGTCGATCCAGCGCGAGGCCATGCGGGCGATGCCCAGGCCCGCGATCGCCAGGCTGACGCAGGCCACCGCCAGCGTCATCGTGCGCGAGGCGATGGCCGCCAGCCGATCGCTGCGCTGGATCAGGCGCGCCATCCACCAGCCGTTGGCGCCGTCAGCCAGCAGCATGCCCAGCACGAACAGCAGGCCCAGCGTCAGCGCATGCCCCACGCCCCCGAAGCGCACCGCCATCACCGCGAACAGCGCGGACTGGCTGAGCGTGTCGAAGGACAGCGCGAACAGTGCGCCCACGCCCATCACCGCGCTGGGGCCGGACGACGACCGCGCCGGGCCCCGGCCCGCGCCCGCCAGCCGACCCGCCAGCGCGCCCAGCCACCGGCCGCGCACCGCGGCCAGCGGCACCGCCGTGCCTTGCGGTGCCTGCAGCACGGCGCGCAGGTTCACCAGCCCGATCAGGGCCAGGAAGCCGATCGAGACGAAGGCACCGAGGGTTTCGAACCAGGCCGGCGGCATCCAGCGTGCGCCCAGCAGGCCGGCCAGCAGCGCGATGCTGAGCACCACCAGCCCATGGCCGCCCGAAAACAGGGCGCCGCACAGGCGGGCATGCGCCTGCCCGCGGCGCAGGCTCAGGCGCGTGAGCCCGTCGATGGCGGCCAGGTGGTCGGCATCGAGCCCATGGCGCAGGCCGAGCAGGAAGACCAGGGCGCACAGGGCGCCCCAGTCGGCGGGCAGGTCGTGCATGGGCGGTGTCCGGCGCTGGGGTATGAGGAGTCTATCGATTCGTCATACAAGAACCGTGCCGCTCCCCGACCGGGCGGTCGCCGCGTCAGTGCTTGGCCGGCTCGGCGGCGGCGCCCAGCGCCTTCACCGGCGCCTTCACCTCCACCGACTCGCGCTTGCCGTCCTTGCCTTCGACCACCAGCGTCACGGGCACCGTGTCGCCGGCCTTCAGCTGCTGCTTCAGGTCGAGCAGCATCACGTGGTAGCCGCCGGGCTTCAGGTCCACGGCCTTGCCGGCCGGCAGGTCCAGCGCATTGACGGCGCGCATCTTCATCACGTTGCCGTCCATCGCCATCTCGTGGATCTCGACGCTGGCGGCCACCGGCGAACTGACGCTGACGAGCTTGCCGCCGCTGGTGGAGGTGATCTGCGCGAACAGGCCAGTGGCCTTCTGCTGGGCCACGGTGCCGCGGACCCACGGGTCCTTGACGGTGGTTTGCGCGGCGGCGCCGGCGGCGACCAGCAGGCCGGCCAGGGCCAGCGGCAGCGCAGCGGTTCGGGAGAAGCGGGAGGTGGACATCGAGGGTCTCCTGGGCGGTGATGACAAGGGAAAGAACGGGCTCGCGTGACGACAGTGTGGCCGCATCAGCCGACGACTCGAGGCAGCAGGCGCAAGGGGGGAAGGGCCGGCGCTGGCGCCAGCCCGGGATGAGCGGCACCGGCTCCGCCGGGGCGTCTCAGGTCCCCTTGCGGGGGGCGTGCTCAGGAGACCCTGGGTGGCGCGCGGGGCTGCGCACGCCACCAGACCGCCGGCGTGCGCGGCTGAGCTTCACGGGACGAGATTGTAGGGACCGGGCTGGCGCGCGCCCTGGGCGCCGCCGTGCCGCGACGACGGCCGCGTGCCTGCCGGTCAGGCGCGGGGCTTGTCCACCACCGGCCGGCCGGCCCGCGTCCAGCCGTCGATGCCGCCGCTCAGATAACGCGCATTGACACCGGCCGCGCGCAGGCGCATCGCGGTCGAGCGGCCGACCTCGTGGCCGTAGACGCAATAGACGACCACCGGCTGCTCCGCCGGCAGCTCCGCGGCCCAGGTGGTCACGGTGGCCGGGTCGCACCAGCGCGCGCCGGGGATCATCGACGGCGCCTGCGCGAACACGCCGGCGCGCCGCACGTCCAGCACCATGGCGCCTTGCAGCGCATCGGCGTCGGCGGCCAAGGGCTCGCTGGCGGCATGCACCGCGGCCTGGTAGCGCTGGTAGACCCCGGCCCAGGCGATGTGTTGCATCTCGCGGGCCAGCATGGCGCTGTCCTGGCCGCTCAGCGGCAGCGCCAGCAGTGGCACCCGCCGCGCATCGCCGGCCACCAGTGCCCGGTTCACCAGGTGGCCACCGTTCGGGTCGAAGGCCATCAGCAGCCACCGGGCATCCACCGGTGCAGATGCGCCGCGGCCGAGGAAGTCCCGGCGCCAGCCCTCGACGCCGCCGAAGCTGGCCTCCAGGGCCAGGCGCATGGCCGGCTCCATCGAGACGCCATCGCCGCCAAGGCTGGCAGGGTACAGGTCGGGCAGGGGCATGGAGGTGTTCATCGATGTCAACCAATGCTAACGAATGAAAGTCACGGCCAGGCCGGCGGCGGCGCTCATCCCCAGCAGCGGCAGCACGCCGAGCTTGAAGCGGAACAGCGCCCCGGTGGCGGCCAGCGCGATCAAGGCCGAGATCCAGTCGAAGCGGCCGCCGAAGCCCTGCGGCCAGAGCACGTGGTACGCGAAGAACAGCGCCAGGTTCAGGATCACGCCGACCACCGCGGCGGTGATGGCCGACAGCGGCGCGGTGAAGCCCAGCTTGCCGTGCGTGGCCTCCACCGCCGGGCCGCCGGCCAGGATGAACACGAACGAGGGCAGGAAAGTGAAGAAGGTGACCACCGTGGCCGCCAGTGCGCCGCCGGCGAACAGCGCATCGGGCCCGGCCACCTGCTTCAGCCAGCCGCCGACGAAGCCGACGAAGGCCACCACCATGATCAGCGGACCAGGCGTGGATTCGCCCAGCGCCAGGCCGTCGATCATCTGCGGGCCGCTCAGCCACTGGTACTGCTCGACCGCGCCCTGGTAGACGTAGGGCAGCACCGCGTAGGCACCGCCGAAGGTCATCAACGCGGCCTTGGTGAAGAACCAGCCCATCTGCGACAGCGTGGCCTGCCAGCCCTGCGTGGCCACGAGCACGGCCATGGCGGCCGCCCAGAGCCCCAGGCCGCCCAGCAGCACCCGCACCAGGTGCGCGCGCGAGAAGCGGGCATGCGCGGGTGGGGGCGTGTCGTCGTCGATGATCGCCGGGCCGTAGCCCTGTTTGGCGCTGCCGTGCCCGCCGCCGATGGCGAACACCTGCGGCCAGCGCCGCGCGCCGAAGTGGCCAATCAACCCCGCCGCGACGACGATGGCCGGGAAGGGCGTGTCGA
This sequence comes from Aquabacterium sp., assembly GCF_044226965.1. Classification (GTDB taxonomy): domain Bacteria; phylum Pseudomonadota; class Gammaproteobacteria; order Burkholderiales; family Burkholderiaceae_C; genus Pseudaquabacterium. The sequence continues at coordinate 5,367 of NZ_JBGAGA010000067.1, read as the reverse complement.
GCGCGAAGATCGCGATGAAGGCGGCGGCCGCGATGCCCCACATCCAGCCGTTCTTCAGCGCGCGCGTGCCGATGCGGTGGGCCGCGTGCAGCACCAGCGCCGTCACCGCCGGCTTGATGCCGTAGAAGATGCCGGCCACCAGCGGCACGTTGCCGAAGCGCATGTAGATCCACGACAGCGCGACCAGGATGAACAGCGAGGGCAGCACGAACAGCCCGCCGGCGACGATGCCGCCCCAGGTTCGGTGCATCAGCCAGCCGATGTAGCTGGCCAGCTGCTGGGCCTCCGGGCCCGGCAGCACCATGCAGTAGTTCAGCGCATGCAGGAAGCGGTTCTCGCTGATCCAGCGGCGGCGCTCGACCAGCTCGGTGTGCATGATCGCGATCTGCCCGGCCGGTCCGCCGAAGCTGATGAAGCCGAGCTTGAGCCAGAAGCGGAAGGCCTCGGCGAAGCTGACGGGCTCGGGGCGCTGCAGAAGCTTGTCGTTCATTCAGGTGCTCTGGGTGGATGCGGGGGCGGCATGCAGCGCGTCGAAGACCTGCAGCGCGGCTTCGAGCAGCGCGTCGTCTTCGGGGTGCACGGCCAGCAGGCCGGCCAGCACGGCCTCGATGCCGGCTGCCTCCGGCACCGGGATGCCGCCGATGTCGAGGTAGTGCACCACCTGGGCCATGCGCTGCAGTTGCGGGTCGGCATCGAGCCCGAAGCTCGCGGCCATCACCTCGAAGCTGCAGCGCGCGCCCACGTGCGTGAAGCGCGCGCCGTCATAGTCGAAGCCCAGCACGCCGCGCGGCGCGTGCGTGGGGTCTGGCAGCCAGACGAAGCGGGCCTCGGTGTCGATGTAGCGGCGGATCAGCCAGGCGCAGGCCAGGCGGTCGACCCAGGGCCGCGCGCGCGTGGCCCAGCACTTGCCCTGGAACTTGCGGATGTCCAGCCGCACCAGGCCCTGTGCGGCCTGGGCCACCGGCTCGCCGCGCGAGAAGCGCGCTTCCAGGGCCTGGCGCAGCATGGCCAGGTGGGCCGTGGCCTGCTCGGCCGCGGGGCCGGGGTAGTAATCGATGCGTTGCAGCGCCTGCAGCGCCTCGGCCTGCGTGCGCAGGCGGCGGCGGGCCTCGGTCTCGTCCAGGTCGGCCAGGCGCGCGGCCAGTGCTTCGGCTTCGGTGCGCCACTCGGCATAGGCCTCGCTGCGGTCGAACAAGGCCAGCATCGCGGCGCGCTGTTCGTCGCTGCGCGGGGCCAGGTCCATCACCTCGGCGCTGCCGCCATGGGCGCGCGCTTCCTCGGCCAGCGGGTCGAACAGCGCGGCCTGTTCGGCCGGCAGCAGAAAGGTGCCATCGCGCGGCGAGGCGCAGCCCAGGCCCTTCAGCGCACGCCAGAGGCGCAGGCGCACGGCATTGGGCTGCGTCGGCAGCGTGATGATCAGGATCGCCCACATGGGGCGAAATATATACGTCTTCTCCGGAAATAACTATTTCTAGTTGATGACCGGATGTCAGAAGGTCGGCGCCGGCTCCGTCGGCCCGGAGTCCTTCGATGCCGCCAGCGCGGTGGCCGCATCCGGCACGCTGGTGTCGCCGGGCGCCGCCGTTGCGGCCGGTGCCGCCGGTGCGGGCCGCGCGCCGGGCGGCAGGTGGCTGCGGCCGGCGAAGGGGTCGAGCAGCACATGGTCCACCACCATCGCGGCGGCGGCGCCGAGGCTGGCGCTCAGCACCACGGCCAGCAGCGGCAGCGCCATGCGCCGGCGGGTGGGAACGACGGGACGAGGGAAAACGGTGCTCATGGTCGGGCTCCTGTGAGGGTCTGGCAAAGGTCACGCCCGTGGCCTTCACTGGGATAGGACGCAGAACGGCGGCCAAACCGGACAGGCCCTCCGCGCCTTGACGTGGCTTTGACGCCGCCTTGATGCGGCCCCCCGAACTCTTGATGCCATCTTGAGCGGCCGGCTGCTGCAATGGCGTCATCGCGGCACGACCGCAGGACATCCGATGAACAGCCTGAAGATCCGACGCTTGCAGCCCGGCGACTCGCTGGACGAGTTGACCGCCCTGGTTCACCGTGCCTTCGCGCCACTGGGGCGCGAAGGCCTGCGCTGCACCGGTGTCGACCAGCCGGTGGAAACCACCCGGCAGCGCGTGGGTCGAGGCGACTGTTTCGTCGCCTGCTACGGCGGTCGCCTGGTCGGCACCATGACGATGGAGGCGCCGGATCGCCAGAGCGACTGCCCCTGGTTTCGCCGTACCGACGTGGCCACGCTGCACCAGTTGGCCGTGGAGCCCTGCTCACAGGGCTGCGGCTGCGGGCGGGCCTTGATCCGGCATGCGGAACAGTGGACGCAGGCGCGCGGCCACGCCGAACTGGCGCTCGAGACGCCCACCCGCGCCACCGAGCTGCGCGCCTTCTACGCGAGCCAGGGCTTCCGGACGGTGGGTCACTGGCACAAGGCCGGCAAGGACTACGAGAGCGTGGTGCTCAGCAAGGCCATTGCGGTGCCGCCCCGGTGCATCGATCCGTGGCTGGCGCCGCACCGGCTGATGGGGTGCGGCAGCCTGGGGCCGCGCTGAGCTGCCGCCACCGGCTCGCGATTGACCGCGGTCAATCGGCGGCGCGATGAGGGGCGCATGCTTTTGCACGCTTGGCACCCGCTGCCTTCTTGACACTTTCTTGATACCCGCCGGCCGCATCTTTCCAACATCTTGATGCCCCGGTTCCTAGCATCTCTGTCTCGATAGGAGGTCGACTCACATGGACGTCGCATATCTCGCACTCGCGCTCGTGTGCTGGCTGTTGTTGGCCGGCATGGCGGCGGGCTGCGCCAAGCTCGGAGGAGCCCGCTCATGAACATGATGTACGTACTGGGCGCGGTCGCTGCCGTGGGCCTGCTGGTCTACCTGGTTGCGGCCTTGCTGCAGCCGGAGAAATTCTCGTGACCACCCATGCCTGGCTGTTGCTGGCCGCGTATTCCGCGGTCCTGCTGGCATTGGCCGTGCCGATGGGGCGCTATCTCGCCCACGTGATGGAAGGGCGCCTGAAGTTCGCCGGGCGCGTCGAGGGCGGCTTCTACCGGCTGTGCGGCGTCAAGGCCGATGCCGACATGGGCTGGCTGCAGTACGCACTGGCCATACTGTTGTTCAACGGCCTGGGCGTGCTGGCGGTGTATGCGCTGCAACGCCTGCAGCTGTGGCTGCCGCTCAATCCGCAGGCCATGGCCAACGTCTCCCCCGACTCCGCCTTCAACACCGCGGTGAGCTTCGTTTCGAACACCAACTGGCAAGGCTACGGTGGCGAAACCACGATGAGCTACCTGACCCAGATGCTGGGCCTGGCGGTGCAGAACTTCTTCTCCGCCGCCACCGGCATCGTCGTCGTCATCGCGCTGATCCGCGGCCTGGCGCTCCACAGCGCGCAGGGCATTGGCAACGCCTGGGTCGACCTGACGCGGGTCACCTTGTGGGTGCTGCTGCCGATCTCGTTCATCTACGCGCTGTTCCTGGTGCAGCAGGGGGTGGTGCAGAACTTCGATGCCTACCGGGACGTGAAGCCGCTGGAGACGGTGGCCTACCAGGAGGCGAAGAACGGGCCCGACGGGCAGCCCACGAAGGACGACAAGGGCAATCCGGTGATGGAGGACAAGCGCAGCGACACGCAGACCTTGGCGATGGGCCCGGTGGCTTCGCAGGAAGCCATCAAGGTGCTCGGCACCAACGGCGGCGGCTTCTTCAACGCCAACTCGGCGCACCCGTACGAGAACCCGACACCGCTGTCCAACTTCGTGCAGATGCTGTCGATCTTCCTGATCCCGGCCGGCTTGTGCCTGGCCTTCGGGCAGATGGTGGGCGACCGGCGCCAGGGCTGGACCGTGCTGGCCGCGATGATCGTGCTCTTCATCGCCGGCGCGGTGGCCGCGATGAGCTTCGAGCAGCAGGGCAACCCGCAGATTGCGGCGCTGCAGGTCGATCAAGCGGTCAACGCCTCGCAGCCCGGCGGCAACATGGAGGGCAAGGAAGCGCGCTTCGGCATCGCCGAGTCGGCGCTGTTCGCCACCATCACCACCGATGCCTCGTGCGGCGCAGTCAACAGCATGCACGACTCGTACACGCCGCTGGGCGGCATGGTGCCGCTGGTCAACATGCAGCTGGGCGAGGTGGTGTTCGGCGGCACCGGCACCGGCCTTTACGGCATGCTGGTGTTCGCGATCCTCGCGGTGTTCATCGCCGGGCTGATGATCGGCCGCACGCCCGAGTACCTGGGCAAGAAGATCGAGGCCTACGAGATGAAGATGAGCTCGATCGCCATCCTCGTCACGCCGCTGCTCGTGTTGCTGGGTACGGCCGTCGCGGTGATGGCCGATGCCGGCCGCGCCGGCACCGCCAACCCTGGCGCGCATGGCTTCAGCGAGATCCTCTATGCCTTCACCTCGGCGGCTAACAACAACGGCAGCGCCTTTGCGGGCTTGTCGGCCAATACGCCGTTCTACAACGTGATGCTCGGCCTGGCGATGTGGTTCGGCCGCTTCGGCGTGATCGTGCCGGTGCTCGCGCTGGCCGGCTCGCTGGCCGCCAAGAAGCGCATTGCCGTCACCGGCGGCACGATGCCCACGCACGGGCTGCTGTTCGTCTCGCTGCTGATCGGCGTGGTGCTGCTGGTGGGCTTGCTGAACTACGTGCCCGCGCTGGCCCTGGGGCCAGTGATCGAGCACCTGATGCTGTGGAAATGAGCCCATCATGACCCGCAAGACCTTTTCATTGTTCGACCCGACGCTGGTCAAGCCGGCCATCGTCGACTCGTTCAAGAAGCTCAGTCCCCGGGTGCAATGGCGCAACCCGGTGATGTTCGTCGTCTACGTCGGCAGCCTGCTGACCACCGCGCTGTGCGTGCAGGCCCTTGCGGGCCAAGGCGAGGCACCGCCGGGATTCATCCTCGCCATCACGCTGTGGCTGTGGTTCACGGTCCTGTTCGCGAACTTCGCCGAATCGCTGGCCGAAGGGCGCAGCAAGGCGCAGGCGGCCTCGCTGCGCAGCCTGAAGCGCGAGACCTGGGCGAAGATGCTCGAGGAACCCAAGTACGGCGCCAAATGGCATCCGATCGAGTCCACGTCTTTGCGCAAGGGCAATGTGGTGCTGGTGATGGCCGGCGATGTGATCCCGGCCGACGGCGACGTGATCGAAGGCGTGGCCTCGGTTGACGAGAGCGCCATCACCGGTGAATCCGCGCCGGTGATCCGCGAGTCCGGCGGCGACTTCTCGGCGGTGACCGGCGGCACGAAAGTGTTGTCGGACTGGATCGTCGTGCGCGTCGCCGCGAACCCGGGCGAGACCTTCGTCGACCGCATGATCGCGATGGTCGAAGGCGCCAAGCGGCAGAAGACACCGA
>NZ_JBGAGA010000066.1:0-34936 GCF_044226965.1 Aquabacterium sp. | reverse complement strand
ATGTTGTCGATGAAGGGCAGCACCTCGGCTTCGAGGCCGGCCGCGGCATAGGCTGCGCGCACGGCATCGGCCTGCGTGGCGCCGGTCTGGTGGGTGACGATCGGCCGCGCGCCGGCGGGCAGGCGGGCGATGGCCGCCGGCAGGGCGGTGTTCAAGGCCTGTGCGCCCAGGCTGCCGCCCACCACCAGCAGGCGCAGCGGGCCGCTGCGACCGGCATAACGCTGATCCGGTGCGTCCATGGTCTCGATCTCGGTGCGCACCGGGTTGCCGGTGACCAGCCCGCGCTTGACGCCCTGCACCGCCGCGCCCTCGAAGCCGAAGGCCACGCGGTCGGCCACCGGCAGCAGCGCCTTGTTCGACAGCAGCAGGCCGGCATCGGCATTCACCAGCATCAGCGGCTTGCCCAGCAGCGAGGCCATCAGCCCGCCGGGAAAGCACACGTAGCCGCCCATGCCCAGCACCGCATCGGCACCGCGGCGGCGCAGGATGCGGAACGCTTCCCAGAAGGCCTTCAGCAGCCGCGCCCCGCCGGTCAGCGTCTGCACGAAGCTCTTGCCGCGCAGGCCGTTGAAGGCGATGGTGTCCAGCGGAATGTGCGTCGGCGGCACCAGCTTGTTCTCGATGCCGGTGCGCGTGCCCAGCCAGCTGATGGTCCAGCCGCGCTGCTGCAGCTCGCGCGCCACCGCGAGGCCGGGGATGACGTGGCCGCCGGAGCCCGCAGCCATGATGACCAGGTGCGGCATCACATCAGCCCCCAGGGCGCTGCGCGCCCGCCCCCCGAGGGGGTGAGCCGGCTTGGGGCGGCCCGGCGCCGGCTCACGCGCGCCCTCCCCGCATCATCTGCCGGTTCTCGACATCGACGCGCACCACGATCGCCAGCGCGATCAGGTTCATCAGGATCGCCGAGCCGCCGTAGCTCAGCAGCGGCAGCGTGAGGCCCTTGGTCGGGAGCGCGCCCAGGCTCACGCCCAGGTTGATCAGCGTCTGGCCACCCATCCAGACACCGATGCCCTGCACCATCAATCCGGCAAACACCCGATCCAGTGCCACCGCCTGGCGGCCGATGACGAAGATGCGACGGGTCAGCCAGAAGAACGCGACGATGACGATGGACACGCCGATGAAGCCGAGCTCCTCGCCGATCACCGCCATCAGGAAATCGGTGTGCGCCTCGGGCAGGTAGTGCAGCTTCTCGACGCTGGCCCCGAGCCCCTGGCCGGTGATCTCGCCGCGGCCGAAGGCGATCAGCGAATGCGTGAGCTGGTAGCCCTTGCCTTGCGAGTACACCGGGTCCCAGGGGTTCAGGAAGGCCAGGATGCGCTCGCGCCGCCAGGGGCTGGACGCGATCATCAGCGCGAAGGCGCCGATCAGCACCGCGAAGCTGAGGAAGAACATGCGCCCGTTGACGCCGCCGAGGAACAGGATGCCCAGCGCGATGACCGCGATGACGATGAACGCGCCCATGTCCGGCTCGGCCAGCAGCAGCAGGCCGATCACCGCCAGCGCCACCGCCATCGGCCACACGGCCTGGAAGAAGCGCTCCTTCACGTCCATCTTGCGCACCATGTAGCTGGCGGCGTACATCGCCATCGCCAGCTTGGCCAGCTCGCTCGGCTGGAAGTTCATGATGCCCAGCGGCAGCCAGCGCTTGGCGCCGTTGACACCCTTGCCCACATGCGGGATCAGCACCACCGCCAGCAGCAGCAGCGCGGCCACGAAGAGCCAGGGCGCGCACTTCTCCCAGACGTTGATCGGGATCTGCACCACCACCAGCGCGGCGATGAAGCCGATGGCCAGCGAGAACGCGTGCCGGTTGAGGAAATAGGTGGTCGAGTAGCGCGCGAACTTCGGGCTGTCGGGCAGCGCGACGCTGGCCGAATACACCATCACCAGCCCCAGCGCGAGCAGGCCGATCACCAGCCACACCAGGGTCTGGTCGAAGCCGGCGATGCGCGTGGGCTGGCCGCTGCGCGAGCCGGTCCAGTCGCGGATCGGCACGTCGTTCTCGCGCTCGCTGCGGGTGGACTGCCAGCGCTGGCGCAGCGCGCCGAGTCCCAGGCGGGCGAAGAGGCTGCCGCTCATTCCAGCATCTCCCCGCGGTCCAGCGCCCGCTGCCGCACCGCCTGCACGAAGACCTCGGCCCGGTGCGCGTAGTTGCGGAACATGTCCAGGCTGGCACAGGCCGGGCTCAGCAGCACGGCGTCTCCGGGCTGCGCCTGCGCGAAGCACCAGGCCACTGCGGCCGGCAGTGTCTCGTGGCGCTGGCGCGGCAGCCGGCTTTCGGCCAGCACCGCCTCGATGGCCTCGGCATCGCGGCCGATCAGTGCCACCGCGCGGGCATGACGTTCGATCGGCGCGGCCAGCGGCGTGAAGTCCTGGCCCTTGCCGTCGCCGCCGAGGATCAGCACCAGCTTCGCCGGCGCCTTGTCGGCGCCCAGGCCTTCCAGCGCCGCCACGGTGGCACCGACGTTGGTGCCCTTGCTGTCGTCGAAGGCCTCGACCCCGCCGACGCTGGCGATGAATTCCACGCGGTGCGGTTCGCCGCCGTACTCGCGCAGGCCGTGCAGCATCGGCGCCAGCGGGCAGCCGATGGCGGTGGCCAGTGCCAGCGCGGCCAGCGCGTTGGCGGCGTTGTGGCGGCCGCGCACGCGCAGCGCATCGGCCGGCATCAGGCGCTGCAGGTGGATCTCTTCCTCTTCGCCCTTGCGCAGCTTCAGGGTCTCGTCGGACTCCATCGCGCGCACCAGCCAGGCCATGCCGTTCTCGACGATCAGGCCGAAGTCGCCCGGGCGTTGCGGCGCGTCGAGGCCGAAGCGCAGCACCTTGCGCTGGACCGCCTTCGCGGGCCGGCCGCGCGCACCCTTCACCATCACCGGCGGCGGGATCATCGCCTCGACCCGCACATCGTCGCGGTTGATCACCATCACCGCCTGCTCGCCGAAGATGCGCGCCTTGGCGGCGGCATAGGCCTCCATCGAGCCATGCCAGTCCAGGTGGTCCTGCGTGATGTTCAGCACCGTGGCAGCGCTGGGCTCGAAGCCCTTCACGCCATCGAGCTGGAAGCTGGAGAGCTCCAGCACCCAGACATCGGGCAGATGCTCGAACACCGGCGCGGCCGGCGGCGGCGGGGCCAGCTGCAGCGGGGCCTCTTCGTCGGCCGGTGGCTGGGCCTCGTCCGCGGGCTCGGCCGGGGTCTCGTCGACCCGTTCGGCCGCCGGCTCGTCGCTTGGACGCTCAGGATCGGCGCTATCGTCAATCCCTTCCACTTCCACCTCGGCCACCGCTTCGGCCGGTGCCGGCTCCCGGTCCAGCGCCTCGGCCAGCGTGTCCAGCATCGTCGGCCCGATGTTGCCGGCCATCGCCACCCGCTTGCCGGCGCGCTCGACCAGCAGCGCGGTCATCGCGGTGGTGGTGGTCTTGCCGTTGGTGCCGGTGATGGCCAGCACGCGCGGCGCATAGCCGCGCTCGGCCTTCAGGTCGACCAGCGCGCGGGCGAACAGGTCCAGCTCGTTGCCGATCGCCAGGCCGATGCCTCGCGCAGCCTGCAGCAGCGGCGCCACGCGCGCGTCATGCGGCGCCAGTCCCGGGCTCTTCAGCACCAGCTGCACGCCGTTGAGCCGCTCGGCACCCAGCGCGCCGCTCAGCAACTGCACTTGCGGCAGCTCGGCGGCCAGCGTGGCGGCCTGCGGCGGCGCCTCGCGCGAATCCCACACCTGAACCGCGGCGCCATGGCGCGCGCACCAGCGCGCCATCGCCAGCCCGGATTCACCGAGGCCCAGCACGAGGACGGAAAGACCGGCGAGGTGCTTCATCGCGTCACCGCAGCTTCAGGCTGGCCAGGCCGACCAGGCACAGCAGCATCGTGATGATCCAGAAGCGGATCACCACCTGCGTTTCGGTCCAGCCGGACTTCTCGAAGTGGTGGTGCAGCGGCGCCATCTTGAAGATGCGCCGGCCCTCGCCGAACTTCTTCTTGGTGTACTTGAACCAGCTGACCTGCAGCATCACCGAGAGCACCTCGGCGACGAACACCGCGCCCATGATGCCCAGCACGATTTCCTGCCGCGTGATGACGGCGATGGTGCCCAAGGCGCCGCCCAGCGACAGCGCGCCGACATCGCCCATGAACACCTGCGCCGGATGGGCGTTGAACCACAGGAAGGCCAGGCCCGCGCCGGCCAGCGCGCCGCAGAAGATCAGCAGTTCGCCGGCGCCCGGGATGTACGGGAACAGCAGGTACTTCGAGTACACCGCATTGCCGACGATGTACGCGAAGATGCCGAGCGCCGAGCCCACCAGCACCACCGGCATGATGGCCAGGCCGTCGAGCCCGTCGGTGAAGTTCACCGCATTGCTGGCGCCGACGATGACGAAATAGGTCAGCGCGATGAAACCGAAAACGCCCAGCGGGTAGCTCACCGTCTTGAAGAACGGCAGCATCAGGTCGGCCTTGGGCGGCAGGTCGTTCGAGAAGCCGCTCTGCACCCAGCGGATGAACAGTTCCAGCACGCGCAGGTTGGTGGTCTCGGACACGCTGAACGCGAGGTACAGCGCGGCCACCAGGCCGATCAGCGATTGCCAGAAGAACTTCTCCTTCGAGCTCATGCCCTCGGGGTTCTTGTGCACGACCTTGCGCCAGTCGTCGACCCAGCCCACCGCGCCGAAGCCGAAGGTGACCAGCATCACCACCCAGACGAAGCGGTTGCTCCAGTCGAACCACAGCAAGGTGGCGGTGCCGATGCCGATGAGGATCAGCACGCCACCCATCGTCGGCGTGCCGTGCTTCTTCAGGTGCGCCTGCACGCCGTACTCGCGGATCGGCTGGCCGATCTTCATCTCGGTGAGCTTGCGGATCACCAGCGGGCCGAAACCCAGTCCGATCAGCAGCGCGGTCAGCGCCGACATCACCGCGCGGAACGTCAGGTACTGGAACACCCGCAGAAAGCCCCACTCGGGGTTCAGGGCCAGCAGCCACTGCGACAGGCTAAGCAGCATGGTGGTGCCCTTCGTTCGGCGCCGCCGCCGATTGCAGCGCCTGCACCACCCGTTCCATCGCCATGAAGCGAGATCCCTTCACCAGCACCGCGCCACAGGCCGGTGCTTCCTGGTTCAAGACTGCGAGCAAGGGCTCCACCCGCTCGAAATGGCGTGCGCCCGCGCCATAGGCCGCGGCGGCATGGGCCATCTGCGCGCCGGCGCACCAGAAGGCTTCGATGCCGCGCTCGCGCGCGAAGGCACCGACCTCGGCATGGAAGGCCGGCCCCTGGTCGCCGACTTCGCCCATGTCGCCCAGCAGCAGCCAGTGCGGACCCGGCAGCCCGGCCAGCAGCTCGATCGCGGCGCGCACCGAATCCGGGTTGGCGTTGTAGCTGTCGTTGACCAGCGTGACGACGCGGCCGGCCAGCGCGATGCGCAGCGCCTGCGAGCGGCCGTTGACCGGCCGGAAGGCTTCCAGGCCGCGCAGGATGGCCGTTAGGGGCGCCCCTGCCGCCAGCGCCGCCGCGGTAGCCGCCAGCGCATTGCGCACGTTGTGCTGGCCGGCGGCGTAAAGCATGAACTCGGCCTGGCCCGCCGGCGTGCGCACGCGCAACACCCAGTGGTCCTCGACCCATACCGCCTCGTCGACGACATCGGCCTGGCCGTGCAGCGCGAAGGTCAGCTGCGGCCGCGCACCGGCCTGCGTGTGCCACACCGGCGCCTGCAGGTCGTCGGCCGGGTACACCGCCACGCCGTTGGCAGGCAAGGCCTCGATCGCCGCGCCGTTCTCCAGCGCCACCGCGGCCACGCTGGCCATGAATTCCTGGTGCTCGCGCTGTGCGTTGTTGACGATGGCCACCGTGGGCTGCGCGATGCGCGCCAGCAGCGCGATCTCGCCCGGATGGTTCATGCCCAGTTCGACGACGGCGGCGCGGTGCGCGGGCCGCAGGCGTAGCACGGTGAGCGGCACGCCGATGTGGTTGTTGAGGTTGCCCTGCGTGGCCAGCGCCGCATCGCCCTGCCAGGCGCGCAGGATGCTGGCAAGCATCTGCGTCACGGTGGTCTTGCCATTGCTGCCGGCCACCGCGATCAGCGGCAGCGCATGGCGCGCGCGCCAGCCCTGCGCCAGCTGCTGCAGCGCGGCCAGCGTGTCGGGCACGACGAGGCCAGGCAGTCCGGCCGCTTCCAGCCCGTGCTCGGCGATGGCCGCAACCGCGCCGGCGGCACGCGCCTGCGCCAGGAAGTCATGCGCGTCGAAGCGCTCGCCGCGCAGCGCTACGAACAGGTCGCCAGCACGCAAGGACCGCGTGTCGGTGTGCACGCGCGCGATCGGCGTCGCGCCGTCGCCGACGAGCTGCGCGCCCGGCAGCAGCGCCTGGGCCTCGGCAAGCGTCATCATCAGGTCGCTCACGCGCCACCCCCGGCGCCGGCGCGCGCGGCCAGCGCGGCCGCCGCCTCGACGCGGTCGTCGAATGCATGCTTGATGCCGGCCACTTCCTGGTAGTCCTCGTGGCCCTTGCCGGCGACCAGCACCACGTCGCGTGCATCGGCGGAGCCCACCGCATGGGCGATGGCCGCGCGACGGTCCTCGATCACCGCGACACCGCTGCTGTCGCAGATGCCGGCGAGGATCTGCGACAGGATCAGCGCGGGCGCCTCGTCGCGCGGGTTGTCGCTGGTGATGACCACGCGGTCGGCCAGCCGGTGCGCCAGCGCGCCCATCAGCGGGCGCTTGGTCGCGTCGCGGTTGCCGCCGCAGCCGAACACCGCCCACAGCTGGCCGCCGCGCGCGCTGGCCAGCGCGCGCAAGGCCTGCAGCGCCTTGTCCAGCGCATCGGGCGTGTGGGCGTAGTCGACCACCACCTCGGGCTGGCCCGCTGCATCGGCCGCCACGCGCTGCATGCGGCCGGGCACCGGGGTCAGGCCCGGCACCACGCGCACCGCATCGGCCAGCGGAACACCCAGCGCCCTCAGCGCGCCGATCACACCCAGCAGGTTGCTGGCGTTGTAGTCGCCGATCAAGGTGCTGCGCACCGGCTGGACCTCGCCCCCTTCATGCAGCTCGAAGGCCAGGCCGCCGTCGACATAACGCAGATCATGTGCGACCAGGCGCGCCGGCGCGCCATGCGGCTTGACCGTGCAGGTCCAGAGGTCCAACGAGCCTGCGGCCAGCTCGGCGGCCAGTGCGGCGCCCTGCTCGTCGTCGACGTTGACCACCGCGGCGCGCAGGCCCGGCCAGCTGAACAGGCGGCGCTTCTCGGCCCAGTAGGCTGCCATGCTGCCGTGGTAGTCGAGGTGGTCGCGGGTGAAGTTGGTGAACTGCGCCACCGTGATCGGCGTGCCGGCCAGCCGGTGCTCGGCAATGCCGATCGACGAGGCCTCGATCGCGCAGTGCGCGAAGCCGGCATCGGCCATGCGGCGGAACGCGGCCTGCAGGGTCACCGGATCGGGCGTGGTCAGGCCGGTGAATTCAATGGTGCCGGCGCTGCCCGCCAGCGGCGGTTCCCCGACTCCCAGGGTACCGACCACACCGCAGCGGCGGCCCAGCAGCGTCAGGGCCTGCGCGGTCCACCAGGCGGTGGAGCTCTTGCCGTTGGTGCCGGTGACGGCGATCACCGGCATGCGCTGCGTCGGCTGGCCGAAGAACGCGGCGGCGATCTCGCCGGTGTGCGCCTTCAGGTTCGGCAGCGTGCCGATGCGTGCGTTGCCGTGGATGAAGCCGGTGTGGCCGTCCTCGTCGAAGCCGAAGGCCTCGATGCCCTCGCGCTCGACCAGGCAGGTGGTGGCGCCCGCGTCGAGCGCCGCGCGCACGTAGCGCCGGCCATCGGTGGCATGGCCGGGCCAGGCGATGAAGGCGTCGCCGCGCCGCACCAGGCGGCTGTCGCCGCGCAGCGTGCCGGTGACCCATTCGCCGAGCCAGCGGGCCGCGGCGTCGGGGGAGGACAGGTGCGTGAGCATGGCGATCAGAAACTCTCGTGCACCGGGGGCAGGGCCTTGGCCACGACCTGCGGCTTGACATCCAGGTCCGGCGGCACGCCCAGCATGCGCAGGGTCTGCTGCACCACCTGGCTGAACACCGGCGCGGCCACGTCGCCGCCGTAGTAGCCGCCGTTGGTCGGCTCGTCGACCATCACCGCGACGATGATGCGCGGCTTGTCGATCGGCGCCAGGCCGACGAACCACGAGCGGTACTTGTTGCTCGCGTAGCCCTTGCCTTCCTGCTTGTGCGCGGTGCCGCTCTTGCCGCCGACCGAGTAGCCGATGGTCTGCGCCTTCGGGCCGGTGCCGCCTGGGCCGGCGGCCATCTGCAGCATCTTGCGCACCTCGCGCGCGGTGTTGACCGAGAACACGCGCAGGCCCGGGCCATGCTGGTCCTGCCGCATGATGCTGATCGGGATCACCTCGCCGTCATTCGCGAAGGCGGTGTAGGCATGGGCCATCTGCAGCAGCGAGGCCGACAGGCCGTAGCCATAGGCCATCGTCGCCTGCTCGATCGGGCGCCAGCTCTTGTACGGGCGCAGCCGGCCGGTCACCGCGCCGGGGAAGTTGATCTGCGGCTTCTGGCCGTAGCCGACGTTGCTGAACAGCTCCCACAGCTCGCGCGGCTGCATCTGCAGCGCGATGCGCGCGGCGCCGATGTTGCTGGACTTCTGGATCACCTCCTGCACGGTGAGCAGCGGGTGCGTGTGGGCATCCTTGATCGCGACGCCGCCCACCACCAGGCTGCCGGGGGCGGTGACGATGGGCGTGTCGATCTTCACGCGGCCGGTCTCCAGTGCCCAGCCGATCACCAGCGGCTTCATCGTCGAGCCGGGCTCGAACACGTCGGTCAGCGCGCGGTTGCGCACCTGCGCGCCGGAGAGGTGGCTGCGCTCGGCGGGGTCGTAGCTCGGGTAGTTGGCCAGTGCGAGGATCTCGCCGGTCTGCACGTCCAGCACCACCACGCTGCCCGCCTTGGCACGGTGCTCGGCCACCGCGTCACGCACGCGCTGGTAGGCGAAGAACTGCACCTTGGAATCGATGGCCAGCTGGATGTCGCGGCCGTTGGCGGGATCGACGCTGGCGCCGAGGTCCTCGACGACGCGGCCGAGCCGGTCCTTCACCACGCCGCGCGAACCGTCCTTGCCCTGCAGTTCCTTCTGGAAGCCGAGTTCGATGCCCTCCTGGCCCTTGTCCTCGATGTTGGTGAAGCCGACCACGTGCGCGGCGGATTCACCTTCGGGATAACGGCGTTTGTACTCGCGTGTCTCGTACAGGCCCTTGATGCCCAGCGCCTTGATCTGCGCCCAGGCATCGGCATCGACCTGGCGCTTGATCCAGGCGAAGTTGCTGCTGCCACTGGCCATGCGCGCGTCGAACTCCTTCGCGTCCATGCCGATCAGCCGGAGCATCTGGCGCTTCTGCTCGGCGGTGGCCTCGAAGTCCTTCGGGATCGCCCAGACGCTGGGCGCGGGCACGCTGGTGGCCAGCAGCAGGCCGTTGCGGTCGAGGATGCGGCCGCGGCTGGCCGGCACGTCCAGCGTGTGGGCGTAGCGCTTCTCGCCCTGCATCTGGAAGAAGCTGGCGCCGATGATCTGCACATAGGCGGCCCGGCCCAGCAGCCCGGCGAAGCCCAGCCCGACCAGCGCGACGACGAAGCGGCTGCGCCAGTTCGGCGTCTTCGAGGCCAGCAGCGGGCTGGTGGCGTAGTTCACCGCGCGGGTGCTGCTGCGCTGAAGATTCTTTTTCGAGCTCATCGTGCCACTCCCGAGGCGGCCGGGTCGATCACGTACATCGTCACCGCCGGCGTCACGGTGCGCATCGCCAGCTTCTCGCGCGCGGTGCGCTCGACGCGCAGGCTGGTGGCCTGGGCCTGGCGCTCGGCCTCCAGGCGCTTGAACTCGCCTTCCAGCCGCGCGGCCTCGGACTCGGCCTTGTGGATCTCGGCGAACAGGCGGCGGCTGTCGTAGGCGCTTCGGATCAGCACCAGGCTGCTGGCGATAACAGCCAACAACAGCAGCAGGTTGAGGCGGGTCATGCCGCCACCTCGGTGCGCTCGGCCACGCGCAGGATCGCCGAGCGGGCGCGCGGGTTGGCGCGCACCTCGGCCTCGGAAGGCTTGATGCGCGCCAGCGCCTTCAGTCGCATCGGCTTCGGCGGCGCGAAAGGCGCGCGGCGGTCGACCACCTCGCGGCTTTCGCGCGCGATGAAGGTCTTCACGATGCGGTCCTCGAGCGAGTGGAAGCTGATCACGGCGAGGCGGCCTCCCGGCGACAGCAGCGGCAGCGACGCGGCTAGGGCCTGCTCGAGCTCCTCGAGCTCAGCGTTGACGAAAATCCGAAGAGCTTGAAATGTGCGCGTTGCAGGGTCCTGGCCCGGTTCGCGGGTCTTGACCGCACGAGCCACGATTTCGGCAAGCTCGCCGGTGCTTCGAACAGCACCCCCGCCCGCCCGGCGAGCAACAAGCGCCTTTGCAATCGGTACAGCAAACCGTTCTTCGCCGTAGTCACGGATCACCTCTGCAATCTGGCGCTCATCGGCGCGGGCCAGGAAATCCGCAGCGGTCTCGCCGCGGGTCGTGTCCATGCGCATGTCCAGCGGCGCATCGAATCGGAAGCTGAAGCCGCGCGCCGGGTTGTCGATCTGCGGCGAGCTGATGCCCAGGTCGAGCAGCAGGCCCTGCACCTGCACCAGGCCCAGCGCCGCCAGGGATTCCTGCAGCGTCGCGAAGCCGGCATGCACCACGCGCACCCGCGCATCGGCCTGCGCCAGCGCCTGGGCCACGGCGATCGCCTCGGGGTCCTTGTCGAACACCACCAGCGTGGCCGAGGGCGCCAGCCGTGCCAGCAGCGCGCGAGAATGGCCACCGCGGCCGAAGGTGCCATCGACATACACGCCGTCCTGGCGGGTGACGATCGCTTCGATCGCTTCGGCCAGGAGTACGGTGGTGTGCTGCCATGTCTGGGGCGTGGACATCAGATGACGAAGTCCTTGATGGCGTCGGGCATCCCGCCGGCCATCGTTTCCGCCTCGTGGGCGGCATGCCGCGCCACGTCCCATAACTCGAGCCGCTGACCCATGCCCAGCAGCAGCACGTCCTTTTCCAGCCCGGCGGCCTTGCGCAGCTCGGGCGAGATGCTCAGGCGCCCGGCGCCGTCGATCTCCACATCCACCGCGCTGCCGATGAAGATGCGCCGCCAGCCGTCAGCCGCCATCGGCAGCGCCATCAGCTTGTCGCGGAACTGCTCCCAGGCCGGGCGCGGGAACACCATCAGGCAGCCGACCGGGTGCTTGGTGAGCGTGAGCTGGCCGTTCGTGGCAGCCATCAGCAGCTCGCGATGGCGCGTCGGGACGCTGACGCGCCCCTTTGCATCCAGCGTCAGCGCTGACGTACCCTGAAACGGAAATCCCGACACCTTTTCCCACCTTCGCCCACTTGGGCACACTTTAGCCCATCAGCTGGGGTGGGTCAACGCGACGCGCTAGAAATAATCAATGAAATCAAATACTTAGTGGACGATCTGCAAGCGGTTCCGGAACGAAAAATATGCTTCAAAAATAAGAACTTAGCGGGGGGAGTGAAAGCGAAAGATGAGAAGGTGAGCCCTCGCTCGCCTCGGGTTTGCCCGCCGTCGAAGGGCCGGCCGGCACGGGCCGGCGGCGGGCTCAGCGCAGCTGGCGCTGAACCCAGTCGATGACCGCCGCCGCGCTGCGGAACTCGTCCACCGAGCGCGCCGGGACCTCGGGAAAGCGCTGGCGCCACATCGACGCCAGCGCGCTGCCCGGCCCGACCTCCAGCACGCAGCGCACGCGCTGGGCGTGCACCGCGTCCAGGCAGTCGGCCCAGCGCACGGTGCTGGCGATCTGGCCGGCCAGCGCCCGGCGCGCGTCCTCGGCCCGGCGCACGCGGGCGCCGCTGAGGTTGGCGAACAGCGGGCAGCGCGGCGGCCGCAGGTCGTGCGCGTCCAGCGCCCGCGCGAAGCCGGCCGCGGCCTCGGTCAGCATCGGCACATGCGAGGCGATGGCCACGTTCAGCGGCTTGCAGCGCAGGCCCAGCCCCTCCAGCGCGACCGCCGCACGGGCCAGTGCGGCCTGGGGCCCGCCCAGGATCGCGGCGTCCGCGCCCAGATCGATCGCCAGGCCCAGGCCTGGGTCGCGCTCGCGCGCCTGCGCCAGCAGGTCCAGGACCCGGCTGCGCGGGCCGGCCACGGACAGCAGTCCGCCGCCTTCCCCGGCCTGCGCCAGGGCCTGGTCCATGCACGCAACGCGCTGTTGCGCCAGCTGCAGTGCCATCGCGTCGCTGAACACGCCGGCCGCCGCAAAGGCCGCCAGCTCGCCGACGCTGTAGCCAGCCAGCGCGCCGACCGGCGGCAGCCCGGCCTCGATCTGGCGCCAGGCGGCCAGGCCCAGGCCGGTGAGCAGCACCTGCGCATGCCGATTGGTCGTCGCCCAAGCCGGGTCGGACAGCGCCGCGCGCCAGTCGCGGGTGCCGAGTGCCTCGCAGGTCTGCGCGACCAGCGCATCCTCCGCGAGCCAGGGCAGCATCAGCGGATGCTGGGTGCCCTGGCCACCGAACAACACCGCCAGCGTCACGCCGCTGCCTGGACCACGCCGATGCGCTGCAGGAAGCACAGCACGGCCAGCATGTCCGCCGCCCCGCCGGGCGACAGCCGCCGCGCGACGAACGCGCGCCCGATGGCGCGTGCCGCGTGCTGCTCTTCGTCGTCGTGCACGCCGTGCGTGGCCAGGTAGCCCGCCGCCGCCGCGCGCGCGAAGCGCAGGCCCTCGAGTCCGCCGCGGTGTGCGAGGTTGGCATCGTCGAGCGCGAGGATCAGGCGGAACAGGGCGCGCCGCCGCGCGCTGGCCAATGCGGCGCCGGCGCCCAGCTCGGCCTGGTAGGCCGGCAGCACCGTGTCGAACAGCGCGGGAAAGCCGAGCGCGGCTTCGGCCGACGCGCTGCGCAGGCCATGGCGCGCCGCGGCCAGGCCGCCCGGGCGCGGCGAGGGCCGCAGCGCCCGTTGCCGCAACGCGGCGCCCCAGTGTGAGAGCAGGCGGGCCCGCACCGCGGCCGCATCGCAGCCCCGGTCCGGCCGCCAGGCCGCCGCCGCGGCGGCACAGACCAGGCCCAGCGAGAAGATGGCGCCGCGGTGCGTGTTGATGCCGCCGGTGGCCGCCAGCATGCGCTGCTCGGCCTGGCGCCCGCAGCGTTCCAGCTCGGCGAACGCGGCGCCCCGTGCGCCCAGCCCGGCGATCTGCCCGAAGTAGCCGCGCAGCGCGAACAGACTGCGCAGGAAAGTCTGGGCATCCATGTCGGCATGGCTGCCGCTGTCCTGCAGCGTCACCAGGCCCGGCTTGGGCGACAGCGCCAGCTCGTCGTACAGCGCCAGCGTGGCGGCACGGCCGAATGCCCGGGCCCACGGCGCATCGCCCGCCGCCGGGTCAGCCGCCGCTGGCGTGCAGGCGAGCGCGATCATGCGGCCGCCCGCTCGCGCCGCCCCAGCCGCGCGGCGCCCTGCCCGGCGTCGAGCAGCCAGGCCCCGCCCAGGTCCTTCACCAGCACCTGCCGCACCGCCCCGCTGCGCCACGGCCGCCATTCGCGCCAGGCCACCGCCGAGCCGTCGGGAAAGCACAGTTCGCCATCCAGCCGCGGCATCGGCCCGTAGGCCTGGGCCTCCAGCAGCGCCGCGATGGCATCGGCATGGTCGGCGTCCTGCACCGTGATCCACAGGTCGATGTCCGAGCCTGGGTGCAGGTAGGGCAAGCCGGTGAGCGCCTGCCAGCCGTGGCTGCCGTAGACCCGCGCGACGGCGCCCTCGTACTGCAGGCGGTCGCACAGCCGCTGCCAGCTGGCGCGCAAGGGACGCGGCAGCATGGGCTCGATGCGCGCGGCCAGCGGAAACTCGTCGAACCAGCCGACCTGGCTGCGGTCGACGCGCAAGGCCAGGCGCTGGCGCTGCCAGGCGATCGGTGCGGCCAGCCCGAGCCGCAGTTCGCCACCGGACCTTGCCTGCGCGCTGGCGCCCTGGCAGCCCACCACCAGCGGCAGCCCACGCGCTTCCCACAGCGCCAGGCAGGGCTGCAGCGCAGTCTGCGCGGCCTGGGCCCGCAGCGCGCGCCAGCCGCTGGCCTGCAGCCGCACCAGCTGGTGCCGATGCAGCGGGGTCATGGCGCCACCGGCTCGGCGTCCAGCACCTGCTGCGCCACCCGCTCGGCCAGCAAGCGCCCGCCGCGGGCGCGGCCGTCGGCCGCCCGACGGTCCGTGGCCGGCAGGTCCGCGAAGGCGGCGCGCAGGGCCACGCGCAGGTCGCCCTGCCACAGCCGGCGCACGCCGCCCATCGCGACGTAGTTGTCGACGCCCGGCGCGAACACCGGGTTCGTCGCCGACAGGCTGGTCAGCAAGGCCTCGGGCAACTTGGTCACGCGCGCCATCGCCGGGATGCGCATCACGCGGATCTCGGCGCCCGGCAGCGCGTCGCAGGCATCGGCGATGAGCCCGGAGGTGATGAAGCCGCCGGACAGCGCCTGGTCGTACACCAGCCCCAGCACGCGGTGGCCACGGCGCCGCGCCAGGTCGATGCACAGGCCCAGGTGCGCCATCGCGCGGTTGATGCCCAGCAGCTCGTCGCGCCGCCGCAGCTGCTGGCCTTGCGTGTCGACCAGCAGCAGGATCGCGCGGCCCGGATGCTGCTCGATCGTGTCCAGCACGCGCCGCGCCTGCGCCAGCGCGAGCGCGAAGCCGACCGGCGCATGGTGCGTGGTGCCGACGACGGCGAGGGTCTCGCCGTCCAGGTCGGCGCTGCCGTGCAGCAGGTCGCCGGTAGCGGTGATGTCATGCTGCGCGCCGAACAGCGCCTGCACCAGGGCCTGCCACGCCATCACGCCGCTCCTTCGATCGAGGCCGGGCGCCGCAGCGCCGCCACCTCACGGTCGGCCACCCGTTCGGGCTCGGCCACGCCCAGCCGCCGCCACAGCTCGACCGCCTCGTCGCCCATGGGCAGGTCCTGCGCCATCGCGAGCCTTTGCGCGAGCAGCGCGTGCTCGGCCTGCAGGCTGGCCAGCGTGACCGGCGCGGCCGCGTCGAGCGACGCGATGGCGGCCGCGCGGAACGCGGCGACATCGTCCTCGACCAGTGCATCGCAATCGCCGGTCAGCCAGCGGTGCTTGCCGCCGGAGGTGCGCCACACCAGGGCCCGGTCGCGCGCGTCGTATTCCTCGACGCCATGGCTGGCCTCGATGACCTCGGGCCCGGACATCGCGAGGCGGCCGACATCGCTCATCAGCACCCGGTCGGCGCAGCGGGCGACGAGGCCCATGCCGCCGAAGCAGCCGTTGGCGCCGCCGATCAGCACGATGACCGGGATGCCGGCCGCACGGGTGTCCAGCAGCGCCCGCATCACTTCCGACACGGCGATCAGGCCGGCATTCGCCTCGTGCAGGCGCACGCCGCCGGATTCGGCCAGCAGCAGCACCGCGTCGACCCGCTCGCGCACCGCGCGCCGGAACAGGCCCACCAGCTTGGCGCCATGCACCTCGCCGACGCCACCGCCCATGAAGGCACCCTCCTGCGCCGCCACCGCCACCGGCCGGCCGGCCAGCCGCGCCAGGCCGATGACCACGCCGTCGTCGAAGGCGCAGGGCAGGCCCAGCGCCGCCAGGTGCGGGCTGATAACGCGCGAAGCGGGCGGCAGCAGCTCGCGCAGCGAGCCCTCATCCAGCAGCCGCGCCAGGCGCTGCCGTGCCGTGCATTCGGAGAACGAGGTCCCGGCGCTCATTGCGGCAGCTCCCGCACGGCCTGTTCCAGCCGCAGGCTGACGACGGCGGGCGTCGCGCCCATGTCGTGGATCGAGATGGTCACGCCGGACAGCGCATGCCGGTCCTGGAAGTCGCGCAGCACCGCTTCCCAGATCGGCGCGAAGCCGCGCGCCGAGGTCTCGATGCGAAAGCGGCAGCCGCTGCCGGCCTCGGGCTCCACCAGCACTTCGAGGTTGCCCGAGCCGACCACGCCCACCAGCACCGGGCTGAAGGCACCGGCGGGGCGCTGCCCCTCGAAGTCGAATTGCAGGGCTTCGAGCCCCGGAGACATGTCTGCCATGGTGTGGCCCTACCAGTTGCGGAAGCGCTTCGGCGGCCGGTACAGCCCGCCGGAGGCGCGGACGAGGTCGCGCACGGTGCGTGCCGCCAGCAGGTTGCGGCTGGCATCGCGCGCGTCGATGCCCAGGTCCTCGGCACGGCGGATCACGCCGCGGTCGCGCAGGTTCTCGACCATGCGGCGGTCGCGCGCCAGCCCCACCGGCGTGTAGCCGGCCACGCCGCGGATGGCCTGCTCGCGCTCTTCATCGCCGCGGCACAGCAGCAGGTTGGCGATGCCTTCCTCGGTGAGCACGTGCGTCACGTCCTCGCCGTAGACCATGATCGGCGGCAGCGCCAGGCCGGCCTGCTGCTGCAGCGTCCACGCATCGAGCGTGTCGACGAAGGCCGGCTGCATGTGCTCGCGGAAGGTCTCGACCATCTGCACCACCAGCTTCTGGCCGCGCGGCGTGCCGGCGGCACCGCTGCGGCCGGCGCGCGCCTCGGCGCCGGCCTTCAGCCACGCGGGGCTGGCATGGCGCCGGCCGCGCGCGTCGGCACCCATGTTCGGCGCACCGCCGAAGCCGGCGATGCGGCCCAGCGTCGCGGTGGAGCTGTTGCCCTGCAGGTCCACCTGCAGGGTAGAGCCGATGAACAGGTCGCAGGCATAGTGACCGGCGGCCTGGCAGAACGCGCGGTGGCTGCGCAGCGAGCCGTCCGGTCCGGTGAAGAAGATGTCCGAGCGCGCGGCGACATAGTCCTCCATGCCGAGCTCGGAGCCGAACGAGTGCACGCTCTGGACCCAGCCGGCCTCGATGGCCGGGATCAGCGCCGGGTGCGGGTTCAGCGCCCAGTGGCGGCAGATCCGGCCCTTGAGCCCAAGCGATTCGCCGTAGGTCGGCAGCAACAGCTCGATGGCCGCGGTGTCGAAGCCGATGCCGTGGTTCAGCCGCTGCACGCCGTACTCGGCATACAGGCCCTTGATGGCCATCATCGCCATCAGCACCTGCACTTCGCTGATCTGCGCCGGGTCGCGCGTGAACAGCGGCTCGATGGTGTTGGGCGTGGGGGCCGGGATCACGAAGTCGACCCAGCCGCCGGGCACGTCGACCCGCGGCAGCCGGTCCAGCACCTCGTTGACCTGCGCGATGACGATGCCGCCGCTGAACGCGGTGGCCTCGACGATGGCCGGCGTGTCCTCGGTATTCGGACCGGTGTAGAGGTTGCCGTCGGCGTCCGCCGCCTGCGCGGCGATCAGCGAGACCTGCGGCGTCAGGTCGACGAAATAGCGCGCGAACAATTCCAGGTAGGTGTGGATCGCGCCGATCTGCAGCCGCCCTTCGGCCACCAGCCTGGCCAGCCGCGCGCCCTGCGGGCCGCTGAACGAGAAGTCCAGCTTCGACGCGATGCCGAGCTCGAACACCTCCAGGTGCTCCGGCAGCGCCAGCACCGACTGCACCATGTGCAGGTCGTGCACCCGCGCCGGGTCCACCTGCACCAGCGCCTGCGCCAGGAAGTCGGCCTGCTTCTGGTTGTTGCCTTCGAGGCAGACACGGTCGAAGGGCTCGATCGCCGCGTTCAGCAGCGCCACCGCCTGCGTGTTGGCCACCTGCTTGCCGCGCGGCGCCGGGCCCAGCGCGGACGCCACGCGCGCCAGGCGCCGTGCCCGCTGCTGCGCGCGCGTGTTCCACGCGCGCGGCTCGGCAGGCGCGTTCACGGCTTGGCTCCGGGCACGCCCATCACCATGTCCGGCAGCGTGGTGGCGATGCCGGGGAAGACGCAGATCAGCAGCACCGCCAGCAGCATCAGCACCACGAAGGGCATCACGCCCCAGATGATGTCGGACAGCGGAATGTCCGGCGCGATGTTCTTGATGACGAAGATGTTCAGGCCCACCGGCGGGTGGATCAGGCCGGTCTCCATCACGATGGTCATCAGCACGCCGAACCAGATCAGGTCGAAGCCCGCGGCCTTCAGCGGCGGCAGGATGATCGGCGCGGTCATCAGGATGATGCTGACCGGCGGCAGGAAGAAGCCGAGCACGATCACCATCACCAGCACCGCCGCCAGCAGCACCCACTTCGACAACTGCAGCCCGACGATCCATTCGGCCGTCGACTGGCTGATGTGCAGGTAGCTCATCACGTACGAGAACAGCAGCGACATGCCGATGATCATCATCAGCATCGTCGACTCCTTCAGCGTCGAGGCGAGGATGGGCTTCACGTCCCGGACGCGCCAGACGCCGTAGATGCCGGCGATCAGCGCCAGCGCCAGCAGCGCGCCCAGGCCGGCGGTCTCGCTCGGCGTCGCGAAGCCGCCGTACAGCGCCACCATCACGCCGATCAGCAGCAGCACGAACGGAATCACGCGCGGCAGCATCTCGAACTTCTCGCGCGCGGTGAAGTGCTCGCGTGCCAGCAGGGCCGACGCCGTGCCGCTGCGGCGGTACTCGGCCTCGGCCAGGCGGTATTCCTTGCGGTAGCGGAAGGCCGCATAGCCCGCAAACAGCGCGACCAGCAACACGCCGGGAAAGATGCCGGCCAGGAACAGCCGCCCGAGCGACTGCTCTGCCGCCACCGCGTACAGGATCATCGTGATCGAGGGCGGCAGCAGGATGCCCAGCGTGCCGCCGGCGGCGATGATGCCGGCCGCGAAGCCGGGCGAGTAGCCGCGCTTGCGCATCTCCGGAATGCCGGCGCTGCCAATGGCCGAGCAGGTGGCCGGGCTGGAGCCGGCCATCGCCGCGAACAGCGCGCAGGCAAAGACGTTGGCAATGCCCAGGCCGCCGGGGATGCGGCCCATCCACACATGCATCGCCGCGTACAGGTCCTGCCCGGCGCGTGACTTGCCGATGGCCGCGCCCTTCAGGATGAACAGCGGAATCGACAGCAGCGTGATGCTGGCCATTTCCTCGTAGACGTTCTGCGTGATCGTGTCCAGCGCCGAGCCGGGCATGAACAGGCCCATGAACACCACCGCCACGCTGCCCAGCGCGAAGGCGATCGGCGCGCCGGAGAACATGAACAGCAAGGTCACCGCCCCGAAGGCGAGACCGAGGGACAGCATGCTCATCGACGGCCTCCGGCAGGGCGGCCGCCTTGCGCGACCAGGTTGATGCGCGCCGTCAGCTGCACGGCCAGTTGCAGCGTCAGCAGCGTCATGCCGGCCACCATCAGGCCATACGGCACCCACAGCGGCGGCGCCCAGGACGACGAGGTCGTCTGGCCTTCGGCCCAGGCTTCGTGGAACAGCGTCCACGATTTCCAGGCGAACAGGCCGCAGAACAGCGTGGCCATCAGGTCGACCAGCAGCAGGCGCACGCGGTTGACGGCCGGCGGCAGCAGCGTGGCCAGGGCCTCGATGCCGACATGGCCGCGCAGCGACTGCACGAAGGCGCTGCACAGGAAGGTGGCGCCCACCAGGCAGAACACCGCGGCTTCGTCCTGCCAGTCGGTCGAGGCCTTCAGGAAGTAGCGCGAGACCACGCTGTAGGTCAGCACGCCGGAGGCCACCAGCAGGGCCACCATGCCCAGGCCCAGCATCGCCCGGTTGACCAGGTTCAGCCCGTGCGCCAGCGGCTGCAGCACCGCGGGCGTGTACGGGTCGATGTCCTCGACCGCGACCATGGAGACGATGCCGTGGCTCATGGCGCCGTGCTCACAGCAGCTTCTGCGCGGCCTTCAGCAGCGCGGCGCAGGATTCGTTCTTCTCGCCGAAGTCCTTCCAGGCCGTGTCGCGGGCGATGGCCTGCCACTTCTTCAGCGTGGGCTCGTCCATGTCGACCACCTTGGCGCCGGCCTTGGCATAGACCTCGGCCGCGGCGCGGTCGTCGGTGCGGGCGGCGTCGAGCGCGAACTTCTCCAGCTGCGCGCCGATGCCCATCACCGCGTCCTGCTGCGCCTTCGGCAGCTTCGCGAAGACGTCCTTGGACATCAGCAGCGGCTCGAACATGAACCAGTAGGTCTTCACGCGGCCGGTGGTCAGGTACTTGGCGATCTCCTCCAGCTTGAACGAGATGAAGCTGGTGCTCGAAGTCATCGCCGCGTCCATCGCGCCGGTCTGCATTGCCGCGTAGATCTCGTTGGACGGCAGCGTGATCACCGAGGCGCCGGCCTGCTTCAGCATCATGTCCATCTCGCGGCTGCCGCCGCGCACCTTCAGGCCCTTGGCATCTTCAGGCTGCAGCAGCGCGCGCGGCCGGCTGGCCACGCCGCCGGCCTGCCAGACCCAGCTGACGATGATCACGCCCTTGTCGTCGAGCACCTTGCTCAGCAGCTTGCCGACCTCGGCCGTCTTCCAGGCCGCCCCCTGCTCATAACTCGGCACCAGCGCGGGCATCAGGCCGATGTTGGTTTCGGACACCTCGCCGCCGGCATAGGACAGCGGCACCAGGCTCATGTCCAGCGCGCCCTTGCGCAGCGCCGAGAACTGCGCGTTGGTCTTCATCAGCGAGGCGCCGGGATAGACCGATGCCTTCAGCGCGCCGTTGGTGGCCTTGTCGATGTCGACGGCGAACTTGCGGCACAGCCGGTCGCGGAAGTCGCCTTCGGTCAGCGTGCCGCCGGGGAACTGGTGCGAGATCTTCAGCGCAGCGGGCGACTGCGCCAGCGCCTGCTGCGACCAGGTCGCGGCCAAGGCTGCGCCGGCGGCGCCAACGAACTGGCGTCGATTGAATGTCATGGCTGTCTCCTCTGTGTCGGACGACCCGCTGAAGGTGGCGGGCGTCACGGGAAGTCAGCTTAGGAGTCGGCCTGCAGCCGATCAATCACGCTAGGCGCGCGACCATTACGGTGCGCGCAAGCATCGCGGGAAAACCCGCGAGGCCACCACCCGCGAGGCCACGCTAGCCGCGGCGCGGGTCGCTCGCCGGCCGCTCGGCCAGTTGCGAGGTGTAGGTGCGGCAGGCCGCCAGCAGCGACAGCAGGTTCGGGTCGCGCTCGCGGCTCTTCAGGAACACCGCGCACACCGGCTGCCGCATGCGGTAGCGCGGCTCCAGCGGCACCAGCTGCACCGACGACGGCAGCACCGGCCGGATGCGCCCCGGCAGCAGCGTGCAGCCGATGCCGCCGCCCACCAGGTTCATCAGCGAGAAGATGTCGCCGGTGCTCATCGCGATCTGCGGCTCGAAGCCGGCTTCGCGGAAAGCCTCGACGAAGCGCGTGCGGGTCGCGAAGCCCTCAGCCAGGCTGACGAAGCGTTCGCCCGCGCAGTCCGACAGGTCGATGAACGGCAGCCTGGCCCGGGGCGAGTCCACCGGCGTGGCGAAGAACATCTCGTCCTCGAACAGCACCTGTTCCTCGAGGTCCGGCGTGGCTTCGGGCTGCCCGATCAGCGCTGCGTCCACCGCGCCGTCGCGCAGCTTCTGCAGCAGGTCGGCGTTCGAGCCCAGCACCAGCTCGGCCTGGATGTCGGGCTTGCGTAGCTTCAGCGCCATCAGCAGCGCCGGCACCGTGCCGCTGGTGAGCGAATAGAGCGAGCCGATGCGGATGCGATCGGCCGCATAGCCGGCCACCTGGCGCGTCGAACGGATGCCCTGCTCCATCGTGCGCAGCACCTCGCGCGCGACATCGGCCAGCGCCTGCGCCGCCTCGTTGGGCAGCAGGTTGCGGCCCTCCATGCGGAACAGCGCGCAGCGCACGCCCGACTCCAGCGAATGCAGCGCCCGGTGCACGCTGACCGCGCTGGTGCCCAGGCGTTCGGCCGTGCGCGCCAGGCTGCCGGCTTCCATGAACTCGAGCAGCACCTCCAGCTTGCGGAAGGTGATGTCCTCGTCGATGCGTGTGGCCACGGGCTGCTCCTGGTGCGCGACGCCGCCGGGGTGGGGCGGCGCCGCGGCGGATGCTAGCGTGGCGAGCGGCAGCCGTTGCGGGTCAGCCGTTGCGGAACAGGAAGCTGTAGGCGTTGAGCGCGGGCACGCCGCCCAGGTGCGCGTACAGCACGCGCGAGCCGGCCGGGAACTCGCCGCGACGCACCTTGTCGATCATGCCCTGCATCGACTTGCCCTCGTACACCGGGTCGGTCAGCATGCCTTCCTGGCGTGCGCACAGGCGGATGGCTTCGAGCGTGCCTTCGCTCGGCAGGCCGTACTCGGGGCCGCCGTAGCGGGTGTCGAGCACCACGTCGGCCTCGGTGATGGGCCGGCCCAGTTCCACCAGCTCGGCGGTGTGGCGGGCGATGCGCAGGATCTGCGCGCGCGTCTGCTCGGGCTTGGCCGAGGCGTCGATGCCTATCACCCGATCGGCGCGGCCATCGGCGGCGAAGCCGACCACCATGCCGGCCTGCGTGCTGCCGGTGACCGAGCAGACGACGATGTAGTCGAAGCGGAAGCCGAGCTCGCGTTCCTGCTGCCGCACTTCCTCGGCGAAGGCGACGAAGCCCAGGCCGCCCAGCGGGTGCTCGGAGCAGCCGGCCGGAATCGGGAAGGGCTTGCCGCCGGCGCGCTTCACATCCGCCATCGCCTGCTCCCAGCTCGGGCGGATGCCGATGTCGAAGCCCGCGGCATCCAGCCGCACGTCGGCGCCGAGGATGCGCGACATCTCGATGTTGCCGACGCGGTCGTACACCGCATCCGAATAGTTGACCCAGTTCTCCTGCACCAGCACGCACTTCAGGCCCAGGTGCGCGGCTACCGCAGCCACCTGGCGGGTCTGGTTCGACTGGATGCCGCCGATCGACACCAGCGTGTCGTAGCCGCCGACCAGCGCCTCGGGGATCAGGTACTCGAGCTTGCGC
The DNA here is from genome assembly GCF_044226965.1 of Aquabacterium sp. Taxonomy (GTDB): domain Bacteria; phylum Pseudomonadota; class Gammaproteobacteria; order Burkholderiales; family Burkholderiaceae_C; genus Pseudaquabacterium. Next base: position 12,178 of record NZ_JBGAGA010000066.1, on the reverse strand, counting down.
GTCTTGTTGCCGCCGAAGGCCAGGCCGCTGTTGCAGTCCTCGCGCTTGGCATAGAGCTGCACCTCGCCGCCCAGCGCGCGCGACAGGCGCGGCAGCGGCTGGATCGGGCTGGGGCCGAAGGTCAGCGGATGGCGGGGGAATTTCGAGAGCTTCATGCAGGCACTCCGGAGCAGTGAGGAACGGATGCCCATGCTAGGGAGAAGGCCTGGAAATGTTGTTGCGATCTTGGCCACAATGCCGGGCCAGGGCGCTGTGACTGGCGCTGAATGCATTGATTCATTTCGCCTGGAGACCCATGGCCACAACAAAATTGCAGCGGCGCAGGGCCGCCGCCGTGCCACCGGCGGCTGCCAGCCTGGACCGCACCGACCGCGCCATCCTGAAGGCGCTGCAGCGCGACGCCTCGGTGTCGAACGTCGCGCTGGCCGCCAAGGTCCACCTCAGCCCGCCGGCCTGCCTGCGCCGGGTCGAGCGGCTGAAGGCGCAGGGCTACGTGCGCGGCATCGTCGCGCTGCTCGAACCGCGCGCGCTGCAGGCCGGTACGCTGGCGCTGATCGGCGTGGTGCTCGACCGTTCGACGCCGGAGTCGTTCGCAGCGTTCGAGAAGGCGGTGCTGAAGGTGCCGGGCTGCATGGAATGCCATGTCGTCACCGGCGAGTTCGACTACTTCATGCTGGTGCGCACGCAGGACAACGAGAGCTACAACCGCCTGCATGCCGAGCACCTGTTGTACCTGCCGGGCGTGCGGCAGGTGCGCAGCTTCATGGTGCTGAAGGAAGTGCTGTCGACCACCGCGCTGCCACTCGCCTGAGCGGCGATGCAGCGGGCCTACAGGTTCTCGTGATGGCTGGCCGCGCCGCGCTTCCAGTACGCCGCGGCGCGGATGGCCTGCGCATCGTGTCCCTTGTCCTGCACCAGCACGCGGCGCAGCGCGGCCATCGTGGCGGCCTCGCCGGCGCACCAGGCATAGCCCTCGCCCGCGGGCAGCTGCAGCGCGCGGGCGGCAGCCAGCAGCGCGACATCGTCGTCGAACCAGCGCAGGTCCGTCTCGGCCTGCGTGGCCAGCGCACGACGGTCGGGTCCGGCCACCGCCAGCAGCACGATGGCGCGGCTGCCGGCGGGCAGCTCTTCGAGCCGGCGCGCGATGGCCGGCAGCGCGGTGTCGTCGCCGGCCAGCAGGTGCCAGCCGTAGTCCAGCGGCACGATGAACGAGCCGCGCGGGCCGCCCAGTGTCAACAGGTCGCCGGGCTGCGCACGCGCGGCCCAGGCGGCGGCCGGGCCGTCGCCATGCAGCGCGAATTCCAGGTCCAGCTCGCCGGCCGCGGCGTCGTGGCGGCGCGGCGTGTAGTCGCGCGCAGCGGCCTCGGCGCCGGGCACGTCGATGAACACCTTGACGTGATCGTCGAACGAGGCGCTGAGGAAGCCGGCCAGCTCGGGCCCGGCCAGCGTGATGCGGCGCACGCCGGGCGACACGGCCTCGACGCGCTGGACCTGCAGCTGGCGGCGGCGCGTCTCGTGGCGCACGCGCTGCACCCGCCGGGTGGTGGAAACTTCGGCATTCATGCGGTTTCTTCCCTGCGTTCGAATAGGTTGACAATATCAACGATCATGCGCGAATCAATTGACAATGTCAACCATCCAGGTGGCGAGGACGTGCTCGAGCTCGTGCACCAGGTGATGCATCAGTTCCGCGCGCTGCAGTACCAGCGCCTGCGCGAGGGCCCGCACGCGATCACCCACATGGAGAGCAAGGTGCTGGGCTACTTCGCGCAGCACCCGGGCGCCACGCAGAGCGAGCTGGCCGAGCACAGCGGGCGCGACAAGGCCCAGCTCGCGCGCCTGATCAAGCGCCTGCTGGAGATCGGCCTGCTGCAGCGCGAGCCGGATGCCGACGACCGCCGCCAGCTGCGCCTGCGGCTGACGCCCGAGGGCCGGGCGGTCCAGCGCACGCTGCAGCAGCAGCGCCAGCGCCTGGCCAAGGCCGCGGTGGCCGGCTTGAGCACGGGCGAGCAGGCGCAGCTGCGCACTTTGTTGCTTCGCCTGCAAGACAACCTGGGCCGCGCCTAGACTGCGGCCGATCGCCACTCGCCCAAGGAAGCCCCGATGTCATCCCGCACCGACCAGCAGCGCTACGACGAAGCACTGAAGCACCTCAAAGGCGTGGATGCGGCCCTGGGCGCCGACGTCGACCAGAAGCTCGGCACCAAGGCGGCCGCGGTGGGTGCCGAGATCTCGCTGGGCGGCGCGGGCTACTGGTACTCCGGCTCGGCCGCCCAGCATGCCGCGGTGCGCGCGCTGATGCTGTGCCAGATCGCCTACTTCCGCCCGCCGCACTGCCGCGGCAACCTGGCCGATGCCACGGTGCTGGCGGCCACGCGCACCGCCTGGCATGGCAAGTCCGAGGCGCTGGTGAACGCCGAGATCCTGAACTACTGCCGCATCGCCAACCGCACGCTGGCCGGCCTGGCCCAGGCGGCGCGCCACGCCAACATTCCCGGCGGCAACCTCGACTTCGTGACCGCCAGGCGCACCGACCGCCACCTGGGCGGCAGCATCATCTGCTACAACGGCGTGACGGTGTGGCTGTTCAATGCCGGCTTCGTCTCGAAGCAGTGGCTGGGCGGCCCCGGCAACAAGATCGACGCGAACAATGCCGATGCCGCCTTCGGCCAGGGCCTGGTGCTGCAGCCCAGCCAGTGGGGAAGCATCCCCGAGGGCTACCTGTGGAGCATCACGCGGCGCGGCGATCCGACCACCTGCCACTGGGGTGTTTCGCTGGGCGCGGGCCAGGCGGCCGCCACCAACAACACCACCGCGTCGAACTTCGCCGAGCTGCCCGACATCCACGCGATGCAGTACGGCACCTTCGAGTTCACGAAGATGTGCGAGATCCTGAACTCGCACCTGAAGTACGGCCACACCGGCAAGGAGCCGCCGGCCGCGGTGGACACCAACATCACGGTCAAGCAGATCGACCCGATGTCCTCGCTGGCGCTGTACTGACCGCGGTGGCGCCGCTCAGTTCGACTGCTTGATCAGGCGCCCCGAGGCCGACTGGATCGGCCGCGCGTTCATCGGGTACAGCCGCGCGAACACGTTGATCTGGTCCGGCGCAATGGGCACCGGCTGCTGCATCACCATCCACAGCACGCCTTCGCTGCAGGGCGGCGTGGTCAGCGAGCCCATGTAGGTGTAGTAGCGCTTGTCTTCGGGCAGCAGCTGGTTCATGTCGATCGGCGCCTTGGCCGCGAGCTCCTCGCCCTTTTCCAGCGGCAGGTTGTTCCACACCTGCTGCACCACCGCATGCGCGCTGCCGCGGTCCAGCAGCACCGCGACGACGGCCAGCCGCCCTTCGGGGTCCTTGTGCACCAGGTGCGCCACCATGTCGAACTGGCGGCCGTCGATGCGCTCTTCCGAGGGCCGATGGAAGTGGAACTGCACCAGGTCGTAGCGCCGGCCCTGCACCTCGATCGAGTTGCCGCCGTCGAGGTTGACCTGCACCGTGTGGCCGTTGTCGATGACGCGGAAATGGGTCGGCCGGTAGTCGAACTGGATCGGGTCCAGGTCCACGCGCACGCCACCGCGGATGTCGATCGGGCTCTGGCGCTGGCCGGTGCCGCACTTGGCGAATTCGGGGTTCATGCGGGCCCAGGCCTCGGGTCCGCCGGGGCCGTCGTAGCTCCAGTGCAGCGCATGCGCGCTGGGCGCCAGCCCGGCGGCCGCGGCCCGCTCGGCGCGCAAGGCGGCCACCAGGTCGGCGGTGGCCTGTGCGCTCGGGCTCGCGGCCTTGGCGCTGCTGCGCGGCTTGGGCGCGGCATGCTCGGCGGGCTCGTGCGCGTCGGGGGCTTCGGCCTTGCTGCTGACCTGCAGCATGTACGGCGACTTCGAGTCCGGCGCCTTCGCGGCCCCCAGCTTCTGGGCCAGGCGCTCGCGCAGCACGTCCATCGGGTCCGGCGCGACCGCGGCCGGCTGCGCACTGCCGCTGGTGCCCGGCGGGCGCGGCGCCGGCGGCTTGCCATCGGTCTGCGGCAGGATCTGGCTCGGCTTGACGTGCGGCTTGACGTCCGGCACGTCGGAGGCAAACAGCGGGCCGCTGCCGCCCAGGCACAGGGCCAGCACGGCAGCACGGATCAGGCGCGAGGAGGTAGGCAGCGGACGGGGCATGGGCGCGACTCGGCTCAGGGCCCGCGGGAGACGGACCCTCTCCCCCACGCTATCGGCGCCCGCGCGGCGATCTTGAGCGGCTCAGCCCGGCCTGCTGCGCACCCAGACCCAGGCGAACAAGCCCACCGACAGCAGCGCCAGCGAGGCCAGCGCCAGCGCGACCGTGGAATGCATCACCAGCGGCGCCACCACGCCCGCCACCACGCCATTGGCCGCGCTGCCGACGCAGGCCTGCAGCGAGGACGCCATGCCCCGCCGATCCGGCGCCAGGTCCAGCACCATCAGCGTGACCACCGGCACCATCAGCGCCCAGCCGAACGCGAACAGCGCCACCGGCAGCAGGGCCCAGGCCGGGTGCGGCGCGAACGCCAGGTTCAGGCCTACGTTCAGCAGCGAGACCGCCACCATGATCATGAAGCCGTAGCGGATCTGCCGCCGCGGCGGCACCCGTCCGGCCAGCCGACCGGAGACGAAGGCGCCGCCCATGATGCCGCTGATCGTCAGGCCGAAGAACCAGAAGAACTGCGTCGGCCCCAGGTGCAGGTGCGTGCCCAGCCATTCCGGCGCCGACAGCACGTACAGGAACATGCCGTTGAAGGGCACGCCGCTGGCGAAGGTGAGCGCGATGAACTTCGGGTTGCCGATCAACTGCGCGTAGCCGCGCAGCAAGGGGCCGGGCGCGAAGGACTGGCGCTGGCTGATGTGCAGCGTCTCGGGCAGCCAGCGGGCATTGATCGCCACCAGCGCCACGCCGATGCCTGTGAGCGTCCAGAAGATCGAGTGCCAGCCCAGGTGCACGAACAGCAGGCCGCCCATCACCGGCGCGATGGCCGGCGCGACGCCGAAGAAGATGGTCACCTGCGACATCACCCGCTGCGCGTCGGCCGGCGGGAACATGTCGCGGATGATCGCGCGCGACACCACCACGCCGGCACCGGCCGACATGCCCTGCAGCGCGCGGCACAGCACCAGCACGCCGATCGATTGCGACAGCGCGCAGCCCAGCGAGGCCAGCGTGAACAACGTCAGGCCGCCCAGCACCACCGGGCGCCGGCCCACCGCGTCCGACAAGGCGCCGTGGAACAGGTTCATCAACGCGAAGCCGAAGAGATAGGCCGACAGCGTCTGCTGCATCTGCGCCGGCGTGGCCTGCAGCGAGGCGGCAATGCCGGAAAAGGCCGGCAGGTAGGTGTCGATCGCGAACGGCCCCAGCGTGCCCAGGCAGGCCAGCAGCATCGCCAGCGCCCAGCGCGGACGGCGCCACAGTCGGGAAGCTTCGGGGTTCATCGAGGCGGCGGAGTGTAGCGGGCGCTGAATGAAAAGTGTGAAGCAAGCCGATAGGCCGGATTCTGTGCGGCGACACCGTCTTGCGACGGCGCGCCGTGACCGCCATTCCTCTGGGCCGGGGGTCGCCCACCCGGCTCGATGCCACCTACCCGCCAGCTCCGCGGAGCCACATCGACGCTGGCCTATTTGGTGTTGCTGCGCGTAGAGATTGCCCGTTTCACCCGAACTGAATCGGCTCGTCTCTGTTGCTCTGATCCTCACCTCACGGTGGACAGCCGTTAGCTGCTACGCCGCCCTGTGCAGTCCGGACCTTCCTCCAGTGCGCCCTTTCGGGCCTTGCACCAGCGGCGGTCTGGCTTGCTTCACAGGCGCGATTGTCCCATGCCCCTAGAAGCGAGCTAGGGCCCCTGTGTGAACTGGGGAAGCTCCATCGCCTTGTGGAGGCCAGCGCGCGATGCGCCGCCTAACTTGGAAAGCAGCAGCCGGCACCCGGCTGGCCGCACCTTTTCAAGATTAGGAGATCCGCATGGCGAACGACGAACTGAAGCAGGCCCTGGCCAAATCGCAGGCCGCGATGCAAGGCCCCTTCCCGACCGAGCGCGCGCACTACAAGGCGCTGCTGCTGGCCAACCCGAACTACTTCGGCAACCTGGAGGCCAGCCCGTTCAAGCCGGTGCTGCCGCTGTCGGGCAACACCTTCTACGAGGAACTGGCCTGCGTGGGCTACCACCCGCAGCAGCAACGGCTGGAGGCCGTGGTCTACGTCTACCAGCCCAGCGGCTACGGCAGCGGGCTGTGCGGCGCCGGCAGCACCGAGTACCTGCGCTTCTACCTCTCGTTCGACAACGGCGCGAGCTGGCAGGACCAGGGCCTCACCAGCTTCCAGGTGTGGAACGTGCCGCAGGGCACCGAGGGCTCCAAACGCCTGGAGTACGCGGCCCAGCTGCCGGCCAACCCGGCACGCAAGCTGTGCCTGCTGGGCCCGAAGCTGATCCGCATGCGGGCGATCCTGTCGTGGAACGCGCCGCCGCCGCCGAACCAGCCGAACTGGAACCCGCCCTGGGGCAACCGTCGCGACGCGACCATCCTGGTCGAGCCGCGCCGCCTGTTCCACGTGCCCGACCTGTTCGATGCGTTGAAGGTCAAGCTGCCGAAGCAGCTGGCCCAGGTGGTCGACTTCGAGCAGCCGCTGCCCACCCGGCAGGCGGTGCTGGCGCCGGCCGAGCTGGCCGCGCTGTACCAGGATGCCGGCGTGCCGGTGCACCGCTTCGCCTACCCGCAGCTGCATGCGCTGGCGCATGGGCCCGCGGGCTTCGACCCGGCGATCGCGCAGCAGGTCCTGGCCGGCCTGCAGATCGACGACAAGATCACCAGCGTGCTGTTCCCGACCGATGGCAACACCAGCTTCGAGGAGCTGGGCTGCATCGGCCTGGACCCGAACCAGCCGGACACGCTGGTGGGCATCGTCAGGATCAAGAAGTCGTCCGGCTACAGCGGCGGGCCCTGCACCTCGGGCAGCGCCGAGTACGTGTCGTGGTGGGCCGACACCGACGGCAACGGCACGTTCGAGACCTTCCTCGGCACCGCCAGCGTGCAGGCCTACGACCTGAGCGGACTGCCGGCCGAGGGCGTGCAGCTGGCGGTGCGTCTGCCAGTCGATTTCTCGAAGCTGCGCAAGCCCTGCCATGAAGGGCCGGTGGTGCTGCCGATCCGCGCGATCCTCTCGTGGGCCGTGCCGGTGCCCGGCACCACGCCGAACGCCGTGCCCACCTGGGGCAACCGCGAGCAGACACTGGTGCTGGTCACGCCCACCGGCGCCGTGCACGGGCCGGCCGGCAAGATCGCGATCCTCGGCGGCATCCCGGTCAGCATGATCAGCGACGCCAGCGGCATGACCACCGCCGACGCGGTGTTCGCGCTGAACAACGCCGCGGTCGGACCCGATTGCCCGTTCGGCGCGGCCGTCACCGTGCAGGGCGCGCCGCTGCCGGCGGGCTACAGCTACAAGGTGGAGGTCAAGCCCGAATCCGGCGGCGTACCCGCGCCGGTGCTGACCGAGCTGACGCTGACCCGTGCCGACGGCAGCACGCACCAGCACAACGCCAACCCGGCGACGCAGCGCTTCGACTACCTGCCCTTCGATCAGAACATCAACAGCCTGCTGGCGCACTGGGATTCGAGCGGCGATGCACGCTGGATCGTCACGCTCAGCGCCTTCGACAATGCCGGCAACCCGGTCAGCACCGACAGCCAGCTGATCCAGCTGGACAACACGCTGCCGGTGGCCGACATAGCCATCACCACCGGCACCGGCAACTGCGGCCGCTTCGCCAGCGGCACGACGATCGGCGGCAGCTTCGTCGCACGCGACGCGAACCTGGCTGCGTGGTCCATCGGCATCAAGCCGCCGGGCATCAACGACCCGGGCGAGGCCATCACCTCGCCGTCGTCGGGCACGGTGAACACGACGCTGACCGGCGACGCCTGGACGCTGGACACCACCGGCATGAAGGGCTGCGGCTACATCGCCGAGGTGGTGGTGGTCGACCGCACCATCGTCGCGAGCCAGGGCCAGGGCTGGCGCAACAGCGCGAGCGTGGGCTTCTGCCTCGAAGACCCGCTCGAAGCGCCGGTCGAGGTAGCGCCCGCCCAGGGCTGACCCTGCGCTGGCCAGTTGGTGGACGGGCGCGCCACAATCGCCCCGTTCCCACCCCTTGCGCAGGAAGGTCCCACCCGATGAAAGCCGCCAACGTCCTTGCCACCATCGGCAACACGCCGCACATCCGCATCAACCGCCTGTTCGGCAATGCCCAGGTGTGGATCAAGTCCGAGCGCAGCAACCCCGGCGGCTCGATCAAGGACCGCATCGCGCTGTCGATGGTCGAAGACGCCGAACGCTCCGGCGCGCTGAAGCCCGGCGGCACCATCATCGAGCCGACCTCGGGCAACACCGGCATCGGCCTGGCGATGGTGGCCGCCGTGAAGGGCTACAAGCTGATCCTGGTGATGCCCGACAGCATGAGCATCGAGCGCCGCCGCCTGATGCTGGCCTACGGCGCCAGCTTCGACCTGACGCCGCGCGAGAAGGGCATGAAGGGCGCCATCGCCCGCGCCCAGGAGCTGAAGGACCAGACGCCCGACGCCTGGATCCCGCAGCAGTTCGAGAACCCGGCCAACATCGACGTGCACGTGCGCACCACCGCGCTGGAGATTGCCGCCGACTTCCCCGAAGGCCTGGACGTGCTGATCACCGGCGTCGGCACCGGCGGCCACCTGTCGGGCTGCGCGCAGGTGCTGAAGGCGAAGTGGCCGCAACTGCAGGTGTTCGCGGTGGAGCCCACCCAGTCGCCGGTGATCAGCGGCGGCCAGCCCGGCCCGCACCCGATCCAGGGCATCGGCGCCGGTTTCATCCCGAAGAACCTGAAGACCGAGCTGCTCGACGGCGTGATCCAGGTCGAGGCCGAGGCCGCGCGCGAGATGGCACGCCGCAGCGCGCGCGAGGAAGGCCTGCTGGTGGGCATCTCCAGTGGCGCGACGCTGGCCGCCATCCAGCAGAAGCTGCCCGAGCTGCCCGCGGGCGCCCGCATCCTCGGCTTCAACTACGACACCGGCGAGCGCTACCTGTCGATCGACGGCTTCCTGCCCAGTTGACCCTGACCGCTGCGCGGCCTGTCCCCTACCGGGGATTCTGCAAGGCTTCGATCAGTCCCATGGCCGCGGCAGGCGCACGCTCCTTCGCGCCGCTGATGAAGAAGATGAACACATCGCGCGGTGCCGGGTCGGCGGCCGGCGGCGGCTCGACACGTGGCAGCGCATCCGGCTCGCCGCCCTGCTGCCAGGCCTGGGCGCACCGGGCCATCTGGCCCAGCTCATCGGGCGTGCAGCCAGTGGCCAGCTCGGAGCGCGTGCGCATCTCGCGCACGTAGACGAAGTCGGCCGTCAGGTCGGCGAACGAGGGGTAGTCGTCGGCATCGGTGAACACCGTGGCCACGCGGTGTCGTCGCGCCAGCGCCAGGTACTCGGCACAGCGGAAGCTGTCGTGCCGCACATCCATCACATGGCGCAATGCCAGGCCGCTCACTTCAGGCGGCAGCAATTTCAGGAAAGCCTCGAAGTCCGCCGGGTCGAAGCGCTTGGTCGGCGCGAACTGCCAGACGATGGGTCCGAGCTTGTGCCGCAGCTCGGCGATGCCGCTGCCGATGAATCGCTCGATCGATTCACCGGCCTCGGCCAGCACACGCCGGTTGGTCGCGAAGCGATTGGCCTTCAGCGAGAACATGAAGTCGTCCGGGGTCTCGTCACGCCACTTGGCGAAGGTGGCGGGCTTCTGCGTGCTGTAGTAGGTGCCGTTGATCTCGATCGTCGTGAGCCTGCGGCTGGCGTATGCCAGCTCGCGCGTCTGTGGCCAGCCGCCCGGGTAGAAGTTGTCGCGCCAGGGCTCGTAGGTCCAGCCGCCGATGCCGACCCGAATCGCTGCCATGCCATCCTCCCATGCCTGCCGTGAGCGGCGTGCGATGATCACACGGCCCACCGCGACCTGGAACCTGGCGCCTCATGGAGATCCTCGCCGAGCTGTTGCTGATGGTGCTGCAGTTCTTCGGCGAACTGCTGCTGCAGATCGTGCTCGAGCTGCTGGCCGAGGCCGGCGTGCGCATCGCCCGCGCACCCTTCGAAGGGCGCGCGCCGGTGCGGGCCTGGCTGGCGGTGCTGGGCTATATCGCGATGGGCGCGGCCGCCGGCGCCTTCAGCCTGTGGCTGTTTCCGCAGCTGTTCATCCAGTCGACCCGGATGCGCATGGCCAACCTGCTGCTGACCCCGGTGGCCAGCGGCGCCGCGATGGCCGCGCTCGGCGCCTGGCGCGCGAAGCGCCAGCAGGGCCTGGTCGGACTGGACCGCTTCGTCTACGGCTTCCTGTTCGCGCTGAGCATGGCGACGGTGCGCTTCTTCTACGGCCACTGAGCCGGCCCCATGTCAGCCGATCGCCTCGCGGCAGCGATGCCCCCCGTCACGGAGCCGCTCGGTCCGCCCGGGCTGAGCGGTGAGGAGGCCGCTGCGCGCCTGGCGCGCGATGGGGCCAATGAGGTCGCCGAGCGGCGCCGCCACCCGGTGCTGGCCTTTCTCGGCAAGTTTTGGGGGGTGTCGGCGTGGATGCTCGAGCTGATCGCCCTGCTGTCGCTGGCCCTCGGCAAGCGCGACGAACTGGCGGTTGCGCTCGCGCTGCTGCTCGTCAATGCCGTGATCGCCTTTGCCCAGGAGCAACGCGCAAGTGCCGCCGTCGACGCGCTGCGGCAACGCATGCAGGTGATGGCGCGCGTCCTGCGGGACGGCCGCTGGCAGCGGCTGCCTGCGCGCGACCTGGTGCAGGACGACGTGGTGCGGCTGCGGGCTGGAGATTTCGTTCCCGCCGATCTGCGCCTGACTGCAGGGACCTTGCGCCTGGACAGTTCGGCGCTCACCGGTGAGTCGAGCGAGGTCGGCGCGGCCGCGGGCGACGTCGTGCACGCCGGTGCCACGGTTCGCCACGGAGAAGCGACTGCGCAGGTGGTCGCCACGGGAAGTTCGACCGCCTTCGGCCGCACCCTGCAGCTGGTCGATTCCGCACGGCCGACATTGCAGGTCGAGCACGTGGTCACGCGCGTCGTGCGCTGGCTGTTCGTCATCGTCGGGGTGCTGGTGACCGGCGTGGCGTTGCTGGGCTGGGGGCGCGGCTTGCCGCTGGTGGAGATCGCGCCGCTGGCGCTGGTCCTGCTGATGAGCGCGGTGCCGGTGGCCCTGCCGGTGATGTTCACCGTCAGCACGGCCGTGGGGGCACGCCAGCTCGCCCGGCGCGGGGTGCTGGTCACGCGGCTGGCTGCCGTCGAGGACGCGGCCACGATGGATGTGCTCTGCATTGACAAGACCGGCACGCTGACGCTGAACCGCCTCACACTGGCCGGCGTCATCCCGCTGGATGGCGCCACCGCGGCCGATGTGCTGCAGGCCGGCGCGCAGGCGTCCCAGGAGGCCGACCAGGACCCGATCGACCTGGCCTTGATCGCCGCCGCCGGCGCTTCAGACGCGGCCCCACGCACGCTCGCCTTCGTGCCTTTCGATGCGCAGCGGCGACGCACCGAAGCCGTCGTCGAGCAGGCGGGTCGTCAGTGGCGGGTCATGAAGGGTGCCGTGCGAACCCTGGCCACGCTGTGCGAACTGCCCGCCGATCGGGTCGACACGCTCGAGGCCCAGGCGCTGGCGGCCGCGGCCAAGGGCTATCGCGCGCTGGCGGTTGCCCGTGGCCCGACGGACGGCACGCCGCGCCTGCTCGGCCTTGTGCTGCTTCAGGATCCCCCGCGACCCGACGCGAGGCAGCTCGTCGCGGCGCTGCGCGAGCGGGGCATTGCCGTCAAGATGCTGACCGGCGATGCCTTGCCGGTGGCGTTGCAGGTCGCCCGCGAGGTCGGCCTCGGTGCCGTGCGCAGGATGGCCGACCTGAAGGCCGCGATGGGTGCACCGGCCCAGGCGGACCGCGATCCGCTGGCCGGCGCGGACGGGTTGGCCGAGGTGTACCCGGAGGACAAGTTCGACGTTGTTCGGCACCTCCAGCAGGTCGGACACGTGACGGGCATGACCGGCGACGGCGTCAACGATGCCCCGGCGCTGCGCCAGGCGGAGGTGGGCATTGCGGTGGCCGGCGCGACCGACGTGGCCAAGGGCGCGGCCAGCGTGGTGCTCACCGATCCCGGGCTCG
>NZ_JBGAGA010000065.1:0-34759 GCF_044226965.1 Aquabacterium sp. | reverse complement strand
TCGGGCGCGTACTCCAAGCGCAACCTGTACGAGGAAGGCTTCAGCACCGTGCGCTGGGACAACGGCGCCTCCTCCGGCGGCTGGTGCGCCCCCACCGGCGTGACCAACAACCCCAGCAATTCCACCGCCACCACCTGCGGCCCGGCCGCGCAGGGCGTGGGCCGCCTGACCGGCACGCCGGACGCCATTGCCGCCTACGACGCCGCCAGGAGCGCCGGCAACTTCCACCCGCGGCTGCCGCGCTACGGCCGCTTGACGCACGAGCAGGAACGCATCGGCCTGACCACCTCGGTGCAGCTGAAGCCCCGCGAAGGCACGTTGCTGACGCTGGACGTGATGTACGCCAAGCTCGACGCGACGCGGCAGGAGGACTTCCTCGAAGCCATCTCGTTCAGCCGCAGCGCCGGGCAGGGCGGCAAGCCGCAGACCAGCGTGGTCGACACCGCCTACGGCTCCAATGGCGCACTGCTGTACGGCGTGTACAACGGCGTGGACGTCCGCGCCGAATCGCGCTTCGACAAGCTCACCACCACCTTCACCGAGCCGGCGCTCTCGCTGGAGCAGGACATCGGCGACACGCTGAAGCTCAAGGCCAGGCTGGGCCGGGCCGATTCGAAGTTCCGCAACCCGATCCAGACCACCACCACGCTCGATGCGTTGAACGTCAACGGCTACGCGATCGACTTTCGCGACAACGACCGGCTGCCCAAGATCAGCTACCCGTTCGACCCGGCGCAGGCGGGCGGTGCGCTCACGCTGGTGGGCGTGCCGCAGGTGGCCAGCGGCACGCAGCCGTCCACCGTCGCCAACACCACGACCAGCGAGATCCGCATCCGCCCGCAGGGTTCGGACAACCGCATCGACGTGGCCAACATGGACCTCACCTGGGATGCCATACCCGACAAACTGAGCGTCCGCGGCGGCATCGACTACAAGAAGTACGGCTTCTCGACCTACGAGTTCCGCCGCGTCAACCAGAACGACACGATCTTCGCGCCGCCGGCCGGCACCTCGGTGTCCAGCCTGACGACCATGCTGACCGGCTTCGGCAACGGCTTGAGCCTGCCGGCCGGCGCCATCACCAGCTGGGTGATCCCGAACCTGAACGCCATCGCCTCGGCCTACGACATCTACTGCAACTGCATCAAGAGCGGGCCTGCCGGCGGGCCGGGCGACTTCACGCTGTCGTCCATCACCAACGGCAATGCGCGCGGCAACAACCGCTCGGTGACCGAGACCGACACCGGCGGCTTCCTGATGGCCGAGTTCACCAGCAAGCTCGGCAGCATTCCGCTGCGCGGGAACGTGGGCGCGCGCTACGTCAAGACCAAGCAGCTGGCGCTGGGCTACCAGGCCAATGCCGGCGGCACCGAGGTCAGCGTCGAGAACAGCTACGACGACTGGCTGCCTTCGCTGAACCTGGCCGCCACGGTGGCCAAGGACGTCATCGTGCGCGTGGCCGCCGCCAAGGTGATGGCGCGGCCGCAGCTGGGCAACCTGAACCCCGGCGGCTCGATCAGCACCACCGGCACGCTGTCCATCACCGCCGGCAATCCGCTGCTCAAGCCCTTCCGCGCGAAGACCTACGACACCAGCTTCGAGTGGTACTTCCAGAAGAACGCCTTCCTCGGCGTGGGCCTGTTCCGCAAGGACATCGACACCTACATCCAGAGCCTGCGCACCAACATCCCGTACAAGGCCACCGGCCTGCCGATGTCGCTGCTGCCCAGCAACTTCACCGGCGACGAGGTGTTCCAGGTCACCACCCCGGTCAACACCCAGGGCGGCAAGCTCACCGGCTTCGAGATCAACTACCAGCAGCCGTTCACCTTCCTGCCCGGCATCGGCAAGAACTTCGGCACCCTGCTGAACTACACCCAGGTGAAGTCGAAGATCGCCTACCTGGTCTCGCCGACCAGCGCGACGACGATCACCGACGACCTGCTGAACCTGTCGCCGAAGTCCTGGAACGCCACGCTGTACTACGACGACGGCAAGTTCAGCGCGCGGGTCTCGGGCTCGTACCGCCAGGCCTTCCTGCAGCGCGTGCCGGGGCAGAACAACAACGACGTCGAAGGCAAGAACAGCACCACCAACGTCGACTTCTCGCTCTCCTACAAGTGGAACGACAAGCTCGAATTCACCTTCGAAGGCATCAACCTGACGAACGAGGCCAACGACCAGTTCATCAGCCGTGCGCGCAACAGCGCGGTGGTCTACAACGTGACCGGCCGCGAGTTCATGGCCGGCCTGCGCTACAAGTTCTGATGCGCTCCACGCTGGCCGCCGCAGCGGCTTTGCTGTTGGGCGCGGGCTGTGCGGCGCCGGTGATCGCGCCGGCGACAGCACCGGCACCGCCGCCCTCGCCGCTGGCCTTCCCCGGCGCCGAAGGGGCGGGCCGCTTTGCGCTCGGCGGGCGCGGCGGCCGGGTGATCGCGGTGACGAACTTGAACGACAGCGGCCCCGGGTCGCTGCGGGCGGCGGTGGAGGCCGACGGTCCGCGCACGGTGGTCTTCCACGTCTCCGGCACCATCGCGCTGAAGACCGAGCTGCGCGTGCGGCACGGGCGGCTGACGATCGCCGGGCAGACCGCCCCCGGCGACGGCATCACGCTGCGCGACCAGACGCTGACGATCGCGGCCGACGACGTGATCGTGCGCTACATCCGCTCGCGCCTGGGCGACGTGCTGAAGGTCGACGAGGACGCGATGGGCGTGGTGGCCGGGCGCCGCGTCATCATCGACCATGTGTCGACCAGCTGGTCCACCGACGAGACGCTGTCGGTCAGCGCGCGCTTCGACACGCCCGAGCGTTCGTTCGACGAGGTCACGGTGCAGTGGTCGATCATCAGCGAATCGCTGAACCGCAATGCCGGCAAGCCGCCGGGCGTCGAGCATGGCTTCGGCACGCTGCTGCGCGCCGGTCGCGGCGCCAAGGTCAGCATGCACCACAACCTGTGGGCGCACCATGTGGACCGCATGCCGCGGCCCGGCAACTGGCTCAAGCCCGAGGTGGACCCGGTGGGCGCGCTCTACGACTTCCGCAACAACGTGTTCTACGACTGGGGCCGCGAGCGCCCGGGCTACAACATGGACTTCCAGGGCACGCGTTCGAGCTACAACTTCATCGCCAACGCCTACGTGCCCGGCCCCTCCTCGAAGCGGCGCCTCGTCTTCGAGGAAAGCAGCCGCGAGGCCCGCGCCTGGTTCGAGGGCAACCTGATGGATGGCAGGCTGCCGGCCGACCCCTACAGCCTGGTGGTCGCGCACAAGGAACACCTGCCGCAGGGTCTGCCTTCTAACTACCGTCTGGAGCGTCCGCTGCAGATCGGCCCGGTGGCCACCACCAGCGCCGCGGTGGCCTACACCCAGGTGCTGGCCTGGGCCGGCGCGGCGTTGAAGCGCGATGCGGTGGACCAGCGCGTGATCGACGAAGTGCGCTACCGCACCGGCCGCATCATCGACAGCCAGACGGAGGTCGGCGGCTGGCCCGCGCTGGCCAGCGCGCCCGCGCCGCTGGACAGCGATGGCGACGGCATGCCCGACGACTGGGAGCGCGCCCATGGCCTGGACCCGCAGGACGCCAGCGACGGCGCACGCATCGATGCAAAGACCGGCACCACGCCGCTGGAGGCCTACCTGGCCAGCCTGGTCGCCGGCATCGGCCCGGGGCCCGGCGCCGCGGCGGCCGACACGCCGGCCCCGGCCCCGCAGACGCTGGGCGCCTTCGCCACGGTGCATCCGGCGCTGCACCTGGCGGGCGACTCGACGATGGCCGACAAGCCGCTGAGCCCGCCCTACCCCGAGCGCGGCTGGGGCCAGCTGTTCCGCACGCTGATGAAGGAGCCGCAGCGCCTGCTGAACCACGCCGCCAACGGCCGCAGCACCAAGCGCTTCATCGACGAAGGCCGCTGGGACCACCTGCTGTCGCAGCTGGCGCCGGGCGACTACGTGCTGCTGCAGTTCGGCCACAACGACGCGCGCATCGACGACCCCGCCCGCTACGCGCCGGCGCGCGGCGCCTACCAGGACAACCTGCGCCGCTTCGTGCGCGAGGTGCGCGCGCGCGGGGCGACGCCCTGGCTGGCCACGCCGCTGGTGCGCCGGCAGTTCGATGCCGCCGGCCGGCTGCGGGACACCCATGGCGACTACCCCGCGGCGATGCGCGCGGTGGCCGCCGAGCTGGACGTGCCGCTGCTGGACCTGCAGGCCGCCAGCGCCACGCTGCTGCAGGGACTGGGGCCCGCGGCCAGCCAGCCGCTGTTCGTGCGCATCGCACCCGGCCAGGTCGCGTCGCTGCCCGAAGGCAAGCAGGACAACACCCACTTCACCGAGACCGGTGCGCTGGCGATGGCCCGGCTGGCGGCCGAGGCGATGCAGCGCCTGCACCTGCCCGTGACGGATTGGCTGAGGCCGGGCCGGTGACCAGGGGCTTGGCGGCGCGAGGCCTTGGTCGTTTCGGCTATTTGGGATACAGTATCCCAACTTGACCCGAACCCAAGACCGCAAGCCCGCCTGCCGGCGGGCCCGCCGGAGACACCCGATGCCCACCGTCACGCTGCACAAGAACGGCCAGGTCCACCGCGGCGAGGTGCTGCCCAAGACCAACCTGGTCGTGCGGGCCGGCATCCGCCAGTTCCCCTACCCGGCGCTGCGCTACGAGTGCGGCATGGGCAAGTGCGCCAAGTGCGCCTGCCGCGTGCTGGCCGGGGCCGAGACGCTGCCCGCGCCGAACTGGAAGGAGAAGAAGCAGCTCGGCGCGCTGCTGGACGAAGGCTACCGCCTGGTCTGCCAGCTGTGGATCGAGCAGGACATCGAGCTGCTGCAGGACGCCGAGCCGCCGGTGCGCCCGGCCTGAACGCGCACGCCACCCCACCGCACACGAGGCCCCATGTACGTGATCCTGACCTCCAAGCCCGGCCAGTTCCGCACCGAGCCCGGCCCCGGGCTCGAGCCGGTCGAGCGCTACGACTACCTGTTCTTCGGCCGCTGCCGCGCGCGCTTCGTGATCGCCCGACTCGAGGGCGAGACCAAGGTGCGCATCGTCGACGAGGCCCCGCCGCCGGTGGTGAACCTGGTGCCCTCGAAGTTCCTGCCGAAGTTCGATTCGGTGGCCGCGGCGCGCGCCGAGCTGCAGCAGCTGGCCGACCGCGACGGCAGCGAGACGAAGCTCGTGCGCGTCGCCGAGCCGGCCCCCGCGCCCGCGCCGGCCGCGGCGCCGGACAAGGTGCGCGTCACCTTCCTCACCAATGGCGGCAAGGTGGCCACCGCCGCGCCGCAGAGCAACCTGCTGCGCGTCTCGCTGCGCGAGCAGGGCGGCATTCCGTTCAAGTGCGGCGGCGGGCTGTGCGGCACCTGCCACTGCACGATCGAGTCCGGCCTCGAGCACACCGACGCGGTCAAGGCCAAGGAGCGCAAGCTGCTGACCGAGGAAGAGCTGCGCCAGGGCCACCGGCTGGCCTGCCAGACATTCCTGAGCGGCGATGTCAGCGTCTCGTGGGTGCCGCTGGCGCAGCGCTCGGCCGCGGCCAGTGCGCGCACCACGTCCTAGCGCCTGATGGACACGGAGCCTTCGATGAGCATGGCCGCGGCTGCCTTCACCGCGTGGTGGCCCGCCACGCCACTGCCCGACTACCTGATGATGGCCGGCGTGGTGCTGGTGGGCGCCTGCCTGCAGGGCATCGGCGGCATCGGCTTCGCGATGTTCTCGGCGCCGGTGGCGGGGCTGTTCTTCCCGTCGCTGGCACCGGGCCCGCTGCTGGCGCTGGGCGGCAGCGTCTCGCTGCTGGCCGCGCTGCGCGAGCGCCGCTCGATCGACTGGCGCATGGCCGGCGTCACGCTGCTGGGCCGCGTCACCGGTACCGCCGCGGCCGGTGCGGTGCTGCTGGCACTGTCCGCGCGCATGCTCACGCTGATGTACGGCAGCCTGCTGCTCGCGGCGGTGGCCGCCAGCTACGCCGGCTGGCGCGTGCAGCCCACGCGGCGCAGCATGGCCGCGGCCGGCCTCGTCTCGGGGCTGATGGGCACCATCACCTCGGCCGGCGCGCCGCCCTTCGCCATCGTGATGCAGCGGCTCGATCCAGCGCGGCTGCGCGCCACGGTGGGCTGCATCCTGGCCGCCGGTGGGCTGGTCTCGCTGGGCCTGCTGACGGCGGTCGGGCGCTTCGGTGCGCCGCAGCTGGCGCTCAGCGCTTCGCTGGCGCCGTGGATGGTGGCGGGATTCCTGCTCTCGGGGCCGCTGACCGGCCGCGTCTCGTCGGGCCAGGTGCGGCACCTGCTGCTCGGGCTGGCCGGGCTGGGTGCCGCCGGCATCCTGGTGAAGGCGCTGCTGGGTGCGGCCGCCGTGGCGGCGGCCTGAACGCAGCCTATCGTGCGCCGTGCGTGACCTAACGCGCGCCGCTGCGGCGCCGCGGGCGGGGCTCGGGTTCGCTGGCGGCATCGGCCTGCTCGCGCGCCGCAGCCGCCCCCGCCGGCAGCGCCTGCGCCGCGGCATGCACGTGGCGCGCGGCCAGCAGGCCGGCCAGCTCGGCATCGCCGGCCACCACGGCACGCACGATGGCCGCATGCTCTTCCCAGTTCTCTCGTGCGCGCTTCTTGCTGTGCGGCGCGAAGATCAGCGCAGTGCGTTCGCGCAGCGAGCGCACCAGGTCGCGCAGCACCGAGTTGTCTGCCGCACTGGCCAGTGCCTCGTGGAAGCTGGCGTTGTCCTCGTGCAGCTGGGCCGGGTCGGTGCCCTCGGCCACCTTCGCGCCGGCCGCGACGATCTGCTCCAGCCGCGCCAGCTGCTGCTTGTCGTGGCGCTTGGCGGCGAGCTTGGCGTTCAGCGCCTCCAGGGTCGCGCGCACCTCGACGATCTCGCGGATCTGCTCGTCGCTGAAGGTCGTGACGGTGGCGCCGCGGCGCGGCTCGATCGTCACCACGCCCTCGGCCGCCAGCGCGCGCAAGGCTTCGCGCACCGGCATGCGCGAGACGCCCAGTTCATCGGACAGCTTGGCTTCGACCAGGCGCTCGCCCGGGGCGAATTCGCCACTCAGGATGCGCTCGCGGATCGCGTTCATCACCACCTTGTTCAGCGGTGCGTGTGAAGCGCCCAGCTTCTCCAGCCTGACCTCGGAAATCATCGGCGCGGCCCTCCTGTGGCCCTGGCTCGGGTTGCGCACCACCACGGCGCGGCGGCGCGATGTTAGTGCATACAGTCGACGAATCGGCAATGCGTGCCCCGCCGGGATTGTCGAGCCTCCCACTGCGACAGGCAGTTGACATGCCGCAAACTTGGGATACAGTATACCGTCATGACGTTTGATCCCCGGCAAAGCAAGGCAAGCATCCCCATGGCAACCGCCGATACTTTCCTGAACCTGATCGCTGGCACCTGGGCACCTTGCCGCAGCGGCCGCAGCTTCGACAACCTGAACCCGGCCGACACGCGCGACGTGGTCGGCCGCTTCCAGGCCTCGGCGGCCGAGGATGCGCAGGCCGCCGTCAGCGCCGCCGCGCAGGCCTTCGCCGGCTGGCGCGCCACGCCGATCGGCAAGCGCGCCAAGGTGCTGTCGGCCGCGGCCGACTACCTGGAGGCCCATGTCGAGCCCTTCGCCGCCGAGCTGACGCGCGAGGAAGGCAAGGCCCTGGCGCTGGCGCGCGACGAGTTCCTGCGCGCCGCGCAGACGCTGCGCTTCTATGCCATCGAAGGCCAGACCTTCGGCGGCGAGACGCTGCCCAACGACGACCCGCAGATGCTGGTCTACACGCTGCGCGAGCCGCTCGGCGTGGTCACCGTGATCTCGCCGTGGAACTTCCCGGTGTCGATCCCGGCGCGCAAGATCGCGCCGGCGCTGATCACCGGCAACACGGTGGTGTTCAAGCCCTCGTCGGAAGCGCCGCTGTCGGGCCTGCGCCTGGCCGAGGCGCTGGTGCAGGGCGGCGTGCCGGCCGGCGTGCTGAACTTCATCACCGGCCGCGCCGGCGATGTCGGCCCCGCGATCACCGAAGACCCGCGCGTGCGCGCCGTCTCGTTCACCGGCTCCACCGCGGCCGGCCAGCAGATCCACCGCGCGGTGCCGCTGACCACCCGCACGCAGATGGAACTCGGCGGCAAGAACCCGCTGATCGTGATGGACGACGCCGACCTCGATCTGGCCGTCGACCTGGCGGTGAAGGGCGGCCT
Organism: Aquabacterium sp.; assembly: GCF_044226965.1. Taxonomy (GTDB): domain Bacteria; phylum Pseudomonadota; class Gammaproteobacteria; order Burkholderiales; family Burkholderiaceae_C; genus Pseudaquabacterium. The sequence continues at coordinate 26,596 of NZ_JBGAGA010000065.1, read as the reverse complement.
GTCGCTCAGCGGCCAGGCCTGCACCGGCACCAGCCGGCTGCTGGTGCACCGCGCGGTGAAGGCGGCGTACACCGAGAAGCTGCTGGCCCGGTTCAAGACGCTGAAGATCGGCAGCGGCATGACGCCCGGCATCGACATCGGCCCGCTGGCCTCGGCGCGCCAGCTCGACAGCGTGCTGGGCTACATCGACGCCGGCAAGCGCGAGGCCACGCACCTGGTCGGCGGCGAACGGCTCACCCAGGGCGAGTTCGCGCACGGCCACTACGTGAGTCCGGCGCTGTTCACCGACGTACAGCGCGGCATGGTCATCGAGCGCGAGGAGATCTTCGGCCCGGTGCTCGCGATCATCGAGGTGGCCGACTATGCCGATGCGGTGGCCCAGGCCAACGACACGCCCTACGGCCTGGCCGCGGCCATCGCCACGCGCAACCCGAAGACCATGCATGCCTTCGAGCGCGACATCGAGGCCGGCACCGTGAAGATCAACCGCACCACCACCGGCAACCTGGTCAACGCGCCCTTCGGCGGGCTGAAGTCCTCCAGCACCTCCACCTTCCGCGAATCGGGCCGCACCGGGCTCGAGTTCTACACCCAGGTCAAGACCGTCTACCGCGGCTGCTGAAGCACCGACCGGCGGCCGCTCATTTCCGGAGTCATCCCCTTGAAAACCACCCTGAAGCTGCAACTGGCCGAAGCGCGCCAGATGGTGCAGGCCGCGATCGCCCGCGCCGTCGAGATCGGCGTCACCGAAAGCATCTGCATCGTCGACGACGGCGGCTACCCGCTGCTGCTGGAGCGCATGGACGGCGCCCGCATCACCGGCCCGCAGATCGCCTGGAACAAGGCCTTCACCGCGGCCGGCCACAAGCGCTCGACCCACCTGTTCACCACGCCGCCGAACGGCCCGGCGCTGCCCGGCAACGAGGCCTTCGGCATCCAGTGGAGCTTCGAAGGCCGCTTCGCCGCCTTCGTCGGCGGCTTCCCGATCGTCGTCGACGGCGAGGTGATCGGTGGCGTCGGCCTGAGCGGCGGCAACGGCGAGCAGGACACCGCCTGCGGCGTGGCCGCGCTGGCCGCGCTGCAGCAGCTGCTGGAACCGCAGGGCCTGCGCGTGCTGGTGCAGGCCGACATCAAGAAGTAAGGCCCGCCCCGCCATGACCCGCCCGTTCCGCGTCACCGTGCAGCCCGGCGCTGCCAGCTTCGAGGTGCAGCCCGAGGAATCGGTGCTCGACGCCGCGCTGCGCCAGGGCGTGCCACTGGCGCATGAATGCACCTTCGGCGGCTGCGGCACCTGCCGTGTCGCGCTGCTCGAAGGCCAGGTGCGCTACGACGAATGGCCGCTCGCCTTGAGCGATGGCGAGGCCGCCGCCGGCTTCGCGCTGATGTGCCAGGCCCGCGCCTGCAGCGACCTGGTGATCGACGCCGAGCCGCGACCGGCCGGCGCCGCCGAGCCGGTGCACACACGGGCCGTGGTGCGGGCGGTCACGCCCGTCACCGACAGCGTGATCCATCTCGAACTCGAACTGCCCGACCTGCCCGCGCTGCAGTACGTGCCCGGCCAGCACCTGAACATCCTGCTCGGCGACGGCGTGCACCGCAGCTTCTCGATGGCCTCGGCACCCGCCGGCCACCGGGTGGACCTGCACGTGCGCCGCATTCCGGGCGGCCACTTCACCGACGGCGTGCTGCCGCAGCTGCAGCCGGGCGCGGTGCTGGAGGTCGAGCTCCCGCTCGGCCGCTTCCACTGCCGCACGCAGGACTACCGCCCGCTGCTGATGGTGGCCACGGGCACCGGTATCGCGCCGATCAAGAGCATGCTCGAGGCGCTGCTGGACGACCCGGACTGCCCGCCGGTGTGGCTGTACTGGGGCATGCGCGACGAGCGCGACCTGTACCTCGACGAACTGCTGCGCTCGTGGCAGGGCCGGCTCTACGAATTCAGCTACGTGCCCGTGCTCTCGCGCGCCGGCAGCGGCTGGACCGGCCGCCGCGGCCATGTGCAGCAGGCGGTGCTGGAAGACCTGCCGGACCTGTCCGAGCACGGCATCTACCTGTGCGGATCGCCGGCGATGATTGCCGAGGCCAAGCAGGCCTTCGTGCAGCACGGCGCCGACCCGCGCCACCTGCATGCCGACGGCTTCAGCTTCCAGCAGGCAGACCACACGAGCGTCGCAATCGCATGACGACGATGACCTCCTCGAACGACGCGCCCTCGTCCTGGGGCGTGCTCGCGACACAGGCGATGGTCGCCAGCGGCCACCCGCTGGCCGCCGCGGCGGCGCGCGACATGCTGCGCGCGGGCGGCAGTGCGGTCGACGCAGCCATCGCCGCCGATGCGGTGATGGGTGTGGTCGAGCCGATGGCCACCGGTGTCGGCGGCGACCTGATGGCGATGCTGGTGCAGCCCGACGGCACGGTGCTGGCCTACAACGGCAGCGGCCGCGCGCCGCAGGCGCTGGACCTGGACGCGGTGCGCGCACTGCCGCAGGGCCGGATCCCGGAGCGCCATGTGCTGTCGGTCACCACGCCCGGCGCGGTGCGGGGCTGGAGCGACCTGCACGCGCGCCACGGCCGGCTGCCGCTGGCCCGGTTGCTGGCACCGGCGATCGAGGCCGCGCGCCACGGCTACCCGCTGGGCGCGGTGGCCGCGCGCGAATGGGCCTGGTTCGACGGCGTGCTGCATGCCGACCCGGTCACCGCGGCGCTGTACCGTGCCGGCCGGCCGCCGCAGGCCGGCGAACGGCTGAGCAATCCTGCGCTGGCCTCGGTGCTGGCGGCCATCGCCGAGGGCGGGGCCGCGGCGTTCTACGAAGGCGCGCCGGCGCGCGCCGCGGCGGCCGCCTGCCGGGCGCGCGGCGGCGTTCTCGCGGCCGCTGACTTTGCGCGTCATGCCGGCGAGTTCGTCACGCCGCTCGCCGCGCGCTTCCGCGGGCTGACCATCCACGAATGCCCGCCCAACACGCATGGCCTGGCGGTGCTGTCGGCGCTGGACGAACTGGACGCGCTGGCGCTCGAGGCCGACGACCCGGCCACCACGCTGGCCGCGGTCGAGGCCATGGGCCGCGGCCTGGCCCGCGCCAAGGCCACCGTGGCCGATCCGGCCGGCAACACCGTGTGCACTGTCGTGGTCGATGCCAGCGGCCTGGCCGTCACGCTGATGTCCAGCCTGTTCAAGCGCTTCGGCTCGGGCATCGGCGTCGCCGGCTGCGGATTCGTGCTGCAGAACCGCGGCTTCGGCTTCGCCGCACCGGGCCAGCTCAACGGCGCGGCGCCAGGCCGCCGGCCTTACCACACCGTGATCCCGGCGGCGGCCACGTGCGAAGGCCGCTTCCATGCCGCGTTCGGCGTGGTCGGCGGCGCGATGCAGCCGCAAGGCCACCTGCAACTGCTGCTGCGCGTGGCCGCGCAGGGCATGCCGCTGCAGCAGGCGCTGGACGCGCCGCGCTGGCGGCTCGAATCGGCGCGCGAACTGGCCATCGAGCCCGGCATGCCGGCCGCGCTGGCAGACGCACTGCGGGCCGCCGGCTATGCCGAGCCGCAGGGCGCCGGCGAGCTCGGCGGCCGCAGCGATTTCGGCGGTGCGCAGGCCGTGCTGCGCCTGCCGGACGGCCTGCTGGCCGGTGCCTCCGACCGCCGCAAGGACGGCTGTGCCCTCGGACTTTGATCAACACCCCCCTGCCATGAACACCTCCCCGACCCATCCCCCCGTCACCCCCGCACCGGCCCAAGGAGCCCTGCCCATGAAGCTGCTGAACCAGATCGCCACCGCCGGCCTGCTGTCGCTGACCGCGCTGTCCGCGTGGAGCCAGACCTATCCCGACAAGCCCGTCAAGGTCGTCGTCACCACCGTGCCCGGCCCGCTCGATGCCTTTGCCCGCGCGGTACTCGAGCAGATGCAGAGGCGGCTGAAGCAGCCCTTCGTCGTCGAGAACAAGGCCGGTGCCGGCGGCAACCTGGGCGCCGACATCGTCGCCAAGTCGCCGGCCGACGGCTACACGCTGCTGTTCGCGCTGGACACCACCTTCACGGTGAACCCCACGCTCTACAAGAAGATGCCCTTCGACGTGACGAAGGACTTCGTGCCGATCGCGGTGCCGGTCACCTACAGCCAGGCGCTGGCGGTGAACCCGAACCTGAAGGTGGCCAGCGTGGCCGACTTCGTGAAGCTGGCCAAGGACAAGCACCTGACCTATGCCTCCGGCGGCAACGGCTCGCCCAGCCACCTGACGATGGCCGCCTTCATGGCCACCGCGGGCCTGGACATGACGCACGTGCCGTACAAGGGCACCGGCGCCTCGGTCATCGACGTGATGGCCGGCCAGGTGGACTCGGTGTTCGCGGTGGGCAGCGGCATCCTGCCGCAGGCCAAGGCCGGCAAGCTGCGCGCCTTGGCCGTCAGCGGTGACAAGCGTTCCGGCGCGGCGCCCGAACTGCCGACCATCGCCGAGAGCGGCTTCCCCAGCTTCAACGCCAGCTTCGCCTACGCGCTGCTGGCGCCGGCCGGCACGCCCGAGCCCATCGTCAAGCTGCTGGCACGCGAAGTGGAACTGGCGATGAACACGCCCGAGGTGAAGGAGCTCAACCGCCAGGCCGACTACACCGCCACCGGCCTGACCCAGCCGCAATCGGCCGCCTGGCTGGCCGATGCCCGGCACCGCTGGGCCGAGGTGATCCGCAAGTCCAACATCACCGCCGACTGAGTCGACCCCCTTCTTTTTTGACGTACCGAGAGACAAGGAGCCCCCCATGGCCGAACTGATGAGCAAGGAAGCGTTCCGCACCGCACTGGAGAACGCGATCAAGGGCAAGAGCGCGAACAAGGCGCCGTTCTCGATCGCCTGGGCCAGCGGCAAGTTGAGCCGCGCGCACCTGGCGCGCTGGGCCGAGAACCACTACCACTACGTCGGCCCCTTCGCCGACTACCTGGCCTACATCTACGCCCGCACCATCGACAACGGCGCCTTCACCGAGGCCAAGGACTTCCTGCTGTCGAACATGTACGAGGAAGAGATCGGCGGCGACCGCCACACCGACCTGCTGATCCGCTTTGCCGAAGCCTGCGGCACCACGCGCGAGCGTGTCGTCGACCCCGACAACATGTCGCCCACCACGCGCGGCCTGCAGAGCTGGTGCTACGCGGTGGCGATGCGCGAAGACCCGGTGGTGGCGGTGGCCGGCCTGGTGGTGGGCCTGGAATCGCAGGTGCCCTCGATCTACCGCCGGCAGACGCCCACGCTGCGCTCGGCCTACGGCTTCAGCGACGAGGAGCTGGAGTTCTTCGACCTGCACATCGTGTCCGACGAGATCCACGGCGAACGCGGCTACCAGATCGTGCTGCAGCATGCCGACACGCCCGAGCTGCAGCAGCGCTGCCTGAAGATCTGCGAGATCGGCGCGCAGATGCGGCTGCTCTACACCACCGCGCTGTACCACGACTACGTGGCGCACGAGCTGCCGATGTCCGAGCTGACCAGCGCCAGCGTGCCGGTGCAGGACGCCGCGCTGGTGCAGGCCTGAGCACGCGGCCCGCGATGCGCCACTTCACCGACGCCGAGGTCGACGCGCTGGTCGACGGTCCCGCCGCGCAGGCAGCGCTGCGCGAGGCCTTCGTCGACTTCGCGCACGAGCAGGCCGCGGTGCAGACCCGCGTGCGCACCGAGGCCGGTGGCGTCAAGCTCTCGACCCTGGGCGCGGTGCTGCCGGCCCGCGGCGTGCTGGGCGCCAAGGTGTACTCGACGATCGCCGGCCGCTTCAACTTCGTCATCGTGCTGTTCGACGCCGTTGGCGGCCAGGTGCTGGCCACCTTCGACGCCGGCGCGCTGACCCGACTGCGCACCGCGGCCACCACGGTGCTGGCGGCGCAGGTGCTGGCCCGGCCCGATGCCGCGCGCCTGGCCGTCTACGGCCTGGGTGTGCAGGGCCGCGAGCATGTGCGCCAGCTGGCCGCCGCCTATCGCCTGAAAGACGTGGCCGTGCACGACCCCTGGGCCGCACCGGAAGCGGTGGCCACGCTCGAACGCGAGATCGGCGTGCCGATCCGCCTGGCCGCGGCCGATGCCGCGCTGGCGGGTGCTGACCTGATCGTCACCGCCTCGCGCTCGACGACGCCGCTGTTCGATGGCGCGCGCATCGGCCCCGGCAGCTTCGTGGCCGCCATCGGCTCCAGCCTGCCCGGCACGCGCGAGCTGGACGATGCCGCGCTGCGCCACGCCGCCTGCATCGCGGTGGACTGGCCGGCACAGGCCTGTGCCGAGACCGGCGACCTGTTGCTGGCCGACCCGGCCGCGCTGCAGGGCAAGCTGGTGGCGCTGGCCGACGTGCTGGCCGGCCGCGCGCCAGGCCGGCGGCATGCCGACGAGATCACGCTGTACAAGTCGGTGGGCATCGGGCTGCAGGACATCGCGCTGGCCGGGCTGGCCTGGCGGCGCGCCCAGGCGGCGGCCGCCCCATGACGCCGCGGGACGTCGAACTGCCCGAGGGCCGCCTGCGCGGGCAGGTGCAGGCCGGCGTGGCGCGCTGGCTGGGCGTGTCGTACGCGCAGGCCCCGCTGCACGCGCTGCGCCTGCGCGCGCCGCGCCCGCCGCAGCCCTGGCGCGGCCTGCGCGATGCCCTGCTGCCCGGCCCGGCCTGCCTGCAGGTGCTGGCAGGGCCGCAGACCTGGCTGAACCCGCCGCTGGCGGCCACCGCCGAAGACTGCCTCACCCTGAACATCTGGGCCCCGGCCGAGCCCAGCGCCGCGCCGGCGCCGGTGCTGCTGTGGTTCCACGGCGGCGCCACGCGCAGCGGCCATGGTGCGTCACCAGCCAGCGACGGCAGCCGCCTGGCGCGGCAGCACGGGCTGGTCGTGGTGACGGTGAACTACCGGCTCGGCGCACTGGGCGGCCTGGCGCATCCGCTGCTGGAAGACGACCTGAGCGGCCAGTGCGCCAACTGGGGCCTGCAGGACAAGCTGGCCGCGCTGGCCTGGGTGCACCGCTCGATCGCGGCCTTCGGCGGCGACCCGTCGCGCATCACGATCGGCGGGCAGTCTTCGGGCGCGGCCAACGTCGCGCTGATCGTGCAGCACGGGCTCGATGGCGGCCGCGCGGCCCGCGCGATCGTGCAGAGCCCGCCGCTGTTCCGCACGCCGATGTTCGCGACGCTGGACGAGGCGGCCGAGTACACCGAGCTGCTGGCGCACGCGCTGGACGTCACGGTGCCGGGTCTGCGCACGGTCGAGGGCGCCCGGCTGCAGCAGGCCGAGCACGCGCTGGCGCACTCGCCCGAGCTGCTGGCCCGCATGGCGCGCCCGCGCACGGCCCCGGTGCTGGACGGCCGCCTGCTGCGCGCCTGGTCGCACGACGCGCCGGTGGCCACGATGCCGGTGCTGGCCGGCTGGACCGCGACCGAATCGGACTTCTGGTTCAAGCTGCACGATGACGCCGGGCACCGGCTCTCGCCGCTGGCGGCGCCGACGGCGGACGCGTTCGCCGCCCGCGCGGCCAAGCTGATCGCCCTGCACCATGCCTTCCCGGACCGGCCCCCCGCCGCCGACTGGGCGACCCATTACGCCCCGCCGGGGCGCGACCCCGCGCAGGCCTGGCAGGCGCTGTACACCGACCTCGTGTTCCGCGCACCGACCGCGCACTGGCTGGCGCGCCATGCGCGCGCCGGCACACCGGCCTGGGGCTACGCGTTCGCGCAGCCGATCGCCAGCGCCGACGGCGGCACGCCGCACGCGGCCGACGTGCCCTTCGTGTTCGGCACCGTCGCGCATCCGCACCTGGCGCCGAAGATCGGCGAGCTCGACGCGGCCGAGCGCACGTCCGACGCGACGCGCGCCGCCTGGAGCGCCTTCGTGCGCGACGGCGATCCGGGCGCGGCCGCCGGCACGCCGTGGCCGCGCTTCGATGACGTTAGCCCGCGGGTGATGCAGTTCGGCGGCGAGGCGGTGGCACAGGTGCAGCCGCTGGACCGCGCCGAGGCGCTGGCCTGCTGGCCGGGCTACGCGCTGGCGGGCGGCTGAGGGCGGCCGCTCAGGGCAGCTCGAGACCGTAGCGCCGGGCGTCCGCCTCGATGCCGCGGCCGCTCAGGGCAGCTCGAGACCGTAGCGCCGGGCGTCCGCCTCGATGCCCGGCTGCCGCTGGCGGGCCGCGGCGATGTCGGCCAGGCCCGGTTCGCGCTCGTTCGCGGCCACGCGCGCCAGGCCGCGCCCCAGCAGCGTCCAGGCCGCGTCCGGCCGCAGCTTCAGCGCTTCGTCATAGTCCGCCCGTGCCTCCCGCCAGCGGCCCTGCCGCAGGTGCACCAGGCCGCGGCTGTCCAGGTAGGCGGGCTCGCCGGGCTTCTGCGCCAGGGCCTCGTTGCAGTCGGCGAGCGCCTGATCGAGCTCGGTGCCCAGCAGCGCGCGCGCCCAGCAGCGGCTGTTCAGGGCCTGGTGCAGGTCCACCTCGCGGCGGTGCGAGGCAATCCAGCGGTCGAGCTGCGCCACCACCTGCCGCGGCTCGTCCAGCACCTGGTACAGGCGCGCCATTTCGCGCCGCATATGGCCCTGGGGCGCCAAGGCCTCGTCCAGCAGCCGCAGGTCCTCGCGCGTGCGCTCGGTCTGTCGGCGCAGCAGGTTCATCCGCGCCCGGTCCAGTCGCGCCTCGTGGTCGGACGGGTCGAGCCGCAAGGCCTCTTCGAAGTCGGCCATCGCCTCGGCCGGCTGGCGCAGCAGCAGCCGCACAGTGCCACGCTGGCGGAAGTACGCGCCGGTGGCGGGGTCGAGTTCGCAGGCGCGGTTGAAGTCGGCCAGTGCACGCTCGTGCTCGCGCTGCGCGGCATAGGCCGAGCCGCGCCGGGCGAATGCGGCCGCATCCCGCGGCTCGGGCTCGTCGCCGCGCGGCTGCGCCGGCGTGGCGGCCTTGATCGTCAGGTCGAACACCGGGCCGCCCTGGTAGGTGAAGTACATCTTCTTCTGGCTCGTGGCGACGAAGATGCGGTGCGACAGGAAAAAGTCGATGCCGATCAGCATGTCGGCGTCGTCGAGGTCGAAGTCGGCGATGCGCACGCGGCTGTTCGCGATGCGCTCGTCGCCGATCTCGAAGCTGGCCATCGGCACCAGCCACGAGGGCAGCTCGCCGCGCCCGGCGCCATGCACCGGACCGGCCGGCACCAGGCGGCTCTCGTCGTCGAGCAGGCCAGCCTTCTTCGCCGCCGAGCGCGAGAGGATGGAGCTCGCCCCGGTGTCCAGCACGGCGACGATGGTGTGGTCGTTCACCTTGGCGCGCACCTTGATCGGCGGGAAACGGTCGCGCACGGAATGGCGCAGCTCGGCAATGGACACCGGCTGCTCGCCGGCCCAGTAGGCCATGCCGAGATCGCCGCAGTCGCCCTGCGGCACCATGATGCGGATGGCGCCATGGGCCAGGTCGTATTCCGCGTCAGCCCAGCTCAGCAGATTGCGCCCCAGCAGACCGATCGTGCCGGCGCCCGGCTCGTTGCCACCCACCAGGAACTCGATGTTCGGGATCTCGGCATTCTGGAAACCGAGCCGGGCCACATCGGCCACGCGGTAGTCGACGCGCCCCGTCAGTCCGTAGGCCCGCAGCCCGTTCGGCGCGCGGCGCGTGCGCAGTTGCAGCTGCTCGGCCGCGGCTTCGGTGATGGCGCTGAAGAACGCGCCGCTGTCGACGGTGAACGGCAGGTCGTTGCCATTGATCTTCAGCCTGGCCACCGCGCGCGTGCCGACCATCGAGACCGGGATCTCCAGCTGGCCGAGCTTGCAACCGGCCTGGGCGTCGAAAGGCATTGAGCCCAGCAGCACGACCAGCCACAGGACACAACGCGCGAAGTGAACGGAGCGGCTCATCGACAGGCGGACCTCCGGTCCGGCGGCAGCGGTGCCAGGATTGTCGAATGCGATCGCCGGCCCGGCTTGGGCAGGCGAGTGCACTTTTCCCACACCCACCCGAATGCGGGGCGGATGGCGCACCTGCAGGACAGCCCTGTTGCCCTACAGTCCTGCCACCCAAAGGGAGGGAACCTACATGTTGCGACCGCTGGCGGCCCTGTGTGCCGCGGGCAGCGCCGTGCTCGGCACGGGCTGCGCTTCCATCGTCAATGGCCAGAACCAGAGCCTTTCCGTGCAGGCCATCTCCGGCGGCAAGCCGGTGCAGGGGGCCAGCTGCACGCTGATGAACGACAAGGGCACCTGGTACCTGACGACACCCGGCTCGGCGGTGGTGCACCGCAGCTTCGCCGAGCTGTCGGTGAAGTGCGAGAAGACCGACTACGAGCCGGGCCTCAGTTCGGTGAAGTCGTCGACCAAGGCCATGGCCTTCGGCAACATCCTCTTCGGCGGCGTCATCGGGGCCACCATCGATGTGTCCAGCGGCGCGGCCTACGACTACCCGAACGAGATCAGCGTGGTGATGGCGGCGGTCGCCCCGGGCGCCGCTGGCGCTGCGGCCGCTGCCCAGCCGGCCGCGGCCCAGCCGGCAGCGGCAGCGGTGCAGGCCCCGCCGGCCAGCGGGCCGGCCGCCCAGGTGGCGCGATCGGAGTATCTGGTCTACCGCATCACCGACCGGCTGACCCAGCTGGAGCGGCGCGTCCGTGTTGCGGCCGGCAGCAAGATGCCCGCCGGCACCGGCGACATGGAGTTGCTGTCGCCGCCCGGCGGCTGGGTGCCCGCCGTGGCGGAGGCCGGCGCTTCCTGGAACGTGAAGTACGCGGCCAGGGATGCCAACCCCGGCAGCCAGGTCAGCCTCAGCGGCAAGGCCGGCATGCCCGGCGCGCTGCGCACCGCCGCTGGCGAGTTCGAGGCCGTGCCGATCACCTACAAGGGCTGGATCGACCGCGTGGCCAACAATGTCGTGGTGGCACAGCCAGCCGAATTCCGGGTGTGGATGGAGCCGCGCAGCCGGCGCGTGCTGCGCTTCGAATCGAGCGTCCCGTTCCGCAGCGCGGGACCGAACCAGGCGCGTGCGTCGGAGGAGCAGGTCGAGCTCGTCAAGCTCTCCGACGGCACGGACGACGAGACGCTCTGAGGCTGGCCCGCGCCGGCTGCGCTCAGCGCGCCGCCGGAACGGCCACCTCCCGCGCGAGCTGCTGCGCCAGCCACTCGCGGAAGGCCAGCAGCGCCGGGCCCTGGCGGTCGGCGCGGCGCCAGCACAGGAAGTGGGTCTCGCGCTCGATCTGGCGGAAGCCCGGGCCGTCCAGCAGCACCAGCTCGCCGCGGGCCAACTCGGCCTCGGCGAAGCGCGTGGTCTCCAGCGCCACGCCCACGCCGTCCACCGCCGCGGCAATCGCCAGCGAGCCGCGGTCGAATGACGGCCGCGCGGCGTCGGGCAGCCGCAGGCGGTTGAGCCGGCACCAGTCCGCCCAGTGCACCGGGTTCAGCTTCGATTCGATCAGCGGCAGGCGCAGCACCGCGGCCGGGCTCGGCTCGGCCGGCACCAGGCGCGGCGCGCACATCGGCACGGTGCGCTCCAGCCCCAGCGCCTCCACCTCGACGCCGGCGCGCTCCGGCGGCCGGCCGTAGGTGATGGCGACGTCGAGCGCGGCGTTCTGGCGCAGGTCGGGCGGCTCGGCATCGGACGTGAGCCGCGGCGTGATCGACGGATGCGCCTGCATGAAGGCCGCCAGCCGCGGGCTCAGCCACTTGGCCGCGAAGCTGGGCGCGCAGTGCACCGCCAGCTCGCGGCGCTGCGACGGTGCGCGCAGCGCGGCGCAGCTGTCGTGGATCAGGTCGAAAGCCTGGGTCAGGTCGCCCAGCAGGCGGCGACCCTCGTCGGTGAGTTCGACGCGGCGCGTCGTGCGCAGGAACAGCGGGCGGTCGAACCAGGCCTCCAGCGCGCGCACCTGGTGGCTGATGGCCGAGGGCGTGAGCTTCAGTTCCTCGGCCGCCGCCGCAAAGCTGCCCAGGCGCGCCGCCGCCTCGAAGGCGCGCAGGGCCGGGAGCGAAGGCAGGCGTCGCACGGCCGGACTATAGATGAATTCCATTCACCAATCGATGAATACACATCGTTTGTCGCCCGGGGCGCCAGCGACGATCCTTTGCCCGTCGTCAAAACCCCCAGGAGACATGTCATGCTTGACCGGACCCAGCGCATTTCCGTCTACCAGCCCGAGCAGGTGGGCCTGAAGTTCCCCGAGCTGCCGCAGTTCAAGACCGCGGCCGAGGAGCGCCAGCACCGCAAGGAGCGCCTGGTCGCGGCCTGCCGCGCCTTCGCGCAGCAGGGCTACGACTACGGCTTCGCCGGCCACCTGACGGTGCGCGACCCCGAGCGGCCGGAGTTGTACTGGACCAACCCGATGTGCGTGCACTTCTCGCAGGTGAAGGTGTCGAACCTGATCCTGGTGGACCACGAGGGCCAGGTGCGCGAAGGCGACTACGCGGTCAACCGCGCCGGCTTCGTGCTGCATGCCGCGGTGCACGAGGCGCATCCGGACATCGTCGCGATGTGCCATGCGCACACGGTGTACGGCACCGCGTTCGCCGCGCTGGGCAAGAAGCTGGAGCCGATCACGCAGGACGCGGCCGCGTTCTACGAAGACCATGTGGTGATCGGCGACGAGGCCGGCCAGGTGGCGGTGGAGGTGAAGGGCGGCAACCGCGTGGCCGCCGCCTTCCAGGGCGTGAAGGCCGCCATCCACCAGAACCATGGCCTGCTGACGGCCAGCCGCCACAGCATCGACTCGGCCGCGTTCTGGTTCATCGCGCTCGAGCGCTGCTGCCAGCAGCAGCTGATGATCGACGCCACCGGCATCACGCCGAAGCTGGTGTCGCCGGAGCGTTCGCGCTACAGCCGCGAGCACGTGGGCAGCGACTACATCGGCTGGCTGCACTTCCAGACGATCTACGAGCAGCTGGCACAGACGCAGCCGGACATGTTCCGCTGATCCGGAAGGGCACACGCGTGAGCACCACCTACTCCCCCGCGGCGGCCCTGCCGGCCGCCGCCACCAGCGCCGAGGACGCGGCCTATGCCCGCGTCACCTGGCGTTTGCTGCCCCTGCTGTTCATCTGTTATGTCGCGGCCTACCTCGACCGGGTGAACGTCGGCTTCGCGAAGCTGCAGATGCTCAACGAGCTGCACTTCAGCGAAGCGATCTACGGCCTGGGCGCCGGCATCTTCTTCATCGGCTACTTCCTGTTCGAGGTGCCCAGCAACCTGCTGCTGCACCGCGTGGGCGCCCGCAAGTGGATCGCCCGCATCATGATCAGCTGGGGCCTGATTTCCGGCTGCATGATGTTCGTGCAGACGCCGACCTCGTTCTATGTCCTGCGCTTCCTGCTCGGCCTGGCCGAGGCCGGCTTCTTCCCCGGCATCATCCTGTACCTGACCTACTGGTACCCGGCCGCGCGACGCTCGAAGGTGACCTCGCTGTTCATGACCGGCATCCCGATGGCTGGGGTGATCGGCGGGCCGCTGTCGGGCTGGATCCTGGGCTCGTTCGACGGCATGAACGGCCTCTCGGGCTGGAAGTGGCTGTTCCTGATCGAGGCGCTGCCGTCGATCGCGCTGGGCATCGTGCTGCTGCTGTACCTGGACGACCGCATCGCCGACGCGAAGTGGCTGAGCACCGAGGACAAGCAGCGCCTGCAGCGCAACATCGACAACGACCATGCGCATGTCGAAGACCACACCGCGGCCGGCGGCTTCCGCAACCGCAAGGTGTGGGTGCTGGCCGCGGCCTACTTCGGCTTCATCATGGGCCTGTACGGCATCGGCTTCTGGCTGCCGACGCTGGTGAAGGCCTCGGGTGTGTCGAACGCGGCCACCATCGGCTGGCTCACCGCGGTGCCCTATGCGGCCGCGGTGGTGGCGATGATCTTCACCAGCCGCAGCTCGGACCAGCGGCGTGAGCGGCGCTGGCACATCGCGCTGCCGGCCCTGCTGGGCGCCGCCGGCCTGACCCTGAGCACGCTGGTGCCGCAGACGCCGGCCTGGGCCCTGCTGACGCTGACGGTGGCGACGATGGGCATCCTCACCGGCCTGGCGCAGTTCTGGTGCCTGCCGCCGGCCTTCCTGCGCGGCGCCGCGGCGGCCGCCGGCATCGCGCTGATCAACTCGGTGGGCAACCTGGCCGGCTTCGTCAGCCCGTTCATCGTCGGCTGGATCAAGGACACCACCGGCAGCCCCAGCGTCGGGCTCTACGCCATCGCGGTCAGCCTGGTGGTGGGCGCAACGATCGTGCTGTCGCTTTCCAAGGGGTCGGTGAACCGCTGAACCGCCGGATCGCTGACACGCAAAAGGGGCGGCCAGGGGGTCGCCCCGTGCGTTTCAGCGGCGCAGGTCGTAGCTCAGCTCGTACGTCGCGCTGCCTTCGGCGCTGTGCTGGGAGATCCGGTAGCTGCGCGCGCCGCCCGGCAGCTGCGCCTGCACCTCGGCCAGCAGCAGCGTCATGCGGCCGAGGTGGTCGGACCCGTGGCCGCCGGCATCCTCCTCCCACAGGTCGACGAAGACATTGCGGTGGAAGCGGCGCCGAATGCCCAGGGCCTCGCGCCGGTCGCCGGTGCGCATGCGCGTCGGCTCCAGCACGGTCTCGCCGTTGATCTTCAGGAACACGTGGTCGTGCGCCTGTTGTGCGTCGACGCAGTGCAGGCCCAGGATCTCGATCTCGTAGTCCAGCGGGCGCGCGTGACCGCTGGTGGCCTCGAAGGTGACGACGTAGTGGGCCTGGCGCCGGTGGATGTCCTGCGTCCACTCGCCCATGTTGATCCAGGCGCGGTCGACGCGGAAGCTGCCCAGCGGGTCGTTGCGCCCGACGTTGTCCTGCTCCCAGACCTGCACCTCTGCATGGGTCTCGAACTCGATCGCGCGGTCCAGCAGGATGCTGGTGCCGTCGTGCATGCGCCGCGCGTCGGTGGTGTCGATGCTCGGGTGCAGGCCGCCGTCGCTGCCGCGCACCTCGGCGGCGGTGCGCACGTAGGCCTGGTCGTGGGTCTGCTGCGTACGCACGCAGGTCAGGGTCAGCAAGTGCAGGGTGGGCATCGCAATCTCCGGCAGGGTCGCGGCAGGTCAATCCAGCCGTGACTGTCGGCTCACCCCCGCGCGGGGCGTTGAGCGTGCGCAAGGGTCGGCCGCAACGGCACGGGAACATCGCAGGCCAGGAGGTGCCCCGTGTCGACTGCCCGCGCTGTTGCCGCTCTGGCCCTGGTCGTGCGCTGGGCCTGCGCGTGGAGCCTGTCGATCGCGCTGGTGCCGGCGCTGGCGGCCGAATGCGCGCAGATCACGAGTTGGAGCAACCAGGACGCGACCTACTTCCCGGTCGAACGCAGCACGCGCATCGAGCGCAACAACACGCCGGGGCCGTACTACTTCGACCTCGACAACGTGCAGGAGAAGTCGTTGCTGGCCACCTACTTCCTGCTGGTGGCCTCGCCGGCGAAGACCGCGGACCAGCGCTTCGCCAACGCGGTCTCCGTGACGGTGATGTCGTTCGGCAGCCAGTCCGACGCGACCACGATGTTCCAGCGCGAGGTCGCCAACTTCAACAACATCAATCCCTACCGCTGGAACTACAAGGTGCTGGGCGCTGCCGAAGGGCAGCAGATGATCTACTACGACGACACGCCCGGCGAGCAGGACATCCACTACCTCGCGCCCTGGCACAACACCATCATCCAGATCACGCTGAAGAGCGCCTCGAGCAGCGAGGACATGCTGTCGACGGGTGTCACCCGCCTGGCCGAGCGCATCGCGCAGGCACATGCGCTGGTGAACGACAAGTGCCACATCAACAACCTGCCGTCGATCGGGCTGGTGAGCATGGCGCCCGGGCTGCCGACCAGCGCGTTCCAGTCCACCATGGCCAACGGCGAGCTGGTCTTCAGCGCCCAGGACCTCGACGGTTCGGCCCAGATCGACTGGAGCACCTTCCGCCTGTTCGTGGCCGGCGTCGACAAGACCGCGCATGCGTTGACGGTGCTGAACCGGCTGGCGGAGGCCGGCCGCGTCGACTACAGCGAATACCCGCCGAACCAGGTCGTCTACCGCTTGCGACTGGATCGCTACAAGCTGATGGGCGAGCACAACTTCTTCAACATCCCGTGGAACGGCACGTGGCCGGTGGACCTGAAGCTGTGCGACCGCAAGGGCGGCTGCAGCACCACGCACTACCAGCTGGAC
Organism: Aquabacterium sp.; assembly: GCF_044226965.1. GTDB lineage: Bacteria > Pseudomonadota > Gammaproteobacteria > Burkholderiales > Burkholderiaceae_C > Pseudaquabacterium. Next base: position 10,502 of record NZ_JBGAGA010000065.1, on the reverse strand, counting down.
TTCGGGCCGTACATCGACATCTCGGCCTTCGAGGACCTGCGCTGCAAGCCCCCGGGTGACGACCCGCGCACGCGGCTGAAGCTCAGCCTGGGCAACAACGGCTGGTCGGCCAGGGCCAACATCTACGTCGCGCTGGGGCCCAACGAGTCCTGGAAGACCTGGCTCAGCGCGTACTGGACGCTCTCGCTGGTGGAGCCGATCACGCAGAACGTGCTGCAGTGGTTCGGCGATGGCTTTGGCATCGTGCCGGTGTTCGTCACCGCCCCGATCGACCTGCCCAGCGCGCTGACGGTGCCCGACCACGACGAGCTCGAGATCTTCGTCAGCACCTTGGCCAACATGCGCGGGGCCCCGCCGGCCTCGCTGCCGTCCGGCCCCTACACGCTGGCCACCGGGGCCATCGACCTGGACCAGGGCTCGCTGGCGGTGCACACGCAGCAGGTCAGGCTGTGCGCGTCGCGCTGATCACGCCGCTGCGGCCCTTCGGGCCCGGTCGCCAAAGGGATCAGGTCGGCGGCTGCAGCAGCAGGTCCTGCATTGCCGGGCGCTCGATCAGGGCACCCGGATGCTGGATCACGCGCGCGGCCAGCCGGTTGCCGAAGGCCGCGGCCTCGGCGCTGCTCGCGCCCAGCAGCCGCCGCGCAAGGTAGCCGGCCGCGAAGGAGTCGCCGGCCGCGGTGGTGTCAACCACGCGCGGCACGGGCTCGGTGGCCACGCGCTGCCAGGCGCCGCCGGGCCCGCTGCGCAGCAGCGTCGGCTCGGCACCGCGTTTGACCACCAGCTCGGGCGTCGGCAAGGCCTGCGCCGCGGCGATGGCGGCATCGGTCGTCGGCAGCTGGTGCAGCGCCTGGTGGTCGTCGGCCGTCACCAGCGCCAGGCTGGCCAGCTCGAAGGCGCGGGCATAGGCCGCGCGCGCCTGCGTCGGGTCGGGCCACAGCCGGGGACGATAGTTGTTATCGAAGACCACCTGCGCACCGCGTGCGCGCAGCGCCTGCGCCAGCGCCAGCAGCCGCGCGCGGCCTTCGGGCGGCAGGATGGCCAGGCTGATGCCACTGAAGTACAGCGCGTCCAGCTCGCCGAGGGCGGCCTCCAGCGGTGTGTCGCCGGGCGCGGTGTCGAAGTAGGCCTTGGCCGCGCTGGTGTCGCGCCAGTAGCTGAAGCGGCGTTCGCCGTGATCGTCCACCTCGATCAGGTACAGCCCCGGCATGCGGCCGGCAATGCGCCGCACCAGCCGCGTGCCCACGCCTTCGGCCTGCCAGCGCTGCAGCAGCCCGTCGCTGAAGGGGTCCTCGCCCAGGCCGGTGGCGTACTGCACCTCGAGCCCACGGCCAGCGGCCACGCGGGCCAGGTACACCGCGGTGTTCAAGGTGTCGCCGCCGAAGGTCTGGCGCATCGTGCCGAAGGCCTGGCCTTGCAGCTCGAGCATGCATTCGCCGAACAGCGCCACGCGCAACGCAGCAGTCATGGAATCCCCTAGGAGGTTCTGGAACAGTGTTTCGATATTCTATAAATACCGTTGCATCACCATGAACTTTCCCATTCGACGCCTCTTGCTCACCGGTGCCGCCGGCGGCCTGGGCCGCGTGCTGCGGCCGCGGCTGAAGCGCCATTGCCACACGCTGCGCCTGTCCGACCGTGCCGAGCTGGGCACGGCGGCCGAAGGCGAGGAACTGTGCCCCGCCGCGCTGGAGGACAAGCGCGCGATCGACGCGCTGCTGCAGGGCGTGGACGCGGTGGTGCACCTGGGCGGCGTGTCGGTGGAAGCGGCGTGGGAGCCGATCCAGGCCGCCAACATCACCGGCGTGTTCAACCTCTATGAAGCGGCGCGCCACCACGGCGTGCGGCGCATCGTGTTCGCCAGCTCGAACCATGTCACCGGCTTCTACCGCCAGGACGAGGTGATCGACGCGCTGGCGCCGCCCAAGCCGGACACGCTGTACGGCGTCAGCAAGGCCTTCGGCGAGAACCTCTCGCGCATGTACTTCGAGCGTCATGGCATCGAGACCGTGTGCCTGCGCATCGGCAGCGCCACGCCGAAGCCCGAGACGCGCCGCATGCTGGCCACCTGGCTCAGCCATGACGACCTGGAGCGGCTGGTCCTGGCCGCGCTGACCGCGCCGGTGGTGAGCCACGCCATCGTCTTCGGCATGAGCGCCAACGGCACCCGCTTCTGGGACAACCGCCTGGCCGCTCACATCGGCTACCAGCCGAAGGACAGCTCGGAGCCCTGGCGCGCCGAGCTGGAGGCGCGCGAACCGATGCCCGACCCGCAGGACATCAACACCCGCTACCAGGGCGGCGTGTTCGTCACGCTCGGGCCCTACGACACGTTTGATTGACACGCTTGATTGATCCGCCCCCGGACAAGGAGATCCCATGACCCTGTTGAAGCATTCGCTCGTCGCGCTGGCCGCGCTGGCCGCCTTCGGCGTGCGCGCCACCGAATTCCGCTCGGCCGACGTGCACAACGCCGACGACTACCCCACCGTGGCCGCGGTCAAGTACATGAGCGAGCTGCTGGCCAAGTCCAGCGGCGGCAAGCACAAGATCAAGGTCTTCAACAAGGGCGCGCTGGGTTCGGAGAAGGAGACGATCGACCAGGTCAAGATCGGCGCGCTGGACCTCACGCGGGTCAACATCAGCCCGATGAACGCGATCTGCGCCAAGACCCAGGTGCCGACGATGCCCTTCCTGTTCCGCTCGATCGAGCACATGCGCCACACGCTCGACGGCCCGGTGGGCGAGGAAATCCTGAAGAGCTGCGAGGACCAGGGCTTCATCGGCCTGGCCTTCTACGATTCCGGCGCGCGCTCGATCTACGGCCACAAGCCGGTGAAGACGGTGGCCGATGCCAAGGGCATGAAGATCCGCGTGCAGCAGAGCGACCTGTGGGTGGCGCTGATCAGCGCGATGGGTGCGAACGCCACGCCGATGCCCATCGGCGAGGTGTACACGGGCCTGAAGACCAAGCTGATCGACGCGGCCGAGAACAACATTCCCAGCTACGAAGGCTTCAAGCATTTCGAGGCGGTGAAGTTCTACTCGAAGACCGAGCACTCGATGGCGCCCGAGATGCTGCTGATGAGCAAGCTGGTGTGGGACAAGCTGCCCAAGGCCGAGCAGGACATGATCCGCGCCGCGGCCAAGGCCTCGGTGGCCTTCGAGCGCCAGAAGTGGGACGAGCAGGAAGCCAAGTCACTGGCCGCGGTGAAGGCCGGCGGCGCCGAGATCGTCGAGGTCGACAAGAAGAGCTTCCAGGCGGTGATGGGCCCGGTCTACGACAAGTTCATGACCACGCCGGACCTGAAACGCCTGGTGAAGGCCGTCCAGGACACGCCGTGAGCGGCTTCACCCGCTTCTGCGCGGCCACGTCCAAGGCCGCGCTGATGCTGGCCGTCGTCGGATTGATCGCGCTGATCCTGTGCGTGCAGTTCCAGGTGGTGGGTCGCTACATCTTCAACGACACCCCCACCTGGGCCGAGGCGCTGGCGCTGCTGCTGGTGCTGTACGTCACTGCGCTGGGCGTGGCGGTGGGCGTGCGCGATGCGGGCCACATCGGGCTGGAATCGATCATCTCGCTGCTGCCTGAACGCTGGCGCTTGAAGCTCGAGCTGCTGATCCATGCGCTGGTGGCGCTGTTCGGCGCGCTGATGCTGCAGTCCGGCTGGCTCTGGGCCACGCTGAAATGGGGCGAGAAGAAGCCCATGCTCGGCGTGCCCGAAGGCATGGACTACGTGCCGCTGGTGATCGCCGGCGCGCTGATCGTGCTGTTCTCGATCGAACACATGCTGGCGCTGCTGCGCGGCACCACCGTGGAACCCGCATGGAACTGACCGTGCTGTGCGTGAGCTTCACGCTGCTGCTGCTGCTGGGCGTGCCGGTGGCGTTCTCGATCGGGCTGGCCTCGGTGGCCACCATCCTCGCAGCCGGGCTGCCGGTGGCCATCGTGTTCCAGAAGATGGTCGGCGGCATGCAGGTGTTCAGCTTCCTGGCGATCCCGTTCTTCGTGTTCGCCGGCGAGCTGATGCTGTACGGCGGCATTGCCGACCGCATCGTCAAGTTCGCCAACAGCCTGGTGGGCCATGTGCGCGGCGGGCTGGGCATGAGCAACGTGATCGGCTGCACCCTGTTCGGCGGCGTGGCCGGCTCGCCGCTGGCCGATGTGTCGGCGATGGGCTCGGTGATGATCCCGCTGATGAAGAAGGAGGGCTATCACGCGGATTACGCGGTGAACGTCACCACGCATGCGGCGCTGGTCGGCGCGCTGATGCCCACTTCGCACAACCTGATCATCTTCACGCTGGCCACCGCGGGCATCGCCTCGGTCAGCGTGTTCAACCTGATCCTCGCGGGCATCATCCCGGCGCTGATCCTCACGCTGTGCAACCTGGCCGCGGCCTACGGCGTGGCGGTCAAGCGCGGCTACCCGACGCACGGCGCCTTCCCCGGCTGGGCCGTGGTGCTGGCCACTTTCGTCGCCGCGCTGCCGGGCCTGCTGGTGGTGGTGATCATCCTGTCCGGCATCCTTTCGGGCGTGTTCACCGCCACCGAATCGGCCGCCACCGCGGTGTTCTGGGCGCTGCTGATCACCGTCTTCGTCTACCGCACGCTCAGCTGGAAGAACTTCCTGAAGGCCTGCGCCAAGGCCTGCAAGACCACCGGCGTGGTGCTGCTGCTGATCGGCATCTCCTCGGCCTTCGGCTACTTCATGGCGCTGTACGAGGTGCCGCAGAAGACCGGCGAGCTGATGCAGGCGGTGTCCAGCCAGCCCTGGGTGATCTTCCTGATGGTGAACGTGCTGCTGTTCATCCTGGGCACCTTCCTGGACATGGCGGCCACCATCCTGATCTGCACACCGATCTTCCTGCCGATCTGCCAGCACTTCGGCATGGACCCGACGCAGTTCGGCATCATGATGCTGATCAACTGCGCACTGGGCCTGAACACGCCACCGGTGGGTACCACGCAGTTCGTCGGCTGCGCGATCGGCGAGATCTCGGTGGGCGAGGTGATGCGCTCGATCCTGCCGTTCTACGGCGCGCTGACGCTGACGATGATGCTGGTGACCTACGTGCCCGCGTTCTCGCTGTGGCTGCCCTCGCTGATGACCAAGTAAGCTGCCGGCGATGAACCTGCCCGAAGGCCCGCGCATCCCGTTCCAGCCCGCCGCACGCTATCCCGACCCCGCTTTCCGCGTGCTCGATGCGCGCGGCCGGGCATTGCGCCTGTTCAGCAGCAGCGTGCAGCAGCTGGCCAGCGGCTGCCACTGGGCCGAAGGGCCGGTGTGGTTCGGCGATGGCCGCTTCCTGCTGTGGAGCGACATCCCGAACAACCGCATCCTGCGCTGGGACGACTGCTCGGGCGCCGTCAGCGTCTTCCGCCAGCCGTCCAACCACGCCAACGGCCATGCGCGCGACCCCCAGGGCCGGCTGGTCAGCTGCGAGCACCTGACGCGCCGCGTGACCCGGACCGAGTACGACGGCAGCCTCACCGTGCTGGCCGACCGCTTCGACGGCAAGCGCCTGAACTCGCCGAACGACATCACCTGCCAGCGCGACGGCAGCATCTGGTTCACCGACCCCAGCTTCGGCATCCACGGCTGGTGGGAAGGCGAGCCTGCGCCGCAGGAGCTGCCGCACGGCGTCTACCGCATCGACGGCAGCACCGGCCGCGTCGATTGCGTGCTAGCGGACCTCGACGCACCGAACGGCCTGGCGTTTTCGCCCGACGAATCCGTGCTGTACGTGGTGGAAAGCCGCGCCACGCCGCACCGCCTGGTCTGGGCCTACGACGTGCAAGGCGCGAAGCTCGCGAACAAGCGCCTGCAGCTCGATGCCGCCGGCCCCGGCGCCTTCGACGGCATCGCGGTCGATGCCGGGGGCCGGATCTGGGCCGGCTTCGGCGTCGACGGCTCGCCGCAGGCCGACCCCACGGACCTGGACGGCGTGCGCGTGTTCGACCGCGACGGCACCCCCATCGCCCACATCCACCTGCCCGAGCGCTGCGCCAACCTGTGCTTCGGCGGCCCGAAGCGCAACCGCCTGTTCATGGCCGCCAGCCACTCGCTTTACGCGCTGTACGTCAACGCGCAGGGCATCTGAGCACATCGACACGAGCACGCCGGCCGCTTCTCGGGTACACTGCGGTCTGCGCGTGAGTGATATGGCCGCCCCCAACGGTGCATCCCCACGCCGAGATCCCTGATGATCTCCTTCCTTTGCCAGACCTCCTGATTGCTGCGGCAGTCCTCTAGTTCTGGTTGCCGCTGGCTCGCGGCGAGTGACCCTGCGAGCCCGTTGCCGGACAGAGTTCATGCCCGCTGCGCCGTCCGCGCAGCATCACCAGTCAGACCCGGCCGCCTCGTTGCGGGGCCGGCCACGCAAGGAACCTTCATTCAAACTGCCCTCCAAATCGGGAAGTACCTCGTTTCTCCCCTCACCCGCCGCGATGCTGGCGGGCGCTACATGGCTTCCGTCTCGATCCGCAGCGGTCGGGGAAGCATGACGCACGACCGCGTGATGCGCTTCGTGCCCGAATTCGATTCGCAGGACCAGGCCGCGCGCTTCGCGGTCGAGCAGGCGCTCGCCTGGATCGGCCAGCCCGCGCCTGCCGCTGCCACCCCTTCTTTCATCACCCTGGAGTAAATCGCATGGCCAAGGAAGAGCTCATCGAGATGCACGGCGTCGTCAACGAGATCCTGCCGGACTCACGCTTCCGCGTCACGCTGGACAACGGGCACATGCTGATTGCCTACACCGGCGGCAAGATGCGCAAGCACCACATCCGCATCCTGGCCGGCGACAACGTGTCGCTCGAGCTGTCGCCCTACGACCTGACCAAGGGGCGCATCACCTTCCGGCACCTCGAGCGGCGTGGCCCGCCGCCGAGCGGCGCCGGAGCGAGAGCGCCGCGCCGATGATCCACGCAGCGCTCATCACCCCTCACCCCGAATTCAGCCTTCATGTCCGAAGGCTGCTGACCCGCACCGGCACGAGCTGGGGCATTTTTTCAACGCATCCAGCAAGGATTGACGATATGACGACCGAAACCGGAACCGTGAAGTGGTTCAACGAAAGCAAGGGCTTTGGCTTCATCGCCCCCGACAACGGTGGCAAGGACCTGTTTGCCCACTTCAAGGAAATCCAGGGCACGGGCTTCAAGACGCTGAACGAAAACCAGCGCGTGGAGTTCGAAGTGACCCAAGGCCAGAAGGGCCCGCAGGCCTCGCGCATCCGCGCGATCTGACGCGACCGGAGGCGTTTGCCTCCGACGCCCGACAAGAAAGCGGCTTCGGCCGCTTTTTTTTCGGGCTAGCGCTTCTGCTGCTGGATGCGAATCATGTTGCCGGCCGGGTCGCGCACGGCGCAGTCGCGCACACCGTAAGGCTGGTCCGTCGGCTCCTGCACGATGTCGGCCTCATGGGCCTGGAGGCGGTCGAAGGTGCCATCGACGTCGGGCGTGGCCAGCAGCAGCAGTGCGAAGGTGCCCTTGGCCATCATCTCGGCAATGGTGCGGCGCTCGTCCTCGGTGATGCCCGGCGTCGAGCCGGGCGGGTACAGCACGATCGAGGTGCCGGGCTGGCCCACCGGGCCAACGGTGATCCAGCGCATGCCGCCGTAGGCAACGTCGTTGCGCACCTCGAAACCGAGCAGGTCGCGGTAGAAGCCCAGCGAGGCCTCTGCATCGTTGTGCGGCAGGAACGAGGCATGGATGGTGATGTTCATGGCAGTCAATCTCCGCGTGGGGTGAAGTTCATGGTCCTCACTCTAGGTCGGGCTCCCGGGTCGGCGCTTCTCGATTCCTGATCGGTCGCGTCACCTGCTTCGCCAGGCAGGGCGGCACCCCCGCCATGCCGTCGACCGCCTGGCCAGCGGCCTGGCGCCGGTAGGCGCCGGGCGAGAGGCCGACCAGTTCACTGAAGCGCGTGCAGAACGTGCCCAGTGACTGGCACCCCACCTCGAAGCAAACAGCGGTGACGCTCAGGTCGCCGCGGCGCAGCAGCGCCATCGCACGCTCGATGCGACGCGTCATCAGGTAGCTGTACGGTGTTTCGCCATAGGCCAGCCGGAACTGACGGCTCAGATGGCCGGCCGACATGTGCACGCCGCGCGCCAGCGCCTCCAGGTCCAGCGGCTGCGCAAAGTCGCGGTCGATGCGGTCGCGCACGCGGCGCAGCCGTGCCAGGTCGCGCAGGCGGGTGGTCTCGTCGTTGACGCTCATGCCCGCCCGCCGGCCTTGCTCAGGGCTGCCCGTTGTCGCCGTGCAGGCGGAAGCCCGGACGTTCGCGCAGCCGCGCGTAGTAGGCCTCGACCGCGGGCAGCGCAGGGCGCTCGATCGGCGTGGCGAACCAGCGGTGCGTGGACAGGCCGAGCACGATGTCGGCCAGCGTGAACTGCGGCCCTGCCGCGAAGGCCTGCGTGCGGGCCAGTTGCGCGTCCAGCAGCGCCATCCTGTCGTTCCACTGCGCCGCGCTGGCCTGCGCCGCCGCCGGGTCGGCGAAGGCCGGGCTCTGCCGCACGAGGTGCATGAAGGCATGACGCCAGGCGCTGTTCAGTTCGGTGGCCTGCCAGTCCATCCACTGCTCGACCCGCGCGCGCTCGCGCGGCGCCGCCGGCAGCAGGTCCAGCCGCCCCTGCTGCGCCGCCAGGTAGCGGCAGATGGTGTTCGATTCCCACAGCACGAAGTCGCCGTCGACGATCACCGGCACCAGGCCGTTCGGGTTCAGCGCCCGGAACGCCGGCGTGTCGGTGGACCGGAAGCCGCTGCCCCAGGCCTCGTGTTCGTGCGGCAGATCGAGCTCGGCACACAGCCACAGCACCTTGCGCACGTTGATCGACGACGGCTTGCCCAGAACCTTCAACATGCCCACCCTCCTGTCCAGCCCTGAAGTCTGCCTGTCCTTCACGCCGCGCGGCGCCGCCGGGGCTTCACCGGGCATTCGGCGCACTGGCGACAGACGGGGCCGGCTTCGGTCAGGCGGGCCAGTTCGCGCGGCACCGCATCGCCCAGCCACTGCATCAACGTCCGCACACGGGCATTGCCGCGCACGTCCGGATGGTGCAGCAGCCACAAGCCCATCACCGGCCCTTCGATCGGCGGCGTGATGCGCAGCAGCTTCGGCTCCTGCGCGGCCGCGAACATCGGCAGTGCCACCGCGCCGATGCCGGCCGCCGCGGCCTTCAGCATCGCCGGCAGCGAATCCGCGCGCAGCCGCGGCTGCACGTCGGGCAGGGCCTGGCGCCACCAGTGCGCGATCGCGGTGTAGGCAATGCGTTCGTCGAAGCCGACCCAGGGCAGTTCCTGCAGCAGCGGCGCGCGGCGCGCGGGCAGCAGCGCGCGCGCCGCATAGATCGCGTAGCGCAGTTCGCCGACGCGGCGGCCCACCATCGATTCGGGCGGCTGCTCGGTGGCGCGCAGCGCGAGGTCGGCCTCGCGCCGCGTCAGGTCGACCGCGCGGTTGGACACGTCGGCCTCGATCTCGATGCCGGGATGCTCGGCCAGGAACTGCTGCAGCAGCGGCGGCAGCAGGTAGCCGGCCAGCATTTCGCTGGTGGCGATGCGGATCACGCCCTGCAGTCGCGCGTCGGCACCGCTGATCTCGCGCTCGGCCATCAGCGCGGCCGCCTCCATCTCGGCGGCGGCGCGGGCCACCGCCTCACCCTGCGCATTGGCGCTCCACCCGGTGCGCGCGCGGTCGAACAGCCGTGCGCCCAGCCGCGCCTCGGCCTCCTCGATGCGGCGGAACACGGTGGAATGCTGCAGGTCCAGTTCGCGCGCAGCGCCGGCCAGGCTGCCCGAGCGCGCCACCGCCAGCACCGTGCGCAGGTCGTTCCAGTCCAGCAGGCCTGTGCGTGTGTGCAAATTCTTCTTGCCCACTTTCGGAATTTCCTTGTGCAGATCGACAGCCTATCGTAGCGCCATCGACACACCCCGCTCCCGAAAGGACACGACATGAATCGCTTCGAAGGCAAGACCCTGCTCGTCACCGGCGGCACCAGCGGCATCGGCCTGGCCACCGCCCGCCGCCTGGTGGACGAAGGGGCGCGCGTGGTCGTCACCGGCTCGCGGCCGGCCTCGCTGGACGCCGCCCGCGCCGTGCTGGGCGACCAGGCGCACTACCTGCTGAATGACGCGGCCGACCCCAAGGCCGCCTCTGCGCTGGCCGCCGCGGTGAAGGCCGTGTCGCCGCGGCTGGACGGCGTGTTCTTCAACGCCGGCTTCGGCCGCTTCCATGCGCTGGCCGAAGTCTCGGCCGCCGAGTTCGACGCCCACTTCGCCGCCAACGTGCGCGGCCCGCTGCTGCAGGCCCAGGCGCTGTCACCGTTGCTGGCCGACGGCAGCGCGATCGTGCTGAACACCTCGGTGGCGCACGAGAAGGGCTTCGCGACGATGGCGATCTACTCCGGCACCAAGGGCGCGCTGCGCACGATGACGCGGGTGCTGGCGCGCGAGCTGGCGCCGCGGCGCATCCGCGTCAATGCGGTCAGCCCGGGGCCGATCGA
>NZ_JBGAGA010000064.1:0-36045 GCF_044226965.1 Aquabacterium sp. | reverse complement strand
GCAGAGACATGCACCGGCCGACATGCGCCTGCTGCGGTGGGTGCATGCCAGAGAACAAACGGCACCAAGTGAAGCGCAGCCAAGGATTGCACTGCGAAGCTGGCATGCGGAGCCAGCGCCTAACGTTTGAGGTAACGCGCCGCCCGCGGCAGGCCGGGCGTGGCACAGGTGGGACGATAGCTGAACTGGCCTACCTGGGCCACGACCGGCCTGCCGTGGGCGGTCGCGTTGACCGAAGGGTTAGGCCTCGCTCTCCGGCGGGCCGGCAGGCAAGAAGCGAGAGACCTTGACCTTGAGGAGCTGGATCAGCGCGGAATCCATGTATTCATATTCGTCCGGAATGTCCAGGCAAATTACTCGCTTGTTGTGAAGGTGCCTCTTGAACTTAGCTGTGACCTTGTTGCGATGCATCTTCTCCATCACAAAGATCAGATCGGCCCATTCGATCAAGTCGGCAGTCAGCGGATTCTCAGCATCATTGTTCGTGCCTGCGGAAGTGCACTCGACTCCTTGCACCTGGGAGAAGACCTGCTCCGCGGTCGGGCTTCGTAGTCGGTTCTGGCTACAGACGAACAGGAGACGCTTCATGAGCATGCTCGCAAGCGCTGGGCAAATTGCCTGCGAGGCCTAACGTTTGAGGTAACGCGCCGCCTGCGGCTGGGCGGGCGCGGCATGGCTGCGAAGATAGCACCGGCGCAGGCATGCGGCGACCGCCCAGCCGTGGGCGGTCGCGTTGACCGAAGGGTTAGGCCTCACTCTTGCCAGCTTGCTGGGCCAGGATTGCGAGAGTGCTCTGATCCTCGGTGCCACCGAAGAACTGAAGCAGTGCCTCTCGGAAGATGGCGCCTGGCTCGGCCTGAGCAAAGAGCGTGAGGCAGGACCTGAACTTAAGCGCGTCGATGTTTCCGAGGATCGAAGCCGCACTTGTTGCAGAGTTTGAGAGCATCGCGGCAACGCACTCGCGCAGCCGTTCGCCCAGGACGGGGTGTGCGAGATATGCCTTGGCTTCTCGGACTTCAGACACTGCGTACCGAACCGACATTGGGCTTGACCCAAGGCCAGCTACTTGAGGGAAGACGTACCAGCTCCAATGGGTTCTTTTCCGACCGGCCTTGATTTCGGCGAGGGCGTTCTCGTAGTTGGACTGCTGGGCTTGAACGAAGCGCAGGAGATCGAACGGATCGCTGTTCGTTTCCATGGTGAGAAGCGCTGAAGCGGACGCCGGGGGTGGCGGTGAGGCCTAACGTTTGAGGTAACGCGCGGACAGCGGTGTAGTGACTGGCCCGCGATGCCGATGATAAGCACAACGGCCTCGCGGGCCAGGCGCTACGCCGATGGCCGTCGCGTTGACCGAAGGGTTAGGCGTCACTTGGCGCATAGAAGCCTAGACTGAGGCTAGCCCCGAGCCGACCCAGTACTGCAATTGTCTCGGGATCGAAGAAGCCGCCTTCTTGCTCGGTTGAGTCAATGATCCACATCGTGACATCCACCTCAACCAATTCCGGTTGGATCACGGCCCTGGCATTCATGAGGTTCTCCAAACCGCCAAGGCTCTCGATCAGGGTTGGAATCATCTCGTCAAGTCGGACGCTATCGGGAAAATCCAGTTTCCAACTAACCGCAGACTTATGGAACGGCTTTGTTCCGACTTTACGTGACTCGCCCCGTGCCACCGACAGCGATGCGGGCCGTCCGACGATGGACTCGACTTCTTGGGGCGTCATTTCAAAACCGCGAAGCGCCAGAGACGCAGTGAACTTCGGGCGCAAGGGCATTGAGGCTCGCAATTTGGGGTGACGCCTAACGTTTGAGGTAACGCGCCGACAGCGGCGTAGCGCCTGGCCCGCGAGGCGGATGATAGGCACCAACGCCTCGCGGGCCAGGCGCTACGCCGATGGCCGTCGCGTTGACCGATGGGTTAGGGCGCATTCAGATTGACTCCGGCGCAACTGATCTCTATCCGTGTTGAACAGGTGAAGTTTTGATCAGTCTGGCGGAATGCCCCGACGCCTGAGTTCGGCATCCACCGCCTTGCGTAGACGACGTTCAGAGAAGCGTGTTCCTAAAGAGTCAAACACCCAGAACCAGAAGAAGGCTGCGACTGAGAACAGCAGGGTCGATGCAATAGATCTAAGGTCATCTCTTCGAAATGCCAATCCGGCCGCTGTGCTTGCGATGACGAGGAGGACAATTAGTGCTCCGTGCCAGGGATGCTGGCGAAACCAACCGAAGGCTTGACGCAGAGAGTTGGATCCTGTTGCTTTGAGAACTCCGAGAGCGCAAAGGCACGTAACTACTGACAGCGTGACAGCCTCCTGAATCGGCCTGACCAACAGAGAAAGGCCGAGATATGCCAGCAAAAGAAGAATCTCGATCATGGTTCTACGGACCAGGTGACGACATAACGCAACTCGAGGAAAGCTCGCGCAAGGCTGATATGCGCCCTAACGTTTGAGGTAACGCGCGGACAGCGGTGTGGCGCCTGGCCCGCGAGGCCGATGATAGGCGGGGCGGCCTCGCGGGCCAGGCGGCACGCCGATGGCCGTCGCGTTGACCGAAGGGTTAGGCGTCAACTCGCTCGCTCAGCCGCAGAGACTGCTGTGATGAAACAACCTCTCTGCCCCAGGCCTCCTGCGTGAAGCCTTCTGCCTCGAACTCAATTGAACCAGCGGGCCAGTTGACGGGGAGGCGCCAAAGAGTAGCAATGTAGTTGGCCCTGTCTTCCATCCTTCGTTCAACACCAGAGATCGAAAACGGACCGAAGCCGGCGGTTGGACCAGCCCAATCTAGTGTGATCTTTGCAGCGAACACCCTGTGGAAGCAAAGTCTGGCGGGGACGATCAGGAACTGGCAGTTCTCTCTGTCGTTGCGCCATTCAAGGATGTAGTCGAGATCCAACTCAAGCTCCCCGGCGCCGTGGTCGCCTTCTTGAATGCGCAGCGAGTGGACATGGCAGTCGTGCCAGGACATCTCCGGGAAGCTCTCGTCTGACCAGCGACGCGGGTGCATGCTTTGACGCCTAACGTTTGAGGTAACGCGCGGACAGCGGTGTAGTGCCTGGCCCGCGAGGCCGATGATAAGAGGGGCGGCCTCGCGGGCCAGGCGCTACGCCGATGGCCGTCGCGTTGACCGAAGGGTTAGGGCGCACTCTCCTGAGAGCGAACGATTCAGGACGCAAGCTAGTCCTCACTGACTGGGTTCTGGCTTCCAGCGAGCGTGGCGGCTGCCCATTGCTCCGGATAAGAGCTTCTTCGCGAAGTCTCCAACCGCATCGAAATAGTCTGCGTAGTCTTGTTTGCCAATATGCACCTGACTGCCAGTGGTTAGCCCTAGTTTGGGTGCCTCCTGGGCGACTTTCTCGTCGACAACTCCGCCTCGGTGAAGCAGGCAGTTTCTGACGTAGTTCAACTCAGTGAGCTTCTCCAGCACTGCCGGCTCAACCGACATCGGGACCCCGATGGTGACCAGAATATGCTGATAGGCCTCAGCGATGGTTCGGCTGTTCCCGCGTGAAACCTGCTCTGCTCGCGCGAACACGCGGCGGGCGGTAGTCTCGTCGAGTGGGCTCGGGGCTCCCTTTGGCGGCTTTACTCCGATCGCTATGAGGTCGAGCAAGCTCTGTACATCGTTCTGCAGGACTAGAGTTGCTGTGTCTTCGACTGCTACTTCCAGCGACGCCCAAAGCGAGATTATTCCACTCACGTTGACCTCGTGGAGGTCATTGTTCAGGATCTCCTTCGACCAAGCCGTCAATTCTGGCTGTGATGCAAGAAGACGAAGTACCGGCTCTTCGGACTGCCCGGTGATTTTCGCGAGCGAGTGAGCCAAGCGCAGCACGACTTTTTGTCCCGAAAGGACGACAAGCGCTCGATGAAGCAACCCACCGATTCTTGCGCCCTCTCCCACGGCGAGAATGCAGCGTGCGGCGGGCGAGATGATCCAGTTATAGGCTGCTGCGTCGGGGATCGTCGTGGTGGGAGGCATGGCGTAGCGTGTGCGCCCTAACGTTTGAGGTAACGCGACGCCCGCGGCTGGACGGGCGTGGCACGGATTGCACAATAACCGAACTGGCCCACCCGGGGCACGACCGGCCAGCCGTGGGCGGTCGCGTTGACCGAAGGGTTAGGCCCCACTGGTTTGGTTCAGGCGGCGGCCAACAAGCACGAGATCCTTCTCAACGCCTTCGAGCCGAGCTACCCGCGGCATGAAGCCCCACTGTTCAAAATCCATCTTCCGGAAGAGCGCGATGCTCGCCTGGTTACTGGCGAAGATCGTAGCTGTGAGAGTCTCGATGCCCAGCGAAGGCGAATGCTCGACGGCCTTGCCGAGCAGGTAAGTTCCAAGTCCCTTGCCTTGGTAGGCAGGGTGAAGGTAGATCGCGAGGTCGGTAGTGATGAAATAGCCGGGCCTCTCGTTCATGAAGTGAAAGAAGCCAAGATAGCCAACTACACCGCGGCCCGGTTCGGCTGAATCCTCCGCCACCCAGAGTGGACGATGGCCGGGTGTGTGTTCGAGGAAGGAAGGTCGTCTGGCTTCGACGGTTGTCGGCTCAAGGTCGCAACTGCACTTTCGGGTTGCAACGGCAAAGTTGTAGATCTCGACGATCCTTGCCAGATCGCGCTCTGTGGCATCGCGGTGCGTGTATGGCATGTCGTGCGCGAGTGAAGCGGATTGGGTGGGGCCTAACGTTTGAGGTAACGCGCGGACAGCGGTGTGGCGCCAGGCCCGCGAGGCCGGTGATATGCGGGGCGGCCTCGCGGGCCAGGCGCTACGCCGATGGACGTCGCGTTGACCGAAGGGTTAGGCCTCATTTTTGCCACGTTCTTGAACAACAGTCAGCGAAGAACTTTGCCACGCCTCTCTCCAAGTTTCGTGGAACTTCTGAGCGGCGGAAATCTCCGACCGAAGCCATGCGGAAGCATCTGGCCAGAATCGGTCAACGAGATTCGCCTCTGTGTTGAAGGCAGCAATCGTCCCGCTCTCACTTTGGAAGAATCTGATCCAGTGGTCTAGGGTAGACCTCCGAAGTGCGATCTCAGGATGTCCGTTGATGCCGCGAAATCCATTGCTGCAGACTGAGAAGCTGAAGGCGAAATCAGAGAACGGCGATCGATTTGGATTGAAGGGTGATAGATGCTCGAGGTCCTGAATGCATGCTGAGTGAATCCCCATCTCGTAGAAGACTGCGCCGTTAAAGCTGCAAAGTAGCTCGTACGCAAGGTCCGGAATCGTCAGCCCGGCGTGAGCTTCGTATCTGCGAAGCGAGGTCAAGTCTGACTGAGGACCAACGACGATGCGATACGGACCGATGCCAAAGGCTGGGCCATAACCAACGTAGATGACAGATGTGCCCGGATCCCGAAAGGCGCCCCCGAGAGTTGCTTCTCGCTCGACGGCTGGCGAGATCGCTGCGCGGATCGAAGACGGGATCGCTTGCAGCCGTGCCTTCAGGTCGGCGGCTGACAGTCGCTCTGTGGCATGCGTCATGAGGCCTAACGTTTGAGGTAACGCGCGGACGGCGGCATAGCGCTTGGCCCGCGAGACGGATGATAGGCACCAGCGTCTCGCGGGCCAAGCGCTATGCCGATGGCCGTCGCGTTGACCGAAGGGTTAGGCGTCTTTCCGGCGGCTTCATGTGTTTGCGTCTTTGCCTGGGCTGACGGTGCCAACTGATTCCACTTTCTTCTGCGGAAGCACTTGCAAGACCATGAACGGAACGCCTACGACAGCGATGAGGAAGCCGATGAAAGACATGTGTGGTCCATAGCGAACCATGAAGGAGGGTTCACCGTTTACTGCCCAGAATCCTGATAGCAATTCGTCAATTAGGAGTGCCATGAGAAGGATGATGAGGAAGACTGCGGAAAGTGCTATCGATAGGCTGATAGGCGTACGTCTCGCGTACCAAGACGCGCCGCACCATCCAAAGATTGTCATGAGTAGCCAAATTGCGGGGAATCCAAACAGACTCCGAAAACTTGTGCCACCAAGAGGAGTGGAAATGACCTGCAAGTCCTCCCGCAGCACTGCAAATATGGCGTCTACTTGCTCGGGTGACGGGCCCTCGACCGTGACGGTTCGCTTATAGTCAGCGAGGTCAACGCTTATGCGCGAGATCTTCGCTGGCTCTGACGCCGAATACGAATAGGTTAGGGAATCAATCTTCTCGGGAACCCGGGCGGTGGTTTGCACCAAGTCGTGACCTGGCACCGTAACGGTGATTACACCGAACTTCATTGCCAATTCCTCACGTCTTACTTGCACGCCTAAGTTGGCGGCAGAAACCAGTGTGCTGGCTTTGGTCAGAACTCCTTGCAGAGCATTGAAAGAAGTTCGTAGCGGCTCAATTTCTGCGGTCTTTGTGTAGTTCGCCTGCGCCGTTGCCGCACCAGACAGGAGTAGGAGGAAGAGGGAAAGAAGAAGCGCATGCATGCTGAGAAGCCTGTTTGAGACGCCTAACGTTTGAGGTAACGCGCCGACCACGGCTGGGCGGGCGGCGCAGGACTGCAAAGATAGCACTGGCGCAGGCATGCGGCGACCGCCCAGCCGTGGGCGGTCGCGTTGACCGAAGGGTTAGGCCGCATGCGTGGTGGAGATATACCAACCCAACGCTGCCGACGTCGCAACTAGGATTGCCCAAAAGATCGTGCGAACTTGCGTCCGCCTTCGGGATGCGCTGACTCGTGCCGCTCGGCTGCTCCGATACTTCGCCGTACGCTTGGACCAGTCTTCAACGGAACTGTAAGGCTTGAGTCGTTCACTGTAGACACTGCCACCGAGACGCGCGGCAAGCTCAAACGTGGCGTCGACGAGTGTCTCCGATGGATTCTGGGCATCAATCAAGCCATAGGGCGTAAGCCAGAGGGTCTCGCCCGTTTCCCTCAGACTGATCTCACAATGCCTCACTCCGAATCGATTCGTCCGTTCGATAACGTCCAGACGGCCGTTGCTCTTGGCAGCAGCGAGCCATTCGTCCTTGGGGATCGGCTGATCCTTGAACCCAGGGCGTGCAATGAATACGTGGAGGCTCATGCGGCCTAACGTTTGAGGTAACGCGCGGACAGCGGTGTAGTGCCTGGCCCGCGAGGCGGATGATAGGCAAGAACGCCTCGCGGGCCAGGCGCTACGCCGATGGCAGTCGCGTTGACCGAAGGGTTAGGCCGCGCTCGAACCATGGACTGGCTTGGAAAAGCACACACTTGTTGGATCTGTGGCGTATGGCCCAAATGGAGGTATGCGCACAAAGCCATAGGATTCGTACAGCGCCATTGCGGCCAACTGCTTGAAGCCGGTTTCCAAGAGTAGCTGATCGAACCCTTGGGATTGGGCATGGATTTCCAGTGCTTGGAGAATTGCACGCCCAGCGCCGCAGCGGCGAGCCGGGCGCGCGACGAACATGCGGCGAACCTCAGTGCACTGGTTGTCGATGGGGCGGTGCGCGCCCATGGCAACAGGTTCATCGGCCAGATAGGCGACGAGGTAGGTACCGCGAGCAGGCGTAGGCGCATTGGTAGGCCAGGGGCTGCCGGGCACATGGAGCTCCGGGTACAACGCACGCGCCTCGATGGCCGCTTGGCGCAGCAGCTTGAGAGCGTCAGCGCCGAGGGGATCGACTTCGGCTATGCGATACGCGGCGGCAGCCATTGCGAGGCCTAACGTTTGAGGTAACGCGCGGACGGCGGCGTAGCGCCTGGGCCGCGAGGCCGATGATAAGCACAACGGCCTCGCGGGCCAGGCGCTACGCCGATGGCCGTCGCGTTGACCGAAGGGTTAGGCTTCAGCTCAGAGCTTCTCGGCTAATCGCTTTGAGGCGGCGGCCCCGGCTCGCGCAGCAGTGCCGACGGCGGCGTCCAGCGGACCGTCCCCGGGCGACTGCAACTCACCGGCAAGCTTGTGCTGCATCTCGTCGAGCAGGATCCTATGGATCGCGGCGTGCACCTCAGGATCGCTGTGCTCGAAGTGGGTAGCAGCTTCACGCAGTTCTCGCTCGACAATTGCTTCGATCACTGCTGTGCTTTTCCAGATGGCTCGCCTACCGCCCAAGCCCGTAACAACGCCGTAAATAATGCCGCCTGCGCACCAGAAGGCTGGGGCGACTACTGTCCGAACGTTGCGCCGCTTCATGATCTCGCCGAATAGTGAGTAATGCTCCAGCTCATGAGCATGCATTAGAGTCAATTGCGGTACTACGTCCCGGTGGAGCACTGCAGCGACCAATCGATGGCCCCAGTAGACGCCCGTAGCCCCCTTCTCGCAGGCGTGAATGACGCGCAGAAGACGTTCGGCGGTGCAGCGATCTGCGGCCATATGATTCCTGAAGCCTAACGTGATATGTACGTCACCGCAGATTACCGCATGTAGGAACAAGTTCGTCTACGGCAGATTCTCTCCTTGAAGGATCTCTTCCATGGGCATGGCGATGCGGTGGCGCAGGCCCAGGCGCAGCACTTCGCGGCGCGCGAGTTTCCATAGTTTCGTCGTGCTGTCGTACCGGGCGCCGAGCGCCAGCGCGCGGCGCTGCAGGTCGCGTTCTTCCGGCTTGATCTTGAATGCGACCACGGTGTCGCTTCGCTTCTGAATCACCGCGCGCTCGACGACCAGTTCGATGGTGGTGATGCGTTCGGTCCGGTCAGGGTTCTCGCGGTAGCGCACGCACAGCAAGGTGTCACCGTGAAGCCGCGTGAGCTTGATGGCGCCGCGTTCGCCAGGATTCATCTTCTTGGCGACACGCCAATGTCCCGGGCCGCTGCGCTGGCGTCGGGGACGGTGCGGGACTTCACGAGGGCCTGTGGCCATGTTCGCCTCCGTGGGGGCATGGCGTTGCGCGGTCAGACGCACGTCGACTTGCGCGCCATGCCGGTTCTTGATACTGTACAAATATACAGTTTCGGGGTCGCGAGTGAAATCCAAGAGTTCTTCATCGGTCGAGGGCCATCCGGCACCGGCGGCCTCGCCCCGCCTGCTCGACCTCCTGCGCCAGCAGATCCGCTACATGCACTACAGCCTGCGCACCGAGGAGGCCTATGTCTACTGGGTGCGCGCCTACATCCGCTTCCATGGGCTGCGGCATCCGGCCGAGTTGTCGAATGCCGAGGTCGAGTCCTTTCTGGCCTGGCTGGCCAACGAGCGCAGCGTGGCGCCCAACACCCACAAGCAGGCGCTGTCGGCCTTGCTGTTCCTGTACCAGAAGGTGCTGCGCATGGACCTGCCCTGGCTGGCCGACATCGGCCGGCCGCGGCACCACCGGCGCCTGCCGGCGGTGCTGTCGCACGACGAGGTCGGCCGGCTCCTCGCCGCGCTGGATGCGCACGACCGGATGCAGGGGCTGATCGCCCGCGTGCTCTATGGCACCGGCATGCGGCTGACCGAGGTGCTGCGCCTGCGGGTGAAGGACATCGATTTCGATCGCCGCGCGATCATCGTGCGCGAAGGCAAGGGCGCGAAAGACCGGGTCGTGATGCTGCCCGCGTCGCTGGAGGCCCCGTTGCGCGTGCAACTCGAGCATGCGCGCCAGGTCTGGTCGGCCGATCACGCGGCCGGCGTGGCGGGGGTGCAACTGCCGCATGCGCTGGCGCGCAAGTTCGCGCGCGCCGACCGGGCCTGGGCCTGGTTCTGGGTCTTCCCGCAGGCCAGCCTGTCGGCCGATCCGCGCGCCGCAGCCGAAGGTGGGGTGGTGATGCGGCGCCACCACTGGCTGGACCAGACCTTCCAGCGCAGTTTCCGCAGCGTGCTGCCGCGGGCCAGGATCGACAAGCCGGCCACGCCGCACACGCTGCGGCATTCGTTCGCCACCCATCTGCTGCAGGCCGGCTACGACATCCGCACGGTGCAGGAACTGCTGGGCCATGCCGATGTCAGCACGACGATGATCTACACCCATGTGCTGAAGCTCGGAGGGGGCGCCGTGCGCAGCCCGCTCGACAGCCTGATGACCACGATGGCACCGGCTGCGGCGGCGCCATCTCATCTGGCTTCCCCGCGCCAGCGCCGGTCGCCCTTGCCGCCGCGTGACGACGACAACAACAAAGACTTCGACGACTTCGACGACAGCCTGCTGCCCCGCGGCAGCTTTCACGCCCGCCGCGCCCGCGAGCCCGAGCCGTGCTATTCCCGGACCTCTGTCCCCCTTACGCCGAACTGCTCTGCCGCAGCAACTTCAGCTTCCTGACCGGGGCCTCGCATCCCGAGGAACTGATCGCGCAGGCGCAGGAGCTGGGCTACACGGCGCTGGCCCTCACCGACGAATGTTCGTTGGCCGGTGTCGTGCGTGCGCATGCGGCGGCCACCGACGCCGGGTTCAAGCTCATCATCGGCACGCAGATGCGCTTGCAGCCGCCGACGATGGGCGCGCCGGTGTTCGACGATGGCGCTGACGACGATGCTGACGACAATGCTGACGACAATGCTGAAGATGCTGCCGGCGTCGGCGCTGCAGGCGGCCCCGCCGAAGACGACCTGCTGGCGCTGCCGCAGGCCGGGATGCGCCTGCTGCTGCTGGCCACGTCACAACGGGGTTATGCACTGCTGTCGCGCTGGATCACGCTGACGCGGCTGCGCGCCGACAAGGGCGATTACCTTGCCCGTCCCGAAGACATCGAAGGCCGCACGCCGGGCGCGCTGTTCCTGGCCGGCCTGCCCGACTGCCTGGCGATCCTGCTGCCCGAGCCCGAGCAGTCGTTCTCGACCCTGTATGCCCAGGCCGCCTGGCTGCGCCGCTGGTTCGGCGACCGCGCGGCGCTGGGCATGGCCATGCTGTGCCGGCCCGACGAGCCGCGCCTGCAGCGGCGGCTGGAGCGGGTGGCGGCCTTCACCGGCCTGACGATCACCGCGGTGGGCGACGTGCTGATGCACAGCCGCGCCCGCAAGCCGCTGCAGGATGTGCTGACCGCCACGCGGCTGCGCCGGCCGGTCAGCGCCTGCGGCGAAGCGCTGGGCGCCAATGCCGAGGCGCACCTGCGGCCGCGCGACCGCCTGGCGCAGCTCTACCCGGCGGCGTGGATGGAGGCCGCGGTGGCGCTGGCCGCGCGGTGCCGCTTCTCGCTGGCCGAACTGGCCTACCAGTACCCGCGCGAGATCGTGCCGGAGGGCTACACGCCGGCAGCGTGGCTGCGCCAGCTCTGCGAAGAAGGCCTGCAGCAGCGCTTTCCGGGGGGCGTGGAGGCCGAGGTGCGCGCCACGCTGGAGAAGGAACTCGCGCTGATCGCCCAGCTCGCGTTCGAGCCCTATTTCCTCACGGTGGCCGACATCGTGCGCTGGGCGCGCAGCCAGCGCATCCTGTGCCAGGGCCGCGGCAGCGCGGCCAACTCATTGGTGTGTTATTGCCTCGGCGTCACCGAGGTCAACCCGCGCCGCGCCACGCTGCTGTTCGAACGCTTCGTGTCGGTCGAGCGCCAGGAGCCGCCCGACATCGACATCGACTTCGAGCACCAGCGCCGCGAGGAGGTCATCCAGTACATCTACCGCAAGTACGGTCGGCACCGCGCGGCGCTGACCGCGGTGGTCATCAGCTACCGGCCGCGCTCGGCCTTGCGCGATGTCGGCCGCGCGCTGGGCATGGACCCCGACCGCATCGCCGGGGTCTCGCGCGGCCAGCATTGGTTCGACGGCCGCGAGATCTCGCCCGAGCGGCTGCGCGAGAACGGCATCGACCCCGATTCGGCGATCTGCCGGCACTGGGTGGAGATAACGCGTGAATTGATCGGCTTCCCGCGCCACCTGAGCCAGCACCCGGGCGGCTTCCTGATCGCACGCGACGACATCGCCGACCTGGTGCCGGTGGAGAACGCCGCGATGGACCAGCGCACCGTGATCCAGTGGGACAAGGACGACCTGGACACGCTGCGGCTGCTGAAGGTGGACATCCTCGCGCTGGGCATGCTCAGCGCGATCCGGCGCGCGCTGGACTTCATCGGCCTGAAGAGCGGGCGGCCGGTGTCGATGGCCACGCTGTCGGATGCGGCCGACGACCCTGCGGTGTACGAGATGCTGTGCCGTGCCGACAGCATCGGCGTGTTCCAGGTCGAGAGCCGCGCCCAGATGAGCATGCTGCCGCGCCTGCAGCCCCGCAGCTACTACGACCTGGTGGTGCAGGTGGCCATCGTGCGGCCGGGGCCGATCCAGGGCGGCATGGTCCATCCGTACCTGAAGCAGCGCGACCGCTTTCGGCTCGATCCCGAGGCGCCGCTCGACCTGCCCTCGGCCGATCTGGAGCCGGCCCTCGCGCGCACGCTGGGCATCCCGATCTTCCAGGAACAGGTGATGCAGATCGCGATGATCGCGGCCGATTTCACGGCCGGCGAAGCCGACCAGCTGCGGCGCGCGATGGCCGCCTGGAAGCGCAAGGGCGGGCTCGGCAAGTTCTACGACCGGCTGGTCGGCCGGATGAAGGACAAGGGCTACCCGGACGCGTTCGCCGAACGCATCTTCAAGCAGATCCAGGGCTTCGGCGAATACGGTTTCCCGGAAAGCCATGCGGCGAGTTTTGCGCTGCTGGTCTATGTCAGCGCGTGGATCAAGCACCACCATCCCGATGCCTTTCTGGCCGGCTTGCTGAACAGCCAGCCGATGGGCTTCTACGCGCCGGCCCAGCTGGTGCGCGATGCGCGCGCGCACGGGGTCGAGGTGCTGCCGGTCGACGTGCTGCGCAGCGAATGGGACACGGTGCTCGAACGCGACGCGACGCCACCCGCGGCGGCCCGGCCGCTCAGCCCGGTGCGGCTGGGCTTCAGCCGGCTGCTGGGCTTCCGCGAGGCCGATGCCCTGCGCCTGGTGGCCGCGCGCGCGCAGGGGCCGTTCGCCAGTGTCGAGGACCTGGTGCGCCGTGCCGGTCTCGATGCCCATGCGCTGCAACTGCTGGCCCAGGGCGATGCGCTGGCGCCGCTGGTCGGCCACCGGCACCAGGCGGCCTGGGGCGCGCGTGGCATCGACACCCGCGCCACCCGGCTGCTGCAGGCCACGCGCACGCAGGAAGAGGCGGCCGAGCTGGTCGCGCCGGCGCTGGGCGAGGAGGTGAATGCCGACTACCGCGCCACCGCGTTGTCGCTGAAGGCGCATCCGCTGGCGGTGCTGCGGCCGCGGCTGGCCGAGTTCCGCGTGCAGCCGGCCGCGGTGCTGCACTTCTGCCGTCATGGTCAGCTGGCGCGGGCCTCGGGCCTGGTCACCCATCGGCAGCGGCCTGAAACCGCCAAGGGCGTGGTGTTCGTGACGCTGGAGGACGAGACCGGCGCGGTCAACGTGATCGTCTGGCCCACCGTGGTCCAGGCCCAGCGCCAGGCGCTGCTGGGCGCGCGGCTGCTGACGGTGTACGGCGTCTGGCAGCGCCAGGGGGAGGTACGGCACCTGGTCGCGCAGCGCCTGGTCGACCACACCGCATTGCTCGACGGCCTGGTCACGCGCAGCCGGGACTTTCACTGAGCGCGGGCGCCCGGGGCGCACAATCTCCGCAGCCCCTTGCCGAGCCGCCCCCGCATGTCCTCCTCCCGCAAGTCTTCCGACCGATCCGTGCCTGCCGTCGTCCCGGCGGCCGGCGACACACCCCATGGCGTGTCCGACCGCATCGCCGAGGCGGTGCTCGACCTGATCGGCCGCATCCCGCCCACGCACGAGCAGCGGCGCGACGCCGCTGCCGAGGCGGCTCAGGCCGCGCGCGAAGCGGCCAACGGCGCGGCGGCCCGCGCCGCCCTGGCCGCCGGCTCGCTGGCCCTGCCGCCCGGCCCGCTGGGCTGGCTGACGGTGCTGCCGGAGCTGCTGACGGTGTGGAAGATCCAGTCGCAGATGGTGGCCGACATCGCCGCCATCTACGGCCGCTCGGCCACGCTGAACCGCGAGCAGATGCTGTACTGCCTGTTCAAGCATGCCGCCTCGCAGGCCCTGCGCGACCTGGTCGTGCGCGCCGGCGAGCGCTGGCTGGTGCGCAAGGCCTCGGCCGGCCTGCTCAAGACGATCGCCCGGCGCATCGGTGCGCGCTGGACCGAACGGGCCGTCGGCCGTGGTGTCTCGCGCTGGCTGCCGGTGATCGGCGCGGTGGGTGTCGGCGCCTACGCGTACTACGACACCGCGCAGGTTGCCGCCACCGCGATCGGGCTGTTCGAGTCCGAGCTGCGGGTGGTCGACGTCGAAGTGCACGCGGTCGACGAAACCCCGGCGTCGGCCCGCCCCGGGAGTGCCGCCCATGATTGATGCCGCCGCCACCCGCCGCTGGGCGCCGCCTGCCGGTGCGCGACCCGAGCAGTTGATGATCCTGCTGCATGGCGCCGGCGGGGATGCCGGCACGCTGGCGCCGCTGGCCGAGGCGCTGCACCAGGCCTTCCCGCAGGCCCTGCTGCTGGCGCTGCAGGCGGCCGCGCCCTTCGAGGGCGCTGGCCCCGGTCGGCAATGGTTCTCGCTGCAGGACCTCACCGAAGCCAACCGGCCCGAGCGCGTGGCCGCCGTGCTGCCCGCCCTGCGCAAGGCCGTGCAGGAAGCGCAGCAGGCCAGCGGCGTCGGCCCGGCGGCCACCGCGCTGGTCGGCTTCTCGCAGGGCGCGATCCTGGCGCTCGAGCTCAGCGCTCTGGAAGACGGCCTGGCCGGTCGCGTGCTGGCCTTTGCCGGCCGCTATGCCCGCCTGCCCGAGAGGGCGCCGCAGTACACGACGATCCACCTGTTCCATGGCGCCGACGACGCGGTGATCCCCGCGGCCCAGGCCCGCGCGGCGATGCAGCGCCTGGGCGAACTGCAGGGCGACGCGACGATCGACATCGCCAGCCGGGTCGGTCACGCGCTGCCACCGGTGCTGGTGGAATGCGCGCTGCAGCGCCTGCGCAGCCACATTCCGCACCGCACCTGGGCCGCTGCGCTGGGTGTGGTGCCGGGGCTGGCCGAGCGCCAGGGCCGGCCCGGCGACTGACGCGCCGATCGGTCGGCCCGGCGACTGACGCGCCGATCGCCGGGCACGGCGTGCCGGCGCCGCTGCGTACACTGCGCCGCCATGCTGTTTCTGATCTCGCCAGCGAAGACGCTGGACTACCGGACGCCGGTGCCCGCCGCGCTGCGCCGCAAGGCCACCGAGCCGCTGTTCACGCCGCGCGCGGCCGCGCTGATCACCGAACTGCGCCGGCTCGGCGTGGCCGAGGTGGCCGCGCTGATGGACCTCTCCGATGAACTCGCCGCCCTCAACGTCGGCCGTTATGCCGCCTGGTCCCCCGAAGCCGCCGACGGCAACAGCCGGCCCGCGGCCTGGGCCTTCGACGGCGACGTCTACGACGGCCTGTCGGCCCGCACCCTGGGCGCGACCGACTGGAACTGGGCCCAGCAGCACCTGGTGATCCTCTCGGGCCTGTACGGCGTGCTGCGCCCGCTGGACCGTCTGCAGCCCTACCGGCTGGAGATGGGCACGCGCCTGGGCGCCGGCGGTCACGCCGACCTCTACGGCTACTGGGCCGACACCATCGCCGCGCACCTGAACGACCGGCTGCAGCAGCAGGCGGGCAAGCCGGCGGTGATCGTCAACCTGGCCTCGCAGGAATACTTCCGCGCGGTCGACCGCCGCCGGCTGCAGGCGCGGGTGATCGAGTGCGTGTTCGAGGACTGGAAGAACGGCGAGTACAAGATCATCAGCTTCTTCGCCAAGCGCGCGCGTGGCGCGATGGCGCGCTGGGCCATCCGCGAGCGCGTCCAGGCGGTGCGCACGCTGCGCCGCTTTGCCGAGGACGGCTATGCCTATGCCGACGGGGTTTCGACGCCCGACCGACTGGTGTTCCGCCGCCGCGCCGCTGACACAATCGAGGCATGAAAGCGCAAGTCGTCACCCCCGAACTGCGGCAGTGGATTCTCGAGCAGGCCA
Source organism: Aquabacterium sp. (assembly GCF_044226965.1). Lineage (GTDB taxonomy): Bacteria > Pseudomonadota > Gammaproteobacteria > Burkholderiales > Burkholderiaceae_C > Pseudaquabacterium. The sequence continues at coordinate 20,225 of NZ_JBGAGA010000064.1, read as the reverse complement.
AGGCGGGTTGTCGGCCGGAAGACGTGCTGGCCTCGATGCAGGCCAGCGGCTGGGACGGTGCCGTCGCGGAGCAGGCGCTCGAAGACACCCTGAGCCAGTTCCTGGCCGAACGTGCCCAGCAGGCCGCGCTGCCCCCGCCCGTGCCGGTGCCGGGCCCGCTGCTGGACGGCGCGCCGACCCAGCTGGTGCTGGCCGACCGCACGGTGCAGGTGCTGCTGACGATGCACAACCCCCGGGTCGTGCTGTTCGGCGGCTTCCTCAGCGACGACGAGTGCGAGGCCCTGATCGAGGACTCCCGCCCGCGCATGACGCGGTCGGAAACCGTGGTCAATGCCACCGGCGGCAGCGAGGTGCATGGTTCGCGCACCAGCCATGGCATGTTCTTCGCGCGCGGCGAAACGCCGCTGTGCACCCGCATCGAGCAGCGCATTGCCGAGTTGCTGCGCTGGCCCGTGATCAACGGCGAGGGCCTGCAGGTGCTGCACTACGCACCGGGCGCCGAATACCGGCCGCATTACGACTACTTCGATCCCTTGCAGCCCGGCATGGCCAGCGTGCTCCAGCGCGGCGGCCAGCGGGTCGGCACCTTGTTGATGTACCTCAACACCCCGCCCCGCGGCGGCGCGACGGTGTTCCCGGATGTCGCGCTCGAAGTGGCGCCGATCAAGGGGCATGCCCTGTTCTTCAGCTACGACCGCGCCCACGCAATGACCAAGACGCTGCACGGCGGCGCGCCGGTCGTCGAGGGCGACAAATGGGTGGCGACCAAATGGCTGCGCGAGGGCGAGTTCCGCTGAACGGCCGCGTCAACCGTTGCCGCGCCGGCCGCGTTATGCGGCCTGAGCACCTGCTCCCCAACCCAAGGACGACCTGACCATGAACAAGCTCCTCGCTGCCCTGATCGCCGCCACCATCTCCGCTGGCGCCTTCGCCCAGACCCCCGCCGCCGCCCCGGCCGCTCCGGCTGCCCCGGCCGTCGCCGAGAAGAAGCCCGCTGCCGAGCACACCAAGAAGGCCAAGAAGGCGAAGAAGGCCAAGAAGGCCGCTGCTGCGAAGAAGACCCCGGCCTGATCATCCAGATCAACGCCCAGTAAAAAAAGCCCGGCACTGCCGGGCTTTTTCTTGCCTGAAGGAATCTCAGCGCTTGGGCTGCGTCAGCCGGGGGCCGGGCTTGGGCGCATCCCGGCGGCCGCTGGGCTGGCCATGCGGGGCCGGCTGGGTGGCATGGCCGGCGCCGCCACGGTCGTGGCGCGGTGCCGCGGCCTGGCGCTGGTGCTGGCCGCCACCGGCCGGTGCCGGCGCGGCACCCTCGCGGCGGCCATCGGGCCGCGGCGGGCGCGCACCGCCGGCGCCGTGGCGGGGCGCCTGGCCATCGCGCCGGGCTGCGTCCTGCCGGCTGCCTTCATGTCGGGGCTCGGGGCGTCCGCCACCGCCGCCGCCATGCCGGTGATGGCCCCCGCCCCCACCGGCGTTGCGGCGCGTGCCGCCCACGCCGATGGTCATGCGGCCCAGCACGATGGGCTCGGCCTTCTCGCCCGCCGGCGGCTCGAAGCCGGGCACCACCTCGCGCGGGATGCTGCGCTTGATCAGCTTCTCGATGTCCTTGAGGAAGATCTCCTCGTCCACGCACACCAGCGAGATCGCCTCGCCCTGCGCGCCGGCGCGGCCGGTGCGGCCGATGCGGTGCACGTAGTCCTCCGGCACGTTCGGCAGCTCGTAGTTGACGACGTGCGGGAGCTGGTCGATGTCGATGCCGCGCGCGGCAATGTCGGTGGCCACCAGCACCTGCAGATCGCCGCTCTTGAACTCGGACAAGGCCTTGGTGCGTGCGCCCTGGCTCTTGTTGCCGTGGATCGCCATCGCGCTGATGTCTTCCTTGTTCAGGAATTCGGCCAGCCGGTTGGCGCCATGCTTCATGCGCGTGAACACCAGCACCTGGTGCCAGTCGCCCTGGCGGATCAGGTGCGCCAGCAGGTCCTTCTTGCGCTCCCGGCCCACCGGGTGCACCTTCTGCGCGATGGTGTCGGCGGTGGCGTTGCGGCGCGCCACCTCGATCAGTGCCGGGCTGTTCAGCAGCCGGTCGGCCAGGGCCTTGATCTCGTCGCTGAAGGTGGCGCTGAACAGCAGGCTCTGCTTCTTCGGCGGCAGCACCGCCAGCACCTTCTTGATGTCGTGGATGAAGCCCATGTCCAGCATGCGGTCGGCTTCGTCGAGCACGAAGATCTGCACCTGGCTCAGGTCCAGCGTGCCCTGCTGGTGGTGGTCGAGCAGGCGGCCGGGCGTGGCCACCAGGATGTCCACGCCCTTGCGCAGCCGGTCGATCTGCGGCTGCATGCCCACGCCACCGAACATCACCATGCTGGTCAGTGGCAGGTACTTGCCGTAGGTGCGCACGCTTTCTTCCACCTGCGCAGCGAGCTCGCGGGTGGGGGTGAGGATCAGCGCGCGGATCGCGATGCGGCCGCGCGCGTCGCGGATCGGCTTGCCGGCGGCCAGCCGGTGCAGCATCGGCAGCGTGAAGCCGGCGGTCTTGCCGGTGCCGGTCTGCGCGCCGGCCATCAGGTCGCCGCCCTGCAGCACGGCCGGGATGGCCTGCGCCTGGATCGGGGTGGGCGTGTCATAACCCTGCTCGCGCACGGCGCGCAGCAGCGGCTCGGCCAGGCCGAGTTCGGAGAAATTCATGCGGGTTGTGGGCCCGGCTCGGTGGCGCGGGCATTTGCATCGGCCTGCTGCAGCATGCACTACGCATGTGCACCAGTCGGGAAGGCCAACAGGTCTTGGCGGGTCGGAAACGACTGCGGCAGCGTGACTGGTGGCGCTGCCGCGTGCGGGATTGTAGCGGCCTGCTGCCGGGCCCATGTGAAGAGAAGCCGGGCGGCTGCCGGTCACATCAAGTTGGCGTCGGTGCCGCCGATAACCGAGCGAAGCCCCGTTCGCCCCAGTCGGCGCACCCGGGCGCAACCAACCAACAAGAACCGGCCGGCTCGATGACCGCTTCGTCGCTGATCCAGTTGCTCGTCACGTGGTGGCGGCGTGAGTTTCACGTCTACACCGCGCTCGACCGTGATTCGGCCGAAGTGCGTGCCCGCCACCTGCAGACCGTGACGCGGCTCACGCCGTTGATGGTCGGCGCCAACCTGCTCAATGCCACTGCGCTGCTGGTGGCGTTCCGGGATGTGGCGGCCACGCCGTTCACGCTGCTGTGGCTCGGCCTGCTGCTGGCCTGGTGTGGCCTGGGGCTGCGGGCCTGGTGGCGGGGCCGGCGCAGGCCGGTGCAACGCGTGTCGCCGGGCGGCATCCATCGCGCCACGCTGGGCGCTGCCGCGCTGGCGGGCGTCTGGGCCTCGGTCGCGGTGGCCTGGTTCCCCGGCGCAACGCACGACCAGCAACTGCTGCTGTCGGCGCTGGTGCTGGGCATGATGTGCGGCGGCGCCTTCGCGCTGGCGGCGGTGCCGCTGGCGGCCATGGCCTACGTCGGTGTCCTCAGCGTCGGCGCGCAATGGGTGCTGATGCTGGTGGACGGACCCGTCATCGGCTTCATGCAGGGCTTGCTCGTCGTCTACGGGGTCATCCTGGTGTCCAGCACGCTGGCCTCGGCCCGCGTGGCCACGGCGCGGCTGCAGTCCGAGCGCGAGGCCGGCCGGCAGCGGCAGCTGGTGAGCCTGCTGCTGCGCGACTTCGAGGAACATTCGGCCGACGTGCTGTGGGCCATCGGCCCGACCGGGCTGTTGACGCATGTGTCGCCGCGCCTGTCGTCGGCGCTGGGCGGCAGCGCGAGGTCCCTGCAGGCCACCGGCCTGATCGATGCGCTGCAGCGGCGCAAGGCCGGCGCCGATGCCGAAAGCCACCTGGCCGCGCTGCGCCAGGCCTTGGACAAGGGCCAGGCCTTCCGCGACCGCGTGGTGCCGGTGAAGACCTCCAGCGGACTGCGCTGGTGGTCCTTCGCCGGCAAGCCGGTGCTCGACGAAGCCGGACACCACGCCGGCTGGCGTGGCGTGATCTCGGACGTGACGCAGGTGCGCGAGACCCATCGCCGCCTGGCTTACCTGGCGCACTTCGACTCGCTGACCGGGCTGGCCAACCGGCTCGAGCTGCGCGAGCGCCTGGCCCGCATGATCGAGGTCCAACCGGGCCAGCCCGAGCGGCGCACCGCGCTGATGTGCCTGGACGTCGACCACTTCAAGGCCATCAACGACACGCTGGGCCATGCCGCGGGCGATGCGGTGCTGGCCGAGGTCGGCCGCCGCCTGCAGGCCTGCCTGCGCCAGGACGACCTGGCCGCGCGCCTGGGCGGCGACGAATTCGCGCTGGTGATCCGTGACGTGCAGGACGATGCCGAGCTCGAGGCGCTGGCGCGCCGCGTGGTGCAGGTGATGTGCCAGCCCTGCGAGGTGGCCGGCCGCCAGGTGGGCCTGGGCACCAGCATCGGCATCGCGGTGGCGCCCGATCACGGCAGCACGCTCGACGAGCTGATGGGCAATGCCGACCTCGCGCTGTACGCCGCCAAGGACGCCGGCCGCGGCCGCTTCGAGCTGTTCGTGCCGCGCCTGGGCGACCGCCACCGGCGCCACGTCGCGATCGAGCAGGCGCTGCGCGGCGCGGTGCACCGCGACGAGATGCACCTGCACTGGCAGCCGCGGGTGGACGTCGCTGGCTGGTGCATCGCCGGGGCCGAGGTGCTGCTGCGCTGGCAGCATCCCGAGCTCGGCCGCATCGCGCCCGATGAGTTCATCCCGGTGGCCGAGGAATCCGGCCTGATCGTCGAGATCGGCAGCTGGGTTCTGCAGCGGGCCTGCGCGCATGCGGCGCAGCTGCCGCTGCCGCTGGGCGTGTCGGTCAACGTCTCGCCGGCGCAGCTGCTGCGCGAGGATTTCGCGCTGGTCGTGCGCCGTGCGCTCGAGCACGCCGGCCTGCCGGCAGACCGGCTCGAGGTCGAGGTCACCGAGTCGCTGTTCATGGATGCGTCGCCACTGGCGCTGGCCAACCTGCATGCGCTGCGCGAGATGGGCGTGCGCATCGCGCTCGACGATTTCGGCACCGGCTACTCGTCGCTCGCCTACCTGCGGCGCTTCCCCTTCGACACGCTGAAGATCGACCGCGCCTTCGTGCGCGAGCTGATGACGCGGCACGATGCGCGCGCCATCGTCAAGACCATCCTCGAGCTGGCGCAGACCCTGGGCATGAGCACCATCGCCGAAGGTGTCGAGGAGCCGGCGCAGCTGGCGCTGCTGCGCGAGGCCGGCTGCGACGCGATCCAGGGTTTCATGGTCGCGCGGCCGATGCCGCGGGGCGACTTCCTGCGCCTGCTGGCCAACTGGGTCGACAAGCCCATCAGCACGCCGGGCCTGCTGGACACCGGCCGTCGGGCCGCCTGAGCGACTGCGGTCGCCAGGCCGCCTGAGCGATCCCGGCGACAATAGCCGGGTTGCGCCCCGCGGGCGCGTCCCCCTCGTCCCAGACCTTCGAAGCGAACTCTCGCCATGGCCCAGTACGTCTACACCATGAACCGCGTCGGCAAGATCGTGCCGCCGAAGCGGCAGATCCTGAAAGACATCTCGCTGTCCTTCTTCCCCGGCGCCAAGATCGGCGTGCTCGGCCTCAACGGCTCGGGCAAGTCCACGCTGCTGAAGATCATGGCCGGCCTCGACAAGGACATCGAGGGCGAAGCCATCCCGATGCCCGACCTGAAGATCGGTTACCTGCCGCAGGAGCCGCAGCTCGACCCCGAGCAGACCGTGCGCCAGGCGGTGGAAGAGGGCATCGGCGGCGCGCTGGCCGCGCAGAAGCGGCTCGAGGAGGTGTACGCGGCCTACGGCGAGCCCGATGCCGACTTCGACAAGCTGGCTGCCGAGCAGGCCGAGCTCGAAGCCATCATCGCCTCGTCCGGCGGCGAGAACACCGACCACGTGATGGAGATCGCCGCCGACGCGCTGCAGCTGCCGCCCTGGGACGCCAAGATCGGCCCGCTGTCCGGCGGCGAGAAGCGCCGCGTCGCGCTGTGCCGGCTGCTGCTGTCCAAGCCCGACATGCTGCTGCTCGACGAACCCACCAACCACCTCGATGCCGAATCGGTGGACTGGCTGGAGCAGTTCCTCAAGCGCTTCCCGGGCACCGTGGTGGCCATCACCCACGACCGCTACTTCCTCGACAACGCGGCCGAGTGGATCCTCGAACTCGACCGCGGCCGCGGCATTCCGTACAAGGGCAACTACTCGACCTGGCTGGAGCAGAAGGAACAGCGGCTCGAGCAGGAGCAGCGCACCGAAGACGCCCGCACCAAGGCGATGAAGCAGGAACTGGAGTGGGTGCGCAAGAACGCCAAGGGCCGCCAGGCCAAGAGCAAGGCGCGCCTGGCCCGCTTCGAGGAGCTGAGCGACGTCGAATACCAGAAGCGCAACGAGACCAACGAGATCTTCATCCCGGTCGGCGAGCGCCTGGGCAACGAGGTCATCGAGTTCAAGAACGTCAGCAAGAGCTTCGGTGACCGGCTGCTGATCGACAACCTGAGCTTCAAGGTGCCCGCAGGTGCCATCGTCGGCATCATCGGCCCGAACGGCGCCGGCAAGTCGACCATCTTCCGCATGATCCAGGGCACCGAGACGCCGGACAGCGGCGAGGTCGCCATCGGCAAGACCGCCAAGCTGGCCTTCGTCGACCAGAGCCGCGCCAGCCTGGCGGCCGACAAGACGGTGTGGGAAGACGTCTCGGGCGGGCTGGACAACATCGTCGTCGGCAAGTTCGTGATGCCCTCGCGCGCCTACATCGGCCGCTTCAACTTCAAGGGCAACGACCAGCAGAAGCTGGTGGGCTCGCTCTCGGGCGGCGAACGCGGGCGCCTGCACCTGGCCAAGACCCTGGCCCAGGGCGGAAACGTGCTGCTGCTGGACGAACCCTCGAACGACCTCGACGTCGAAACCCTGCGCGCGCTGGAAGACGCGCTGCTCGAGTTCGCCGGCTCGATCATGGTGATCAGCCACGACCGCTGGTTCCTCGACCGCATCGCCACCCACATCCTGGCCTGCGAAGGCGATTCGCAGTGGGTCTTCTTCGACGGCAACTACCAGGAATACGAAGCCGACAAGAAGAAGCGCCTGGGCGAAGAAGGTGCGCGGCCCCATCGCCTGCGGTTCAAGGCGCTGAAGTAAGGGCGCGCCCCGGCCCGCGCCGGGGCCGTTGCGCGCAGGGGACAGTGGGTGCTGCAGCACACGCCCCTTGGGTAGCATGGGCAACAGTCCCTACCCCGGAGGAGTTCCCATGCGTTCTTCGGCATCGTCGTGCCGCGGTGTTCCCTTGCACTTCCGCTGGGCGGCGCTGCCGCTGGCCGCCGCGCTGGCCGCGGGCGCGCCCGCGGTGCAGGCCCAGTCCAGCAGTACCGACGCCGCGCCGGCGCGCGTGGTGATCACCGGCTCGCACATCCGGCGCACCGACCTGGAAACGCCGAGCCCGGTGCTCACGCTCAGCGCGCAGGACATCGCGCGCTCGGGCTACACCTCGGTGGCCGATGTGCTGTCCAGCCTGTCGGCCAACAACATGGGCTCGCTGGGCCAGGCCACGCCGGCGGCCTTCGGCGCCGGCGGCAGCGGCATCTCGCTGCGCGGCCTGACGGTGGGCGCGACGCTGGTGCTGATCGACGGCCAGCGCATGGCGCCGTACCCCTTGCCCGACGACGGCCAGCGCGACTTCGTCGACATCAACTCGATCCCGATCGATGCCGTCGATCGCATCGAGGTGCTGAAGGACGGCGCCTCGGCCATCTACGGGTCGGACGCGATGGCCGGCGTCGTCAACGTCATCCTGAAGAAGCAGCACCAGGGCACCACCTTGCATGCCGAGGCCGGGCGCTCGACCCATGGCGACGGTGGCTCGGTGCACCTGTCGGGCATCCGCGGTTTCGGTGATCTGGAACGCGACGGCATCGCCGGCTACCTGTCGGCCGATTTCCGCCAGCGCCAGCCCATCCTGCTGAATCGTCGGCCCGGGCTGACCACCACCGACTGGAGCCCCTGGGGCGGCATTGCCGACGGTCCGCCGCCGGACAACCAGGAACTGCAGATCGCGCCGAAGACGCGCACCTACAGCCTGCTGGGCCGCCTGACCACCAAGCTGCCGCAGGACTGGACGCTGGACGTCTCGGCCTCGGTGCTGGGCAGCGAGGCCGAGCAGGTGGGCCTGCTGAACTGGGTGTCGCCCTCGGCCGGCATCGTGCAGTTCGTGTTCGGGCCCAACCATCCGTCGCCGGTGCCGGCGGCGCTGAACAACACCAACGTGATCGATCCGGCCACCGGGCAGCCGGTGGATGCGGTGCTCGACGACATCGGCGCCCAGCACAGCAAGACGCGCAGCCGCTCGTACCGGCTGGTCGGCAGCCTCAATGGCACGCTGGCCGGCTGGGACCTGACCGCTACGCTGGGCCTGACGCGGGTGACGACGAAGCTGGAGATGCTGAACTACGTCAGCTTCCCGAACCTGCAGGCGGCGCTGAACAGCGGCCGCTACGTGGTGGGCGGCAGCAATGCGGCCGACATCGTGGCCAGCCTCGTGCCCACCGCCACCAGCACCTCGACCAACGACCTGAACTTCGTCAACCTGCGGGCCAGCAAGGAAGTGGCCAAGCTCGACGGCGGCGACCTGGCCGTGGGCGCGGGCGTCGAGTTCCTGCACCGCGAACTGTCCGAGCGCTTCCCGGAGCCCTTCGCGCAGGGCGTGCAGTCGAGCAACATCTACGCCTTCGGCGTCGGCACCCAGAACATCCAGGCCGCATACGTCGAGCTGCACGCGCCGCTGACCAAGAGCTTCCAGGTCGATGCGGCCGCTCGCGTTGACCGTTATTTGGGCCAGAGCTCCTCGGTCACGCCCAAGCTGGGCGCCAAGTTCATGCCCGCGAAGACGCTCACTTTGCGCGGCACGATGGCCGGCGGCTTCCGCGCGCCGAACCCGGTGGAGATCGGCACCTCGGGCTCCAGCGCGGGCTTCCTGCCGGCGCTGTTCGACACCGCGCTGTGCCAGCTGGTCAAGCCCGGCGAGACCTGCGACATCGGCGTCGGCGGCACGCAGCTGCAGCTGCCGGGCAAGGACCTGAAGCCGGAGAAGTCGCGCTCGTACACGCTGGGCCTGATCTTCGAGCCGACGCCCAACATCAACGTCTCGCTCGACTACTACGACGTCCGCATCACCGACCAGATCGTCTCGGTCGGCCTGTTCGGCCAGTCGCAGATCGACAACCCGAATGCCTACGGCACCAAGCTCTACCGCGTGAACAGCCCGACCACGCCGAACGCCGCGCCGACCGACGAGAACGACACCATCCTCTACGGCACCTACCCGTTCCTGAACCTGGGCAAGGCGCGCACCGATGGCCTGGACCTCGACATGCGCGCACGCTGGGACGCCGGCAGCGCCGGCCGCTTCAGCGCGCAGTTGCAGTGGACGCACATGCTGCACTACTCGATCGACCGCGAAGGCCGTCACTTCGAGCTGGCCGGCACGCACGGGCCGAGCTTCGTCTCCACCAACACCGGCACGCCGCGTGACCGCGCCGCGTTCTCGCTGAGCTGGGCGCGCGGGCCGCTGGAAGTGACCGGCACCGTGCAGCACACCAGCGGCTTCTCGGTGATCGACCCGAGCTACGACCTGAACGACTGCAGCGCGGCGCTGTCCAGCATCTACCCGAACGGCGCGCCGGCCGGCGCCAGCCTGTGCCGCGTCGGCGCGTTCACCACCACCAACCTCGCGCTGAGCTACTCGATGAGCAAGGCGCTGCAGTGGCGCCTGTCGGTGGTCAACCTGTTCGACCGCAAGGCGCCGATCGATGCCTTCGCGTCCAGTTCCAGTGGCGGCGGCGTCGCGGCGGGTGGGGCGCACTACAACCCCTCGCTGCACCAGGACGGCGCGGTCGGCCGCTACATCACGCTCGGCGCCACCTACTCGTTCTGAAGTGTGAACATGTGACAGCGGTGACCGGCGGCTGCGCCGGTCACATCGCGTCACCAAGCGGGCCTCCGCGCAGGGAACGCCACCGCCACACTGCCGGCTGCTTCGAGGGCAGCGGGAAGGGGAGGGCGAGATGGTGGTGGACACATCGGGCGCCGGGCTGCGCGCAACGCGCGCGCGCATCGGCACGCTGGGACTGATCGTCGCGGCAACGTTGGCCGCGTGCGGTGGCGGCAGGGACGACAGCGAATCCCCGGCCGCGGCCGAAGGCACGCGCCGCCAGGCGCAGGCCGTGACGGCGGCGCAGGCCGATGCCAGCACGGCGGCAGCCGCCACCTCGGCCGATACCGACGCGGTGCGCCTGGCCAACCAGGCCAGCTTCGGCCCCACGGATGCGCTGCTGAGCGAGATCAAGACCAAGGGCGCCGTCACCTGGGTCAAGGACCAGATGGCCGCGAGCAGCGCGCGCTACACCAGCGGCGGCAGCGACGCGATCCACAAGAACACCAGCGAGACCGACTTCTGCAGCCTGCCGGCGCAGGCGAACAACCCGAACTGCTGGCGCGACTTCTACTCGAGCGAGCCGCTGATCTGGGACTTCTACCGCAACGCGCTGGGCAAGTCCGACCAGCTGCGCCAGCGCGTGGCCCTGGCGCTGCAGCAGATCGTCGTGGTCAGCGAGGTCGAGATCAGCGGCACCTACGGCCTGCGCAACTACCACAACGCGCTGCTGGACAACGCCTTCGGCAACTACCGCCAGGTGCTGAAGAAGACCATCCTGTCGCCGGTGATGGGCGACTACCTGAACCATGTCAACAACGACAAGGTGGCGCCGAACGAGAACTTCGCCCGCGAGCTGCTGCAGCTGTTCTCGCTGGGCACCTGCAAGCTCAACCGCAACGGCCGGCTCACCGGCGGCAGCTGCCAGCCCACCTACGACAACGACAAGGTGCGCGAATACGCCTTCGCGCTGACCGGCTGGACCTACCCCGCCGGCGGTGCCACCGCCTGGGGCTGCTGGCCCGAAGGCGCCAATTGCCAGTACTACGGCGGCGACATGGCGCCGGCCCCGGCGCTGCGCAACACCGACGCGCGCACGCTGCTGTCAGGCGTTAGCGTCCCGGCCAATGCCACGCCGCAGCAGGCGGTGGAACTGGTGCTGGACAGCCTGATGAACCACCAGAACATCGGTCCCTTCGTCGGCCGACGGCTGATCCAGCAGCTGGTGATGAGCAACCCGCCCACGCTGTACATCGACCGCGTGGCCACCGCCTTCAACAACGGCCGCTACACGGCCAGCAATGGCCAGGTCTTCGGCACCGGCAGCAAGGGCGACCTGGCCGCCACCGTGGCCGCGGTGCTGCTGGACGACGAGGCGCGGAGCGAGCGCCTGCTGCGCCGCTACGGCGGATCGCTGCGGCCGCCGGTGCTGCTGTTCACTGGCGTGCTGCGCGCGATGGGCGGCTATACCGACGGCGACCCGTTCAGCTGGTGGTGGGGCGAAGAGCTGCGCCAGCACCTGTTCCGCCCGCCCTCGGTGTTCAACTTTTACCCGCCGGACTATCCGGTGGCCGGCACGCAGCTGGTGGGACCCGAGTTCGGCATCCACAATGCAAACGCCGCATTGGAGCGGCTGAACTACCTGACCTACCTGTTCGACTGGGACGGCTCCGACCCGAACACCTCGATCCCGAATGCCACCGGCACCAAGGTGAACCTGAGCAAGTGGGCGGCGCTGGCCGACAACCCCGCCACGCTGGTGGACAGCCTGTCGATGCTGGCATTGGGCAAGAAGCTGGCAGCCGCGCCGCGCACGCAGGTGATCAACGCAGTGGCCTGGTGGACGCCGCAGACCGATTCGGCCAACTGGCGCACCAACCGCGCCCGCGCCGCGGCCTACCTCGTGTTCGCTTCCCCCGACTACCAGGTGCAACGCTGATGAAGCCCGCCCACACCCCCCTGAACGCGGCGCGCCGCCTGTGGCTGAAGAAGAGCGCCGCGCTGCTGGCCGGCAGCGGCCTGGCTGGCGGCCTGATGCTCGGCAGCCGCGTCGCGCGGGCGGCCGACTACAAGGCGCTGGTCTGCATCTTCCTGTACGGCGGCAACGACGGCATGAACCTGGTCGTGCCCACCGACACCACGCGCTACAACCAGTACGCCGGCGTGCGCCAGGCACTGGCGATTCCGCGCGGCGCGCTGGTCGGCCTGGGCAGCTCGGGCTTCGGACTGCACCCGGCGCTGGGCGCGCTGGCGCCGCACTGGAACAGCGGCATGCTCGCGCCGGTGTTCAATGTCGGCCCGCTGGCGGTGCCGCTGACCAAGGCCCAGTACCTGGCCGAGCCCGAAGGCTCGCCGTTGATCCCCGACAGCCTGTTCTCGCACTCCGACCAGCAGATCCTGTGGGAATGCGCCGGCAGCGACGCGCTGGCCCGCACCGGCTGGGGCGGCCGCGCATCGACTGCACTGGCCACCACCAACCCGGTGATCTCGGTCGGGGGCAACGGACATTTTGGTGTCGAGGACCTGCGCACGCCGCTGGTGCTGCCCGGTCCGGGTTCGGGCTTCGGCGCCTACGGCCTGCGGCCCGAAGACACCACCTGGGAGCCGAACCGGCTGCGCAAGGTGGCGGTCGATGCGCTGTATGCGCAGCCGCAATCGGTGGACCTGGCCACGGCTTTTGCGAGTCAGCAGACCGGCGCGTTCGAGATCTCGCAGCGCCTGTCCGGCCTGGTCGCGACGATGCCGGGCGACACCGGCTCGGTGCCGGCGATCGACGCGGCTTTCGCGCCGATGGTGTCCGATGGCTACTTCACCAATGGCCTGGCGGCGCAGCTGTACCAGGTGGCCAAGCTGATCCAGGGCCACAACACGGTGCAGGGCGATCGGCAGATCTTCTTCGCCACCATGGGCGGCTTCGACACCCACAGCGGCCAGGTCAGCTACGGCGACCCCGCGAATGGCGAGCATGCCGGCCTGCTGCATGCGCTGGGCGATGCGCTGGCCGCGTTCCAGTCGGCGATGGTGGGCATCGGCATGGCCAACCAGGTCACCACCTTCACGCAGGCCGATTTCGGCCGCACCTTCGCGCCGAATTCCAGCCTGGGCACCGACCATGCCTGGGGCAACCACCAGCTGGTGATGGGCGGCGCGGTCAAGGGCGGCAAGACCTACGGCACCTACCCGACACTGGTGCTGGGCGGGCCGGACGACGTGGGTGTCGAGGACTGGGAACTGCAGGGCCGCTGGATTCCGACCAGCGCGGTCGACCAGTACGCCGCGACGCTGCTGTCCTGGTTCGGCGCCACCGATGCGCAACTGGCCACGGCGCTGCCGAACCTGGCCCACTTCAGCCAGCGCTCGCTGGGCTTCCTGTAGCGCCTGCCGGCCAGGCTCAGCCGCTCAGGCTTGGCTGGTCAGAGGGTTTCGGCCAGCGCGCGGGCATCGGCACGCTTGGCCTGCGTGGCCGCGCGCTGGTAGGCCTTCTCGGCCTTCTCGCGCAGCGCCATGGCCTTGGCCAGCGCGGCCTCGTAGCGCTCCGGCGTGTAGGTCGTTTCCGAGCCGATGTAGACGCTGGCCCGGCGCGGCTTCTCGCCAAAGCGCGGGATCGACACCAGGAAGATCGCGTAGCGGGCGCTGCCGCCCGTGCGCACGCGCAGCAGCGGGCCCGAGATGCCCACCGGCATCTGGCTGGTCTTGCTGGTGTTCGGCGTGCGTTGCAGGCCCGACGGCGCAGGCAGCCGCGCGATGCGGCGCAACAGCTCCTTGGTGGCGCGGCTCAGCGATTCGGCACTGCCGCCATATTCGCGATCGGAGTAGAGCTTGGTCTCGCCGCGGTAACGCAGCTGCCAGCCATGGGTGGAGGGGGAGTCGATGCGCTGGATGCCCTGGGGCACGCTGAATTGTTCGCCCGTACCGGGAATGACGACATCGCGAAACTTCATGCTGGAGGAACCTGCGGCCAAAGTGCTCCCTGGCTAGTCATGTCTTTGTTCTTGTCGCGCCTTGCAGCGAGCCCCCATTGTCGTTCGGCTCGCCCCGTCATTGGCGCGCAGGGTTGATCGTATTCGCCGCCCGGGGTTCCCCGGAGCAACCCTGAGAGGTCGCCGGCGCGGAAGCTGCTCCACTTCGGCTTTCGCCGCTGGATCACTGAATGCTCATGCACTTGCCGACCTCGAAGACCTTTCTCGTTCCGTTCCCGCTGCGCGGCCTGTCACTAGCCGCGGCGCTGGCACTCGGGGCCTGCAGCGGCCTGCCCGGCACGGGCGCCGGCGCCGTTGCCGCGGCCGCGCCGGCCGCGCCCGCGGCGTCAGCCGCCCCGGGAACTGCTGTCGCCCCTTCGGTGCCGGGGCAGCCGGCGCCGTTTGCCAGCGTCGTGAAGGACGCGAAGAAGACCGAGGGCCTGTTCACCGCCTGGCGCAAGGACGAGAGGCTGTGGCTCGAGCTCAAGCCCGCGGACTTCGACAAGCCCTTCTTCCTGTCGCCCAAGCTGGCCAGCGGCATCGGCGAGGCCGGTGTCTACGGCGGGCTGATGCTCAGGCCCCAGGTGGTGGCGTTCCGCCGCGTGCACAACGTGGTGCAGCTGATCGCGGTGAACACGCAGTTCATGGCCCGGCCCGGCACGCCGGAGGCACGCGCGGTGGCGGCCAGCTACTCGCCCAGCCTGCTGGCCAGCACGCCGGTGGCCAGCCAGCCGCAGCCCGAGCGGCACAGTGTGCTGGTCGATGGCGCGGCGCTGTTCGTCAACGACATGCTCGGCATCGGCGCGGGGCTGCAGCGCAGCTTCCGCCAGGGCTACAGCCTGGATCTGCGCAACTCGGCGGTGATGAACGTGCGCGGCAAGCCCGACATGCTGGCCATCGAGGTGATGGGCCACTACGCCACCGGCTCGCTGGCACAGCCGCAGCCCGGGGCCAGCCCCGGGGCGGCACCCACCGCGCCGCGCAACCTGCCGGATCCGCGCAGCCTGTTCCTGAACCTGCACTACTCTCTGGCCAGCCTGCCCGAGCAGACCATGGCCCCGCGCGCGGCCGACCCGCGCATCGGCCACTTCGTGCATGCGCAGAACGACTTCGGTGACGACCTGGCGCGCACGCCACGGGTGCGCCACATCGCGCGCTGGCGGCTCGAGAAGAAGGACCCCGCGGCCGAGCTGTCCGAGCCTGTGAAGCCGATCACCTACTGGATCGACCGCACGGTGCCGCTGAAGTACCGCGACACCATCGCCGCCGGCATCCTCGAATGGAACAAGGCCTTCGAGAAGATCGGCTTCAGGAATGCCATCGTCGTGAAGGTGCAGCCCGACGACGCCGACTTCGACACGCTGGACTTCGGCGTCGCCTCGGTGCGCTGGATCGTCAACAGCCAGCCCAGCTTCGGCGCGATCGGCCCGCGCCATGTCGACCCGCGCTCGGGCGAAATCCTGGATGCGGACATCAGCTTCGAGAGCCTGTCCTCGCGCAACCAGCGCAGCGCGCGCGCCCGCATCTTCGGCGATGCGGCGGCCGACACCTGGGCGCGGCTGATGCAGGTCGGGTCGGCCGGCGGTGCCGCTGGCGCGGACCCGCTGCAGGACCCGCAGCACTGCGACCACGCGACCGCCGCCGGCGAACAGATGGACTACGCGCTCGACGTGCTGGCCGCGCGCGGCGAGCTGGAGCCCGACAGCCCCGAGGCTGCGCAGTTCGTGCTCGACTACCTGAAGGACGTGGCGATGCACGAGGTCGGCCACACGCTCGGCCTGCGCCACAACTACCGCGCCTCGCGGGTGTACAGCCAGGCGCAGCTGGCCGACCCGGTCTTCACCGCCAGCCATGCACTGACCGGCTCGGTGATGGAGTACGCGCCGGTCAACCTGCCGCGCCCTGGCCAGCCGCGGCCGGCCGCGTTCCAGGCCACGCTCGGGCCCTACGACTACTGGGCCATCGAGTACGCCTACAAGCCGCTCGCGCCGTCGCAGGAGGCGGCCCAGCTGGCCCGCATCGCCGCACGCAGCGGCGAGCCCGAGCTGGCCTACGGCACCGACGAGGACAACTTCATCGGCATCGATCCCGATGCGCTGCAGTTCGACCTGGGCCGTGACCCGATCGCCTTTGCGCGCCAGCGCTTCGAGATCGCGCAGGACCTGTTCCAGCGCCAGGAAGCCCGGCCGCTGCGGCCCGACCGCGACTACGCCGGCCTGCGCCGCGCGCTGGCCTATGCGCTGCGCGATGCCGGGCGGGCCGCGGGCTCGTTGCTGCGCCAGATTGGCGGCGTGCGCACCCTGCGCGATTTCCCGAACACCGGCCGCGACCCGATGCAGCCGGTGCCGGCCGCCGACCAGCGCGCGGCCCTGGACGCGCTGGCGCGGCACCTGCTGGCGGCCGACAGCCTGGTGATCTCGCCGACGCTGCAGCGCCGCCTGGCGCCGGACTTCCTGGAGCGCGGGGACGCCGTGCTGTTCGGCGAAGACATGGTGCCCACCGACTACCCGCTGGCGCAGGCGGTGCACGAGCTGCGCCGCGCGCTGCTGGCGCAGCTGATGGGCGACACGCTGGCCAGCCGCGTGCTCGACAGCGAAGCCAAGGCAGCACGGCCGGCCGAGGCCTTCCGCCTGGCCGAGCTGTACCGCCGGCTCGAAGCCGATGTCTGGAGCGAACTGGGCAGCCGCAGCGACATTCCGGCGGCGCGGCGCGAGTTGCAGCGCGAGCACCTGAACCGGCTGATCGCGGTGCTGCTGCGGCCCAGCAGCGTTGCGCGCGCCGATGCACGCAGCCTGGCGCGCCACCGGGCCAGCGAGCTGGCCGCCCGCATCGAGGCCGCGCTGCGCCAGCCGGCGCTGAGCGAGGAGGCGCGCCTGCACCTGCGCGACAGCGCCGAGGGCCTGCGCGCCGCGCTGGCGGCCCCGATGCAGCGCAGCGGCGTGTGATCCGGCCGCCGGCCGCGCCCCGCCGGCCGTCGTTCGTCGCACCGGGCCCGCCGGCGGCTTGGTGCCGGCGCGGCCAGCGGTTATCGTGCGCCCCCATGTCCCGCGAAGCGCCTCCTCCGGCCACGCCATCGGCTCCGCTGCCGGCGGCGTCCGGCTGGACGACCTACCTGCGCACGCTGACCCACGCCAAGGTCGGCTGGACCGTGGGCATCGCGGTGGCGGTGGCGCTGCTGCTGAACCCGATCTTCGCGCCGCCGTTCCCGGTGGTGCTGGGCCGCACGTTGTTCGTCGCCGTCGTGCTGCTGCTGGCCTTCACCGCGGCCGGCAACTGGCGCCAGACCCTGCTGCCGCGCTGGCTGATGCAGACCGCCGCAGTGGGGCTGGCCGCGCCACTGGCCACCTTGTGCGTGTACCTGGTCTACACCGGCGGCGACGTGTTCGCGATCGTGCGCAACCCGTGGATCATCTCGGGCTTCTTCTGGATCTCCGGCAGCGCGCTGTTCCTCGGCCTGGTGCTGGCGCTGGGCGCGCTGGTGCGCGAGCGCGACGCACAGGCGCGCTCGCTGCAGCTGCAGTTCGAGCTCGACCGCGCGCAGCTCGAGAAGCAGGCGGTCGATGCCCGGCTCGCGCTGCTGACGGCGCAGATCGAGCCTCACTTCCTGTTCAACACGCTGGCCAATGTGCAGGCGCTGGTCGAGACCGGCTCGCCGCGCGCGGCCGAGGTGCTCAAGAGCCTGATCGCCTACCTGCGCGCCGCACTGCCCAAGCTGCACGAGTCCACCGCCACCGGCGGCATGCCGACCCTGGCCAACGAGGTGACGCTGGTGCGCGCCTACCTGGAGCTGATGCACCTGCGCATGCCGGACCGCCTGCAGTACGTGGTGGAAGTGCCGGCCGCCTTGCAGCAGCGGCGCTTCCCGTCGATGTCGCTGCTGACGCTGGTGGAGAACGCCGTGCGCCACGGCATCGACCCCAGCGAGGAGGGCGGCCGCATCGAGGTCGGCGGCCAGGCCGACGCCGACGGCGCCTGGCGCCTGTGGGTGGCTGACAGCGGCGTGGGCCTGTCCGAGAATTCGGCGCCGGGCACCGGCCTGGCCAACCTGCGTGCCCGCCTGGCCAGTGCCTTCGGCCCCGCTGCCCGGCTCGAGCTGAGCGAGCAGGCGCCGCACGGCGTGCGCGCCGAGATCATCCTGCCCGGACAAGCTGCGACATGACCGCCCGCCCGACCGCCCTGATCGCCGACGACGAACCCCTGCTGCGCGAGCACCTGCAGTCGCACCTGGCGCGGCTGTGGCCCGAGCTGGACGTCATCGGCCATGCCCGCAACGGCCGCGAGGCGGTGGAGATGTTCGAGCGGGATCAGCCGCAGATCGTGTTCCTCGACGTGCACATGCCCGGCATGAGCGGCATCGACGCCGCGCGCGCGATCGCCCGCCGCGCGATCACCGTGTTCGTCACCGCCTACGAGCAGTACGCGGTGCAGGCCTTCGACCAGGGCGCGATCGACTACCTGGTCAAGCCCTTCGAATCAGCCC
Source organism: Aquabacterium sp. (assembly GCF_044226965.1). Lineage (GTDB taxonomy): Bacteria > Pseudomonadota > Gammaproteobacteria > Burkholderiales > Burkholderiaceae_C > Pseudaquabacterium. Next base: position 1,856 of record NZ_JBGAGA010000064.1, on the reverse strand, counting down.
GCCTGGCCGACACGGTGGAACGGCTCAAGCAGCGGCTGGCCGAAGCGCAGGCCGGCGGCACGCCGGTGGCCGAGCCCGACGGCGACACCGCCGACCGCATCGAGGCCGTGCTCGACCGCCTGTCCACCCAGCTGCGGCACCAGGCCAGCGGCAAGCCCTGGCTGCAGTGGATCAAGGCCTCGGTGGGCAACGCGGTACGGCTGATCCCGGTCGACCAGGTGGCCTACCTGCGCTCGGACGAGAAGTACACGCTGGTCGTCTGGGAAGGCGGCGAGGCGCTGATCCGCAAGCCGATCCGCGAGCTGGTCGACGAACTCGACCCCGAGGTCTTCGCGCAGGTGCACCGCTCGGTGATCGTCAACCTGCGCCACGTGGCCCAGGTGGTCCGCGGTGCCAACGAAACCGCCGACGTGCAGTTGAAGGGGCGCAGCGAGACGCTGCCCGTCAGCCGCAGCTACCTGCATCTGTTCCGCCAGATGTGAGCCCGGGCTCACCGCCCGATCCCCTCGAAAACCCTTAGCGCACAGGCGCAGGCGGCGGGACGCCGCTGCGCAGGAATTGGCACTCCGGGTGTCGGCTCAACCCTGACATCCCGTCGGGAGAGCTTAACTGCATGTGCTTACAGCCGATATTCCAACGATCGGGCAGGCACCCCGCTGCCCAAAATCCCTTTCGCCAGTCTTCCAACGAGGGTCGTGCACCATGATGTCCAAACTCACCTCTTCCGTAGGCACCCGCCTGAGCCTGGGCTTCGGCGCCCTGCTCCTGCTGCTGGTGCTGGTGGCCGGTTTCTCGGCCATCACCACGCAACAGCTGGGCGCGCAAGTGCACCAGATCGTCGATGTCAACGACCAACGGTCGGCCGCGGCCTACCGCATGCTCGACGGCATGAGTGCGATGGCGATCCAGGCGCGTTCGATCACGCTGCTGACCGACGCCAAGGAAATCGAGTCCGAGCTGAAGCTGTTCGAGAAATCGAAGGCCGCCTACATCAAGGCCGAGAAGGCCCTCGTGGAAATGATGGCCTCGGCCGACCCGGCCCAGAAGAAGCTCGTCGACGAGATCGCGGCCTCCTCGGCGAAGACGATCCCGATGATCTCGCTGGCCGCCAAGCAGGGCCAGGAAGGCGCGAACATCGACGCGACGATGACCCTGTCGCTGCAGGTGCGTCCGGGCGAACTGGTGTGGCGCAAGAAGATTGAAGACCTGATCGAACTGCAGGCCAAGGAGAACGCGGCCGGTGCCGCCGCCGCGAACTCGGGCAGCCGCACCGCGCTGGCCATCGAAGCCGCGCTGGTGGCCGCCGCGATCGCGATCGGCGTGCTGGTCGCCTGGCGCATCACCCGCAGCATCAAGCTGCCGATCGCCCGTGCCGTCACGGTGGCCGAGCGCATTGCCGAAGGCAACCTCGGCACCACGGTCGAGCAGGGCGGCAACGACGAGATCGGGCGCCTGCTGCACGCGATTGCCGCAATGCAGGACCGCCTGCGCGGCCTGGTCGGCGAAATCCGCCAGACCGCTGAAAGCATCCAGGTGGCCAGCGCCGAGGTGGCGACCGGCAACCAGGACTTGAGCCAGCGCACCGAGCAGGCTGCCAGCAACCTGCAGCAGACCGCCAGCTCGATGGAGCAGCTGACCGGCACCGTGCGCCAGAGCGCCGATGCGGCCTCTCAGGCCAACCAGCTGGCCGCTTCCGCCGCCGAAGTGGCGCAGCGTGGTGGCCAGGTGGTGGCGCAGGTCGTGACCACGATGGACGCGATCAACACGAGTTCCAAGAAGATCAGCGACATCATCGGCGTGATCGATGGCATCGCCTTCCAGACCAACATCCTGGCGCTGAACGCGGCGGTGGAAGC
>NZ_JBGAGA010000125.1:0-4278 GCF_044226965.1 Aquabacterium sp. | reverse complement strand
GCGCCTGACGGAGCCGCCGCCGCACGCCCCCTGCCGCCCGGGCTGCGCAGCCTGGTGTGGGTGGTGCGCGCACTGACCGTGCTGGGCGCGACCACCCTGTGCCTGGTGCCGCTGCTGTTCTGGCTGTCGCCGGACTGGGTGCGCAGCGCCGGCCCGTCGATCGCCGGCATTGGCGACCATCCCACCGTGATCGACGAACGCGCGCTGCTGCTGGGCGCGCTGTCCAGCCTGCCCGGCGTGCTGCTGGGCCTGGCGGCGCTGTGGCAGCTGTGGCAGCTCTTCGGCGAATACGGCGCTGGCCGTGTCTTTGGCAGGTTGGCGCAGCGGCATCTGCGGGGCTTTGCCTGGTGCATGCTGGCCTCGGCGCTGCTGTCGCCCTTGTTGCGCGCCGCGGTGGGCGTCGCGCTCACCCTGGGCAACCCGCCGGGCCAGCGCCTGCTGGCCTTCAGCCTGTCGTGGAACGACTATGTCGGCATCCTCTGCGGCGCGGTGCTGCTGGCCGTCGCGGTCGTCATGAGCGAGGCGGTGCGCCTGGCCGAAGAGAACGACAGCTTCGTCTGAACATGTTGGCCCCTTGCTCGCTCCGCTCGCGTCCCCCACGGGGATCAGCCGCCTTGAGGCGGCCCGGCGTCGGCTGACCCATGCCCATCGTCGTCAACCTCGATGTGATGCTGGCGCGGCGCAAGATGCGCTCGCGCGAACTGGCCGAGGCGGTGGGCATCACCGAGCAGAACATCTCGCTGCTCAAGAGCGGCAAGGTGCGCGGCGTGCGCTTCGACACGCTGGCGCGCATCTGCGAGGTGCTGCAGTGCCAGCCCGCCGACCTGCTGGAGTACCGGCCCGACCCGCCGGCGCCGGACAAGCCGTGAGCCTGCCTCCCCTGTCCAGGCCCGGCCGGGGCCGGCTGCTGCTGTGCGTCATCGGCGTCCACCTGCTGGCCGCGTGGTGGCTGGCCGATGCGCTGCGGCCGCGGCTGCGGTCCGAACGGCCGCTGGCGGAGGCCCGCCCGCTGTGGTTGCGGCTGGTGCCCGAGCCGGCGCCAAGTCCTCGCCTGCCAGCGCCCGCGCCGGCGCCGACACCACGGGCAGCGAAGCTCGCGCCGCAGCGGCCCGAGCCGCAGCCGATCACCGTTGCACCGGCGCTCGACGCAGCTCCGCAGCCGCAGCCGCAGCCGCAGCCGCAGCCGCAACCCATCAGCGCAGCGCCTGCCGAGCCGGTGGCCGCCGCGGCACCGCCGCCCGCCTCTGCGCCGCTGGACCTGCGGCTGCCGAAGGGCGCGGCCTCGCAGCCGCGTTCGCTGGCGTCGCTGCTGCGTGACGACCCGCGGCTGCGCGATCGGCCGCTGACGGCCACCGAACGCATCGGCCAGGCGCTGGACGGCACGATCCACGAGGAGGCCTTGCCCGATGGCTCACGGCGCTTCCGCCGCGGCAACGAGTGCCTGGTGGCCCGGCCCTCACGCGCCGGCCAGATCGACCCGTTCGACAGCACGCATCCCAAGCCCTGGCTGGTGGGGCCCTGCTGAGGGGCCGGCTGAGGGTCCTCAACCAGGCCGGCTCAGCCGACGGCGATCGGCGCCTCCGGCTGCGCGCACCACTCGCTCCACGAGCCGGCGTAGAGCGCGGCGCCGGGCAGCCCGGCGATCTCCATCGCCAGCAGGTTGTGGCAGGCGGTGGCGCCCGAGCCGCAGTACTGCACCAGCTCGGCCGGCACGCGGCCGGCCATCAGGGCCTGCCATTCGGCACGCAGGGCGTCGGCGGTCTTGAAGCGGTTGTCGGGCCCGAGGTTGTCGCGGAAGGGCCGGTTGGTCGCCCCCGGAATGTGGCCGGCCACCGGGTCGAGGGTCTCGTTCTCGCCGCGAAAGCGATCGGCCGCCCGCGCATCGACCAGCAAGCGCGGCCCGCGGCCGAGGCCGGCGCGCACCTCGGCGTGGTTCAGCAGGCGCGTCAGCGCGGGGCGCAGCGTGAAGCGGCCGGGCACCGGCGTGCTGGAGATGCCCACCTGCAGCGCACCTCCGGCTTCGCGCCAGGCCGCCAGGCCGCCATCGAGCACCGCCACCTGCGCATGACCGGCCCAGCGCAGCATCCACCACAGCCGCCCTGCAAACATGGCGCCGGAGGCGTCGTAGGCCACGATCAGGCTGTCGTCGCTGGCGCCCAGTTCGGCCATGCGCGCCGCGAAGGCCGCGCGCTCGGGCAAGGGATGGCGGCCGTTGCGGCCGGTCTTCGGCGCGGAGAGGTCCTGGTCGAGGTGCAGGTACACCGCGTTCGGGATGTGGCCGGCGGCGTGGGCCCGCGCGCCGGCATTCGGGTCGGCGAGGTCGAAGCTGCAGTCGCACACCAGCGTGCGCGCGTGCGGGTCGTTCAGGCGGGCCGCCAGGGCCGAGGCGGTGATCAGCGGAGACGTCATCTTGCGTGGGGCGTGGGTTGCGGGGCGGCCCGGGCGCGCGCCTCCTCCTGCAGGCGCAGCACGCGGCGCTGCACCTTGCCGGTGGTGGTCATCGGCAGGGCGTCGATGAACTCGATGTCCTTCGGGTATTCGTAGGGCGCGAGCTTGCCCTTCACATGCTGCTGCAGCGACTCGACCAGCGCGTCGCTGGCCGCGTAGCCGGGGGCCAGCACGACATAGGCCTTGACCACCGCGCCGCGTGCCGCGTCGGGCTTGGGCACCACCGCGGCATTGGCCACCGCGGGATGCTTGACGAGGCAGTTCTCCACCTCGCTGGGACCGATGCGGTAGCCGGCGGCCTTGAACACGTCGTCGCTGCGGCCCTGGTACCAGAGGTAGCCGTCCTCGTCCATCACCGCCGTGTCGCCGGTGCGGCACCAGCTGCTGGCCATGTCACCGGTGAACTTCGCGCGGGTGGCCTCGTCGTTCTTCCAGTAGCCGAGGAAGAACACCGGGTCGGGCTGGCCATGCACGTCCAGCCGGTGCACCGCCACGTCGCCGGGCGTGCCGCGCGGGCATTCGCGGCCCGCGTCGTCGATCACCGCAATGCGGTGGCCCGGGTAGGCGCGGCCCATGCTGCCCGGGCGTGCTGGCCAGCCGGCTGCCTCGCGGCCCCGGCCATCGAGCGTGCGGCCGCAGTTGCCGACGATGTAGTTGATCTCGGTCTGGCCGAACATCTCGTTGACGGTGACGTCCAGCTCGTCGCGGCAGTAGGCGAACACCGCATCGCCCACCGCCTCGCCCGCGCTCATGATCGCGCGCAGCTGCAGCCGGTACTGCCTGCGCGGGTGCGGCACCGCCTTCATCATCGCCTTCAGCGCGGTGGGGAAGAGGAAGGTGTGCGTCACCCGGTACTGCTGCATCAGCTCGAAGGCCTTCTCCGGCGCGAAGCGGCCCTGGTAGGCCACGATCTCGCGCCCGAAGTACAGCGTGGGCAGCAGCGCGTCCATCAGCCCGCCGGTCCAGGCCCAGTCCGCCGGCGACCAGAACACCGCATCGGCCTGCGGATACCAGTTCTGGCTGCAGACGAAGCCGGTGAGGTTGCCGATCAGCGCGCGGTGGGGAATCAGCGCCCCCTTGGGCGGACCGGTGGTGCCGCTGGTGTAGATCAGCACCGCGGGATCGTCGGCACCGGTGACGACCGGATCGTGCACGTCGCGCTCGGCGGCCAGCGCATCGGCCCAGTCGATGTCGCCCTGGCCTGCGGCGTCGCCGGCCGCGATCACGCAGCGCAGGCCCGGGCACTGCGGGCGCGCCGCGCGCAGGTTGGCGATCGCGCTCTCGTCGACGATCGCGACAGCGGCCTCGCTGTGCTGCAGCCTGTACTCCAGCGCATCGGGCCCGAACAGCATCGACAGCGGCATCGCCACCGCGCCCAGCTGCGCCACCGCGATCTGCGCGATGGCGGTCTCGCAGCGCTGCGGCATCACGATCGCGACCCGGTCGCCGCGCCGCACGCCCAGGCGCTGCAGCGCGTTGGCCAGGCGATGGGCCTGCTGCTGCAGCTGGCCGTAGCGCAGCGTGGCACGGGCGCCGTTCTCGTGCTGCGCATGGATGGCGATGGCCTCGGGCGTCGCCCGCGCCCAGCGGCCGCAGCAGGCCTCGGCGATGTTGAACTGCGCCGGCACCTGCCACCTGAACTGCGCGTGGATCTCGGCATGCCGGTCGGCGACCGCCACCGCCCCCGCGCCGCGCGTGCGCTTCATGCGGAGCGTGCGAAGCGCTGCAGCGCCTCGCCGGTGACGCGGCAGATGCGCCAGTCGGGCATCACGGTGGCGCCCATGCGCTGGTAGAAGCGGATGGCGTTCTCGTTCCAGTCCAGCACGCTCC
>NZ_JBGAGA010000063.1:0-37432 GCF_044226965.1 Aquabacterium sp. | reverse complement strand
CATGGCGTGCAGGACGCGCTGGGCTGCGTGCCGCCCAACGTGGTGCCCGAGATCGCCGGCGCGCTGAACCTCTCGCGCGCCGAGGTGCATGGCGTCATCACCTACTACCACCACTTCCGCCAGACCAAGCCGGCGCGCCACGTGCTGCAGGTGTGCCGCGCCGAGGCCTGCCAGGCGCTGGGCGCCGAGAGCCTGCTGGCCCATGCGCAGGCCGCGCTGGGCTGCGGGCTGCACGAGCACTCCGCCGACGGCGCGGTGACGCTGGAGCCGGCCTACTGCCTGGGCCTGTGCGCCTCGTCGCCGGCGATCCAGATCGATGATGAGCTGCATGCGCGGGTCACGCCGCAGCAGCTCGACGAACTGCTGGCGCCGTTGCGCGCGGCCAAGACCGGGAGTGCCGCATGAGCGCCGCGCCGATCACGGTCTATGTCCCGCGCGACGCCGCCGCGCTGGCCGCGGGCGCCGAGCGCGTGGCGCGGCGCATCGCCGAAGAAGCGGCCGCGCGCGGCGAGGCCGTCACGCTGGTGCGCAACGGCTCGCGCGGCTTGTTCTGGCTGGAGCCAATGGTCGAGGTGGCCACGCCGGCCGGGCGCGTGGCCTACGGTCCCGTCATGGCAGCCGATGTGAGCGGCCTGTTCGACGCCGGCTTCCTGCAAGGTCGCGCGCATGCGCTGCAGCAGGGCCTGACCGACGAGATTCCGTACCTGAAGAAGCAGCAGCGCCTGACCTTCGCGCGCATGGGGTTGACCGACCCGCTGTCACTCGCCGACTACCAGCAGCACGGCGGCTATGCCGGCCTGCGCCGCGCACTGGGCCTGGGCTCGGCTGCCATCGTGCAGGAGGTGCTCGACTCCGGCCTGCGCGGCCGCGGCGGCGCGGCCTTCCCGGCCGGCATCAAGTGGAAGACCGTGGCCGGCATCGCGGCGGCGCAGAAGTACATCGTCTGCAATGCCGACGAGGGCGACTCGGGCACCTTCTCCGACCGCATGACGATGGAGGGCGACCCGTTCATGCTGATCGAGGGCATGACGATCGCGGCCATCGCCTGCGGCGCGACCCAGGGCTACATCTACGTGCGCTCGGAGTATCCACATGCGATCGCCACGCTGAACGAAGCCATCCGCCGAGCGGAAGCCGCCGGCTTCCTGGGCGATGACATCCTCGGCTCGGGCCACGTGTTCCGCCTGCAGGTGCGCAAGGGCGCGGGCTCGTATGTCTGCGGCGAGGAAACGGCGCTGCTCGAAAGCATCGAGGGCCGCCGCGGCATCGTGCGCGCGAAGCCGCCGCTGCCGGCGATCGAAGGCCTGTTCGGTCGGCCGACCCTGATCAACAACGTGATCACGCTGGCCAGCGTGCCGGTCATCCTGGCCCAGGGTGCCGCGTACTACAAGGACTACGGCATGGGCCGCTCGCGCGGTACCCTGCCGATGCAGCTGGCCGGCAACATCCGCCACGGCGGGCTGGTCGAGCTGGCCTTCGGCGTCACGCTGCGCGAGCTGCTCTACGACTATGGCGGCGGCACCCGCACGGGTCGGCCGATCAAGGCAGTGCAGGTGGGCGGGCCGCTGGGCGCCTATGTACCCGAATCGCAGTTCGACTTGGCCGTGGACTACGAGAGCTTCGCCGCGGTGGGCGCCACGGTGGGCCATGGCGGCATCGTCGTGCACGACGACACGGCCGACCTGTCGCAGCTGGCGCGCTACGCCATGGAGTTTTGCGCGCTCGAATCCTGCGGCAAGTGCACGCCCTGCCGCATCGGCTCGACGCGCGGCGTCGAGGTGATCGACCGCATCCGCCAGAACATCAACCGGCCGCAGCAGGAAGTGCTGCTGCGCGACCTGTGCGACACGATGCTGCATGGCTCGCTGTGCGCGATGGGCGGCATGACGCCGTTCCCGGTGCTCTCGGCACTGAACCACTTCCCGCAGGACTTCGGGCTCGAAACGCCCGACCGCGCGGCGGCCTGAACCAGACGATCAGAGAGGACCCGCAATGCTCGACCACCACCCCGAGATCGACTACGGCACGCCGCGGCGCACATCGACCGAGGAAGTAACGCTCGAAATAGATGGCCAGCAGGTTTGTGTGCCCAAGGGCACCTCGCTGATGCGCGCGGCCATCGACGCCGGCGTGCAGGTGCCCAAGCTCTGCGCCACCGACAGCCTGGAAGCCTTCGGTTCGTGCCGGCTGTGCCTGGTGGAGATCGAAGGCCGCCGCGGCTATCCGGCCTCCTGCACCACGCCGGCCGAGGCCGGCATGAAGGTGCGCACGCAGAGCCCCAAGCTGCAGCAGCTGCGCAAGGGCGTGATGGAGCTGTACATCAGCGACCACCCGCTCGATTGCCTGACCTGCGGCGCCAACGGCGACTGCGAGCTGCAGGACATGGCCGGCGTGACCGGGCTGCGCAACGTGCGCTACGGCTTCGAAGGCGCGAACCACCTGCAGAGCCAGAAGGACGAATCCAACCCGTACTTCAGCTACGACCCGAGCAAGTGCATCGTCTGCAACCGCTGCGTGCGGGCCTGCGAGGAGACGCAGGGCACCTTCGCGCTGACGATCTCGGGCCGCGGCTTCGAGTCCCGCGTGTCGCCGGGGCAGGACCAGCCGTTCATGGAGAGCGAGTGCGTCAGCTGCGGCGCCTGCGTGCAGGCCTGCCCGACCGCGACCCTGCAGGAGAAGTCGGTCATCGAGTTGGGCCAGCCCGAGCACAGCGTCGTCACCACCTGCGCCTATTGCGGCGTGGGCTGCGGCTTCAAGGCCGAGATGAAGGGCACGCAAGTCGTGCGCATGGTGCCGTGGAAGGACGGCGCGGCGAATGAGGGCCACTCGTGCGTCAAGGGCCGCTTTGCCTGGGGCTATGCCACGCACCAGGACCGCATGTTGAAGCCGATGATCCGCAGCAGGATCACCGACCCCTGGCGCGAGGTGAGCTGGGACGAGGCCATCGGTTATGCGGCCAGCGAGTTCAAGCGCCTGCAGGCGAAGTACGGCCGCGAATCGATCGGCGGCATCACCTCCTCGCGCTGCACGAATGAGGAAACCTACCTGGCGCAGAAGCTGGTGCGCGCGGCCTTCGGCAACAACAACGTCGACACCTGCGCCCGCGTGTGCCACTCGCCCACCGGCTACGGCCTGAAGCAGACGCTGGGCGAATCGGCCGGCACGCAGACCTTCAAGTCGGTGGAGAAGGCCGACGTCATCGTCGTGATCGGCGCGAACCCGACCGATGGGCATCCGGTGTTCGCCTCGCGCATGAAGAAGCGGCTGCGGCAGGGGGCCAAGCTGATCGTCATCGACCCGCGTCGCATCGACCTGGTGAACTCGCCGCACATCAAGGCCGACTACCACCTGCCGCTGAAGCCCGGCACCAATGTCGCGGTGGTCACCGCGCTGGCGCATGTCATCGTCACCGAAGGGCTGGTGAAGGAAGACTTCGTGGCCGAGCGCTGCGAGACCAAGTCCTTCAACGAGTGGCGTGAATTCGTCTCGCGCCCCGAGAATTCGCCGGAGGCCTTCGAAGCCATCACCGGCGTGCCGGCCGACATGCTGCGTGGTGCCGCGCGGCTGTATGCCACCGGCGGCAACGGCGCCATCTTCTATGGGCTGGGCGTCACCGAGCACAGCCAGGGCTCGACCACCGTGATGGGCATCGCGAACCTGGCGATGGCCACCGGCAACGTCGGCCGCGAAGGCGTGGGCCTGAACCCGCTGCGCGGCCAGAACAACGTGCAGGGCTCCTGCGACATGGGCTCGTTCCCGCACGAGTTGCCGGGCTACCGCCATGTGTCCGACGCCACCACGCGTGCACTGTTCGAATCGGCCTGGGGCGTGGAACTGCAGCCCGAGCCGGGCCTGCGCATCCCGAACATGTTCGGTGCCGCGCTGTCAGGCAGCTTCAAGGGCCTGTACTGCGAGGGTGAGGACATCGTGCAGTCCGACCCCAACACGCAGCATGTGGCCGCCGCGATGATGGCGATGGAATGCGTGGTGGTGCAGGACCTGTTCCTGAACGAGACCGCGAAGTACGCGCACGTGTTCTTGCCGGGCTCCTCGTTCCTCGAGAAGGATGGCACCTTCACGAACGCCGAGCGCCGCATCTCGCGCGTGCGCAAGGTGATGCCGCCGCAGGCCGGCCTGGCCGACTGGGAGGTAACGGTGAAGCTGGCCAATGCGCTCGGCTATCCGATGCACTACGCCAACCCCGAGGCGATCATGAACGAGATCGCGTTGCTGACGCCGACCTTCCATGGCGTGAGCTACGAGAAGATCGAGCGCCTGGGCAGCATCCAGTGGCCCTGCAACGACGACGCGCCCGAGGGCACGCCGACGATGCACATCGACCGCTTCGTGCGCGGCAAGGGCAAGTTCATCATCACGCAGTACCAGCCCACCGACGAGAAGGTGACCCAGCGCTTCCCGCTGATCCTGACGACCGGCCGCATCCTGTCGCAGTACAACGTCGGCGCGCAGACCCGCCGCACGCCCAACAGCGAGTGGCACAGCGAGGACCGGCTGGAGATCCACCCGCACGATGCCGAGGACCGCGGCATCAAGACCGGCGACTGGGTCGGCATCACCAGCCGCGCCGGCGAGACCGTGCTGCGCGCGGTGGTGTCCGAGCGCATGCAGCCGGGCGTGGTCTACACCACCTTCCACTTCCCCGAGTCGGGCGCCAACGTCATCACCACCGACAACTCCGACTGGGCCACCAACTGCCCCGAGTACAAGGTGACCGCGGTGCAGGTGCTGCCGGTGATGCAGCCCTCGGCCTGGCAGCAGGAGTACAGCCGCTTCAACCGGGTGCAGCAGGAACTGCTGCAGGCGGCGCAGGGCAGCGAAGCGGTGGGTGCCAAATGAACGCGGTCGCCGAACTGATGAGCCGCGACGACGACAGCCCTGCGCTGCCCGATTTCTGCGAGGGCGCCACCGCGTTGCCGGTGCGCGGCGTGCGCGCGGGCCGCGCCTTCGCGGTGACCGACTGGGTGGCCGAGGAAGTGCCGGTGGCGCTGGAATTCAACGGCATCTCGCATGCGGTGATGCTGGCCACGCCGCTGGACCTGGAAGACTTCGCGCTCGGCTTCTCGTTGAGCGAAGGCATCCTCGACCATCCGCAGGAGCTGTATGCGGTGGACGAGGAGCCGGGGCCGCTGGGCATCACGCTGCGGCTGCGGGTGTCGAACGCGGCCTTCATGCGCCTGAAGGAGCGCCGCCGCTCGATGGCCGGGCGCACCGGCTGCGGGCTGTGCGGCACCGAGAGCCTGGCGAATGTCAGCCGCGACCTGCCGCGTCTTTCGAGCGCTAGCACACCCCTGCGGCGCGAGGCGATCGCGCATGCGATGTCGCAGTTCCGCGCGCTGCAGACCCTGCAGCAGGCCACCGGCGCAGTGCATGCCGCGGCCTGGTGCTCGGCCGATGGCGAGGTGCGCTGGCTGCGCGAGGACGTGGGCCGCCACAACGCGCTGGACAAGCTGATCGGCGCGCTGGCCGCCAACGGTGTCGATGCCGCGCCAGGCTTCATCGCGGTCACCAGCCGGGCCAGTTTCGAGATGGTGCAGAAGACCGCGATGGCCGGCGTGCCGCTGCTGGCCGCCGTCTCCGCGCCGACCTCGTTCGCGGTGACCACCGCCGAGCGCGTGAAGCTCACGCTGGTCGGCTTCGCGCGACAGCAAGACCTGGTCGTCTACTGCCACCCCGAACGGCTGGCCCTGGCCGCCGACAAGTCACCGGAGCCCCGCCGTGCACATTGAAGCCCTGGTCCGCATGGCCAACCAGATCGGCAGCTTCTTCGAAGCGATGCCCGACCGCCCCGAGGCGCTGGAAGGCGCCGCCCAGCACATCAAGCGCTTCTGGGAGCCGCGCATGCGCCGCGAGCTGCTGGCGCACATCGACCATGGGGGCGAAGGCGAGCTCAATGGCCTGATGGCCGAGGCGATCCGCACGCACCGGGCGCTGCTGGCCTAGGTGGCCGGCGCGCCTACCATTTGTCGGACCTCACCATCGTCTCCCACTCATCCCCGCGCCGCTGGTAGACGGTGACGGTGGCGTAGGCCTGTTCGCCTGCGGCGTCGAAGCGCATGTGGTTGGTCACTGGCGCGTTGGCGTCGATGGTGTGCAGTTTCTCGCGCAGTTTCTGCGGGTCGGCCGAGTCGGTGGCGCGCAGCGCGTCGGCCAGCACGAAGACGGCGTCATACGCATAGTGAGCGGCCCAGACCGGGTCGGCGTTGTAGGCGGCGCGGAAGCGGGTGTTGAAGGCGGCGCCGGCGGTGAATTCCTTCGAGGTGAGGGCGCTGGAGGTCAGGTACAGCTGCTTCACGTCCGGTGGTGCGGTCAGCACCTTGCGGGTCTTGGCCACGCTGGTGGCCAGCACCGGCAGGCCGGACAGGCCGGCGGCGCGCATCTGCTCGAACAGCGGCAGCAGCTGGTGTTCGCGCACGATGGCGATCAGCGCATCCGGCGGGCTGGCCTTGAGCTTGCCGACGAAGGCCGCGAAGTCGGTGCCCTTGTTGTCGACCGCTTCGCTCAGCGCCACCGCCCTGCCTTGCTTCTTCAGCGCGGCGGTGACGTCGCGATTCATCGGCGTGCCGAAGGCGGTGTTCTCGTACAGGATGGCGACGCGCCCGGCCTTCAGCGTGCCGGCGGCATAGGTGGCCAGTGCCTGGGCCTGCAGTGCGTCATGGGCCACCAGGCGGAAGGCATTGCCCTGGCCTTGTTGCGTCAGTTCCACCGCCGACGAGGTGAAGAGCTGCGGCACGCCGCCCTGGCGGTAGATCGGGATCGTGGCCTCGGTGATGTCCGAGCTGAGGTGGCCGATGACAGCGACGACCTTCTGGTCGACCAGTTGCTGCGCCACCTGCCTGGCGGTCTGCGCATCGGCCCTGTCGTCGACGGCCACCACTTCCAGCGTCACCGGCTTGCCGGCGATCTTGTAGCCGCTGGCGTTGAGCTCCTTCACCGCCAGCGTGACGCCATTGAGCAGGTCCTGCCCGCGGTCGGCCGAGGGGCCGGACAGCGGTTGGGCGACGCCGATCTTCAGCGTGGACGGGATGTTGGGTCCGCAGCCGGCCAGCAGGCTGGCGGCCAGGGTCAGTGCGGCCAGGGGCCGGGCGCGGCGGGTGTGCAGCAAGCGTGTCTCCTGGCGGCAGCGGCCGCTCGCCTGCCACCGCGTGGCACCGGCATCGGGGCCGGTGCTCTGGGTCTTGGGGCCCGGTTCAGGCGGCCGATTGCAGCCGCAGGTGGCCCTGGGTCTCTGCCATCTTGTGCGCCAGCAGCTTCACCAGCGCGTAGACCGCGTCGATGTGCGGCGTGGGCGTGTCGGTGAGCCGGGCCAGTTCGGCCACCGCGCCGACCAGGCCGTCGATCTCCGGCGCGCGGCCGGCTTCCACGTCCTGCAGCATCGAGGTCTTGTGGTGGCCCACCTTCTCGGCGCCGGCGATGCGCTTTTCCAGCGATACGCGGAACTCGATGCCGAGCTTGTTTGCGACCGTCTGGGCCTCGCGCATCATGGCCGCCGCCAGTTCGCGCGACAGCGGGTACTGGCAGATGTCCAGCAGCGTGGCGTGGGCGAGGGCGCTGATCGGGTTGAAGGTGAGGTTGCCCCACAGCTTGAGCCAGATCTCGGCGCGGATCTTGTCGAGCACCGGGGCCTTGAAGCCGGCGTTGGTGAACGCCTGGGCCACGCGCGCGACGCGGTCGCTGGCGCTGCCGTCGAGCTCGCCCAGCGGGAAGCGGTCGCCCTCGATGTGCTGCACCACGCCCGGGGCCACCAGCTCGGAAGCGGGATAGACCACGCAGCCGATGATGCGCTCCACCGGGATCAGCTGCGCCAGGTTGCCCTGCGGGTCGACGCTGCGCACCGCGCTGCCTTCGAGCGGGCCGCCATGCCTGTGGAAGTACCAGAACGGCACGCCGTTCTGCATCGTGACGATCACGGTCTCAGGGCCCAGCAGCTTGGGCAGGTCGGCTGCGACGGCCTCGACCTGGTGCGCCTTCATCGCCAGCACCACCACGTCCTGCGGGCCGGCGGCGGCATAGTCGTTGGTGGCCTTGACCTGGCGCGTCAGCTTCTCGGTGCCGTCGGCCTCGATCAGCTTGAAGCCGTTGGCGCGGATGGCCTCCAGGTTGGCGCCACGCACGATGAACGTCACCTCTTCCCCGGCCTGCGCCAGCCGGGCTCCTACCAGGCCGCCGATGGCGCCTGCTCCGATGATCGCGATCTTCATGATGTGCAGAGAACTCCAGTTGTCGAAACCCGCGGGCTAGCCGTAGCGATTGCTCAGCTTGCCGATGCCGCCGATCTCGACCTCGACCGTGCTGCCGGGCTTCATCGAGCCCACGCCGATCGAGGTGCCGCACAGGATCACGTCGCCGGGGTGCAGGGTCATGTCGAAGGAGATCAGGCTGACCAATTGTGAAACCGAGAAGCGCATGTCGCTGATCGGGTAATGCTGGCGTTGCTGGCCGTCGAGCCAGGTCGTGACCTGGAGTTTGGAGGCATCGAGCCCGCTTGTCACCACTGGCCCCATCGGGCAAAAGGTATCGAAGCCCTTGGCCCGCGTCCACTGCGCGAACGAGGCATCGCGGTGCAGGATGTCGGCCACCGTCACGTCGTTGGCGCAGGTGTAGCCGAACACGTGGTCGAGCGCTTCGCTTTCGGGCACGGCGCTGCAGGTCCTGCCGATGACGATGCCGAGCTCGCCCTCGAACACCACCTTGCCTTCGCACCTGGGCTGGCGGATCGGTGCGTTGGCCGGCAGGTAGCTGTTCGGGGCCTTCAGCAGGTACAGCGGCTCGGCCGGCACCGGCAGCTTGAGCTTGTCGCCCAGCGCGTGGAAGTTGTTCCACAGCGCGATCACCTTGGTGGGCTCGCTGGGCGTCAGCAGGGTCAGGCCGGCCAGCGGGAACCGCTCGCCCGTCGGCTCCTTCTCGCCGAACAGGTCGCCACGGTATTCGTGCACCACGTCGTCGTCATGGAGCACGCCGAAGCTCGGACGGCCGTTGCGGTCGAAGCGGATCCAGCGGGTGGGCAGTCCAGTGTCTTTGAGCATCTCGATCTCAGGTTCCGATCTCGCGGTCCAGCGCGCGAGCCCAGTCGAAGCCGCGGCCGTTGCCGCTGCAGCGGTAGGCGGCCTTCTTCTGCTGGATCGCGTCCGCCAGGAAGGCTGCATCGTAGGCCTTCAGCAGGTGGGGCTGGGTCGTTTCCAGGTAGTGCGCAATGCATTCGGCCGGGCAGCTGCTGCGGCCCACCAGGGCATCGTAGGTCTCGCGGTCCCAGTGCCAGCGCAGGCCGAGTTCGTAGAACGCGGCGTTGTACGAGTTGCGCTCCAGTTCATGGTGGCCGGGCGCATGGGCGGACAGCGGGGGTGGGTTCTTGCTCATGACACTCTCTCCTTGCGTTAGGCCCGGTAGGGCATGGAGAGAATGTAGAAGCGTCGATCAATAATTGATAGTCAAATGAAATTATCGAGTGCATTCACGATGAGTTATGGGTTGTCGACCCACTTCAGGCGTTCGCCAGCGCCGGTTTTTCGATCAGGCCGCTGAGCACCTGACCGCCGCCATAGCTGCCCTGCACCGGTGCGGCGCCCCCCACGGTGAGGCGCACCGCGCAGTACTTGAATTCCGGGATCTTCGCGAACGGGTCGAGCGCGGCATTGGTGAGTCGGTTGATCGCGGCCTCGTAGTAGCAGAAGGGCACGAACACCGCGCCGCGCGGCGAGCTGTCGTCGGCGCGGGCATACAGCGTCACTTCGCCGCGGCGCGATTGCAGCGTCACCACGTCGCCGGGTCGTGCGCCCAGCGCCTGCAGGTCCAGCGGATGCACCAGCGCCACCGGATCGGGCTCCACCGCGTCGAGCACGGTGGCGCGGCGCGTCATGCTGCCGGTGTGCCAGTGCTCGAGCTGGCGGCCGGTGATCAGCACCATCGGGTACTCGGCATCGGGCCGTTCGGCGGCCGGGATGATGTCGGCCGGCACGAAGCGCGCGCGACCGCCTTCGCGCGGGAAGTCCTCGGTGAACACCACCGGCTGGCCGGGGTCCCCTTCCTTCATGCAGGGGTAGGTCACGGCATGCTCGCGATCGAGCCGGTCCCAGGTGATGCCGCCGATGCTGGGCATGGTGTGGCGCATCTCGTCGAACACCTCGGAGACATGGCCGTAATGCCAGTCCAGGCCCATGCGCTGCGCGATCTGCTGGATGATCCACAGGTCCTGGCGCGCATCGCCCGGCGGGGCTATCGCCTGGCGGCCCATCTGCACCAGCCGGTCGGTGTTGGTGAAGCTGCCGGTCTTCTCCGGGAAGGCGCTGGCAGGCAGCACCACGTCGGCCAGGTAGGCGGTCTCGGTCAGGAAGATGTCCTGCACCACCAGGTGGTCCAGCGCGGCCAGCGATTCGCGGGCGTGGTTCGCATCCGGGTCGGACATCGCCGGGTTCTCGCCCATCACGTACATGCCGCGCACGCTGCCGGCCTTGATGGCGTGCATCACCTCGACGACGGTGAGGCCCACCTGGTCGTCCAGCGTGCCGGGCGGCAGCTGCCAGGCCTGCTCGAAGCGCTGGCGCACCTCGGGCCGCGAGACATGCTGGTAGTCCGGCAGCATCATCGGGATCAGGCCGGCGTCCGACGCGCCCTGCACGTTGTTCTGGCCGCGCAGCGGATGCAGGCCGGTGCCGGGCCGGCCGATCTGGCCGGTCATCAGCGACAGCGCGATCAGGCAGCGCGCGTTGTCGGTGCCGTGCACGTGCTGCGACACGCCCATGCCCCACAGGATCATCGAGCCCTTGCTGGTGGCGTACAGCCGCGCCACATAACGCAAGGTGTCAGCGTCAATGCCGCAGATCGGCGCCATCGCCTCGGGGCTGTAGCCTTCGACGTTCTTGCGCAGGTCCTCGTAGCCGATGGTGCGGCTGGCGATGAAGTCTTCGTTCACCAGGCCTTCGGTGACGATGACATGCATCATCGCGTTGAGCATCGCCACGTCGGTGTCGGGCTTGAACTGCAGGAAGCGGTGCGCGGTGCGGGCCAGGTCGGAGCGCCGCGGGTCGCAGACGATCAGCTTGGTGCCGTTGCGCGCGGCATTCTTGATCCAGGTGGCGGCCACCGGGTGGTTCACGGTCGGGTTGGCGCCGATGATGATGACCACCTCGGCCTTCATCACGTCCATCACCGGATTGGACACCGCGCCCGAGCCGATGCCTTCGAGCAGCGCCACCACCGACGAGGCATGGCACAGCCGCGTGCAGTGGTCGACGTTGTTGCTGCCGAAGCCGGTGCGCACCAGCTTCTGGAACAGGTAGGCCTCCTCGTTGCTGCCCTTGGCCGAGCCGAAGCCGGCCAGCGCCTTGCGGCCCTGCGTGTCGCGGATGTCCTTGAGCCGGCCGCCGGCCAGCGCCAGCGCCTCGTCCCAGCTGGCTTCGCGGAAGACTTCCATCACGCGCGTCGGGTCCATCGGCGCGTGGGGGTCCTTGGGCACGCCGGCGCGGCGGATCAGCGGCTTCGTTAGCCGGTGCGGATGGTGCGCGTAGTCGAAGCCGTAGCGGCCCTTCACGCACAGCCGCTCGCGGTTGGCCGGGCCGTCGCGGCCCTCGACGAACAGGATCTTGTTGTCCTTGACGTTGTAGGTGAGCTGGCAGCCGACGCCGCAATACGGGCACACCGACTCGACCTGCTTGTCCGGCACCTGCAGCGCCACCTCGCGCGCGGGCATCAGCGCGCCGGTGGGGCAGGCCTGCACGCATTCGCCGCAGGCCACGCAGGTGGAGCCGCCCATCGCGTCGTCCATGTCGAACACGATCTTGGCGTGGTCGCCGCGGAAGGCCAGGCCGATCACGTCGTTCATCTGCTCGTCGCGGCAGGCGCGCAGGCAGCGGGTGCACTGGATGCAGGCATCCAGGTTCACCGCGATGGCCGGGTGCGAGGCGTCGGCCGCCACCTTCGCGCGCGCCGCGAAGCGCGGCTTGCCCAGGCCCAGCTTCTTCGCCCACTCGTCCACTTCGTTGTGGCGGGTGTAGGCGGCCTCGGGCATGTCGGACTGCAGCAGCTCGAGCACCAGCTTCTGGGATTTCTTCACCCGCTCGCTGTCGGTCGTCACCTTCATGCCGGCGCTGGGCGCGCGGCAGCACGAAGGGGCCAGCACGCGCTCGCCGGCGATCTCCACCATGCACGAACGGCAGTTGCCCACCGCCTCCATGCCGGGCTTGTAGCAAAGCCGCGGCACTTGCACGCCTTCGCGGTCGCAGACCTCGATCAAGGTTTCGCCGGCGCGCGCCTGCACCTCGCGGCCGTCGAGGGTGAAGGTGATCGTGTTCATTTCAGCCCTTCTTCAGCTCTTCTTCAACTCGTGCGGGAAGTACTTCACCACGCAGTCGATCGGGTTCGGGGCGGCCTGGCCCAGGCCGCAGATCGATGCGTCGCGCATCACCTGCGACAGGTCGGCCAGCAGGTCCAGGTCCCACACGGGTTGCTCGATCAGCTCGGAGGCCTTGGCCGTGCCATTGCGGCAGGGCGTGCACTGGCCGCAGCTTTCGTGCGCGAAGAAGCGCATCATGTTGCGCGCCGCGGCGGTGGCGCTGTCCTGGTCGGACAGCACGATCACCGCGGCCGAGCCGATGAAGCAGCCATGCGGCTGCAGCGTGTCGAAGTCCAGCGGCACGTCGCCCAGGCTGGCGGGCAGGATGCCGCCCGAGGCGCCGCCCGGCAGGTAGCCGTAGAACTGGTGGCCTTCGAGCATGCCGCCGCAGTATTCGTCGATCAGCTCGCGGATCGTGATGCCGGCCGGCGCCAGCTTGACCCCGGGCGACTTGACCCGGCCCGACACCGAGAACGAGCGCAGGCCCTTGCGGCCGTGGCGGCCGTGGCTGGCGAACCAGGCGCCGCCTTTCTCGACGATCTCGCGCACCCAGTACAGCGTCTCGAAGTTGTGCTCCAGCGTCGGCCGGCCGAACAGGCCGACCTGCGCCACGTAAGGCGGGCGCAGGCGCGGCATGCCGCGCTTGCCTTCGATCGATTCGATCATCGCGGACTCTTCGCCGCAGATGTAGGCGCCGGCGCCGCGGCGCAGCTGGATCTCCGGCATGCCGGGGTAGGGCGGCTTGCCGCGCAGGCAGGCCAGTTCCTGCTCCAGCAGCGCACGGCAGCCGTGGTACTCGTCGCGCAGGTAGATGTAGATCTTCGAGATGCCCACCGCCCAGGCGGCGATCAGCATGCCTTCGAGGAAGCGGTGCGGATCGCGCTCGAGGTAGTGGCGGTCCTTGAAGGTGCCGGGCTCGCCCTCGTCGATGTTCACCGCCATCAGGCGCGGGGCCGGCTCGTTGTGCACGATGCGCCACTTGCGGCCCACCGGGAAGCCCGCGCCGCCCAGCCCGCGCAGGCTGGACGATTCCATCGCCTGGATCACCGACTCGATCTCGAGGTCGCCGGCGATGCACTGCTTCAGCAGCCGGTAGCCGCCGCCGGCCACGTAGTCGGCGAAGCCGATGTAGCCCGCGGGCCGGTGCTTGAAGTCGCCAGCCCGCACGGTGGCTTCCACCGCACCGCAGCTGGCGTTCGCCAGCGGATGCTGGCCGACGCAGACGGCCGGTGCCTGTTCGCAGCGGCCGATGCAGGGCGCCGCGATGACGCGTACTTCGCGGCCCAGGATCTCCGGCAGCCGCGCCAGCAGCTCGCGCGCGCCGGCCATCTCGCAGGAGAGGCCGTCGCACACCCGCACCGTCAGTGCAGGCGGCGCGGATTCGCCTTCCTTCACGATGTCGAAGTGGTGGTAGAAGCTCGCGACCTCGAACACCTCGGTCTGCGCCAGCCCCATCTCGCGCGCCAGCGCGGCCAGGTGGCGCGCGCTCAGGTGGCCGTAGTGGTCCTGCAGCTTGTGCAGGTGCTCGATGAGCTGGTCGCGCGCCAGCACGCCCGGGCCGACCAGTGCGCGCAGCTCGTGCACCGCGGCCGGATCGACGACGCGGCCCTTGGGCGCCTCGCGCTTGCGCTGCCGGCTGGCAGGCTCGGCAAGGATCGGAATGGTTCGCGCGTTCATCGGACTCCTTTGGCGCTGTCTGGTCGTCGCGGCGGCTAGACCGCACCCTCGGCGCGCAGCGCCGCGATGTCGGCCGCACCGAAGCCGAGCTGGGCCAGCACCTCGTCGGTGTGCTCGCCCAGCAGCGGCGAGCGGGTCACCTCGGTCGGGCTGTCGGACATCTTGATCGGGTTGCCCACCGTCAGGTACTTGCCGCGGGTGGGATGGTCCACTTCCACCACGGTGCCGGTTTCGCGCAGCGCGGGTTCGTAGGCGATCTCCTTCATCGACAGGATCGGGCCGCAGGGAATGTCGTACTTGTTCAGGATGTCCATCGCCTCGAACTTGGTCTTGGTCATCGTCCACTGCTCGATGCGACGGAAGATCGGCTTCAGGTGCAGCAGCCGGGCCTGCGGCGTGGCATAGGCCTCGTCGGTGATCCACTCCTCCTCGCCGATGACGCGGCAGATGGCCGGCCAGGCCGCGGCCTGGGTGATGAAGTAGATGTAGGCATTGGGGTCGGTCTCCCAGCCCTTGCACTTGAGGATCGAGCCGGGCTGGCCGCCGCCCGAGGCATTGCCGGCGCGCGGCACCGCGTCGCCGAACTTGCCGTCGGGGTACTGCGGGTACTCGTGCAGCGTGTGGGTGCGCTCCAGGCGCTGCTGGTCGCGCAGCTTCACGCGGCACAGGTTCAGCACCGCGTCCTGCATCGGCGCCAGCACCTTCTGGCCGCGGCCGGTCGTGTTGCGCTGGTACAGCGCGGCCACGATGCCCAGCGCCAGGTGCAGGCCGGTGCCCGAATCGCCGATCTGCGCGCCGGTCACCATCGGCAACCCGTCGTCCATGCCGGTGGTGGAGGCCGAACCGCCGGCGCACTGCGCCACGTTCTCGTAGACCTTGCAGTCCTCGTAGGGGCCGGGGCCGAAGCCCTTGACCGAGGCCACGATCATGCGCGGGTTGAGCTTCTGGATGTGGTCCCAGGTGATGCCCATGCGGTCCAGCGCGCCGGGCGCGAAGTTCTCGACCAGCACGTCGCAGGTCTTGATCAGCTCGTCCAGGACGGCCAGGCCCTTCTTGTTCTTGGTGTTGATCGTGATCGAGCGCTTGTTGTGGTTGAGCATCGTGAAGTACAGGCTGTCGACACCGGGGATGTCGCGCAGCTGGCCACGGGTGGCGTCGCCTTCGCCGGGGCGTTCGACCTTGATCACGTCGGCGCCGAACCAGGCCAGCAGCTGGGTGCAGGTGGGGCCGGATTGGACGTGGGTGAAGTCGAGGACGCGGACGCCGTCGAGTGCCTTGCTCATCACAGTTCTCCTAAGTCAGCGGAAAGTTCAGGGTGAAAAGAAATCCGGGCCCGCGACGGCTCGGGCCCTGGTGGCAGCCCGGCGGCGCGGTGCGGTGCTGGCACATGCTGCACCGCAACGGCCGACAGAATACCGTCACCCTGCCGCGGGGGATGCGGCGGCCAGCTGGGCTTCGAGTTCGGCCACGCGCTTGCGCAGGGCGCGCTCTTCGTTGAAGCGGGCGGTGTCGTCGCGGATCACCGAGATGATCTGGGTGACCTTGTGGTCGGCGTCGAACAGCATCGCCACGGTGAAGGCGATGGAGAGGGACGCGCCGGCCTTGTTGATCGCCGGCACGCGCAGCACGTCATGGCCATAACGGGTGATGCCGGTGGCCATGGTCTTGTCGTAGCCGTCCCAGTGCCGCTTGCGCAGGCGCTCGGGAATGATGATGTCCAGCGACTGCCCGAGCGCCTCGGCCTGGGCATAGCCGAAGATGCGTTCGGCCGCCGCATTCCACAACGTGATGGCGCCTTGCGCATCGCAAACCACGACGGCGTCGCCCACCGACGCCACGAGGGCCTTCAAGTCAATGTCCGGGGGCATGGTGTCTCCTTCTGCACGTTGCGCGAGGCCGCCCGTGTGCAGCCCGCGCCCCGGGCCTTCTTCCGGTGCCGATCAGACGGCCTTGACCTCATGCATCGCGGCGATCTGCTGCGGCGTGTAGCCCAGCTCGGCCAGCACCTCGTCGGTGTGCTCGCCCAGCAGCGGCGAGGCGGTGATCGTGGGCTTCATGTCCGAGAACTTGATCGGGCTGCCGACGGTGAAGTAGCTGCCGCGCACCTTGTGCGGCACTTCGACGATCGAGCCGCTCTTGCGCAGCGATTCGTCGCGCAGCAGTTCGTACATCGACAGCACCGGCGCGCAGGGGATGTCGTACTTGCGGAAGATGTCCACCGCCTCGTACTTGGTCTTGTCCTTGATGAAGTCCTCGATGGTGGCGAAGATTTCCTCGATGTGCGGCTGGCGCGCCTTGGCCGTGGTGTAGGCCGGGTCGGTCTTCCATTCCGGCTTGCCCAGCGCGTCGCAGATCGGCTCCCAGGCGTGGCCCTGCACCGTGAAGTAGATGTAGGCGTTGGGGTCGGTCTCCCAGCCCTTGCACTTCAGGATCCAGCCCGGCTGGCCGCCACCGCCGGCATTGCCGCCGCGCGGCGTGACCTTGCTGGCGAAGGCTTCCATCTCGTGCGGGTACTGCGGGTACTCCTCGAGGTAGCCGACCTTCTCCAGGCGCTGCTGGTCGCGCATCTTCACGCGGCACAGGTTCAGCACCGCGTCCTGCATCGACACCGCCACCTTCTGGCCCTTGCCGGTCTTTTGCCGGCCGATGTAGGCCGTGAGGATGCCGATGGCCAGGTGCATGCCGGTGTTGGAGTCGCCCAGCGCGGCAGCCGAGATGGTGGGGGCCGAGTTCTCGCCCTTCCACCAGCCGGTGGTCGAGGCGGCGCCGCCGGCGCACTGCGCGACGTTCTCGTAGACCTTCAGGTCCTCGTAGTGGTGGCCTTCGGAAAAGCCCTTCACCGAGGCCAGGATCATGCCGGGGTTCAGCTTCTGGATGTACTCCCAGGTGAAGCCCATACGGTCCAGCGCGCCCGGGCCGAAGTTCTCGACCATCACGTCGCTTTCGCGGATCAGCTTCTCGAGCACCGCCTTGCCTTCGGCCTTCTTGGTGTCCAGCGTCAGCGAGCGCTTGTTGCTGTTGAGCATGGTGAAGTACAGCGCGTCGGCGTTCGGGTCGTCGCGCAGCTGGCTGCGGGTGACGTCGCCGGCGCCGGGGCGCTCGACCTTGATGACGTCCGCGCCGAACCAGGCCAGCATCTGAGTGCAGGCCGGGCCGGCTTGCACGTGCGTGAAGTCGATGATCTTGATGCCCTTCAGGGGAAGGTTGTCGGACATGAGTGGCTCCTTGCTTGGTCTTGTGGACGGGACGGGGTTACTTCTTCAGCGCCGCAGCCGGGTTCAGGCTGGTGATGCGGCCGCTCTCGGTGCCGGCGGTTTCATCGATCACCGCGTTGATCAGCGTCGGCTTGCCGGAGGCCACCGCCTCGGCCAGCGCGCGCTGCAGTTCGTCGGCCGTGGTCGCATGCACGCCCACGCCGCCGAAGGCTTCCATCAGCTTGTCGTAGCGCGCGTTCTTCACGAACACGGTGGGCGCCACGTCGGCGCCGCCGCCCTGGTTCACGTCGGTGCCGCGGTAGACGCCGTTGTTGTTGAAGACGATCACGCAGATCGGCAGGTTGTAGCGGCAGATGGTCTCGACTTCCATGCCGCTGAAGCCGAAGGCCGAGTCGCCTTCGATCGCGATCACCGGCTTGCCGGTGGTCACGGCCGCGGCGACGGCAAAGCCCATGCCGATGCCCATGATCCCCCAGGTGCCGACGTCCAGGCGCTTGCGCGGCTCGTACATGTCGACGATCGAGCGCGCGAAGTCCAGCGTGTTGGCGCCTTCGTTGACGACGATGGCATCGGGCCGCGCCTTCACCTGGTCGCGGATCACGCTCAGCGCCGAGTGGAAGTTCATCGGCGAGGGGCGCTTGGCCAGCGTCTCGGCCATCTTGGTGAGGTTCTTGTCCTTGCGGTCGGCGATCGCGCCGGTCCAGTCGGCCGGGGGCTTCGGCCAGCTGCCGTCGATGCCGGCCAGCAGCGCGGCGACGCAGGAGCCGATGTCGCCGATCACCGGGGCCTCGATGGCCACGTTGCTGTCGATCTCGGTGGGCGAGATGTCGATCTGGATGAATTTCTTCGGGCCCCTCTCGGCGCCCCAGGTCTTGCCCTTGCCGTGCGACAGCAGCCAGTTCAGGCGTGCGCCCACCAGCATCACCACGTCGGCTTCCTGCAGCACGTAGCTGCGCGCGGCGGCGGCGGACTGGCTGTGCGTGTCCGGCAGCAGGCCCTTGGCCATCGACATCGGCAGGTAGGGAATGCCGGTCTTCTCGACCAGCGCGCGGATGTCGGCATCGGCCTGCGCATACGAGGCGCCCTTGCCCAGCAGGATCAGCGGCTTCTTCGCGCTCTTGAGCAGGTCCAGCGCGCGCTTCACCGCATCGGGCGCGGGGATCTGCTTCGGTGCCGGGTCGACCACCTTGATCAGCGACTGCCTGCCCTTGACCGCGTCCATCGTCTGCGCGAACAGCTTGGCCGGCAGGTCGAGGTAGACGCCGCCGGGGCGGCCGGACAGGGCCGAGCGGATGGCGCGGGCGATGCCCACGCCGATGTCCTCGGCATGCAGCACGCGGTACGCGGCCTTGCACAGCGGCTTGGCGATGGCCAGCTGGTCCATCTCTTCGTAGTCGCCCTGCTGCAGGTCGACGATCTCGCGCTCGGACGAGCCCGAGATCAGGATCATCGGGAAGCAGTTGGTGGTGGCGTTGGCCAGCGCGGTCAGGCCGTTCAGGAAGCCGGGCGCCGACACGGTCAGGCAGATGCCGGGCTTCTGCGTCAGGTAGCCGGCGGCGGCGGCGGCATTGCCGGCATGCTGCTCGTGGCGGAACGAGATCACGCGCATGCCTTCGGCCTGGGCCATGCGGGTGAGGTCGGTGATGGGAATGCCGGGCAGCGCGAAGATGGTGTTGATGTCGTTGAGCTTCAGTGCGTCGAGCACCAGATGGAAGCCATCGGTCAGCGCTTGGGTCGGGGTGTCGGTGCTCATGGCGGCTTGTCTCTCCGTGGGTTCTGGTGCACTGAATGCACAGGCTCGAATCGAGTGGGACTTATCATAGGAACCGGGCTTTTGAAACGCCGTTGACCGCGGTCAAGATTCGAAATCTGCCGTCCCGATGATCGCGACACCACTCGACAAGCACGCTGAACGCAACATCATCCGCGTGCAGCTGAAGCAGAACATCGTCCTCAAGGAGATGACCGACGCCGAACGGAATGCGCTCGAGCCGCACCTGACGGTGGTCGACTGCAACAAGGGCGACAGCCTGCTGCACCAGGGCGTGCACGAGATGGAGCAGTACTTCGTGCTGGATGGCCTGCTCGAGCGCGTGGTGACCAATGCCGACGCGAAGGAAATGATCCTGCGCTTCGCGTCCGAGCGCGACATCGAGACCAGCTATGCCGCGTGGCGGCTGAACACGCCCACGCCGTACAGCATCATGTGCGTCACGAAGGCGCGCGTGGCCAAGCTGCCGATGCTCACCTGGGTCGACTTCATGGACCAGCACCCGAAGTTCAAGGCCACCTTCGAGTACGAGGTGATGCGCCTGATGAGCGACGTGCTGGCCCACACCATCACGCTGCACCTGCTGGACGCCCCCGGCCGCGTCCATCGCTTCGAGCGCAAGCATCCCGAGCTAGCCGAGCGGCTGCCGAAGAAGGTGCTGGCTTCGTACCTGAACCTCTCCGCGGAAACCCTGAGCCGCTTGAAGCAACGCGGCAAGATCTGAACGAAAAAAAAGGCCCGCGCGATGCGGGCCTTTTGCCATGGCGGAGGGCTTGTTCAATCCACCGGCTGTTGCGCGCGAAGAGGATCGACCTTCGGCGCGCGGATCTTGCCGATCAGCTTGCTGATCAGCGGCCACAGCAGCATCAGGAACGCCAGCGTGGTGATCGAGCCGACCAGCGGGTTGGACCACATGATGGTCACGTCGCCCTGCGAGATCAGCATCGCCTGGCGGAACGAGTCCTCGGCCTTGTCGCCCAGCACGATGGCCAGCACCAGCGGTGCCAGCGGGTAGTCGAGCTTCTTGAACACGTAGCCGATGACACCGAAGCCGAGCATGAACCAGATGTCGAGCATCGCGTTGTGCACGGTGTAGGCGCCGATCGCGCAGATCACGATGATCACCGGCGCGATGATCGAGAACGGGATGCGCAGGATCGAGGCGAACAGCGGCACGGTGGACAGCACCACGATCAGGCCGGCCAGGTTGCCCAGGTACATGCTGGCGATCAGGCCCCAGACGAAGTCCTTCTGCTCGACGAACAGCAGCGGCCCGGGCTGCAGGCCCCAGATCAGCAGGCCGCCCAGCAGCACCGCCGCGGTGGGCGAGCCCGGGATGCCCAGCGCGAGCATCGGCAGCAGCGCACTGGTACCGGCGGCGTGCGCGGCGGTCTCGGGCGCGATCACGCCTTCCACCTCGCCGGTGCCGAACTTCGGCCCGTTGCGCGACATCTTCTTGGCCAGCCCGTAGCTCATGAAGGACGCGGGTGTCGCGCCCCCGGGCGTGATGCCCATCCAGATGCCCACCAGCGAGCTGCGGATCGAGGTGACCCAGTATTTCGGCAGCTCCTTCCAGGTTTCCCACACCACGGCCGGGTTGATCTTCGCGGACTTGCCGCTGAAGTTCAGGCCCTCTTCCATCGACAGCAGGATCTCGCCGATGCCGAACAGGCCGATCACCGCGATCAGGAAGTCGAAGCCGCGCATCAGCTCGGCCTGGCCAAAGGTGAGCCGCAGCTGGCCGGTGACGGTGTCCATGCCCACCGCGGCGAGCGCGAAGCCGAGCGCCATGGCGATCAGGATCTTGAATGGCGAGCCCTTGCCCATGCCGACGAAGCTGCAGAAGGTGAGCAGGTACACCGAGAAGAATTCCGGTGCGCCGAACTTCAGCGCGAACTTCGCGACCAGCGGCGCGAGGAAGGTGATCATCACCACCGCGACGAAGGCGCCGACGAACGAGGAGGTGAAGGCCGCCGTCAGCGCCTGGCCGGCCTTGCCCTTCTGCGCCATCGGAAAGCCGTCGAAGGTGGTGGCCACCGACCAGGGTTCGCCCGGTATGTTGAACAGCACCGAGGTGATCGCGCCGCCGAACAGCGCGCCCCAGTAGATGCACGAAAGCATCACGATCGCCGAGGTGGGCGACATCGAGAAGGTCAGCGGCAGCAGGATGGCCACGCCGTTGGCGCCGCCCAGGCCGGGCAGCACGCCGATCAGCACGCCGAGGGTGATGCCGATGAACATCAGGCCGATGTTCATCGGCGTCAGCACCACGCCGAAGCCCTGGATCAGGGAACCGAGTTCTTCCATCGCGTTGCTCCGGTGTCAGTAGCCGAGGAAGCTCAGCGGCTCGAGCGTGCCCTTGTACAGCGGCACCTTGAACCAGACCTCGAACATCATGAAGAACACGGCGTTGACCACCAGGCCGACGATCACGCTCTTGAGCCAGCTGTAGTGGCCCAGGATCACCATGAACAGCGTGATGTAGATCGCCGAGGCGACGTACAGCCCGACGAACACGGTGGCCAGCACGTACACCAGGGCCGGCAAGAGCACGGCCATCACGCGCTTGAGCTGACCGCGGTCGACGAAGGTGTCGGTGTCGCGGCCGGCGCTGAAGGTGGCCTGCCAGAAGATGCCGAGGCTGGAGATGCAGATGATCAGCCCGATGTAGAAGGGGAAGTAGCCGGCACCGGGGCCGTCACTGGTCCAGCCGGCGCCCAGCCGGCGCGACTCCACCACCACCACCAGGCCGACGGCGAAGAGGATGGCGGCGACCACCGCGTCGACCGTGGCGTTCTTCGCCAGCGGCGGGCCGTCGTCGGCCGCTTGTTCTTGCGGGTCTGACATGGCGTGCTCCTTGGATTTCTGCGTGAGGAACGAGAAGCGGAAACAATTCGGGCGCCGTTGCGGCGCCCGATGCGACCTGCGCGGTCTACTTGGCCAGGAAGCCGGCTTCGGTCATCAGCTGCTTGTGCATGGCCTCGGCCCCTTCGAGCCACTTGCGGAAATCGGCGCCGGTCATCGAGGTGGTGTTGAACGAGCCCTTCTCCATGTAGTCCTTCCAGTCGGGCGTCTCACGCACCTTCTTCAGCAGGTCGACGTAGAACTGCACCTGTTCGGGCGTGACGCCCGGGGCCATGAAGATGCCGCGCAGCATCACGTAGTCGGTGGGGACGCCGGCCTCCTTGCAGGTCGGGATGTCGGACCACGCCTGCGTGTCGGTGATCTTCGCCTTGTGCGGCATGCGCTGGTCGTCGAACACGCACAGCGGGCGCAGCTTGCCGGCACGCCATTGCGCCACCGCCTCGATCGGGTTGTTCACGCTGGAATCGATGTGGTCGCCCACCAGTTGCACCGCCACTTCGCCGCCGCCCTTGAACGGCACGTAGATGAACTTGGTGCCGGTGGCCTTCTCGAGGCCGACGGTGAGGATCTGGTCCTCCTGCTTCGAGCCGGTGCCGCCCATCTTGAACTTGTTCGGGCCGGCATCCTTCACGGCCTTGATGTACTCGGCCGCGGTCTTGTATGGCTTGTCGGCGTTGACCCACAGCACGAACTGGTCGAGCGCCATCATCGAGACCGGCGTCAGGTCCTTCCAGTTGAAGGGCACGCCGGTGGCCATCGGTGTGGTGAACAGGTTCGACAGCGTCACGACGAGCTTGTGCGGGTCGCCCTTGGCTTCCTTGATCGACAGGAAGCCCTCGGCCCCTGCGCCGCCGGACTTGTTGACGACGACCATCGACTCCTTCATCAGCTTGTGCTTGACGACGATGCCCTGGATCAGGCGGGCCATCTGGTCCGCACCGCCGCCGGTGCCGGCCGGCACGATGAACTCCACCGGCTTGTTCGGTTCCCAGGCCAGCGCGGCGCTGCTGCCGGCCAGCGCCAGCAGGGCGGTGGCGATGGCGGTGGTCAGGCGCGCCGCGGGGCGCGATACGAGCTTGCTGATCATCTTGTCTCCTTGAAGAAGGGCTGTACGAACGCTGTCTCGAGGCTGTCGGAATGCTGCGACCTGCCCGCGACAACCTCGATTGACCGCGGTCAACTTTTCAGGAAAGCCCGTATGGGGGTTTGCCCCCGCATCACGGGCTCATCAAGGCTCGCACATGCGCTGCCGTGCCGCTGGCGAGACCGTCGAGACTGTAGCCACCTTCTAGGACCGAAACCACGCGGCCATGCGCGGATTCTTGGGCTTGTGCCATCAGCTCGCGGGTGATCCAGTGGAAGTCCTCGTCCTGGAAGTTCAGGCCGCCCAGCGGATCGAGCGCATGCGCATCGAAGCCGGCCGAGATGATGATCAGCTCCGGGGCGAACTTGCGCAGCGCGGGCAGCAGTTCCTGCTGCATGCCGGCGCGGAAGGACTCCGAGCCGCTGCCCGGCCGCAGCGGCACGTTGACGATGTTGTGGGCCACGCCGATCTCGTGCCGCGCGCCGGTGCCGGGATAGAACGGTGACTGGTGGCTCGAGCCGTAGAACAGGTCGGGGTCGCGCCAGAAGCTGTGCTGCGTGCCGTTGCCGTGGTGCACGTCGAAGTCGATCACCGCAATGCGGCGCCAGCCGTGCGCGGCACGCGCATGCAGCGCGGCAATGGCGGCCTGGTTGTAGACGCAGAAGCCCATCGCGCGATCGGCCTCGGCATGGTGGCCGCAGGGCCGCGTGGCGCAGAACGCATTGCGCGCCTCGCCGGCAGCCACGGCATCCACCGCCGCACAGGCCGCGCCGACGCAGCGCATCACCGCCTCCAGCGTGCCGGGCGACATCACCGTGTCGCCGGCATCGAGCAACTGGTAGCCGCTTTGCGGTGCCAGCGATTCGACCTGGTCGACGTAGTCCTCGGTGTGGACGTGCAGCACCTGCTCGCGCGTGCCCAGCGGCGCCTCGCGCCATTGCAGCGCTTCGAACGCCGGCGCCTGCAGCGCCTTCAGCACGGCCACCAGGCGTTGCGGCGACTCGGGGTGGCCCGGGCCCGGCTCGTGTGCCAGGCAGGCGGGATGGCTGTAGACCAGCGTGCTCATCGCGTACCTCCTTTTCGAAAAATTGACCGCGGTCAAGAATCCAAAAATCAGGGTATTCCCGCATGCGGGTTAACCCCATAAAATTTGCTGCAGTGCAACCAGACCAATTCAGGAGCAACACACCATGACCAGCGCCAGCGCCAGCTTCCGGGCCCCGATCGGCATGACCGGCCTGTTCAAGGCCTTCCTCCATGAGGCGTATGCCTTTGCCGGCGCGGTGCTCAGCCCGAACAGCATCATCTCGGAAGTCGAGCAGGCGCGTGCACTGCACGTGGAGGCGGCGCAGATCGAAGCCGTCGACCCGGCCCGTGCCGCCCTCCTGCGCCGGCGTGCCGGCCGCATTGGCCGCGACTGATTGCGGCGCTCCGCAAAGCGACAGCGGCAAGATCTCGCGATCTTGCCGCTGTCGGCGTTTCAGGGGCTCAGATCAGCATCATTGCGAGCGGGCCATGTGACGCCGGCGCATCGGCCGCAGCACGAACCAGGCGAGCAGCGCGGCCACCGCATTCATCGCGCTGGCGGCAATGAACACGGCATGCCAGCTGCCGGTGGCCGAGACCAGCACGCTGGACAGCGGCACCACCAGGGAGGCCGTGCCTTTTGCGGTATAGAGCATGCCGGCGTTGGCGGTGGCGAAGCGCGGGCCGAAGGTGTCGGCGCAGGTCGAGGGGAACAGGCTGTAGATCTCGCCCCAGGCGAAGAACACCACGCCGGTCAGCACCACGAAGGCCACCGGGTTCTGCCCGAACTGGTACAGCGCCAGGATGCCGACCGCTTCGAGCGCGAAGGCGATGAACATCGTCAGCTCGCGGCCGATCTGGTCGGACACCCAGCCGAAGAAGGGGCGCGTCACGCCGTTGAGCACGCGGTCGATGGCCAGCGCGAAGGTCAGCGCGGGCAGCACCAGGCCCATGATGTTGACCGGGGTGTCGATGATCTTGAAGTCCTTGGCGATCGGGGCCAGCTGCGCGGTGGCCATCAGGCCGCCGGCGGCCACCATCACGAACATCAGGTACATCACCCAGAACACCGGCTTCTTCAGCACCTCCATCGGCGAGTAGAAGACGCGCGACTGCTGCACCCGGGCATTGCCACCGGCCAGCGCGGCCAGCGATTCCGGCACGCGCGACAGGCCCAGCGCCATCAGCACCACGATCACGCCCTGGGCGAGGCCGAAGTGCAGGAAGGCCGCCTCGTAGCCGTGGCTCTTGATGTAGGCCGAGATCGGGATGATCGTCAGCGCCGATCCGGCGCCGAAGCCGGCGGCGGTGAGGCCGGCGGCCAGGCCGCGGCGGTCCGGGAACCACTTCAGCGCATTGCCCACGCAGGTGCCGTACACCGCACCGGCGCCGACACCGCCGACCGCCGCTGCCACGTACAGCATCGCTAGCGTGTCGGCCTGCGAATTCAGCACCCAGCCGATGGCGCACAGGATGCCGCCGCCCAGCACCACCGGGCGCGGGCCGAAGCGGTCGACCAGGTAGCCCTCGATCGGCACCAGCCAGGTTTCCGTGAGCACGAAGATCGTGAACGCCACCTGGATCGCGGCGCGGCTCCAGCCGTGCTTGTCCGCGATCGGGTTGACGAACAGCGTCCAGCCATATTGCAGGTTAGCAATCATTGCCATGCAGACGATGCCCATCAGCAGCTGGCCCCATCGGTAGTAGACCGATGGCGTGCTGGCTGAAGCGGAGTGGGTCCCGACCGGGACTGGAATGGCGGCGGATTGGCGCGACATGATGGTGGATTCCTTTGTCTCTCTCGGTCTGATGAAGTGCTGACTGACAGTGCGGGATGCAATGCAGGGGGCAAGGCTTCGCCCAGCGGGCTGCAACCGGCTCTTCGGCCGCCCGTCGTGCAAAGGGGTTTGGTGAGGGTTTCACTGTCGAACTGTTGGTCTGAAAATCTCTTGACCGCAGTCAACAATCAAAAAAACCAGGCCTCGGGTTTTCCTCGGTGGAGGCCGGTCCTGTAAAGCTACCTGTCGGCCGCGCCGATCTCGTGATTGGCCAGCTTCTCGAGTGCGCGCACCATCGCGGAATGGTCCCAGGCCAGGCCGCCATGCGCGGCGCAGGCATTGAACAGCTCCTGCGCTGTTGCGGTGTTAGGCAGCGAGACGCCCAGCGCGCGGGCGCTGCTCAGCGCGAGGTTCAGGTCCTTCTGGTGCAGGCCGATGCGGAAGCCCGGCTCGAAGCTGCGCTTGATCATCCGCTCGCCATGCACCTCCAGGATCTTCGAGGACGCGAAGCCGCCCATCAGCGCCTGGCGCACGCGCGCCGGGTCGGCGCCTGCGCGCGAGGCGAACACGAGCGCCTCGGCCACCGCCTCGATGTTCAGCGCGACGATGATCTGGTTGGCCACCTTGGCCGTCTGCCCGTCGCCATTGGCGCCGACCAGCGTGATGTTCTTGCCCATCAGCTCGAACAGCGGCCTGACCTTGTCGAACACCGCGGCGTCACCGCCGACCATGATCGACAGCGTGGCGTTCTTCGCGCCCACCTCGCCGCCGGAGACCGGCGCGTCGAGGTAGTCGCAGCCGATCTCGTTGATGCGCCGGGCGTAATCCTTGGTCGCGATCGGCGAGATCGAGCTCATGTCGACCACCACCTTGCCCCGTGTCAGGCCCGCGGCCACGCCCTGTTCGCTGAACAGCGCGGCTTCGACGTCGGGTGTGTCCGGCACCATCAGGAACACGATGTCCGCGCGCTCGGCCACGCCGCGCGCACTGGTGCACACGGTGGCGCGCGATTCACCGATCTCCACCGGCAGCTTGCCCTTCGTGTGCACGAACAGCTGGTGGCCGGCGCGCAGCAGATGGCCCGCCATCGGCGTGCCCATGATGCCCAGGCCGACGAAGCCGAGCTTGAGGGGATTCGAAGTCATTGCAGTCTCCTTGTCGTCATCGATGCCATGCGGTTCTAGCGGGCAAGCCGCTGGCGCCAGCCGAGGCCGGCTTCCGTCGTGCCGGCGGGCTTGTATTCGCAGCCGACCCAGCCGCGGTAGCCGATGCGGTCGAGGTGGGCGAACAGGAACTCGTAGTTGATTTCGCCGCTGCCGGGCTCGTGGCGGCCCGGGTTGTCGGCCAGCTGCACGTGGCCGATGCGCGCGAGCTGCTGCTGCAGCGTGGCGGCGAGCTCGCCTTCCATGCGTTGTGCGTGGTAGATGTCGTACTGCACGAAGGCGTTGGCGGCACCCACCTCGTCCAGGATCGACAGCGCCTGCGCGGTGCGGTTGACGTAGAAGCCGGGAATGTCGAAGGTGTTGATCGGCTCGACCAGCAGCTTCAGGCCCACGCGCTGCAGCTCCGCCGCGGCATGGCGCAGGTTGGCCACCAGCGTGCGGCGGAGCACGGCATCGTCGATGCCGGCCGGGGCCTTGCCGGCCAGGCAGTTCAGCTGCGGCACGCCGAGCGCCTGCGCGTAGTCGATGGCGCGTGCCACGCCGGCGCGGAACTCCTCCACCCGGTCGGGCAGGCAGGCGATGCCGCGCTCGCCGGCGTCCCAGTCACCGGCGGGCAGGTTGTGCAGCACCAGCTGCAGGCTGTGCGCGTCGAGCCGGGCCTTGATCTCGGCCGGCGCGTAGGCATACGGAAAGAGGAACTCGACGGCCTTGAAGCCGGCCTTGGCGGCGCGCTCGAAGCGGTCGAGGAAGGGCACCTCGTTGAACAGCATCGTGAGGTTGGCGGCGAACTGGGGCATGGTGGGTCTCCGGGCTCTCGAACGTGTGCGGTCAATCGAGCAGGCTCAGCGCGGTGGGCGCGTCCTCGCGGCTTTGCGCCAACGCTTCGAACTCGTTGATCGCGTCGATCTCGGTGCCCATCGCGATGTTGGTCACGCGCTCGAGGATCACCTCGACGACCACCGGCACGCGGTGCTCGGCCATCCAGGCTTCGGCCTGGTCGAAGGCGGCGCGCATGTCTTCGGGCCGCTCGACGCGGATGGCCTTGCAGCCCAGGCCCTCGACCACCTTGACGTGGTCCACGCCATAGCCCTTGACGATGCCGTCGGTCTCCGGCGTGTTGATGTTGTCGAAGCCCAGCTGCACGCAGTAGTCCATGCTGAAGCCGCGCTGCGCCTGGCGGATCAGCCCCAGGTAGCTGTTGTTCACCACCACGTGGATGTAGGGCAGCTTGAACTGCGCGCCGACGGCCAGTTCCTCGATCAGGAACTGGAAGTCGTAGTCGCCCGACAGCGCGACGATCTTGCGCGCCGGGTCGGCCGCGCGCACGCCCAGCGCGGCCGGCACGGTCCAGCCCAGCGGGCCGGCCTGGCCGCAGTTGATCCAGTGGCGCGGCCGGTGCACATGCAGGAACTGCGCGGCGGCAATCTGAGACAGGCCGATGGTGCTGACGTAGCAGACGTCGTCTCCGAAATGGCGCGTCATGCACTGGTACACGCGCTGCGGCTTCATCGGCACCTGATCGAAATTGGTCTTGCGCTGGTAGTCGACCGACTGCTTGCGCGCCAGGCATTCGCCGGCCCAGCCGGACCAGTCGCGCAGCTTGCTGGCCGCCTGCCATTCACGCGCTACCTCGACGAACAGCTGCAATGCCGCCTTCGCGTCGGACACGATGCCCAGGTCGGGCGAGAACACGCGGCCGATCTGCGTCGGCTCGATGTCCACGTGCACGAAGGTGCGGCCCTTGGTGTAGACCTCGACCGAGCCGGTGTGGCGGTTGGCCCAGCGGTTGCCGATGCCGAGCACGAAGTCGCTGGCCAGCATCGTCGCGTTGCCGTAGCGGTGGCTGGTCTGCAGTCCGCACATGCCGGCCATCAGCGGGTGGTGATCGGGGATCGCGCCCCAGCCCATCAAGGTGGGGATCACCGGCGTGCCCAGCAACTCGGCCAGCTCCACCAGCAGCTCGCTGGCATCGGCATTGATGATGCCGCCGCCGGCCACGATCAGCGGGCGCTCGGCGGCCAGCATCATCTGCAGCGCCTTCTCCACCTGCTTGCGCGTGGCCGCGGGCTTGTACACCGGCAGCGGCTCGTAGGTGTCGATGTCGAACTCGATCTCGGCCATCTGCACGTCGAAGGGCAGGTCGATCAGCACCGGCCCCGGGCGGCCCGAGCGCATCAGGTGAAAGGCCTGCTGGAACACGCGCGGCACCTGCGCCGGCTCGAGCACCGTCGTGGCCATCTTGGTCACCGGCTTGGCGATGGACTGGATGTCCACCGCCTGGAAGTCTTCCTTGTGCAGGCGGGCACGCGGCGCCTGGCCGGTGATGCACAGGATGGGAATCGAATCGGCCTGCGCCGAATACAGGCCGGTGATCATGTCGGTGCCCGCCGGGCCCGAGGTGCCGATGCACACGCCGATGTTGCCGGCCTTGGCACGGGTGTAGCCCTCGGCCATGTGCGAGGCGCCTTCGACATGGCGCGCCAGCACATGCGCGATCGAGGCCCGCTCGCGCAGGCAGGCGTACAGCGGATTGATCGCCGCGCCCGGAATGCCGAAGGCCTGCGAGATGCCTTCCTTCTCCATCACCAGAACCGCGGCCATTGCGGCCTTCATGCGTGCCATTGCTGTCTCCTTTGGGATTGAGGATCGGAATGGGGCGCATGGTCCGCGGCTGTCGGGACTGCGTGAATCCAAGTCAGGAGATATTTGATATTCCATGCAGGAATGCGATTGCCAAAAGCGCGCACAGTGGCGGCATGGACCAGGTGCAGGGCATCCGACTCTTCATTCGCGTGGTCGAAAGCGGCTCGTTTAGCAAGGCCGCGGCCGACATGGGGCTGACGCAGCCCACCGCCACCAAGCACGTGGCCGAGCTCGAGCGCCGGCTCGGCGCGCGGCTGCTGCACCGCAGCACGCGCGGCGTGACGCCGACCGAGATTGGCGCGCTGTACTACGACAAGTGCCGGCTCATCGACCGCCAGCTCGAGGAGGCCGACAACCTGGTCGCGCTGCAGCAGTCGCGCCTGCGCGGCACCTTGCGTGTCAGTGCGCCGGTGGCCTTCGGCCGACGCGTGCTGGTGCCGCTGGTGCTGCGCTTCATGGCCGAGAACCCCGAGATCCAGATCGACCTGAACTTCGAGGACCGCTACGTCAACCTGGTGGAGCAGGGCATCGATGTCGCGCTGCGCCTGGGCCGGCTGGCCGATTCGTCGCTGGGCGCGCGGCGCCTGGGCAGCAACCCCTGGGTGCTGGTGGCCGCGGCCGACTACCTGCAGCGGCGTGGCACGCCGACCATGCCGAACGACCTGACCGAGCACGACGCGCTGGTCTACAGCACCGTGCAGGGTGACGACCGCTGGCACTTCACCGACGCCGAAGGCCTGCAGCTGCAGACGCCGATCAAGGGTCCGCTGCGCTCGAACAACCTCTCGGCCCTGCTGGCCGCCGCCCGCGCCGGCCTGGGCGTGGCGGCGCTGCCCTGGTACGTGGCGCACGAGTCGGTGAAGGCCGGCGCGGTGCGGCCGCTGCTGCCGGGCTGGTCGCTGCCGCAGCAGGAGATCCATGCGGTGTATCCCTCGCCGCGGCTGCTACCCAGCAAAGTGAGCGGTTTCGTGAACTGGCTGG
Source organism: Aquabacterium sp. (assembly GCF_044226965.1). Taxonomy (GTDB): domain Bacteria; phylum Pseudomonadota; class Gammaproteobacteria; order Burkholderiales; family Burkholderiaceae_C; genus Pseudaquabacterium. The sequence continues at coordinate 6,883 of NZ_JBGAGA010000063.1, read as the reverse complement.
AAGGGCGCTTCCCGGCACAGTGGTGGGCCGGCGCGGGCTGAACCCTTCTGGCTGTGCAAGGCAGGGGCGCATGGCCGCAATGCGTCCGGTGGACGACGAGCCGGCCTGGGCTGCGCATCCCCGTGTTCGCGGGGGCCTGGCCGGGGGCGCCGGCCCCGCCCGCTAACGATTGACTAACGGCCTCGCCGCACAGTGCCTCGCAGTTCAACGACCGAAGAGGCATGCGATGCGGCACACGATGAGAACCCTTCTGGCGGCCGGCCTGCTGAGCGCGGGCACCGCCGGCAGCGCGCTGGCCCAGCAGGGGGTGGACCTGTCGGTGGGCTACACCGACTTCACGACGTGGACGCTGCTGGGCAGCGCGCTGGCGCAGAACGACACGCCGGGCAACGGCTTCACCTACAGCAACCTGATCCTGACGCACACCGGCGCCGGCGACCAGAGCGGCGCCGGCTACGCGCAGCGCGCGCTGACGATGGATTTCAACCAGGCGTTCAGCTTCAGCTTCCATTTCTTCATTCCGGCCAGCGACCAGACGCGCGGCGACGGCATGACCTTCGTGCTGAGCGACGCGCCGGGCCTGGGTGGCGGCGGCTCGGGCCTGGGCTACGAGGGCCTGGGCGGCGCCAGCGTGGCCTTCGCGATCGACACCTTCCACTTCGACGGTGAACCGGTCTCGCCCAGCCTGCAGATCCTGGCCGGCGGCAGCGTGACGCCGCTGGCGGCCACCGAGACCGGCCTCGGCGATGCGATCCGCGACCCGAACTACCAGTGGCTGGCCACCGTGAGCTACGTTCCTTCGGGCCACGACGACCAGACCGGCACCTTGACCGGCACCATCGACCACCTGAACCTGGGCAGCTTCAGCGTCAACGCGGCGGTGGACTTCAGCGGCCTGGCCGGCGTGCCGGTGTACTACGGCTTCACCGCGTCCAACGGCCTGGCGACCGACGGCCACTACGTGACCTCCGGCGTGCCGGTGGCCGTGCCCGAGCCGCAGAGCTGGGCACTGATGCTCTCCGGCGGCCTGCTGCTGGGCTGGTGGACGCGGCGGCGCCTTCGTTGACGTGGCGCCATCCCCCGCAGCGACGGGGGACGCGAGTCGAAGGCTGGGGTAGACCCTAGTTCGCAATCGATTGCAAAAGCCGAAGAATCCGGCTCGCCGCAGCCCTGATGCTGCTTCGACAGCCGACCCATTCTTCGCACGATGCCTGCCCCCACGCCACCCCGCCTGAGCTTCCGGCAGATCGTGCACATGAATGTCGGCTTCTTCGGCATTCAGTTCAGCTTCGGGCTGCAGCAAAGCAACATGAGCCCGATCTACAAGTACCTCGGCGCCGACGAGGCCAGCCTGCCGCTGCTGTGGCTGGCCGGGCCGGTGACCGGGCTGCTGGTGCAGCCGCTGGTGGGCGCCTGGAGCGACCGCACCGTTTCCCGCTGGGGCCGCCGCACGCCGTACTTCATGGTGGGCGCGCTGCTGTGCAGCCTGGGCCTGCTGCTGATGCCCTTCAGCCCCACCCTGTGGTTCGCCGCCGGCCTGCTGTGGATGCTGGACGCCGCCAACAACGTGACGATGGAGCCCTACCGCGCGTACGTCAGCGACCGCCTGGCCCCCGAGCAGCACCCGGTGGGCTTCCTGACGCAAAGCGCCTTCACCGGCCTGGCGCAGACGCTGGCCTACCTGGCGCCTTCGCTGCTGGTGTGGATGGGCGTGAGCCGCGACGCGGTGAACAGCCACCACATCCCGCACATCACCATCGTCGCGTTCCTGATCGGCGCGGTGCTGTCGCTGGCCACCGTGTGGTGGAGCGTGCACACCACGCCGGAGCTGCCGCTGTCACCGGCGCAGCTGGCGTCGATAACGGCCAAGAAACGCGGCCTCGGCGCCGCGCTGGTGGAGATCGGCGATGCGCTGCGCGAGATGCCGCCCACGATGCGCCGGCTGTGGTGGATGAAACTGTTCCAGTGGTACGGGATGATGTGCTACTGGATCTACATCGTGCCGGCGCTGGCGCTGTCCATGTTCGACACCCGCGCGGCTGATGCGCCGGGCTTCCGCGAGGCAGGGCTGCTGAACGGCCAGATCGGCGGCTTCTACAACGCGGTGGCCTTCGTCGCGGCCTTCGCGCTGCTGCCCTTCACGCGGCGCCACGGCGCGCAGGCGGTACATGCGGTGTGCCTGGCGCTGGCCGGCATCGGCCTGTGCTGGCTGCCCTCGATCCACGACAAGGCCTGGCTCTTCCTGCCGATGGTCGGCCTGGGCCTGGCCTGGGCCAGCATCATGGGCAACCCCTACGTGCTGCTGGCCGGCAGCATCCCGCCCGAGCGGGCCGGCGTCTACATGGGCATCTTCAACATGTTCATCGTGATCCCGATGATCCTGCAGATGCTCACGCTGCCGCTGATCTACCAGCCGCTGCTGGGCGGTGACCCCGGCAATGCCGTGCGCCTGGGCGGCGTGCTGCTCGTCTGTGCCGCCGTGGCGGTGTGCTTCGTCAAGTCTCCTTCCCGATGAAAAACCAGGTTCAACTGATCACCTACGTCGACCGCCTCGGCGGCGGCGGGCTGCGCGAACTGCAGGCCCTCATCGCCGAGCCCGGCGCGCCGCTGGCCGGGCTGTTCGGCGGCGTGCACCTGCTGCCGTTCTTCCACCGCATCGACGGTGCCGATGCCGGCTTCGACCCGATCGACCATCTGCAGGTCGACGCGCGCCTGGGCCGCTGGGACGACATCGCGCGGCTGAGCGCGCAGGTGCCGGTGATGGCCGATGTCATCGTCAACCACATGTCCTCGCAGTCGCCGCAGTTCCTGGACTTCCTGCAGCACGGCAGCGCCTCGCGCTACGCAGGCCTGTTCCTGACGCTGGACGCCGTGTTCCCGCAGGGCGCGACCGAGGCCGACCTGCTGGCGATCTATCGCCCGCGGCCGGGCCTGCCGTTCACCGCGGTGACGCTGGCCGATGGCCAGCGCCGGCTGCTGTGGACCACCTTCACGCCGCAGCAGGTGGACATCGACGTGGCCCACCCGCAAGGCCAGGCCTACCTCGGCGACATCCTGCGCACGCTGTCGCAGGCCGGGGTCACGATGGTGCGGCTGGACGCGGTGGGCTATGCGATCAAGCGCGCCGGCAGCAGCTGCTTCATGTTGCCCGAGACCTTCGCGTTCATCGAGCAGTTCGCGGCGCAGGCGCGCGCGGCCGGCATCGAGGTGCTGGTGGAGGTGCACGCACACCACCAGCGGCAGATCGAGATCGCGGCCAAGGTCGACTGGGTGTACGACTTCGCGCTGCCACCGCTGGTGCTGCACGCCTTGTACGCGGCCGACGCGCAGCCGCTGAAGCGCTGGATCGGCATCCGGCCGACCAACGCGCTGACGGTGCTGGACACCCACGACGGCATCGGCATCATCGACATCGGCGCCGATGCGGCCGACCGCGAAGGCCGGCCCGGCCTGGTGCCGCCGGCGGCGCTGGACCGGCTGGTGGAGGAGATCCACCGCCGCAGCGACGGGCAGAGCCGCCAGGCCACCGGCGCGGCGGCGTCGAACCTCGACCTGTACCAGGTCAATTGCACGTTCCACGCCGCGCTGGGCGGCGACGACCGCGCCTACCTGCTGGCGCGCGCGATCCAGTTTTTCCTGCCCGGCGTGCCGCAGGTCTACTACGTCGGCCTGCTGGCCGGCGAGAACGATATGGACCTGCTCGCCGCCACCGGTGTCGGCCGCGACATCAACCGCCACCGCTACAGCCGCGCGGAGATCGACGCTGCGCTGGACCGTCCGGTGGTGCAGGACCTGCTGCGCCTGATCCGGCTGCGCAACGCGCACCCGGCCTTCGGCGGCCAGTTCACGCTGCTGCCCTCGGCGGACCACGAGATCGACCTGTGCTGGCGCGATGGCGCGAACGAAGCGCGCCTGGTCGCCGACCTGAGGACGCTCGAGATGCAGCTCACCACCCGGCTCGCCGACGACCCGTCGCCCGGCCGTTTTTTTTGACCACGACAGCAATCGATTGCATGAGAGGAGACCCGAGATGATCCCCGTACCCAGCCCCTTGCGCCCGGTGGCCTTGGCCGCAATGGCCGCCTTCTTGTCCGCGCCCTGCGCGTGGGCACAGAGTGCAGCGCCTGCCGCGGCCGACGCCAAGTCCGCCGAGACCGCGCCCGCGGCTGCGGCCGAAGCCAAGACCGAGGCCCGCAGCGGACCCGGCCTGAACCTCGACCAGGTGATCGTCACCGGCACCTCGCAGCGCACCTCCAAGCTCGCGGCCAGCGTCTCGATCTCGACGCTGGGCGCCGAGCAACTGCAGCAGAGCAATGCCGCCAGCACCGCCGAAGTGCTGCGGCTGATCCCCGGCGTGCGCAGCGAATCTTCGGGCGGCGAGAGCAATGCCAACGTCACGATCCGCGGCCTGCCGATCTCGGCCGGCGGCTCGCGCTACGTGCAGTTCCAGGAAGACGGCCTGCCGGTGCTGCAGATCGGCGACCTGAACTTCGTGACGCCGGACACCTTCATGCGCGCCGACAACGTCACGGAGCGGCTGGAAGTGGTGCGCGGCGGCTCGGCCTCGACGCTGGCCACCAATGCGCCGGGCGGCATCATCAACTTCATCAGCAAGACCGGCAGCGAGACCGGCGGCGTGGCCTCGATCAGCAAGGGCATCAGCGGCCTGGACCAGACGCGCTACGAGTTCGGCTATGGCGGCGCACTGGGTCCGAAGACGCGCTTCTACTTCGGCGGCTTCTACCGCGAAGGCGAGGGCGCGCGCGACGGCGGCGTGAAGATCGAGCAGGGCCTGCAGGTGCGCGGCAACGTCACGCAGACGCTGGACAACGGCTTCCTGCGCGTCTCGTTCAAGCACCTGGACGACAGCACGCCCACGCTGCTGCCGCTGCCGGTGCGCTACGTCAACGGCGGCATCCAGCAGGTGCCGGGCTTCGACCCGCGCACCTCCAGCCTGTACTCGCCGTACTGGCTGCCCGATGTCACGCTCACGGGCAGCAACGGCCATGTGGCGTCGAACGTCAACAAGGGGCTGACGGCCAAGGTGGATGCCATCGGCGCCGAGGCCGAGTTCGACCTCGGCCAGGGCTTCAAGCTGTCCGAGAAATTCCGTACCTCCAAACAGAGCGGCCGCTTCATCGGCGTGTTCCCGGGCGACGACGTGCATGCCGCACCGGCCGGCACCGTGGTGGCCACCGGTCCCAGCGCAGGCCAGGCCTACACCGGCAATGTCGTCACCGGCGTGGTCTTCAACACCTCGCTCGACGACGTGGGCCTCACCGCCAACGACCTGCGCGTGAGCAAGACCTTCAAGCTCGGCGACAGCGGCACGCTGCAGGCCACCGCGGGCCTGTACAACTCGACGCAGCAGGTGGCCATGACCTGGAGCTTCAACCAGTACGCGCTGCAGGCCACCGGCAACCGGCCGGCGCTGCTGAACGTGCCCGGCTTCGTCAACGGTTCGGCCGCCTTCGGTGGTTGCTGCCAGAACTTCACCGACAGCCGCTACACCACCCAGGCCGGCTACGGCCTGCTGCAGTACGACCAGGGCCCGCTGACGCTGGAAGGCTCGGTGCGCGGCGACCGCGTGCATGCGCAGGGCCTGTACCGGCAGACGCTGTTCGATGGCGGCGTGCCCGGCGTCTCCTACGACCTGAGCCGCGCCCGCACCATCGACTACTCGTTGGACCACACCTCGTACTCGGTCGGCGGCAACTACCGGCTGGACAAGGACACGGCCTTGTTCGCCCGCTACAGCGACGGCGTGTCCTTCAACGGCGACCGCATCACCTTCTTCAACGACCCCGGACTGGTGAACGGCAAGTCCTCGGTGATCCCGATCAACAAGGTCAAGCAGACCGAGGCCGGCCTGAAGTGGCGGCGCGGCGGGCTGCAGCTGTTCGGCACGCTGTTCAGCGCGACGACCGATGAATCGAACGTCGACGTGACCACCCAGCCGATCAAGGTGACGGCCACCAAGTACGACGCGCGCGGGCTGGAGCTGGAAGCCGGCTGGCGCGCGGGCATCTTCCGCCTGGGCGGCGGGCTGACCTACACCGATGCGTCGATCAAGTCGTCGACCAACGCCGCCATCGTCGGCAAGACGCCGCGCCGCACCGCGAAGTTCGTCTACCAGCTGAACCCGGGCGTGACGCTGGGCGACCTGGACCTGGGCCTGTCGATCGTCGGCACCACCGGCTCGCAGGACGACACGCCGGCCGGCCCGCTGACCGTGAAGCTGCCGGGCTACACCGTGGTCAATGCCTTTGCGAGCTATGCGCTCTCGGCCAAGGCCACCGTGCAGCTGGGCATCAACAACCTCGGCAACACGGTGGGCTACACCGAATCGAACGACGGCCGCGGCGCGGCACGCTCGATCAACGGCCGCACCGCCAAGCTGACGCTGAGCTACGAGCTCTGAGCGCGCGGCGCCGCGCCGGCATCCGGAGCCGGCTTGCGGGCGGTGGCAGGTGCAGGGGCGGGCGGCGGGCTCGCGGGAGACGGCCGGCGCCGGCCGCTACACTGCCGGCGCACCGAGTCCCTGCCCGCATCCATGACCCGTCCGCGCAGCGCCCCTGCCTCACCGGCACCCGCCGCACCCGCGCGGGCCAGCCGGCCGCAGATGGCCGACATCGCGCGCCTGGCCGGCGTGTCGGTGGCCACCGTCTCGCGCGCGCTCAGCGGCAGCCCGCTGATCAATGTCGAGACGCGGGCCCGCATCGCCGAGCTGGCCCGCTCGCTGAACTACGCGGTCAACGTCGGCGCGCAGAACCTGCGCCTGAAGCAGAACCGCACCATCGGCGTGATCGTGCCCTTCGACCCCACCTCGCGCGAGCACCTGTCCGACCCGTTCTTCCTGAGCCTGATCGGCAGCATCGCCGAT
>NZ_JBGAGA010000062.1:0-38259 GCF_044226965.1 Aquabacterium sp. | reverse complement strand
GCGCCGCCGGTCCTGCTGGCGCGCCTGCGCGAGCGTGCGACGCACTGGGCCGAGACCCGCCCGGAATGGGCGCTGGCCGACAACGCCGCTTTCATCGCCGCACCGCGGTCGCGCACGCTCGGCCTGCACCTGGGTGGCCGTGTCTTCCTGCACGACTACGACGAGCGCCTCGATCCCGAGCATCGTGTGCTCGCGCTGATCCTGTCGGCGCCGATGGTCGTCGCGCACTGGATCAACCTGCAGTACCTGGTGTCGACGGTCGACCCGCAGCGGCAGGGCGCCGGCAACAAGCTGCTGCACAACGTCGTCGGGGGCGGCATCGGCGTCTTCGAAGGCAATGGGGGCGACCTGCGCATCGGCCTGCCGTGGCAATCGGTGCACGACGGTCGCACGATGCGCCACACGCCGCTGCGGCTGTCGGTGTTCGTGCAGGCCGGTCGTGCGGCCATCGATGCGGTGATCGGCGCGAACGACACCGTCCGCTGCCTGGTCGACAACGGCTGGCTGCACCTGCTGGCCATCGAGGGGCAGGCAACGCCCGCGTTTGCGCGCCGCCTGCGGGGCGGCGGCTGGGAGACGGTGGTGCTTCAGCCCGCGGGCAGCGCGTCCAGCCCGGCGGCCGATGCGGCCGAACTCAGCGCACGGAAGGTCGGGCGCGCGAACAGGTAACCCTGCATCAGCGTGACGCCTTCGCTCAGGAAGAAGTCGCGCTCGCCGGCGGTTTCGATGCCTTCGGCAATGACCTGGATGCCCAGTTCCTGGCAGATGCGCACCATGCCGCGCGCAATGGCCTGGCGCGTCTTGCTGCCGTCGACGCCGCGCACCAGCGCCATGTCGAGCTTGATGATGTCCGGCGTGAAGTCGGCCAGCAACGTGAGCCCGGCATAGCCCGCGCCGAAGTCATCGATGGCGGTCAGGAAGCCGCAGCGCGTGTACTCGCGCAGGATCGTGGCGAGCCAGGGTCCGTCCTCGACGCGTTCGCCTTCGGTCACCTCGAAGATGATGCGCTCGGTCGGAAAGTCGTGCGTGCGCGCGGCCTCGAGCGTCGTGCGAATGCACACCTCGGGCTTGTAGACGGCGTTGGGCAGGAAGTTGATCGAGATGCGCTCCTGCATGCCCAGCTGTGCGGCGGTCTTGATGGCCTTCACGCGGCAGGCCTGGTCGAAGCGGTAGCGGTTGTGTTCGGTGACCTGCGACAGCACCGACATCGCAGACTCGCCCTCGGGGCCGCGCACCAGCGCCTCGTGCGCAAAGACGCGCCGGCTGGCAAGGTCGACGATGGGCTGGTAGGCGAAATCGAAGCGGAAATCGAGCCGGTCACCCGGGCGGCAGCCCGCACAGGGGCCAGGCGCCGCTTCGTCCAGCTGGGCGAAGTCGGACGGCTGGGGCTGGATCTTGATCATCACGGGTCCGTTGGCGGTATCGACGGGTTATCGGCCCGATTCGCCCCGGCTTGAGCCCGCCCGATGTCACGTCAGGGACCCGTCCCCAAGGCAGCGTGGCGCCTGCGCGACGCCAACGCCGCCCAGGCTCACGGTGCCACGTAGGTCGTCTTCACGACGGTGTAGAACTCGGCGGCGTGGCGGCCCTGTTCGCGCGGCCCGTGGCTGGAGGCCTTGCGTCCGCCAAACGGCACGTGCGGGTCGACGCCGGCCGTCGGCGCATTGACCATCACCATGCCGGCCTGCAGATGACGCTTGAAATGAGCGGCCATCTTCAGCGAGGTGGTGCACACGCCGGCGGACAGGCCGAACTCGGTGTCGTTGGCCACGGCCAGGGCTTCGTCGGCATCGCGCACCCGGATCACGCTGGCCACGGGGCCGAAGATTTCCTCGCGGTTGATGCGCATGCTATTGCTGGACTCGACGAACAGCGCCGGTTCGAGGTAGTGGCCCGGCTGGCCATCGACCTGCGGCCGGTGCTGGCCGCCGGCCACGAGCCGTGCGCCCTCGCGCTGGCCGAGCGCGATGTAGTCCAGGTCCTGCCGCAGCTGGCGCGCATCGACCACCGGGCCGATGACCGTGCCCGCGCGTCGCGCGTCGCCCAGCGTGAGATGGGCCATGCGTTCGCACATCGCGGCAACGAAGCGGTCGTGGATGGCGTCGGTCACCACCAGGCGCGAGCTGGCGGTGCAGCGCTGGCCGGTGCTGAAGAACGCGCCGTTGACCGCGCATTGCACCGCCACGTCGAGCTCGGCGTCGTCCAGCACCACCAGCGGGTTCTTGCCACCCATCTCCAGCTGGAAGCGGGCCATCGCACCCGGGCGGCTGACGCAGGCCGCGGCCACCCGGCGGCCGGTGGCTTCCGATCCGGTGAAGCTGACCGCCGCGACCCGCGGATCGCCGAGCAGCACCTCGCCCAGCACGCTGCCGCGCCCCATCACGAGATTGAAGGTGCCGGCGGGCAGGCCGGCGCGGCTGATGATCTCGGCCAGGGCCCAGGCGCTGCCGGGCACCAGCTCGGCCGGCTTGAAGACCACCGCATTGCCATAGGCCAGCGCGGGGGCGATCTTCCACGCCGGGATGGCGATCGGGAAGTTCCAGGGCGCGATCACCGTCACCACCCCCACCGGCTCGCGCGTGATCTCCACCGCCATGCCGGGCCGTACCGAGGCGAGCAGCTCGCCGGGAACGCGCAGCGCCTCGCCGGCGAAGAACTTGAAGATCTGCCCGGCGCGCACCACCTCGCCGCGGGCATCGGCCAGAGCCTTGCCTTCCTCGCGGGCCAGCAGGTCGGCCAGTTCGACCTGGCGCAGAAGGATCTCCTGGCCGACGAAGTCCAGCGCGTCGGCGCGCTGCTGCGGCGTGGCGGCCGCCCAGCCCGGCTGGGCCGCGGCCGCAGCCGCGATGGCCTCGCTGGCCTGCACACCGTTCGCCTGCGCGTACAGGCCCACCAGGTCGCGCGTGTCCGAGGGGTTGATGTTCTCGGCCGGATCGGCGGCACCGGTGACCCATTCGCCGCCGATGTAGTGGCGATGCAGGCTCATCGGGGGCTGCCTTTCGATTGGCGCAGGTTGGCCTTGAAGTGCTCCGGCACCCGCTCGTCGAAGCCCAGCGCCACGCGGCGCACCTCGGGGCTGTCGGTCGGGGCGTGGCCGACACCAAGGGCGCTGGCGCGCGGCGCATCAATGGCCACCACCGTGCCGGCAACGCGGCCGATGCCGGTGATCTCGCACTCCACCACCTGGCCCGGATCGACGCTGCGCGAATGGCAGGGCGTGCCCATCAGGATCACGTCGCCGGCCAGCAGCGTGATGTGGCGCGCGATGTCGGCAATCACGTAGTGCGGGCCCCAGATGGTCTCGTCGCCGATGTGCGCTTCCTGCACCACCAGGCCATTGACGTAGGTGCGCAGCGTCTGCTCGAACAGGTTCACGCCGCGCACGATGCCGGGGCCTATCGGCAGCAGCGTGTCGGCACCCTTCACGCGCAGCATGCTGCCCTGGTCGGTATCGCGGAAGTCCTGCAGCCCCATGTCCAGCGCGGGGCAGAAGCCTTCGATGTAGTCCCAGGCTTCATCGGGCGTCACGTTGCGGCAGGTGCGGCCGATCACCACCGCGTATTCGCCCTCGTAGTTGAGGTACTGGCAATCCGCCGGCTTCAGGATCTGGCCGCGGTGGCCGTTCAGCGAGGTCGGTGGTTTGGTGAAGTAGGTGGGCGTCTCGGTGGGCTTCGGCTTGTTGCGCGTCTCCACACTGCGCGAGCTGTACGAGATGTGCACCGCGATGATCTTGCTCGGGTTCACCGGCGGCAGGTAGGCAGCCGATGCCGCGTCGACGAGGCGGCCATCGTCCAGGCGCAGGCGGCCATCGTCCTGCATCGTGCCCCAGAAGGCGCTGCCGCCGATCAGCACGCGGCGGCGCTCGATGCGCGGGCCGCAGAGCACGGTGGGCAGGAATTTGTACGGAAACTCGAAGTTCATGCCGCTGCTCCCGGGAACCAGATGTGGATGTTGCCGGTGCCGCGCGCGTTCTCGTAGGCCGAGAGCGCTTCACCTTTCGCGCGGCAGGCCGCGCCGCCCATCGCGCCGAGCATCTGCAGGTAGTGCGCGCCGAAGGCCTCCCACGGCAGCTTGCGGTACTCGTCCTGCCAGCGCTCCAGGATCTGATCGTGCCGGCCCTGCTCGAGCAGCGCGATCGCGCCCTTGTCGCTGGCAATGTTCTCGGGCCGCGACACGTTGCTCTCGTGGAAGATGCGCGGGTGATTGGGCTTCCAGTCGATGGCGTTGAACTTGTGGCTCATGGCGCCGGAGGCCAGCAGCACGACCCGCAGGCCGCTGCGGCGAATGGCCTCGCCGATGGCTTCGCCGGACTGCACGAAATGCGGCCAATCGCAGTTCTGGCATGAGCTGAGCGTGAGCACCGGCGTGTCGGTGTGCTCGAAGCGCAGGTGCTTCACCAGGTTGATGGTGGCGTACTGCCGGCCCAGCTCGGGGTGGCAGATGGCGCGGTTGTAGCCGCCGCGCTCGCGCGAGACGGCCTCGATCTCCAGCGCCAGGCTCGGCAGGCCGCGGTAGTCGTAGGGCACGCCATGCAGGTACCACGGCATCTCGTCAGAGATGTAGGTGCCGCGGTAGTGCGCCCCGCCATCGGCCAGGTGGTAGCCGGTGGTGAACCAGTGCGAATCGAAGATCAGCACTGCGTCGGGCGCCAGGGCCTGGATGCGTTCGCGCAGCCGCGCATAACCTGCGATCAGGTCGGAGTCGGCACCGGCGCCTTGCAGCACGCGGAACTCTTCGCACTGCATCAGGCCCGGATGGTGCGAGACCAGTGCCGCACCGACGATCTGTCCATTCATGGGCTTCACACTCCTTGTCATTCGATGTCGTGACCAGGCTTCAGCGTTGGCTGAAGCTGGCGCGAAATGGCTTCTTCGGCACCACGATGTCCTTCACGTCGCAGAAGAACTCGAAGCTCCAGTCGCCGCCTTCGCGGCCGATGCCGCTGCGCTTGATGCCGCCAAAGGGAGCGGCCAGATCGCGGATGCCGAAGCTGTTGACCCAGATGAAGCCGGTGCGCACCCGGTCGGCCACCGCGACGGCATGGTCCTGCGCCCCGTAGCAGACGCCGCCCAGCCCGTAGTCGGTGCCATTCGCCAGCGCGATGGCTTCTTCGTCGCTGGCAAAGGTCTGCAGCGTCAGCACCGGCCCGAACACCTCGTTCTGGACGATCTCGTCGTGCTGCTGCAGGTTCGTCAGCATCGTCGGCTGGTAGTACTGGGCGCCGAAAGGGTGCGGCTGGCCGCCCCACAGCAGCCGGGCGCCGCCGGCCACCGCGCGCTCGACGAAGCCGTTGACCCGTTCGACCTGGCGCGGGTGGATGATGGGGCCGACTTCGGTGGCCTCGTCGCGCGGATCGCCGATGTTCAGCCGCTCGACGTAGCCGCGCATCGTGTCGATGAAGCGCTCGGCAATGCGCTCGTGCACCAGGAAGCGCGTGCCCGCCAGGCACACCTGGCCTGCATTGCGGTACATCAGCGCGCCAGTGGCCGCGGCGTTGTCCAGGTCGGCGTCGTCGAGCACGATGAACGGGCTCTTGCCGCCCAGCTCCAGGCTGCAGGGCACCAGGTTCGCGCCGGCGGCCTGGGCGATCCACTTCGCCGTGGGCACGCTGCCGGTGAAGGACACGCGGGCAATGCGCGGATCGCTGACCAGCTTGGCGCCCGCGCGCGCGCCGGTGCCCTGCACGACATTGAAGACGCCCGGCGGCAGGCCGGCGGCATGCGCCGCATCGGCCAGCAGCGAACAGGTGAGCGGTGCCCACTCGGGCGGCTTCAGCACGCAGCAGTTGCCGGCGGCCAGGGCAGGGCCGAGCTTCCAGGTCGACAGCATCAGCGGCGCATTCCAGGGCGTGATGATCACCACCACGCCAGCCGGATCGTGGCGCACGCGGTGGTGAGCCTGTTCGGTCTCGATCGGCCGCTGCTGCAGCGTCAGCGCATGCTCGGCGAACCAGGTGATGTTGAGCATCGCGCGTGGCACCACGCCATGGCGCATGCGCGACAACAGCACGCCGGCATCGTTGCTCTCGACCTGGCACAAGGCGTCGGCCCGCTTGCCGATCTCGGCGGCAAAGCGGTCCAGGTAGGGCTTGCGCGTCGCCGCGTCCAGCGCGCTCCAGGCCGGGAAGGCCTGCGCGGCCGCCCGGATGGCCGCGTCCACATGCTCGTCCAGTCCTTCCGACACGCGGCCCAGCAGCCGCTGGTCGATGGGGCTGAAGAGCTCGAAGGTCTCGGCCGAGGCCACCCGGCGGCCGTCGATGTAGTGGTCGGGCGATATGGCGACGCCCGCGATGTCGATGTTTCGGTTGTCCATCTCAGGAGTCTGCAGTGAAGCCGATGGTCTTGATCAGCGGGGCCCAGCGATCGGAGTCGCGCTTGAGCAGGGCGGCCAGTTCGGCAGGGCTGCTCGGATTCGCTTCGAGGCCCATCTGCGCGAGCGCGTCGATCACGTCCTGGGTGGCCAGCAACTTGCGCGCGGCAGCCGACAAGGTGTTGACGGTCGCCGCCGGCGTCTTGGCCGGCACGAAGAGGCCGAACCATTCGTCGAACACGATGTCCTTGAAGCCCTGCTCGGCATAGGTGGCCACGCTCGGGGCGAACTTGCTGCGGCGCGCGCCCGAGGTCGCGAGCAGGCGCAACTTGCCCGTGGGCAAGTGCTGCAGGAACTCGCCCACCGGCCCCGACACCGACGGCAGCTGGCCGCCCATCAGGTCGACGATGGCCGGCTGCGTGCCGCGGTAGGGCACGTGCTTGAACTCGATGCCGGCGGCCCGGCCGAACAGTTCGGCCACGAAGTGCGGCACCGAACCGGCGGCCGGGCTGCCGAAGTTGGCCTGGCCCGGATGGGCCTTGCACCAGGCCACGAACTCCGTCAGCGTGCGCACCGTCGGCGGCACCATCGGGCCGACGGCCAGGCCGAAGTCGAAGCGCACGGCCTGCGACACCGCCGCGAAATCGGCAGCAGGGTCGTAGGGCAGCTTCTTGTAGGTGTGCGGATAGATACCCAGCATCGACATCGGCGTGACGACCATCGTCAGACCATCGGCAGGCGCCGACTTCAGCGCCGACAAGGCCAACTGCCCACCGGCGCCGGCGCGGTTCTCGACGACGACCGACTTGGCCACGATATCGCGCATCTTGTCGGCAATGCGTCGTGCCGTCACGTCCACCGTGCCGCCGGGCGCAAAGCCCGCGAAGATGCGTGCGGCGTCGGGCAGGCCCTGGGCGCGGCTGGCGGGCAGCAGAACGGCGCCGGTGGCGGCAGCCAGGAGTTGGCGGCGGTGAAGCTTCATGGCAGGGGGATCTCCATTGGTTGGTCGCGTCCGGGCGCCAGCAGCTTGCCCGGGTTCATCAGGTTCAAGGGGTCGAAGGCGTGCTTCAGCGACGTCATGAGCCGCAGTTCTAACGCCGATTTGTAGCGTGCGGCCTCGTCGCGCCGCAGCACGCCCAGGCCGTGTTCGGCCGATATCGAGCCCTCGGCGTCGTGCACTGCGTCGTGCACCAGCCGGTTCACCGCAGCCTCCTGCGCGACGAACGCGGCCGCCGCCATGCCGCTGGGCGGTGGCGACAGGTTGAAGTGCAGGTTGCCATCGCCCAGATGCCCGAACACCACGAGGCGCAGCGCCGGAAACTGGCGCTGCAGGGCCGCGCTGGTGGATTCGATGAACGCCGGGATGCGGCCGATCGGCAAGGCGATGTCGTGCTTGATCGTCGGACCTTCCGCACCCTGGGACTCGGAGATGTCCTCGCGCAAGGCCCAGAGGCTGCGGAACTGCTGCAGGCTGGTCGAGATCGCCGCATCGGTGGCATGGCCCGCTTCCATCGCGCCTTCCAGCAGGCGCTCGATGGCCTGTGCCGCGTCGGCGGCGTCGGTCGTCGAGCTGAGCTCCAGCAGCACGTACCAGGGCGAGGGGTCCGCCAGCGGTCGACGTGCGGCCGGCACGTGGCGCTCCACCAACTGCAGGCAGGTCTCGCTGATCAGCTCGAAGGCCGTCAGCGACGGCCCCAGGCGCTGCTGGGCCAGGGACAGCAGCTGCAGCGCGGCGTCCGGTGACGGGACGGCGACGAAGGCGGCCAGCTGCGCGGCCGGCAAGGGAAACAGCTTGAGGACCGCCGCCGTGATCAGCCCCAGCGTGCCTTCGCTGCCGATGAACAGGTCGCGCAGGTCATAGCCGGTGTTGTCCTTGCGCAGCGTGCGCAGGCCATTCCAGAGTTCGCCCGCGGCCGTCACCACCTCGAGCCCGAGGCACAGCTCCCGGGCATTGCCGTAGCGCAGCACCTGCACGCCGCCGGCGTTGGTGGCGAGGTTGCCACCGATCGTGCAGCTGCCTTCGGCGGCCAGGCTCAACGGGAACAGGCGGTCCACCTCGCGGGCGGCGTCCTGCACCTGCTGCAGGGTGACCCCGGCCTCGACGGTCATGGTCAGCCCCAGGGGATCGACGGCGCGGATGCGGTTCAGCCGCGCGGTCGACAGCACGATCGAGCGACCCTCAGCTGGCGGCGTCGCGCCACCCGACAAGCCGGTGTTGCCGCCTTGCGGGACGATGGCCACACGCTGCTGGTGGCACCAGTGCAGCACGGCGGCCACGTCTTGCGGCGTGTCCGGTTGTACCACGGCCAGCGCGCTGCCTGTCCACTTGCGACGCCAGTCGGTCAGGAACGGCGCCATGTCGGCGGCGCTGGTCAGGAGGCGACCCGAGAACGCGGAACGGAGCTCGGCGAGATCCATGCTCACTTGGCCGCCTTGGCGCGCTCGACGACGAGGCGCTTCTCGGCACCGGCCTGCAAATCGTCGAGCTGCGCGCGAAAACCGGCGGGGTCGACCAAGGGGTGGGGCGCACCCGCCTGGCGCGTCTTGAGCAGTTCCTTGGCTTCGGTCAGGCCCGTGGAGAAGGCATGCGTCGTCAGGTGGGTCGTGACGGGGTCGTCCTTCTGCAGGGTGAGGGCGCGGATGCGCTGGAGGCTGCTGATGAAGGCCTCCACCTGCTCGGGGCCCTTGATCGCGTTCAGGCCCAGGCCACCGACGGTGAACGCGCGGTGACGCTGGCTGCCATCGAATGCGTCGAAGGCGAACGAGGCGGTGCCCATCGTGTGCCCGGGCGTCTCGAAGGCCTGCAGGCGGATGCTGCCGACCTGGAGCACCTGTCCATCCGTGAGGGTCTGGTCGGGTTCGATCATCGACCACCGGTCGGGCCGCGACGCCGACTGGGCCGCCGCCTCGGCCGCTTCGCGCCAGCCTTCGGCCGTCATCGCGAAGCGTGCGTTGGGCAGCAGAGTCTTCAGCTTGGCGGCCCCCCCGGCGTGGTCGAAGTGACCGTGCGTGATGACGACCTGCTTGATGTCCTTCGGGTCGAATCCCAGGCGGCGGATGTTGTCGACCATGGTCTGCGTGTAGGGGCCGTACAGCGTGTCGATCAGGACATGGCCCTCTGGCGAGGTCACCAGCCAGGCCGAGACCCAGCAGATGCCGACGTAGTACACGTTGTCGAAGGCCTTGTACGGCTCGATCTTCTGCAGCGCGGCGTCCTGCAGGAAGCGGCCCAGGTCCGGTGGCATGCGGCCGGTGTCGCCGAACACCTTGAACAGCGCGGCGATCGGGGCCGATTCGCAGCGCGTGGTCAAGGGATCCTGCGCAGCGGCGGCGCACGCGGCCAAGGCCAGCGCGGCGCCGCACAGGCTTCTTCGAATACAGGCAAAAGCAGCGGCCATCGGGGTGTCTCCTGTTGATTCCCGTGCGCTGGCTCGCCGCCGCGGGATCTTTGACGGTGCTCAAGTCTCCCGGCAAGGCAGCTTGCGCACAATCAATCGATCTTCGGCCGCAATCAACGATCGCTTGATAATGGCCGGCATGGCATTCACCCGATTCACCTTGCGCCAGATCGAGACCTTCGTCGCCGTGGTCGAGGTCAACAGCTTCACCACGGCGGCGGTGCGGGTGGGGCTCACCGTGCAGGCGGTCAGCCAGGTGATCGCCGAACTCGAAGCCATCCTCGGCTTCCGCTTGTTCGACCGCACCACGCGCAAGATGGCGCTGTCGAGCGCAGGGCGCGACTTCCTCGGGCCGGCCGAGACGCTGCTGCGCCATGCCCGGGCCGCGGAGAGCGCGGCGGACGACGTGCGGCACCGGGCCTCGGGCGTGGTGCGCATCGGCGCCCCGCTGGTGCTGGCCTCCGCCGTGCTGCCGATGGCGATCCGGGACTATGCCGCCCAGCGCCCCAAGGTCGTGATCCGCATCCGCGACGTGGCCGTCGACAACCTGGTTGGCGCGGTCTCGGTGGGCGACGTCGATCTGGCGGTCGGGCCCGACCGCCTGACCGAAGCCGACGTCGAGGCGAGGCCCCTGTTCGACAGCGCCTGGGTGCTGTGGTGCGCCAGGTCCCATCCGCTGGCGCTGCGTCGCCAGCCCATCCGCTGGAGCGACCTGCGCGGCGTGCCCCTGGTGGCCGCCGGGCGCGACCACGAGCGCAGCGTGGCACTGATGCAGCTGAACTTGCCCGAAGGCGAGCGGGTCACGCCCGTCGACGTGGTGGACAACATCAGCACCGCGCTCGGGATTGCGGCCCAGGGCCTGTCTGCCACGCTGGCACCGGCCTACGTGCACGTGCTGGCCAAGCTGCATGGCTTGCAGATGCGACGCGTGATCGAACCCGAGATCGTCCGCAAGGTCTGCCTGTACCGCCCGGCCGCCCGGACGAGTTCGCCTGCCGCGGAAGGGTTCTTCGACTACCTGGCGCAGTGGCTGGCCGATTGGCACCGGCGCAGCGCGCCGCGGACGCGCCGCTGAAGCACGGCAGCGGCTACAGCAGGTCTTCCGGCACCAGCAGCCACATCAGGCGCAGCTTGATGCGCTGCCACAGGCCCGGGTCGGGCTCCGGCTCGGCGCGCTCTTCGCGTTCCCCGGTGTGTGACACCCAGACCACGCTGGTGCGGTCGTCGCCGAGCCGGACTTCGTAGTCGACATTGCGATCGGTGTTGTACACGGCGGCCATGCGGCGCACGACCTCGGGGCTGCGCACGATGACGCCGATCTCGTTGTTGGTGTGCTCGGACCGCGGATCGAGGTTCATCGAACCGACCAGGGCGACCTCGTCGTCGATCAAGGCCATCTTGGCATGCAGCCGACCGGCCGTGGAGCCCAGCATCCGGCCGATGCGTGAATCGCTCTTCAGTCGGTCGCTGGCCACCTCGAACAGGCGCACGCCGGCCAGCAGCAGGTCGCGCCGATACTGTGCATAGCCCACGGTCACCAGGGGCTCGTCGCTGGCCACCAGTGAATTGGTGACCACGCGCACGTCGACGCCCCGCTCGCGCGCGCGGCGCAGGCTGGCCACGCCCTGTTCACCGGGAATGAAGTACGGCGAGAACAAGGTCAGCCGGCGGCGGGCCTGGCCCATCTCCCGCACGAAGCGGTCCTTCACGGTGGGCGCCGGGTCGGCACCGGCCTGCGCCTTGCCGGGCTGGTCGGCCACGGCCTCTGCCTGGCCGGGCAGCAAGGCGTAACGGTGGCTGGCCAGCTGCACGCCGAAGGGCGCGTCACCGAACATGTCGGGGTCGTGCAGCGCGGGCGGGGCCAGGTCCTTGGCCGTCAGGCGTTCGAAGCGTTCTGCGTTCTCGGTCGGCGTTGCCGAAGCGCTGGCCAGCGCCTGCACCGGGACCACCATCGGGCTGTTCCAGTAGCGGTCGAACAGGCCGTTCAGCTGCGGCACCACCGTGCCGACCAGCAGCATGTCGAAGTCGATGAAGTTCGCTTCGTGATGACGCAAAAAGTACTCGTCCGCCAGATTGCGCCCGCCGACGACGGCCACCGATCCGTCGGCCACCAGCAGCTTGTTGTGCATGCGCTGGTTCAGGCGCTGGAAATCGGTGAGAAAGGCGAGGCTGCGCAGCGTGGACGAGCGGCGGCCGAAGGGAAAGGGATTGAACAGGCGCACCGCCACGTTCGGTGTGGCGGCCAGCCCCTGCAGCAGGTCGTCGAGGTCACGGGTGTACAGGTCGTCGACCAGCAGCCGCACGCGCACGCCGCGCCGGCCGGCGTCGCGCAGGGCCCGCAGCAGGCTACGGCCGACACTGTCGTCACCGACCTGGTAGTACTGCACGTCGATCGACGTGGTGGCCTGCCGGATCAGTTCGAAGCGCGCATCGAGCGCGATCCAGGCCTCGGGCATCGGCCACAGGCCGGACTGGCCGGCGCCAAGGCCCGACGCCCGCGCCACGCTGCCCAGCGGGCTGTCGGCGGCGGCCAGCGCCACGGTGGGCGCCTCGGGCGGCCGGGCCGGCAACCCGGCACACCCGGCCAGCCACAGCAGGGCCGACAACAGCAGGGCCGGCAGGCTCCGGCCCCACGGCCGGGGCCGACGGCCCGACGGCGGGCGATCAGTCCCCACCGGGCTTGAAGCGCTGGGCCAGGGCACGGGCGGATCGCGCCAGCAGGGTGGCGTCCACCCCCACGGCGACAAAGCGTGCGCCCAAGGCGATGTAGTGATGCGCCTTCGGTTCTTCCACCGCCAGGATGCCCGGCGCCTTGCCGGCGGCCTTGATGCGCCGGATTGCATCCTCGATGGCCGATTGCACCTCGGGGTGGCCGGCATCGCCGAGGTGACCCATCGACGCCGCCAGGTCCGCGGGCCCGATGAACACCCCATCCACGCCGTCGACGGCGGCGATCTCGTCGAGCTGCTGCAAGCCGGTGACGGTCTCGACCTGCACCAGCAGGCAGATGCGGTCGTTCGCCTCGTGCAGGTAGCGCGGGTAGGCCGACCAGCGCGAAGAGCGCGCCAGGCCGCTGCCCACACCCCGGATCCCCTGCGGCGGGTAGCGCGTCGCACGCACCAGCTCGCGCGCCTGGTCGGCGCTGTCCACCATCGGCACCAGCAGCGTGGTGGCGCCGATCTCCAGCACCTGCTTGATCAGCGTGGCGTCGCCGTGCGGCATGCGCAGCACCGGATGCGACGCATACGGCGCCACCGCCTGCAGTGCCGCGAGCATCGACCGCAGGTCGTTCGGGCCGTGCTCGCCGTCGATCAGCAGCCAGTCGAAGCCGGCGGTGGCGCACAGCTCCGCGGCATAGGGATCGGCCAGCCCCAGCCAGAACCCGATGCGGGCCTGTGCTTCGGTGAGCTGCTGCTTGAAGAGATTGGGAGGTGTTTGCATCAGACGAATTTCACCGAGATCGATCCCAGGGGGCCGTAGTCGGCATGGAAGGTGTCACCGGCCGCGCAGGCCACCGGACGCGTGAAGGAGCCGCCCAGCACGATCTCCCCGGCGGCCAGGCCTTCGTCGTGGACGGCCAGCTTGTTGGCCAGCCAGGCCACGCCGTTGCCGGGATGGTTCAGCACCGCGGCGCCCAGGCCCGACTCCTCGATGACGCCGTTCTTGTAGAGCAGCGCACCGGCCCAGCGCCAATCCACCGCATCGGGCTTCATGGGCCGGCCGCCGAGCACGATGCCGGCGTTGGCGGCGTTGTCGGAAATCGTGTCGAGGACCTTGCGGGGTGCCTTGGTGATGCGGTCGAACTGCTCGATGCGCGCGTCGATCAACTCCAGGGCAGGAACGACGTAGTCGGTGGCGTTCAGCACGTCGAACAACGAAACCCCCGGGCCCTTCAACGGACGCGCCAGCACGAAGGCGAACTCCACCTCGAAGCGCGGCACGATGTAGCGCGCAGCCTCGACCTCGCTGCCATCGCGCAGCACCATGCTGTCGAGCAAGGTGCCGTAGTCGGGCTCGGTGATCTGCGAGGCGATCTGCATCGCGCGGGAGGTGAGCCCGATCTTGTGGCCGATGATGCGCCGGCCGCCTGCGAACTGCAGCCGCACCCACTCGCGCTGGATCGCGTAGCTGTCGGCCATCGTCATCGCGGGGTGGCGCTTCGAGAAATGCTCCACCTGAACCCGGCTGCGCTCGGCTTGGTCGAGTTCCTGGGCGAGGGCGGTATGCAGCGTTGCGTCGAGCATGGGACGATGGCGCGAGGCCGGCCGTGGTGATGCAGCGCATTCTCGCGACGCCACCCGCCAGCCACAAGCAAGCGATTTCGGAGCACTGTCAACTGCTGCTTGATGATCGACAAGCCCGCAGCTTGAGATGGGACAAGACGGCGCGACTTTGCAAGCCGCACGATGCGCGCCACCATGGCCTTGATCCGTTTCACGCCGCGCCAGCTCGAAGCCTTCATCGCGGTCGCGCAGACCGATGGGTTCGCCGGGGCGGCGAGCCGGCTGTCGCTGACACCCTCGGCGGTCAGCCAGCTGGTGGCGGAGTTGGAGTCGAGCGTCGGCTTCCGGCTGTTCGACCGCACCACGCGCCGCGTCGCGTTGAGTGCGGCCGGCCGCGAGCTGTTGCCGGCGGCGCAGGAAGCCTTGACCGCGCTGGACCGCATGGCACGCGCGGCCACCGACCTGCGCAGCAGCGCGAGTGGCTTGCTCCGCGTGGCCGCGCCGCTAGCCCTGGCGGCCACCGTGCTGCCGGCCGCGATGGAGGCGCACGCCCTGCGCTGCCCCGGGGTGGTGGTGCAGCCCTGCGACACGGCGGTGGACCGGCTGATCGAGGCCGTGGCGCAGGGTGACGCCGACCTGGCCCTGGGCCCGGACCGCGCGCCAGGCGACGAAGTGATCGGCGAGCGCCTCTTCGACAGCGCCTGGGTGCTGTGGTGTGCCCCGGCCCACCCGCTGGCGGAGCAGGCCGGCGCCATCGACTGGGCCGCGTTGCGCCAGCATGCACTGGTGGCGACCGGTCGCGACCACGAGCGCAGCGTGGCCCGCATGGGACGGCACTGGCCCGAGCAGGAGCGCATCGTGCCGCTGCAGGTGGTGGAGCATCTCACCACCGCGTTCGGGCTGGCCGCCACCGGCCGCATGGCCACGCTGGCACCGGCCTACACCGAGCGCCTGGCGCGCGCCTTCGGCCTGGTGATGCGGCGCGTCAGCGGGCCGGAGGTGACACGCCAGGTCTGCCTTTACCGGCCACTGCGGCGGGCGTTGTCACCGGCGGCCGAGGCCTTTGCAGACCACTTGCGGCACTGGCTGCCGCATCACTGCACCGGCAGCACCGCGTTCACCTGCCCGGTGCCGGAGGCCGTGAAGTAGGGCGTGACGATCTCGGCCGCGCCGCGGTAGTCCGACCAGCCCAGCGCACCCAGCAGCATCGCGGTGTCGTGCATCCAGCCTTCGCCGTGGCAGGCGCGGGCGTAGCTCGGCAGCATGGCGCAGAACTCGGTCCAGCGCCCCGCCTGCCACAGCTCCAGCGCGCGCAGGTCGCATTGGCGGTTGAACTCGTCGCTGATCTCGTAGGGCCGGTCGAACACGACGGCGTTGTCATGGATGCGGTGCGACAGCGAGCCGCTGGCGATCACGGCCACCCGGCTGTCCGATGCGGCTATGGCCTGCCGGAAGGCAGCGCCCACGCGGCGGCTTTCATCGATCGAGGCGAAGGCCAGCCAGCCCGAGACCGACACCACCTTGACCTGGCGCCGCAGCTTCATGAAGTGCATCGGCACCAGGGTGCCGTACTCCAGGCTGAGCGTGTTCCGCTCGTGCGCCAGCGTCGTGACACCGGCGGCCGTGGCCTGCGCGGCGAGTGCACGGGCCAGCACCGGATGGCCGACATGGTCGTACTCCAGCGCCTCGACCTGCGTCGGGAATTCGCTGCTGGTGAACACGCCCTGGAACGACGCACCGGCATGCACGTGGTAGGCCGCGTTGCTGAGCCAGTGCGTGTCCAGCACCACCACGGTGTCGGCGCCACTGGCGAGGATGCGCTGGCCAATCGATGCCAGGCCCTCGATCGCATCGTTGCGGCATCCGTGCAGCGGCCCGGGCAGCTCCGACAGCACCATGCGCGGAATGTGGGTGACCTTGGCGGCAAAGACCAGTTGGCCCATCGAAGACTCCAGAGTGGTTGCGATGAACCAGTGTCGAGTCCGACCGGGCCGGGAACAAGCAATGCTTCGTCGTCGATTGGTGAGCTGCGCTTAGGAAACCTGTTCGAGCGCCGGCCGCGGTATCTCGGCCAGCAGGTCGGCAAGCCCGAGCTGCAGCAGCTGCTGGGTCGGCTCGTCGGCCATGCGCCCGTCGACGATCTTCTTGTCCACGGCCGGCACCGCCAGATGGGGACGCAGGACCGGACGTGCGAGCGTGGCCGCCAGCGCATCGCGGATCTGGGCCTGCGCGCGCACGCCACCGAACAGGCCGGGCGAGGCGGTGATCACCAGCGCGGGCTTGCCCTTCAGCGGCGACTGGAAGCCGGGCCGCGAGGCCCAGTCGATGGCATTCTTCAGCACACCGGGGATGCCGTAGTTGTATTCGGGCGAGCAGATCACGAGGCCATCGGCCTCGGCGATCGCCTGTTTCAGCCGCTGCACGCCAATGGGAGCGGCCGCACCGTCGGTGTCGGCGTTGTAGGGCGGCACGTCGAGCAGGGTCATCACCTCGTAGTGCGCCCGCGCCGCCAGCCACGGTGCCAGCGCGTGCAGGATCGCGGTGCAGTGCGAGCCTCGGCGCAGGCTGCCGGACACGCCCAGCAGGCGAGGGCGGGCGGTGGGGGTCGCTTGGGGCGTGGACATCCTGGGTTCCAAAGTGAGCGGGTGATCAGCGGGGCGCATCGGCGTCCGGTGCGGCGGAACCGAAGCGGGCGGCCCAGGCCTGCACCGGCGCGAAGCCCGGGTCGGCGCGACAGGCGGCCTCGGTCTCGGCCCAGATCTGGGCGTCCGGCTTGTCCAGGTCGAGCGGGTCGCCATGCGGCTGCGGGATGTACCAGGGCGTGTCGAGGTAGACCTCGATCGTGTTGCCCTCCGGATCCTCGAAGTAGATCGACAGCGCATTGCCGTGGTTCATGTTGCGCATCCGGGTCGCGCCGCCCGCCAGCGCCCTGGCGCGGGTGCGTCGCAGGTCGTCGATCGTGGCCACCTTGAAGGACATCTGCATCACGGTGCTCGGCGCATCGGCCTGCCGGCCGGCGGCCAGCACCAGCTGGTGGTGCTGGGCCGGCGAACCGCTGAGGAAATGCAGGCGGTACTTGAAGTTGGTTCCCTCGCCCTGGTCGGTGAGCTGCAGTTCGAACACCTGGGTGTAGAAGCGCGTCATCGCATCGATGTCGCGCACGAAGATGCCGAAGTGCGAAAGCTGGGGGCCGATGGTCATGGCGTCTCGCTGGAAGGGTGGAGGATGATCTTGCCGACGCTGTCCGGTTCGTCCAGCAGGGCGTGCGCCTGGCGGGCCTGGGTCAGCGGCAGCACGGTGGCGCGGGGCGCGCGCACGCGGCCGGCCGCCATGGCGTCGATGGCGGACTGCATCAGCGACCGGCGCCGCGTCACATCGGCGTCGAAGGTGTGCATCGAGAAGACGCGCAGCGCCAGGCTGCGCTCGAGCAGCGTGCGCAGCACGCCGAACACGTCCGCCGAAGGCATGCCGGCGACGATGTTGTAGGACACGGCCAGCCCCAGCGGTGCCAGTGCCTGCAGGCAGGCCACCAGCAGGGCGCCGCCCACCGGGTCGATCGCCAGGTCGACGCCCCGTCCCGCGGTGGCCTCGCGCACCTGCTCGGCCAGCGTGCTGGCGGCCGGGTCGAGCACCAGGTCGGCACCGTTGTCGCGCACGAAGGCTCGCTTGGCCGCGCTGCTGGCGGTGGCGATGACCTGCAGGCCGTGCGCGCGGGCCAGCTGCACCATCGCCGAGGCCACGCCACCCGCCGCGGCGGTGAGCAGCACCGAACGCGGCGGCACGGCGCTGCCGCAGCCGAACAGCAAGGCCTGCGCCAGCTGGAAATTCGGCAGGCTGACCGCGTCGTCGAACGTGATGGCGGGTGGCAAGGCATACAGTGCGGCGGCAGGCGCCAGGGCGTACTCGGCATAGCCGCCGCCACGCTGCGGCAGCTCGCGCGAGCTGAGCAGCACGCGATCGCCGACGGCCACGCCGCCGGTGTCGGGCCCCAGCGCCTCCACCACGCCCGCGATCTCGTTGCCCGGGATGGCCGGCAGCGGTGGCATCCATTTGTAGCGGCCGCTGCGCATCAAGGCATCGGGCCGGCCCACGCCGATGGCCACGGCCTTCACGCGCACCTGGCCGGGGCCGGGCTCGGGCCGCGGCAACTCGGCGAGCTCCAGCGCGTCCAGCCCACCGGGCTGGCGGATGACGATGGCCTTCATCGGGCTCAACGCTGGCCGTCGTGCACGGCCACCTGGTCCTTGCGCAGGCCCCCCAGGCGTTCGTGGATGCGGCCACCGTCGGCCATCACCAGCGCGAAGAAGATCTCGTCAGGCCGCGGACCGTCCTGCAGGCCGACTTCCATCGCGTTGAAGTGGCTGCGGACGTAGGCGGCGTGGATGTAGTGCAAGGGCACCATCAGCCGATAACCCGCAGAAGCCACGGCCTTGGCTGCCGGCACGATGGCCTTGGGCTCGCCCAGCACCGAGCGCATGGCCCAGCCGCCGGCTTCGTGCCACACCGCGCCATGCTCGAGCTCGCCATTGATGCCGACGATCGCGGCCTTGCCGTAGGCCTCGACGCGGTCGCGACCCAGCACCGCGGCAGCCTCTTCGGCCAAGGCGCGGCCCAGCGTGCGAAGCTCGGCCATGAACGGCAGCAGGTCGGGCTCGTATCGGCCTGCATAGGGGTTCTGCACCACCGCGCCAGCCGCGGCCATGCGCAGCGGCACCGCGGGGGAGGGCCCGCCTTCATGATGGATGGTCTCGACCGTCAAGACCTGCTTGCGGATACGGATCAGGCTCATCGCGCGTTCTCCTTCGTCACAGCCGGGCAATGCCGGCATCGTTGACGACCTGGGTCCACTTCTTCACTTCGGCGCTGACCATCGCGGCCATCTCCTGCGGTGTGCTGCCACGCGCTTCGCCGCCCATCTCGGCCAGGCGCGCGCGGACAGTCTCCACCTGCAGCGCCTTCTGGGTCTCGGCATGCAGGCGTTCGACGACGGGCTGTGGCGCACCGGCCGGCAGCATCCAGCCGGCCCAGGAGCGCACGTCGAATCCCGGGACACCCTGTTCTGCCACGGTGGGCAACTCGGGCATCAGCGGCCAGCGCTGCGGTCCGGTGACCGCCAGGGCGCGCAGCTTGCCGGCCTTCAGGTGACCGAGCACCGCCGTGGGCGGCGCGATGACCAGCGGGATCTCGCCGCCGAGCAGGGCGGTGACCGAGGCCGCATCGCCGCGGAAGGGCACGTGCAGCAGCTTGACGCCCGCCATGCGCGACAGCAGCTCGCCTGCCAGGTGATGGGTCGAGCCAACCCCTGCCGAACCGTAGGCCACGCTCTGGGGGGCGGCCTTCGCGGCGGCCAGGGCATCGGCCAGGCTGGCCAGCCGCGAGGCCGGCGAGGTCACCACCAGGAACGGAAAGTAGGTGACGGTGGAGACCATCTGGAAACTCTCGACCGTCTTGTAGGGCAGGCGTTCGTACAGCGCGCCTGCCACGGCATGCCCGCCCGTGGCCAGCAGCAGCGTGTAGCCGTCGGCCGCGGCCCGGGCCACGGCGCCCGATGCCAGCGTGCCGCCGGCGCCGGTGACGGCCTCGACGATCATCGGCTGACCCAGGCCGCGGGCCATCTCGGTTCCGACGACGCGGGCGATGGTGTCGGCATTGCCGCCGGCGGCAAAGCCCTGCACGACCTTGATGGGACGACCCGGCCACGCCTGTGCGCGGGCGGACGCCCAGGCGAAGGCGGACAAGGTGGCGGCGGTGAATGTTCGGCGTTGCATGACGCTTGTCTCCGGGCGTTGCGGGTGGGTCGATGGGTCAGGACTGCGCGACCACCGGGTTGCGCAGCACGCCGATGCCCTCGATCTCCACTTCCACCACGTCGCCGGGCTTCATGAAGCGCTGCGGCTTGCGGCTCCAGCCCACGCCGGCGGGGGTGCCGGTGGCGATCACGTCGCCGGGCATGAGGGTGAAGATCGTCGACGCATAGGCGATCAGCCGAGGCACCGGAAAGATCATGTGGCCGGTGTGGCTGTCCTGCAGCACCTCGCCGTTCAGGCGCGTCTGCAGCCGCAGCGGGCGACCGGGCTCGATCTCGTCCGCGGTGACCATCCACGGGCCGAACGGGCCCGTGCCCTCGAAGTTCTTGCCGGAGGCGATCTGCTTCGCGTGGAACTGCCACTCGCGCACGCTGACATCGTTGTAGATCGAGTAGCCCGCCACGTGCTCCCAGGCGCGCTCGGCAGGGATGTCGCGACCGGGGCGGCCGATGATCACCGCGAGTTCGCCCTCCCAGTCCAGCGTGTCGGACACGCGCGGCTTCACCACCGGCTGCAGGTGCCCCACCTGCGAGCGCCACACGCGCAGGAAGATCGGCGGCTCTTCGGACAACTCCCGGTGCATGCCGGCGGCCAGCACCTCCTGGTGGTGGTCCATGTAGTTGCGCACCGCGCAGACGATCTTTTCCGGCCGTGGAATCACGGGCAGGAAGTGCAGGCCGGCCAGCGGCCGTTCGGCTTGCAGGCCCTGCGCCCACTGCGCGCGGCGCGAGAAACCCTCGCTGGCGATGAACTCGGCCAGCGTGGCACAGCCCGTGCGGCCCGAGAGCGACGCGACGCCTTCGCCGACGACCACGCCCCAGTCTTCCCGGGTGCCATCCAGATACGAGAGCAGCTTCATCGATTTCTCCTTGGTTCGATGGAATGGGCACGACTCTATGTTTTATGCATAAAACAAGGCATAGGCACAAACCCTCGAATTCCGGAAATTCCCTTGGGCGACAATGGAAGCCCATGAAAACAGTTGAACCGATCGACATCGGTGCCTCGCTGGCCGAGCGGGCCTATCGCGATCTGCGCCAGGCCATCGTGCGTGGAGAGTTCGAGCCGGGCGCTCGCCTGCGTGTGGACGAGTTGGCGCGTCGCTTCTCCGTCAGCAGCAGCCCGCTGCGCGAAGCGCTGAACCGCCTGTCCGAGCAGGGCCTGGTGCGCATCCTGGAAAACCGCGGCTTCCGCGTGGCGCCGCTCACGGCAGCGGGCGTCAGCGACCTGGCGCGGGTGCGCCTGTTGGTGGAATGCGAGGCGCTGCGCGACTCCATGCGGCATGGCGACGATGCGTGGGAAGCGCAGGTCGTGGCCGCCGGCCACGCCCTGGGCTTGAGCGAGCGGCGGCTGGGCAACGAGGCGCGTGCGCTCGATGACGACTGGTCGGCGCGCCACCGGAGTTTTCACCTGGCGCTGTACGCCGCCTGCACCTCACCGCTGTTGCGTGAGCTGGCCGATGTGCTGTTCGACAACGCCGAGCGCTACCGCCGCTGGGCGGCGCGGCATCGGCCCGTGCCGCGGCGCAAGCACGACGAGCACCAGCAGTTGCTCAATGCGGTGATCGGCCGCGAGGAAGAAAAGGCCATTGCGCTGCTGCGCACGCATATCACGCGCACCGAACAGCTGGTGGCCGCCACGCTGCACGGCGTCTCCGGGGACGGCGTGCAGTAGGGGGAGGGGGGCGGGCGGATGACCTGTCCGCGCCCCGGTTCAACGGTCCCAGGGTGCCGTCGGGCCGCCGAAGCGGGCGGCCAGGAAATCGATGAGCAGCCGCAGTGCGAGGGGTTGGTGCTGGCGCGACAGCAGGATCGCGTGGATGCCTAGCGTTTCGGGCTCCAGCTCGGGCAGCAGGCGCACGAGCCGACCCTGCCGCAGGTCGTCGCCGACGAAGTAGGTCGGCAAGATGCCGATGCCGCTGCCCTCGATCACCGCGCGCCGCAGCACGGCGGTGTCGTTGGTCGACAGCTGTTCGGTCACCGGCAGTTCGATGAGCTCTGACCCGCGGCGGAACCGGAACTGCGCCGCGCCGACGATCGCATGCGTCAGGCAGCGATGCGCCGGCGACTGCAGCGCCTGCGGCGTGCCGGGCGTGCCGTGCTGCCGCAGGTACGCGGGCGATGCGCAGAGCACCGATCGGCAGAGGGCCAGCGGTCGCGCGACCATCGTCGGCTCCAGCGAGTTGGTGATGCGCACGGCCAGGTCGATGCGCTCGGCGGTCAGGTCCACGCTGCGATCGGCCACCAGCAGTGCGAAGCTCACCTGCGGGTGCAGCCGCTGGAAGTCCGCCAGCGCAGGCGCCAGCTGGGCCTCGGCGAACGATGCCGAGCTGGTGATGCGCAGCCGGCCGGTGGCCACGCGGCCGCGCTCGGCGGCCTGGTGCTGCAGGTCTTCGGCCAGGTCCAGCAATTGGCGGCACGAGACCAGCGCGGCGCTGCCGACCTCGGTGAGGCCGATCTTGCGCGTCGTGCGATGCAGCAGCCGGGCGCCCAGCCAGGCCTCCAAGGCCGCCAGGTAGCGGCTGACCATGGCGGTGGACATCTCCATCTGTGCAGCGGCCTGGGTCAGGCTGCCGCGCTCGGCGACGGTCACGAAAACGCGGGCAGCGGTGAGGCGATCCATGTGGGCAGGGCGCTGATTGGGTCGAATGGCGCAAAGATCATTCTATCGATCCGCCGTTTATCAACCCGTACGATGGCAATTAGAGTCCGGACATCCCATCCATCGCTCAGGAGATTTCCATGCTGTCTCGCTTGCGGTTTGCCCGCCAACTCTTCCCGGCCCTCGTCCTGGGCGTGGTCGCTGCCGAGGGCGCCAGTGCCCAGACGCCGGCCGCCGCACCGCTGACGGTGAAGGTCTACAACGCCGAAGCCGGCAGCTTCCATGTCAATGCCGTCGTCGTCAGCGGCAAGACCGAAGCGATGGTGATCGATACCGGCTTCACGCGCGCCGACGCGCTGCATGTCGCGGCCAATGTGCTGGACAGCGGCAAGACCCTGAAGACCATCTTCATCAGCAATGCCGACCCCGACTTCTTCTTCGGTGCCGAAGTGCTCAAGGGCCTGTTCCCGCAGGCCGTGGTGCTGACGACACCGGCCGTGCGCGAGAAGATCCAGGCCAAGATGGCCGGCAAGGTCGCGTTCTGGGGTCCCAAGATGGGTGCCAATGCGCCGAGGCAACCGATCCTGCCCGATGCCATCAGCGGCAACACGCTGACGGTGGACGGCGAGACGATCGAGGTCCGCGGCACCGCCGGCGAACTGGCGCACCGGCCGTACCTGTGGATTCCGTCGATCAAGGCCATCGTCGGCAACATCGCGGTGTTCGGCAACCTGCATGTCTGGACCGCCGATACGCAGAAGCCCAGCGAGCGCCAGGCCTGGCTGGCCCAGCTCGACGAGATGCAGGCGCTCAAGCCCGCCTTGGTGGTGCCCGGTCACATGGCCGCTGGCACGGCGCTGGACGACAGCGCGATCGCCTACACGCGCGACTACCTGAAGCAGTTCGAGGCGGAACTGCCGAAAGCCAGCAACGCGGCCGCCCTGATCTCGACGATGCAGAAGGCCTATCCGAAGGCCGGCCTGGGCATGGCGTTGGACATTGGCGCGAAGGTCAACAAAGGGGAGATGAAGTGGTGAACACGAAGACGCTGGGCCTGAGCCTGATGCTGGCGCTGATCGGCACCACCGCCATCCCCGCGGCCCGGGCCGCCGAGGCCAAGGCCACGCCGACCCACGCCGCCGCGGCCAGGCACAACCCCGCGCAGGCGAACAAGGCCCTGGTGCTCAAGGCGTACCAGGCCCTGTTCGGCGACCATGACCTCACCGCGCTGGACCGCTACTGGGCCAAGGACTACATCCAGCACAACCCCATGATGGGCGACGGCACCGAAGCGGTGAAGCAGTTCGTCGAGAAGCTGGGCCTGCTCAACGCGCCGAAGTTCAAGGTCGAGTTCCTGCGCGTGGCCGCCGAAGGCGATCTGGTCTTCCTGCAGACGCGCCAGCCAAAGGCCGGCAATGCGCCGGAGATGGTGATCGTCGACATCTTCCGCGTGGAGAACGGCAAGATCGCCGAACACTGGGACGTCATGCAGGCGGTGCCTGCCGATGCGTTGAACAAGCGCCCGATGTACTGACATCGGCCCATTCCTGGGAAATCCCGCAGCCTGGGTCGATTGGTTGCGCCGACAACTCTTTCATTGAGGCATCAAAAGATGCGCGACAATGTATAGAGCGTGCAATCCCTCTGGCCGTGCACTTTGCACGGCATCACGATCCGTCCTGATCGTGCCAGCGCTGGAATCTGAGGGGGCGGCGGCCATCGCGGCCAGTACCGCAGCGCCAGCAACGCCAGCCGCCACCCTGAAAGCCTTCTGAAGCCTCGCTAGCTTTTCGCCTGTCGCGTTTTCGAGCATCACTCGCTTCAGCGAGTACTCCGGGTCATCGCCGATTGCCGCTGCCAGTATGGCCGCTGTTTCTGGGCTCATCTTCAGCTTTCCGTGGCGTATGTCGTGGAGCGACTGCGGCTTGATCCCGGCGAGGCGCGCTACGGCGCTCGCATTGCCCTGACACCGTTCTAGAGCTTTGTCAATCAGTGCAAGCGCGTACTGCATTTCAGTCTCCAACTGAAATAGGCTCCGGGTGTTTCAGTCTTTGACTGAAACGCACCTGATAGGAGCCAACCATGATCCGCATCACTGTAGCCCAGGCCGACGCCCGGGCGATCAAGTACACCGACAAGGCGGGCAAGCCCGCCGTGTTCCACGTTCAGCCGGCCTACGCGCATACGGTGGATCGTCAGGGAAACCCGCCGCCGTACCCTGAGAAGGTCGAGCTCGCGCTCGATCGTGATCCGCAGACGGGTGAGCCGTTGACATACGCGCCCGGCGACTACCAGCTGCACCCTTCGTCGATCTACGTGGACCGCAACGGCCGATTGGCTGTTTCCGCGCGGTTGGCTCCGCTCACCAAGAAGCCGGCGGCCACCTGACGAGGGGTGCACCATGCATCCGACCGAAACGGAACGCGCGTTGGCCTACGCGCTCGCCGTGCAGACGGCCTTCGGCAACGGCCTGCGCGGGCTGCTGGCCATGGAAGCGCAGAGCGACCCCCAGGTGCAGGCGTGCCGGGTGGAGATTGGCGAGGACGGCGGCATCGATGTGATGCTTCTGAATGGGGCGGGCATGCCGATTGGGGGCTACTCGCTGTGAAGCTGCTACGGCGTCGTCGAGGATGCTCCCCGTCGTTGCAGGGGATCTTCCTTGAGTGCGCGGCTCATCGCGTTCTTGAACTGGGTTGCAGCCCGCTCTTGCGGCGTCGGTCGAGTGCCGTAGTACAAGCCGGCCGCGAATCCAGTTATCGCGCATGCGATGAGGAATGCTTTCATGTGGTGCTCCCTTTTGCCGGAGCGTACCAGTGAGGGCGGCAGCGTCGGTTGAGGCCGAGTCGGTGCGGAGCGCCTTCGCGGTGGTGTCAGTGAGGCGCGGGCCCTATCGCAAATCCTCGCGGATTGCGCTCGCTCGCTGGGCGCTGCGCCTGACGCAGCCGGAGGCGGCGCGGGCCGCCGGGGTCTCGGTCGGTACTTGGCGGCGCGCTGAGGCCGGGCAACGGATCTCGGCCGCGTTCCAGCGGGCCGTTGATCGGTTCGTTGGGGGCGCCCGCTCATGAGCGCCACCAGCGCGGCGGAGTTCGAAGCGGCGCGGAGCGCCGCTGGGCTTGTCTCAGTACCAACAAGTCAGAGAAGTGGCGTTGCCGTTGAGGCAGCGGTGCTTCGCGAGGCTTTTTCGGTACTGGTTCCAGACGCCGAGCTTTCGCGCCTCGCGCGGCTTCGTCGTTCGATCGGGTTTGCGGCTCGGGCGCATGCGGTGAGCGAGCGCGGTAGGCGGTCTGATGTGCCGTGGATGGTCACGCTCACGTATCGGGGTACGAATGCGCAATGGGATGCGCGGGACGTGAGTCGCGCGATCGAGTGCTTTCGGCTTTGGTGTCGCTCGAAGGGCTTCGCCTGTCGTTACGTTTGGGTCGCCGAGCTTCAGCAGCGTGGGGTGATTCACTACCACGTTTGTTGCTGGCTTCCGCGTGGCGTCCGCATGCCTAAGTGGGATCTTCGTGTGTCCTGCGGTCGTGTTCCTCGTGTGTGGTGGCCTCATGGCATGTCCAATCGCGTGGTCGCGCGCAACGCCGTGCCCTACCTGATGAAATACATGTCCAAGGGCAGCGCCGGGACGTTGGGGAGCTTCCCGAAGGGCGCTCGCATCTATGGTGTGGGCGGCCTGGAGCACTCGCTTCGGCGTGCTCGCCGCTGGCTCGGTTTGCCGGCCTTCGTCCAGGCTCGATCGAGCCTGCATGACCCGTGGCGGCGTGCCCAGGGCGGCGGCTGGGTGGACGGGGAGGGCGAGCTGTGGCCCTCCGAGTGGCGCCGGTGTTGGGCGGGTGACAGGTGGGGCCTTGAGCGGGTCGCGGACCACGGGAGGCCCTTCGACGCGTCCGGCCCGTTTTCGTGGCTCTCCGATCGAGCCAAGGCCCTCGGCGGGCTGCACTGAGGGGCGAGCGTGGCTGATCTTTTCCTGATCCTCAACGCGGTTGCCTTTGCGGCGATCGCTGTCGTTCCTCCGCTGGCTCGCTGGCTGACCGATTGGGTGGTCGATCGTGTCTGACCTCGGCTATCGGTCGGTGCTCGATGGCTCGTGTCTGCCGTCCGTCGAGGACGCGGCGGCCGGGGCGTGTGCCGGGTATCCGCGCAGCGTGGTCGTGGACGGCGACCGTCAGACGCTGAGCTGTCAGATCTGGTCGCCTGACGAGTTCACGGCTTCAGCCGACTACTTCCAGATCAGTGATTCCCTCGGGGTCGTTGATCACTACGCGGTGTCGATCAGTCCGTCCGTGTGCCTGCTTCAGCAGTCGCCTTGGGCGCTGTCCGTCGAGGACGGGGCCGAGGTTGCGTGGCTGGTGCTGGGCGTTTGGTTCCTCGGCTGGTGTGCGCGCGTCGTGCGTATCACGCTGGCCTAGTGTTCGATGTGAGCGGGTCCCCGGCGCTCACGCGATCCCTTCAATTTCCGGGGTGGAGAAAGTGATGAAGAAGCTCAACACCGGCGCCGTGCGCGCCGCGATCGTGTCGACCCTGCTGGTCGCCGGCGCTGCGGCGCAGGCCGCCGTGCCCACCGACGTCACCGACGCGATCACCGGCGCCAAGGCCGACGTGACGACGGTCGGCGCCGCCGTGCTGGTGGTCATCGTGGCCGCCGCGGTCTTCAAGTGGATGCGCAAGGCTCTGTGAGCCTGGGCGCACCGGCCTGAAGGCGGGGCGCTTCGGCGCCCTTTTTTCCATCGATCGGGGGACGGGACATGTGGGGCTGGATTGTGCTTTTGGCGGTGCTGCCGGCGGTGCTGCTGGTGGTGTGGCCGGTGGCCGGGAGCGACGAATGATCGCTCGTCTGCTTGTCGTCGTTGTGCTTTGTGCTGCGTCCGCTTCGTCCTGGGCGATTGGTTGGGTTGCGCCCGGTTCTGGTATGACGTGGTCTCGTAGCGGGGTGACCGGGTCTAGCTGCGAATCCGTCTGCCAGCAGTTGCACGGCGGCTGTGTGCCTTGGAATGGCACAGGTACGTCTTGTGCTGATTCCTTCGCGTGCACGTATCCGTCGCCGAGTGTTGGGGCGTGCACTTACCACTGGGAGAACCGGACTCAGTACGGTAATGTCTCCAATTCGGGCACTGGTTCGGACACGATTCAAGGCACGCCGTCGACCACGTGTCCGTCAGGCTCTTCGCCGGACACTGGCGGCACCTGCAAGTGCAACCCAGGCTTGAGGCCTGGGGCCGGGAATACTTGCGTGCCGTACGATTGCCCGCGCGGCGGGCTGACGTTCGCAAATGATGGTTACGGCCCTCTGTCGCAGACGGATGTCATGAAGTCGCGGCTAACGTGCGTTGGGAGCGGCAGCCCGTACTATGGCTGTACTCTTGAATTCACGGCGGCCTCCGCTAAGTGCGCCGATGCAACGCATTGTTGGTCCACTGGCAGCAGTCAGACGAACGGTGAGTATTGCGACGGGACGCCGACGCAGCCGAAGACTCCGCCGCCCGATGAGCCGACTTTGCCGCCTCCGTCGCCTCCTTGCGCTGACCAGCCCGGGACCTGCCCCGGGTCGATCAACGGGCAGAGCGCATGCCTCGCCTGTAGCTGGACCGAGGACAAGCCGAAGACCACCACCGGGGACGATGGGAACGGGAATACCACCGGCACCGAAACGAAGACCGAGTGCAACGGCACGACCTGCACGACCACGACCACCACGACGACAAGCGGGCCTGGGGGCACGGGAACGACGGTGAGTGTTGACGTTGAGCCGCAGCCCGGGTTCTGCGAGCAGAACCCCACGTTCAGCGCCTGCAAAGATGGCCGCTGGGGCGGGTCTTGCTTGGGCGGCTTCAGTTGCGACGGTGACGCCATCCAATGCGCTGTCGCTCGTGAGCAGCACGTCCGGAACTGCCAGCTCTACGAGACGCACAGCGCCTACTCCCAGGCCGGCGCGGCGCTCTCGGACGACAACCCGCATCCCACCGGGCATCCGTACAACGACGCGGAAACGAAAACCGTCGACTTCGCGCAGCAGATCGACCAGTCGGACGCGCTCGGCGGTGGTAGCTGCCCAGGCGATCGGACGATCGCCATTCACGGCGGCAGCTTCGTCATTCCTTTCTCGAGCCTCTGCGGCCCGCTGGCGTTCTTCGGTCAGGTCGCCGTCGCTTTCTGTCTGCTCGCGGCGGCGTTCATAGCGTTCAAACAGTAGGGGGCTTTATGCCGCTCATTGCTCCGATCATCGGTGCGTTGCTGGGTGCGCTTGCGGGCGCGGTCGGCAACTTCGTCGGGCGAATCCTCGTGTCGCTCGGCCTCGGTTATGTCGTGTACCAGGGGGTCGACACGTCGATCGGCTGGGCCAAGGCGCAGGTGGTGTCGCACCTCCAGGCGCTGCCGGCTGATGCGCTCGGCATGCTGGCCGTGATGAAGATCGGGACGTGCGTCTCGATCCTGTGCAGTGCGTTGGTGGTGCGCGTCACCATCGCCGGCATCGTGGGCGGTGCCAAGAAGATGACGGTGAAGTAATGGCTATCGTGCTGATCACCGGTCTGCCTGGGCATGGGAAGACGCTGTACACCATCGCCACCTATCGGGAGCTCGCGGCGAAGGATCGCCGGCCTGTCTATCACGCGGGCCTGAAGGGCCTCAAGCTCGCGTGGCAGGAGCACAAGCCCGAGGAATGGCAGGCGCTTCCGCCTAATGCCATCTTCATCATCGACGAAGCGCAATTCGTCTTCCCGTTGCGTGGGCGGGGTGCTCCGCCCGATTGGGTCCAGCGGCTGGCGACGCATCGGCACCAGGGCATCGATATCGTCGTGATCACCCAGGACCCGATGTTGCTCGACTCGTTCGTGCGGCGGCTCTGCGATCGGCATTTGCACATCGTTCGCAAGTTCGGGACGCACTTCGCCGTCGTGCATGAGTACGCCAACGGCGTGCACGATCGGGTCGCGCATAGTCGGGGCGACTCGATGAAACGGGAGTGGCGCTATCCCGAGGACGTGTTCGAGCTGTACCACTCGGCCGAGGTGCACACGGTGAAGCGGCGCATCCCCGGGCGGGTGTACGCCTTGGCCGCCGCGCCGCTGGTGCTTGGTGGCCTCGTGTACAGCGTCTATCACCGGCATTTCGGGAGTGATGCCGCTGCGGCGGCGGCGCCGGCCCTCCAGGCGTCCGCGCCGGTGACGTACAAGGGTGGCGCGGTGCCTCCGGTGGCGGGTCAGGCGCGCGGCAATCAGGCGTTGACGGTGGCGCAGTACGTCGAGCTGCATCGGCCGCGTGTCGAAGGGCTGGCCTATACGGCGGCGGTCTATGACCAAGTGACCCAGCCTGTCGAGGCGCCTTATCCGGCCGCGTGCGTGGCCAGCCAGACGCGTTGCAAGTGCTACAGCCAGCAAGGCACGGCGCTGGAAACGCCGGAGGACCTGTGTCGCGGGATCGCGGCCGGTGGGTTCTTCATCGCCTGGAAGCAGCAGGCGCAGCAGCCGGGCCAGCCGCAGCAGGCCGTGGCCGCGCCGGCCGCCGCGCCGGTTGCCGGTGGTCCGGTGTCGATTGGCGGTGATCGTCGTGCGGGGCTTGAAGACCTGCGCGACCGGCCGGACCTGCTGCCGGCACCTGGTGGCGGTGGCGTTGGCCGCCAGGGGCGCGCGGCCCGCTGACGCGTAGCCTGCGAAGCGGCCGCGGGCTGCGCGCATGCTGGGGGGCTGGGGGCTGGCCCCCAGTGGCAGAGCCCAGACGGACAGATCAGCCAGCGGCAGCGATGGCCGCAAAGCCAGGCTCTAAGTCGCGGGAACCGGCCGCCGAAAACCACCCACGGAGCCGGCGCGCCATCGAAGCAATCGGCCTGAAAAGAAGCGCGACAATGTATATTATGTCAAATCAAGGAGGCGGCGAACTTCAGGCTAGGCCCCACGGGCGCCATCGGACGGCGCACCCGGCAGTTCCACCTGCACCCGCGTGCCGCCGCCGTCCGCCCGCTCGACGCGCAGCGCACCACCCGCGGCACGCACGCGCTCGGCCATGCCCCGCAGGCCGAACGATTCCTTCTTGTGGCGGTCCCCTTCCCCGATGCCCTGCCCGTCGTCCTGCACGCGCAGTCGCAGGCCACCGCCGGCCAACGCCTCGAGGTGCATCTCCACCTGCCGTGCGCCCGCGTGCTTGGCCACGTTGTTCAGTGCCTCCTGCGCCACCCGGTACAGGCAGGTGGCGATGTCGCTGCCCAGGGACTCGAACACCGTCTCGTCGCCGACGGCATCGAACGCACAGGCAATGCCGCAGCGCTGCGTGAACTGCGCGGCCAGCGAATCCAGCGCGGCCGCCAGGCCCAGGTCTTCCAGCATCTGCGGGCGCAGGTCGTTGATGATGCGGCGCGTCGACGCGATCGCGGTGCTGGCCAGTGTGTCGATGCGCCGCGCCAGCTCGGCCACCGCTTCCGGTCGCCGCTCGCGTTCGGCAACGATGGCGCCGGCATCCAGCCGGATGGCCGCCAGGGTCTGCTGCAGGTCGTCGTGCAGTTCCAGCGCGATGCGCTTGCGCTCCAGTTCCTGCACCTGGTCCACCGCGTTCAGCAGCCGCTTCAGGTCGGCGTGGGAGGACTCCAGCGCGGCCTGCACCTGCCGCCATTCGGTGATGTCGTGTCCGGTGACGACCGAGCCGACGATGTCGCCCTGCGCGCCGCGGATCGGCGCGAAGCTGAAGCTGCCGATCCAGCGCTCGCCGCTGTCCTTGCGCTGCAGGCGGTATTCGACCCGGCTGGCCTGCTCGCCGCGCAGGGCCCGCGCCATCGGCCAGCGCTCCGGCGGCACGATGTCGCCGGCCGCGGTGCGCACCTCCAGCAACGCGATGTAGTCGGCGATGTCGGTCGGGCACTCGGCCTTCGAGCGGAAGCGGTAGAAGCCCGCGAACGCCTCGTTGAAGTGCACGAAGTGCCCTTGCGCGTCCGAGATGAACACCGAGTCGGTCATGCTCGCGAGCGCCGCTTCGAGCTGGGCCTTGCCGGCCAGCAGTTCGGCCTGGACCTGCCGGCGCGCCGTGATGTCGCGGTGGATCACCGTGTACAGACGCTCGCCGTCGACCACGGCCGAGGAGATCGAGGCCTCAATGGGAAATTCACTGCCATCGGCACGCAGCGCGGTCACGTCGCGCAGCGTCGCCATGTGGCGCCCAGCCTGGTCGCTGGCGCCGAACTGCTCGACCTCCAGCCGGTGTTGGCGCCGATACTGCTCCGGGATGAACCGCTCCAGCGGCGCGCCGATCAGCATCTCGCGCGGGCAGCGGAACATCCGCGCGGCCGCCGGGTTGGCGTCGACGATGACCTGCTGCTCGTTGGTCGTCAGGATGCCGTCGAGGGCCGAATCGAAGATGCCGGCCAGCCGCGCCGAGCTGAGGTTGCGCGAAGCGAGCAGCCGGTTCACCTGCTCGGCAATGGCGCGCACTTCGGGCGGGCCCTCCAGGGTGGCGCGCGCCGCCAGTTCGCCGGCGGTGACACGCGCAATCGTCGCCTGCAGCCGCTGCGAGGGACGGACGATGGTGCCGCTGAGTTGCCAGGCCAGCCAGACCGCCAGCGCCATCACGCCGAGCCCGAGCGCCATGGTGCGCGCCAGCGTGCGGCGGTACTCGGCGAAGACCTCGGCGATGGGCAGGCTGGCGGCCACGCGCCACTTCAGGTCGGGCAGCGTGACGTAGGAGAACAGGCGCGGCACGCCGTCGCGCCCCACGCCTTCGAGCGTGCCTTCGCGGGCGCCGCGCGCCGGGTCGGGCACGCTGGCGGCCATCGGCGAGCCCACGTAGCGGGGCGCGCTGGCCGACCGCAGCAGCACGGTCCGGTCGCGGTCCAGCACGGTGACCACCGCATTCTTCGGTACCGCGGCGAGCAGCCGCTCCCCCAGGCGCAACAGGTCGATCGGCAGCACCAGCACGCCGATGGTCCGGCCGTCGGCGTCGCGGATGGGCTGGGTCAGGGCCGTGACGCGCGTCTGCGTGTCCGGCAGCATGAACAGGTTGCTGGCCATGAAGCGGTCGCCGCGCAATGCCGCCTCGAACCAGGGGAACTGTCGTGCATCGGCCGGCAGGGGCTTGCCGTCGGGGCGGTGGCTGCAGACCGCGCGACCATCGCGGTCGCGCACGGCAATCGCCACGTGCTCGGGGTTCAGCTGCACGAACTCGGCGAGCAAGGGGTCGCAGCGCGCCGGATCCATTGCCTTGACCAGCGGCCGTTCGGCCAGGCGCGCCATCATCGTGGCGGTCTGGCCGAGCAGGCGCTGCACGTCGTCGGCCGTGCCGCGGGCCAGGATCGAGACCTCGCGCAGCGCCGCTTCCCGGGCGTGCCGCACATCGGCCGCCAGGAACCACGCCAGCACCAGTGCCACCGGCAGCAGGATCGCCAGCGTCAGCAGCATGATCCGCCATCGGATCGTCAGCCGGTCGAAGGCCTTCATCGGAAGCCGATTGTGCCCTCCGGCGCCCTGCCCCTGCCCCGGCCCGGCGCCCGGGGCTCAACGGGCGGCGGTCGCGGCACCCGGCATCGCCTGCAGGCGGGTCAATGTGGCACGCAGGCCGGCGTCGTCCGGCCGCATCGCGACCGCCCGCTGCTGCACGGCAATGGCCTTGGCCAGCTGCTTGTCGGCGGCCAGGGCCATGGCCATCGTGTCCATCAGCCCGGGCTGGTCGGGCCGCAGCGCGTTGGCCTGTTCGGCATAGGCCAGCGCGCCGGGCTTGCCCTGCTCCAGCAGCACCCAGGCCACGTTGTTCAGCGCCGGCGCGTTCTGCGGCTGCAGCGCCAGCAGCGCCCGGAACTGGCGCTCGGCCAGCGGCAGGTCGCGGCGCCGCAGCGCCACGTCGCCCAGGTAGGACAGGAACGCGGCGTCGCGCGGGTGCGCCTGCTGCCAGTTGGCTGCGAACTGCGCGGCTTCGTCGTGGCGGCCGGCGGCCAGCAGCACGTCGTGCAGGCGTACCGCCACGTCGGTGCGGTCGGTGCCCAGCGCCAGCGCGCCGCGGTAGGCCCGGGTCGCCGCGTCCCATTGCTTCTGTGCGCCGCGCACCTGGCCCTCGGCCATCAGGCCGACTGGGTCCCGCGGGCGCTGCGCCTGCAGTTCCTTGGCCAGGGCCAGCGCTTCGGCGCCCCGCTGCTCGCTCAGTTCGAGTTCGATCAGCGCCATGCGCGCCGGCACGAAGTCGGGCTGCGCCTGCAGCGCGCGCTTCAGGTGCAGGCGTGCCGCCGCGCCGTCTTTCAGCGCCAGGCTGGCGCGGGCCAGGTTCAGCTGCGCGTGGGCCGAGGCCGGCATCGCCGTGCTCAGCTGGTTGAACGCGGTCAGCGCCTGGTTGGCATCGCCGGCCGCCAGGTGCGCGCGGCCCAGCGCGTCCAGCATCTGCGGGTCGCCGGGCAGCGCGGCCACCCCATCCCGCGCCACCTGCACGGCGCGCTTGGCATCGCGCGCCTGCAGGTGATGGTTGACCAGCAGCACGCGGATGGACGCCTTGCCCGGGGCCAGCTCGATCGCGCGGCCCAGCAGGCGCTGCACTTCCGCGTCGGCCACCGTGGCCTGTTCCAGCAGGCCGGCCAGGGCCACCAGCGCGTCCAGGTTGTCGGGGTCGCGCTGCAGGAAGGCGCGAAAGCGTTGCTGCGCGGCCGGCCGCTGCTGGGCCCGCAGCTCCATCGCCGCCAGGGCGGCGCAGGCGGGGAAGTAGGTGGGTGACAGGGCCGCGGCCCGCTCGAACGCGGCCCGGGCCTGGACCTCGTCATTGCGCAGCAGCGCCAGGCGGCCGCGCAGCATCTCGGCCAGCGGCTGGCCGGGCTGCTTGCGCTGCAGCGCGTCGATGGCCGCGGCCGCGCGGTCGTAGGCCTTGCGCTGGA
The DNA here is from genome assembly GCF_044226965.1 of Aquabacterium sp. Taxonomy (GTDB): domain Bacteria; phylum Pseudomonadota; class Gammaproteobacteria; order Burkholderiales; family Burkholderiaceae_C; genus Pseudaquabacterium. The sequence continues at coordinate 4,094 of NZ_JBGAGA010000062.1, read as the reverse complement.
TCCAGGTGTTGATCAGCGCCAGGTCGGCCGCCGTGTCGGCCCCGCTGCTGGCCAGCGCCTGCAGTTCGGCCAGCGCGCGCGGGTCCTCGTTGTGTTGCCAACGTGCAAAAGCCGTGGCCGCGCGGGTGCGCTCGTCCGGCGCCTGCACGCGCGCCGCCGATTCGTACATCGCCGCCGAGCGGCCGAAGTCGCCCAGCTGGGCATGGGCCGCGGCCGCCAGGCGCAGCACCATCACGTCGGCGACGCCCTTCTCCAGCAGCGGCGTCAAGGTGGCCAGCGCCTGGCCCGGCTGCGCCGCCTGCAGCTGGGCGCCGGCCAGCAGCCGCCGCACCATCGTGTTGTCCGGCGCCTGCCGCAAGGCCTGGGCCAGCAGGCCCACCGCCTTGCGCACGTCCCCTTCGGCCAGCGCCACCGTGCCGGCCAGGCGCATGTAGTCGGGATTGGTGGGTTCCTGGCGCTGCAGCTTGTCGGACAGCTGGCGCGCCGCCTTCAGCTCGTGGTGCTGCAAGGCCAGCACGGCCTCGAAGTAACTCACTTTCGGATGCTCCGGCAGGGCCTTCTTCAGCCGTGCCAGGGCCACGCCGGCGGCCGCGACGTCGGGCCTGGCGATCAGTTCGGACAGCAGCCCGACATGCGCGGCCAGCAGGCGCGGCTCGAGCGCCACGGCCTTCTCGTACGCGGGCACGGCCTCGGCCCGGTGCGATGGGCTGATCGACAGCAGATCGCCGCGCAGCGACCAGGCCTGCGCCTCGCGCGGGTTGGCCTCGAGCAATTCGGCCAGCGTGGCCAGTGCGGCGTCCAGCTGGCCACTGCCGGCCAGGCGCCGGGCCTGCAGCATGCGTGCGGCAGGCAGCATCGGCGCGGCCGCCAGCGCCTCGGCCAGCGTGGCATCACCGCGGCGGTTGTCGCCGGCCTGGAACCAGGCCTGCGCCAGCGAGGTCTTCAGGTCGGCCTGTGCATTCGCGTCTTCCAGCACGGTGCTGCCGTGCTCGGTCAGCAGCAGGCGCCCTTCGCCCTGCGCCAGCAGCGCGCGTGCCAGCGCCGGCACGGCCTGCTCGGCCGGGTGCTTCAGGGCCAGCGCCTTGCGCAGCTCCACGGCCGCATCGGCCGGCCGGCCGCTGTCGAGCAGGCTGCGGCCCAGCAGGAAGCGCGCCTCGGCCATGTCCGGCGCAGCCTGCAGCGCACCCTTGAGGTGGATCTGCGCCGCGGCGCTGTCGCCCTTCTCCATGGCCTGCCGCGCCGCACCCAGCAGGGCCTGCGCCTGCTGCTGCGGATCCTGCCGGCTGCAGGCCACGAGCAGCAGCGCGCCCGTGAGCGCCGCGATGATCAGCCGCATCAACCCGGACCGCTGCGCCGCGCTTGGCTGCCGGCCACGGCCGCCGTCGGCCAGGTGTTGGCAAGCGAGTGACTTCATGACCATGACCTGCATGCTCGTTGACAAGGAACCCGGGCAACGGCGGCGCTGCCGTGCGCTCAGCCGGCGCGGCGGCGCGTGAACACCAGCGCAGCCAGCGCCAGGCCCACCAGGCCCCATTGCGAGGGCTCGGGCACGTTGGCGACGACGAACGAGGCATGCGTGTCCTGGAACACGCCCGTCTGGCTGGGCTGCCACAGCTGCTGCACGCCCACCGAGCTGCGACCGGAGAAGCCGGCGTAGCCGGTCACCGGGTCGTGCGCACCGTCGAAGCTGGCGAGGTTGGTGATCAGCGTGTTCGCCGGCAGGTCGCGCAGCACCGCCTGGGCGGTGGTGCCGGTGCCGGTGATCGCGCTGTCCAGCGCCGCGGCGACGATGCGCTCGGTCGACGGTGCCAGCACGTCCATCGCGTAGACGAGCTGTCCGCCGCCGGCATACCCGCCAGGGAAGCCGGTGGAGGCATCCCAGCTCACGCCGACGTCGTAGTAGTCCGCGCCGCCGATCTCGATTTCCGAGATCGTGACGTAGCCATTGACGCCGTCGGGGATGGTGGTGGTGTTGAACAGCGTGAAGCTGACGTCGCCGTCACCGTCGGTGATGACGCCGGTGCCACTACCCGCGGCGCCCCAATCGGCGAGCGTGCCGCTCCAGGTCCAGGGCGCCGCACTGGCCGCGCCGGACACCAGGACGCCGGCGAGCAGCAGTCCTGACGCAAGAGACTTTCTCATGATGCGTTCTCCATTTGAACTTCCAGACAGTGGCGGGCTGCCACTCGAGCACCGTCGACGCGGCACGCGTGCAGCGGGCCTTCGATGGCGAGACCATGATTTCAGCGGGTGCATTTCGAAAGATTGAGTGCACGCAACGCATGGCGGAACGGTCTTTGACTGAAGCGCAAGACGAGGGAAAGTCCTAGCACCCGAACAACGCGTCAATCGAGAGCGTCAATCGAGACCCAGGGCGGCCCAGTCGCTGGCCATGAAGCCGCCCTTGCCTGCGGCCTTGGCGCGGTACATCGCGCTGTCGGCCGCCTGCACCAGCTGCCGCGCGTCGCTGCCGTTATCCGGGAAGGTCGCGATGCCGAGGCTGGCCGAGACCTGCAGCGTGCCGCCGGCAATCGCGTAAGGCTGCATCAGATCGTCCAGCAGGGCCTGCGCCACGGTCAGGGCCGCAGGCGCGAAGAGGCCGTCGATCACCAGCGCGAACTCGTCACCGCCGATGCGCGCGGCCAGGTCGCCGTGGCGCACCGCGGCGCGCAGCCGCGCACCGAAGGCGCGCAGCAGCGCGTCGCCCGCCGCATGGCCGTGGCGGTCGTTGACCGGCTTGAAGTCGTCCAGGTCGATGTAGAACACCACGAAGCGGCCGCCCTCCTGACGGCGCCGGTCGACCAGCGCGTCCAGCGTCTCGAAGAACGCGGTGCGATTGGCCAACGGGGTCAGCGTGTCGCGCCGCAGCGCCACGTTCAGCGCCGCGCCGTCAGCCAGCGCCAGGTCCCGTTCACGGGTGCACTGCGCCAGGCAGGCGGCCATGGTCGACAGCTCGGCCAGGCAGGTTTCGCAGCGCTGCGTGGCGTACCAGGCATGCACCAGCGCTGCCGCCGACAGCGCGCCCAGCAGGCCCACCAGCGGCTGTGCGAGCAGCGGTGCCGCCGCCAGCGCCGCCAAGCCCAGCAAGGCCAGGGCGAACACATGCCAGCGGCCTGGCAAGCGCTGGCGCGGCGCCGCCGACCGGCCACTGGCGTCGGGAATCCGCTCGGACAGGGTGCTGGCCAAGATGATGCGCTTGGTGCGGGGCGGTCGATGCGGCCTCAGCTGGCCACTTCCGTGCTGGCGCTGCGGCCGGCCTGCGCCGCGCGCAGGGCGCTCTCGGCATTGCCGGTGCGCGTGCTGCGGGTGCAGGCCAGCAGGCCGTCACGATCGACGATCTCGACCTCGCGGTTGTCCACCCTCAGCACTCCGGCCCCGGCCAGGAACGAGAACGAGCGGCTCACCGTCTCGTGCGCCACGCCCAGCAGGCTGGCCAGGTCACGCCGCGGCATGCGCAGGCGCAGGCGGCGCGGTGATTCGCCGCGCTCGGCCATGCGCTCTGCATACCAGACGAGGAAGCGCGCCAGGCGCGTTTCCGCGCTCACCGGGGCCAGCATCTCGGCGATCTGGCCGGCCGCCGCGAGCTGGCGGCTGGTGGCCAGCAGCAGCGCGCGGTCGAAGCTGGGACAGCGCCGCCGCATCGCCTCGACTTCGCGCACGGCCAGTGCGTAGACGGTCGCGTCTTCCAGCGCCACGGCGCCGGTGAGGTGGCGTGCCCGGCTCAGGCTTTCGAACCCGATCAGGTCGCCGCGGCCCGCGAGGGCCAGCACCTGCTCGTAGCCGTCTTCCCAGACCCGCACGCACTTCAGCGAACCCGAGCGCACGACATGGATGTGGTCGACGGCGGCCCCCTCGTGCACCAGCGCCTGGCCGGGCCTCACGCGCCACAGCGGCACCCAGCCCAGCGGCTCGCTCGAGCCGTCGTCCACCGGGACGCGCACGCCCAGCAGCGTGAGCAGTTCTTGCATCGGCGCCCGGCATGGCGCGAACGCCGCATGCGCCAGCTGCGGCTCGATCAGGGTGGCGCCTTCGGCGTGCGGAAAGTCAGGGGCGTACAGGATGGTCATGGCAGGCAAATGACGTGGTGGGGGGCG
>NZ_JBGAGA010000061.1:0-38680 GCF_044226965.1 Aquabacterium sp. | reverse complement strand
CACGCTCACCGCGCTCAGGTCCTTCAGGCCGCTCAGCGCCTGGGCCATCTGGTGCAGGCCGTCCTGGTTCGCCTCCAGCACCACCACCTTCACGCCCGGCTCGGCCGCGGCGATGAGGGTCTGCAGTTCGGGCACGCGGCTGTCGATGAACAGCACCGCCTGCGGCTGCGGCTGACCCAGCCCTTCGATCGCGGACAGGCAGAAGTACTCGGGGGCGGCAAAGCTGCTCATTGGGAATCCTTGGGTTGGGCAGGTTGGGCGGCGATCACGTTGGCGCCGCTGGCTGCGGTGTTTTTCCAGAACGACAGGGCGGCGTACTGCTCGAACAGGTCAGGCGGCAGGATGGTGCGGCGCTCCTCCAGACCGACCTTGGGCCGCACCGTGTGCAGCCCATGCATGCCCAGCGTGGCGTCGAACTCCGGTGCCTCGTACTGCACGTTGTCGAAGTCGTGGCCGGCGTACGCTTCCTCGCCGATAAAGCGATAGATCAGCGGCAGCACCTTCTGCGGTGCGTTCACCAGCAGGTCGTAGTCGACGATCAGCAGCGCCTTCGCGTGCTCGCCATAGAAGGCCTCCTTCAGCGCCGACCACGGAAACCCGACCAGCCGGTTGCGCTGGGCCAGCGTCTCGACCCGGCTGTACACCGTGCTGCGTTCGTTGTCGTCGTTGAACAGCCGCGTCAGCTCGTAGGGGTTGGCGCGGTAGCGGCGCTCCAGGCTGTCCATCACCCAGGCCACGTTGCGCACGCAGGCGATCAGCCTGGCCTCGGGAAACTGGTCCATCAACGCCGGCATCCGGGCCGCCCAGGCGCGGTTGGTGTCGAACACCACCGCCTTGTCCGCCTGGTCCGCGTAATAGGACTCGAACAGCCCGCGCATCAGCCGGCGGCGCTGCTCGCGCGTGACGACGGGGCCGAACTCCGAACCGGCCGCGAACTGCTGCAGCATCGATCCGAACAGCGCGCCCACCGGGCTGGTCATGCCCGCATGGAAGCGCGGGTTCTGGCGCAGGATCGCGGCCAGGAGTGTCGACCCCGAGCGCGGCAGCCCGGTGATGAAGTGGTACTTGGGCATGGGGGGAACTCGCCTTGTGTTCTGGGTACCGGGCCCCGGGTCTTGCGCACGGGACCACCGCGGCGCAGTGTGCTCGCCTGTCAAGACAGGCAAAACGGTAAAAAGAAAGCCCTTCCCAGGGCGTGTGTTTGACGCCACGCCGAAGGGTGCGGGTTTCCGCCCTGCGCGACGTACCGCCTGTGTGGACATCCGCCCACGCCAACGGCCCTTGCCCTGGGCCGCACGGGCCGGCGGCAGATGGCATGGAACCTGCCTTGTGTGTGGCCCCATCGACCCCCGAAAGACCCTGATGAGCCTGTTGCGACCCTGGCTGGCCCGCGGTATTGCCGCCCTTGCCCTGTTGACCACCGCGAGCCTCACGCTCGCCCAGACCCCGACGGCAGCGGCCAGGCCGCGCATCACCGTGCTGGCCACTGGCGGCACGATTGCCGGCGCCGGCGCCTCGGCCGCCAACAGTGCCACCTACCAGGCCGCCAAGGTGCCGGTGGACAAGCTGATCGCCGGCGTGCCCGAGCTCTCCGACGTGGCGGTGGTCAAGGGCGAGCAGGTGTTCCAGATCGCCAGCGAGAGCTTCACCAACGACAAACTGCTCACGCTGGGCAAGCGCGTCTCGGCCCTGGCGAAGGATCCCGAGGTCGATGGCATCGTCATCACCCACGGCACCGACACGCTGGAAGAGACCGCCTACTTCCTGAACCTGGTGGTCAACACCGACAAGCCCATCGTGGTGGTCGGCTCGATGCGCCCGGGCACCGCGATGTCCGCCGACGGCATGCTGAACCTCTACGACGCGGTGGTGGTGGCCGGCAGCCGCGATGCGCGCGGCAAGGGCGTGCTGGTGGCGATGAACGACGAGATCCACAGCGGCCGCGACGTGACCAAGCGCGTGAACATCAAGACCAACGCGTTCTTCAGCCAGTGGGGCCCGCTGGGCATGGTGGTGGAAGGCCGCAGCTACTGGTTCCGCCTGCCGGCCAAGCGCCACACCGCGAACAGCGAGTTCAACATCGACAAGATCGACGCGCTGCCCGAAGTGCAGATCATCTATGGCGCCGGCAACATGGCGCTGCAGATGTACGAAGCGCCGCAGCGCGCCGGCGCCAAGGCCGTGATCCATGCCGGCACCGGCAATGGCTCGGTGGCCGGCTATGCGGTGGACGCACTGCGCGGCCTGCGCAGCGCCGGCATGGTGGTGATCCGCTCCTCGCGCGTGGGCGACGGCTTCGTGCTGCGCAATTCCGAGCAGCCCGACGACAAGTACGACTGGGTCGTGGCCCACGACCTGAACCCGCAGAAGGCCAAGATCCTGGCCGCGGTGGCGCTGACCAAGACCAGCGACACCCAGGAACTGCAGCGCATCTTCTGGGAATACTGATAGCGCTTATCGTGAGCGGCCACTGCTGATCAGCCCGGGCCGCCGCCACGCGCGCGCAGCCGGGCCTGTGCCGCGCCCGAACTCTCGAAGATGTGCGGCGCCACGCCGCGCGCTGCCAGCGCCGGCCCCAGCTTGGCGCGCAGGAAGCCCGAGGTGCTGTAGCGCACCACGTCGAGGTAGTAGCGGTCGACCAGGCTGCGCACGGTGGCGGCCCACAGGTCCTCGACCTCGGCATCGAGCACGAAGTGGTCGTAGTTGACCACCGCGTTGACCTTGCGGCCCAGCGGCTCGAGGTGGCGCTCGACCTCGTGGCGCACCGCTTCCACGTCGTCCGGCGTGCGCAGCGCCAGGCGCTCGAAGTTGATGAACATGGTGTTCTGCGCCGCGTCGTAGTGGAAGCGCTCGGCCAGCGGCACCAGCAGCAGCCGCGCGCGCAGGCCCATCGCCTCGTCGCCGAAGATCGCCGTGTCCATCAGCGCCGGCGGCCGCTCGATGATCGGCGCGAAGTCCATCAGCGCCAGGATGTCGCGCTGCAGGTCGACGCCGGGCGCGATCTCGACCAGTTCCAACCCCTGCGCATGCAGCCGGAACACGCAACGCTCGGTCACGTACAGCACCGGTTGCCCGCGTGCCCAGGCCTCGCGGCCCGAGAAGGTGCGGTGCTCGACCTCGCGCACGAACTTCGGCGCGCCGTTGGCCAGGAAGCTGCCGACGAAGACCACCCGCTTGGCGTTCTGGCTGATGTTGATGAAGCCGCCAGCCCCGGCCAGCCGCGGGCCGAACTTGCTGACGTTCAGGTTGCCCTGCGCATCGGCCTGCGCCAGGCCGAGGAAGGCGATGTCCAGCCCGCCACCGTCGTAGAAGTCGAACTGGTAGGGCTGGTCGATGATGGCCTGGGTGTTCACCGCGGCGCCGAAGTTCAGCCCGCCGGCCGGGATGCCGCCGATCACGCCGGGCTCGGCGGTCAAGGTGATCAGGTCGATCACCCGCTCCTCGGCCGCCACCGCGGCCACGCCCTCGGGCATGCCGATGCCCAGGTTCACCACGCTGTTGGGCTTCAATTCCAGCGCGGCGCGACGCGCGATGATCTTGCGCTCGCCCATCGGCATGATCGCCACGTGGCCCGCCGGCACGCGCAGCTCGCCGGCGAAGGCCGCGCTGTACGGTTCGGCAAAGGTCTGCTGGTGGTACTCGGGCCGCTCGGCCACCACCACGCAGTCGACCAGCACGCCGGGAATCTTCACCTGCCGCGGCGACAGCGAATGCGCCGCCGCCAGCCGCTCGACCTGCACGATGACGATGCCGCCGGAATTGCGCGCCGCCATCGCGATGGCCAGCGCCTCCAGCGTCAGCGCCTCGCGCTCCATCGTCACGTTGCCGTCGGTGTCCGCGGTGGTGCCGCGTATGAAGGCCACGTCGATCGGGAAGGCCTTGTAGAACAGGTAGTCCTCGCCGTCGATCGGCATCAGCTTCACGCGCTCGTCGGTGCTGCGTTCGTTGATGCGCCCGCCGCCGTGGCGCGGGTCGACGAAGGTGCCCAGGCCCACCTTCGACAGGTGCCCTGGCTTGCCGGCGGCGATGTCGCGGAACAGGTGCGAGATCACGCCCTGCGGCAGGTTCCATGCCTCGATCTCGCCGCCGACCGCCAGCTTCTGCAGCGCCGGCACCAGGCCCCAGTGCCCGCCGATCACCTTGCCCACCAGGCCGGCATGGCCCAGGTGGTTCAGCCCGCGCTGCTGGCCGTCGCCCTGCCCCGCGGCGTAGACCAGGCCCAACTGGCGCGGCGCGCCGGTCGACAGGAAGCGACGCTCCAGCGCCACCGCCAGGTTTTCCGGAAAGCCGATGCCGACGAAGCCGCCGGTGGCCAGCATGTCGCCGTCGGCCAGCAGCTGCACCGCCTCGTCGGCCGTCACCACCTTGCCCTTGTCGGCGTTGCGCAAGGCGCCCATGCGCTCGTGCGCCCGCGAAGCCTGGCTCATGTCTGTCTCCTTCCTCAACGCGGTCGATTGGCCGCGATTTATCCCTTTGATTTTGCTGACACGATCCTGACAAGCAGCCTAATATCGGTACAAGTCCCGATCCGAATTCCACTCTTCGAGGCCGCCATGACCCTGCAGCAACTGGCCACCGTGAAACGCTGGCACCAAACCCACCACCGCGAACGCAGCGTCGAGTATCAGCTCTGGGATGCGATGCTCACCTGCTGGGTGCTGGGCTGGATGGGCGTGCCGGCCGCGGTGCTGCTGGCGCCGGAGTACGGCGTGATGAGCTGCGTGCTGCTGTACTTCGCGCCCTCGCTGTACGTGCGGCTGCGCGCGCGCCTGCACCGCCAGGGCCGGCTGCGCTGCGACTGGCTCTCGAGCGCCAGCCGGCACTGAGCCTGGGTCAGCGGCCGGGGCCGCCCTGGTAGACCTCGAACAGCATCACCGCCACGCGGCGCAGCAGCGCATCGGCCATCGCATGGCCGAGCGCAATGCGTTCGAGCGCATAGCGACGGTCGTAGCGCATGCGCTGCACCAGCACGGTCTCACCGGCCGCGCGCATGCGGTCCTGGAAGGTGGCGAGCAGGCCCATGTCGACGCAGCAGGCCGGCACCAGCGCCGGCAGGATGCGGCCGCCGCCGAAGAATTCGCGCGGCAGCTTGTCGAGTTCGGTGGCGTCGGGGATCGGGATCATCGCAGCGCACTCCCATCGGGGCTTGCTGCGCATGATCCGCTTGGGCACCCCCCGGCCATCGGCCGAGAAGCGGCGCGCGGGGCACCCAGTTCAGGTCTTCGGCAGCGTGACGCCGCACTGGCCCTGGCGAATCAGGTCTTGGGCAGCGTAACCCCCCGCTGCCCCTGGTATTTGCCGCCGCGGTCCTTGTAGCTGGTCTCGCAGACCTCGTCGCTCTCGAAGAACAGCACCTGCGCGCAGCCTTCGCCGGCGTAGATCTTGGCCGGCAGCGGCGTGGTGTTGCTGAACTCCAGCGTCACGTAGCCTTCCCACTCGGGCTCGAAGGGCGTGACGTTGACGATGATGCCGCAGCGGGCATAGGTGCTCTTGCCCAGGCAGATGGTCAGCACGTTGCGCGGGATGCGGAAGTATTCGACCGTGCGCGCCAGCGCGAAGCTGTTGGGCGGGATGATGCAGACATCGGCCTCGATGTCGACGAAGCTCTTCTCGTCGAAGTTCTTCGGGTCGACCACCGTCGAGTGGATGTTGGTGAACACCTTGAACTCGGGCGCGCAGCGGATGTCGTAGCCGTAGCTCGAGGTGCCGTAGCTGACGATCTTGTGCCCGTCGGCCGACTGGCGCACCTGGCCGGGCTCGAAGGGCTCGATCATCCCGTGCGATTCGGCCATGCGGCGAATCCACTTGTCGCTCTTGATGCTCATCGGTCCCATTCTAGGTGGGGGTCCAGCAGGTCGATGCCCCCGTAGCGCAAGGCCAGCACACCCTGCGTTTCCAGTGTCCGCAGCGCCTTGTTCACGCTCTGCCGGCTGACACCCATCATCAGCGCCAGCTGCTCCTGCGGCAGCCGCAGCGTGCGCCGCGGCGGCCGGCTGCCATAGCCGCGCGCCTGGCGGCGCAGCATCTTGATCAGGCGCTGCTCCAGCGGCAGGCGCTGGATGTCCTCCAGCACCTCGAAGGCCTGGCGCAGCTTGCCGCAGGCCAGCCGGGCCAGGTCGCGCCAGTGCAGCGGATGCGCGTCCAGCCAGGCCCGCAGCGCGGCCTCGGGCACCAGCAGCAGCTCGGTCTCGCCTTCGGCGCAGGCATCGTGCGTGCGCGGCAGGCCATCGATCATCGAGATCTCGCCAAACCATTGGTAGGGCTCGATGAAGGCCAGCAGCGCGGCATCGCCCTCGGCATCGATCGAGCCGACGCGCAAGGCGCCGGCCACCACGCAGCACAGGCCCGCGGCCGCCTCCCCGCGCGCGAACAGCGGCTCGCCATCGGCCAGCGGCTGCAGCCGCCCCCGTTCGACCAGCGCCTGCTGCAGCGCGGCGGGGCAACTGCCGAACCAGGGCTCGCTGGCCAGCAGGCCGCGCAGCGAGGCGGGTGCGGGGCGGGTGGGCTTCATCGGCTGCGGGCGTCGGATCGTCCAGATTTTGACAGTCGCTCAAGCCGCGGCTCCACTAGCATTCGTCGATCCGCAGGCAAGGACGGATTCAAAGGAGACACCGATGCGCAACGCCACCGACCTGATGGTGCAGTACGCCACCTACCACCGAGACCGCCGCAACATCGCCACCCACTTCGTTGGCATTCCGCTGATCGTGCTGGCCGTCGGCGTGCTGCTGGCGCGGGCCAGCCTGTTCGGCGTGAGCCTGGCCTGGATCGTCTGGGCGCTGGCCACCGCCTGGTACCTCACCCGCGGCAACCTGGTGCTGGGCCTGGCCACCAGCGCGGCCAACGCGGTGCTGATGCTGCTGGCGCATCCGCTGGCCGCGGGCTCGATGGCGGCCTGGCTGGCCTGGGGCGTCGGCACCTTCGTCGTCGGCTGGATCATCCAGTTCATCGGCCACTACTACGAAGGCCGCAAGCCGGCCTTCGTCGACGACCTGGTCGGGCTGCTGGTCGGCCCGATGTTCGTCACCGCCGAAGGGCTGTTCGCCGCCGGCTGGGGCCGCGCGCTGCTGGCCGAGATCGAACGCCGCGTCGGCCCGACGCACCTGCGCGACCTGGCCGCGCCGATCGCGCATTGAGTGCGCCGGCGTCAGCCCCACCCGCACTCGGCGCGGTGCTGGTGATGGGCGCCGGCAGCATCGGCTGCTGGTTGGGCGGGCGCCTGGCGGCGGCCGGCGTGCCGGTGCACTTCGTCGGCCGGCCGCGCGTGCTGCAGGCCTTGCGTGAACACGGCCTGACGCTGACCGACCGCGATGGCGGCCACGCGCCGTTGCCACCGACGCAGCTGTCGCTGCACGAGGTGCCGCCGCCGCGCCTGGCGCCCGCGCTGGTGCTGCTGTGCGTGAAAAGCGGCGGCACGGCCGACGCCGCGCGGCAACTCGCCGCCGCCCTGCCGGCCGGCACGCCGGTGGTCTCGATGCAGAACGGCCTGTCCAACGTCCCCAGCGCGCAGGCCGCCGCGCCGGCGCTGCAGTGGATCGCCGGCATGGTGCCCTACAACATCGCCGAAGTCGGCCCGGGCCGCTTCCACCGCGGCACCAGCGGCCTGCTGGCAGCACAGGACCATCCGGCGCTCCGGGCATGGCAGGCGGCGTTCGATCGTGCCGGCCTGCCGCTGGCGCTGCATGCCGACCTGCGCAGCGTGCAGTGGGGCAAGCTGCTTCTGAACCTGAACAACGCGGTCAATGCGTTGTCGGGCCTGCCGCTGCGCGCGCAGCTGCTCGATGCCGACCTGCGCCTGTGCACCGCGGCCTTGATCGAGGAAACGCTGGCGCTGCTGGCCGCCGCGGGCATCGTGCCGGCGAAGATGTCGCCGCTGCCGCCGGCCTGGGTCCCGCGGGTGATGCGTCTGCCCACGCCGCTGTTCCGGCTGGTGGCCTCGGGCTCGCTGCGCATCGATGCGCAGGCGCGCTCCAGCATGGCCGACGACCTGGCGCTCGGTCGCCCGACCGAGATCGACGCGTTGCAGGGCGAGGTGATCCGGCTGGCCCGCAGCCTGGGCCGCGCGGCGCCCCTGAACGAGCGCATCAGCGCGCTGGTCAAGGCCTGGCCCGAACGCCGCCAGCCCTGCAGCGGCCGGGCCCTGCGCGAAGCGCTGGGAATCGGCTGACTAGCCGCCGGCACGCGTGCGCGCCGACCAGCGGCTGACCACCGCGACCAGGTCCTCGGCCACCACCGGCTTGCTCAGGAAATCGTTCATCCCGGCCGCCAGGCAGGCCGCGCGGTCTTCGGCGAAGGCATTGGCGGTCAGCGCCACCACCGGCACGGTGCGCCCGCGCTCGCCCGCCGCGCCGGCGCGCAGCCGGCGCGTCACCTCGATGCCGTCCATGTCCGGCATCTGCCAGTCCATCAGCAGCACGTCGAAGCTCTGGTCGGTGCAGCGCTGCAGCGCCTGCGTCCCATCGGCCGCCACCTCGGTGTGGAAGCCGGCCTGGGCCAGCATCGCGCCGACGATGGTCTGGTTCACCGGATCGTCCTCGACGATCAGCACCCGGCCGGCGCGGCGCGCGCCCGCGGCCGGGTTCGACGCCGGTGCGGCGCCCGGCTCGCCGGCCGCCACCACGCCGAAGCGGCTGACCAGCGCCGAGCGCAGCACCGGCTTGATCACGCTGCGCGGCAAGCGCACCCGGTCGCGCGCCGACTCGGCGGCATACCAGGCCAGCCGGGTCATGCCGATCACGCGGGCCGGGTCGACCCAGTCGACCGCCGCCTCCAGCAGGTCCAGTGCCTCGGGCGCATCGGTGGCCACCAGCAGCCAGGCCGGACGGCCCTGCGCATCGGGCCAGGTGCAGGCGGCATGCAGCGCCTCCGGCGTGCTGCAGCGCAGCGCCTGGCAGCCCATGCGCTGCAGCAGCGCGGCCAGGCCCTGGGCACTGGCCTCGTGCGGCTCGACGAAGGCCACCCGGTAGCCCAGCGGCTCGGGCTCGGGACGCGCTTTTTCAACGTTAGGAAGCGGCAGCCGCGCGCTGAAGCAGGCACCCTGCCCCGGGCTGCTCTGCAGCTCGATGCTGCCGCCCATCGCCAGCACCAGCTTGCGGCAGATCGTCAGCCCCAGGCCGCTGCCGCCGAAGCGGCGCGTGGTGCCGCTGTCGGCCTGCGCAAAGGGCTCGAAGATGCGCTGCTGGGCTTCGGCGTCGAGGCCGATGCCGGTGTCGGCGACCCGGAACAGCACCTCGTCCGCATCCCGGCCGGGCTCGATGCGCAGCACCACCTCGCCCTGCAGCGTGAACTTCACCGCATTGCCCAGCAGGTTCAGCAGGATCTGGCGCAGCCGCGTGACATCGCCGACGCGCCAGGCCGGCAGCGTCGGGTCCAGCACACAGGCCACCTGCAGGCCCTTGCCGCGCGCCGGCGCTGCGGCGGTGGCCACCACCGCCTCGATCGCATCGACCAGGTTGAATTCCTCACGCTGCAGCTCGAGCACGCCCGCCTCGATGCGGGCCAGGTGCAGCACGCCGTCGATCAGGCCCAGCAGGTGGTTGCCACTGGCGCGGATGATGTCCAGCAGTTCCTCGCGCCGCTGCTCGTCGCCGGCATGGTCCTGCAGCAGCTGGCAGGCGCCGATCACGCCGTTCAGCGGCGTGCGCAACTCGTGGCTCATGCTGGCCAGGAACTCGCTCTTCGCCGCGTTCGCGGCCTCGGCCACCGCGCGCTCGTAACGCAGGCGTTCAGCGGCCAGGCGGCTGTGGCGCTGCTGCGCCGCCACCGCCAGCAGCAGGCCGACGCCCACCGTGAGCAGCGGCGCCAGCAGCGGCAGCTGCAGTTGCCCGAAGCCCAGCGCCGCCCCGCCCAGCGCCAGCAGCGCGGCGGCAGCGGCGGCACCGGCCAGCGCGTCGCGCGGCAGCTGCGGTCGGCCGCGCCGCCACAGCCAGGCCGCCGGCAGCAGCGCCGGCAGCAGCAGCGCGGCCGGCGCCCAGGGCGGCGCCGGCGCGATCACCCGGCCCGCGGCCAGCGCGGCCTGCGCGCCGGCCAGCCACTCGGCGCCCGACAGCTGGCCGGCCGGCGTCATCACCCGGTTGCCCAGGCCCGCGCTGCTGCCGATGAACACGCGCTTGCCCTGCAGGCGCTGGCGCAGACCGGCCGGCGCCGTCTGGCCCAGCGCGGCGGCGGCCACGGCGTGGAACGGCAGGCGCGGCAGAGCTTCCACGGGCAGCGGCGGCAGGCGCGCTCGCCCGGCCCCGTCCACCGGCCAGCGCTGCGGGCCGAGCGTGAAGGCCCGTCCGTCATAACGCAGATCCGGCACGGCCGCCCCATGGCGCTGCAGCGCCTGCAGCATCGCCAAAGGCAGCGCCAGCAGGCGCTGGCCCCCGCCTCGTGCATCAGCGCGATGCGGCGCAGCTGGCCATCGGCATCCAGCGGCATCGAGACCATGCCGAGCACCGCCGGCCGCAGCGGCTCGGCCGGCAGCAGCAGCGCAGGCCAGTGCGCTGCCGGTGCGCGGTCGGTCGGCGGCGCGGCGGCTGACGGCGCGGCGGCTGACGGCTCGGCGACGGACCCCTCGGCGGCAGCGGGCTCGGCCGGCGGCGCATCGGCCGCCGCCAGCGCGCCACCGCCCTGGCGCGGCGAAGCCGCGGCCAGCACCACCGGCATCGCGCCGGCGGCCTGCAGCGCGTGCTGGAGCGCGGCGTCGCCTTCGCGCGCGTCGGCCATCACCACGTCGATCGCCACCGCGCGGGCGCCGGCCTCGCGCAGGTAGTCGATCACCAGCGCGTAGGCATCGCGTCGCAGCGGCCAGCCGCCAAAGACCGGCGCCAGCGCGCGCAGCGAGGCTTCGTCGATGTCGAGCACCAGCACCTCGTCCACCGGCACCGGCGACGCCACCCAGCGCAGCTGCAGGTCGGTGAGCCACTCGTCGCCGCGGCGCAGCGCCGGCTGGGTGGCCAGCAGCCAGCCCAGCAGCAACCCAGCCAATGCGGTGGCCAGAGGCACCCAGCCCAGGCCGGGCATCTCGCCGCTCGACGGCCAACGGGCGCGGGTTGGCATCGGCATCCGCTTGCGGGCCGCGGCCCGCTACAGCGCCAGCACCAGCAGCAGCGCCGGCAGCAGCAGCCACCAGAGCTGGCGCGGCACCTCGAACTGCTGCACGCTGCCCCAGGGGCCGACATAGCCGTCGGCATCGATCGCCCGCACCCGCACGTGGTAGCGGCCAGGCGGCGGCAGCGCCAGCGTGGCCTCGGGCTTGTCGCTGGCCAGCTGCTGCACGAGATCGGTGAAGCCCGCATCGCGCGCCAGCTGCAGCTCGTAGCGCTGGCCGGGCTCGGCCGCGGCCCAGCGCAGCACGATGCCCTCGGACGACACCGCCGGCGGCTGCACCGGCGGTGCCGGCGGGATCGGCCTGACCGTGAAGGCCTGCGCATCGCCGAAGGGCCCGGCATCGCCGTCGGCCCGCACGCTGGCCAGGCGCCAGAAGTACCGGCCCGGTGGCAGCGGCACCGACTAGCTCGGTGCCGCGCAGGCCGGGCTGGTCGATGCGCGGCGCGCTGAAGTCCGCGCTCTCGGCCACCTGCAGGCGGTAGCTGGCGGCTTCCTGGACGCCTGGGTCCAGGCCAGCGGGGTCGGCTCGCCATACAGGCGCGCATCGGCACGCGGCTGGCGGGTGAACGGCGGCTCGGGCCGCGCCTTCAGCACGAAGGCCCGGCGCGCGTCGCGGCCTTCCAGTCCCAGCGCGTCGATGCCGCGCACGCGCAGCTCGTAGCGGCCGTCGGGCAGGTCGGCCCAGCGCGCCAGCGGTTCGGCGCTGCGGCTGTCCAGCAACAGCCGGTCGGCGGCATCGCTGCCCTCGGCCGGGAACACCTGCGCGCGGTAGGCGCTGGCGCCGGGCAGCGGCGACCAGGCCAGGCGCAGCGGCACGCGCTCGAGCCGCTGCGCGGTGCTGGCCAAGTCCGGCGGGTCGAGCAGGCGCTGCGGCGCGGCGACCCCCTGCCCGGCCACGGCGACGGTGCCGAAGCCGGCGCCGATCGGCGTGGCCGCGCGCGCGCTGCGGCTGCCGGCGCCGCCGGGCGCTTCACCCGCCGCGGCCACCGTGCCCTCGATGACCTCGACGCGGGTGGTCTGCGCCTCGACCTGCGTGCGGAACTCGGTGCCGCGTACGCCCAGGTTCACCGAGGGCGTGCCGATGTCGTAGCGGCGGCCGACGACGCCCGGCACCACGCGCGAGTCGACGCTGCCGCTGTCCAGCTTCAGCCGCGTGTCCGGCACGCCGGCCGCGCCGATCTGCACCAGGCGCTCGAAGCGCACCTGGGTCTCCGGCCGCACCAGCAGGCGCGAGCCGTCGGCGAACTTCAGCGCCATCGCGGCGTCGCGGCCGGCCAGCAGCAGGTCGCCGGTGCCCAGCGTGGCGCCGGCCGCGACCGCCTCGGGCGCGCCGCCGGCGCGCTGCACCCGCACGTCACCCTGCACATGCAGCACCTCGGCCCGCACCGGCTGCACCCGCAGCCAGGCCAGCGGAATGCGCAGGCTCTGCCCCGGCACCAGCCGGCGCGGCCACGCGGTTGAGCTTCTGCAGCTGGCGCCAGTCGGCCCGGGTCCGCATTGGCGGGCGACGATGCCGATCAGCGTGTCCCCGCGCTCGATGCGGTAGGCCCACTGCCCGGCCGCCGCATCGGCCGCCGGCGGCGCCGCCAGGCCCTGCAAGGCCGTGACCAGCAGGCCGGCCATCACGCTGCCGCGAAGCGCCGGCCGCGGGCCGCGCCGGTTTTCCTGCGGGCCGCGGCCCCTGGACTTCACAGTGCCATCCACGCGATCACCACCACCTCCTGCAGATGCTCCCGGCAGCGTGCCATCGTCGGCCGCACTTGCCAAGCGCACATTTGCGCAGTACCCGCCCTGCAGGACCCTCGGCAGGCGCCGCCGACGCGTTCCAGCCCCGCCCCGGGCGGGCCCGGCCGGCCGGTCACGGCAGCAGCACGGCCGCGCCGTTCAGCCGCCCGGCGCGCAGGTCGGCCAGCGCCTGGTTCGCATCGGCCAGCGCATAGGCCTGGCTGTGCACCTGCAGGGGGTGGCGTGCGGCGTGGGCCAGGAACGCTTGGCCGTCGCGCCGCGTCAGGTTCGCCACCGACAGCAGCTGCCGCTCCTCCCACATCAGGCGATAGGGAAAGCTCGGCAGGTCGCTCATGTGGATGCCGCCGCACACCACGCGGCCGCCCTTGCGCACCGCCGCCAGCGCCAGCGGCACCAGCTCGCCGCTGGGCGCGAAGATCAGCGCGGCGTCCAGCGGCCAGGGCGGCGGCTCGTCGCTACCGCCGGCCCAGGCCGCGCCCAGGCCGCGCGCGAAGTCCTGCGCCGCCGTGTCGCCGGGCCGGGTGAAGGCGCACAGGCGCCGGCCCTCGTGCAGCGCCACCTGCGCCACCAGGTGCGCCGCGGCGCCAAAGCCGTAGAAGCCGATGTCGCGCGCGCCTTCGTCCTGCGCGCCCAGCGCCAGGCCGTCGGTCGCCATCCGCAGGCTGCGCCAGCCGATCAGGCCGGCGCACAGCAGCGGCGCGATGCGCTCCGGCGGCAGCGCCAGACCCACCAGCGGCAGGCAGAAGTCGGCCCGCGCCAGCACATGGGTGGCGAAGCCACCGTCGCGGCTGCAGCCGGTGAACACCGGCGTGTCGCACAGGTTCTCGAACATCCCGCGGCAGTAGCGGCAATGCCCGCAGGCGCCGCCGAGCCAGGGCACGCCGACCTGCTGACCCGCGAAATGCGCGTCCACGCCCGGCCCCAGCGCCTCGACGATGCCGACGATCTGGTGCCCCGGGACCACCGGCAGCCGGGCCTGCGGCAGCTCGCCGTCCACCAGGTGCAGGTCGGTGCGGCAGACGCCGCAGGCCAGCACCCGCAGCCGCAGCTCGCCCGGGCCGGGCACGGGCTCGGGCCGCTGCTCCAGCCGCAGCGGCTCGCCGAGCCGGGACAAGACCATCGCCTGCATGGCCCGATTCTGGCGGCCGGCCGCCGGCGCTGCACGCGCCGCAGGGCGTGCCGGCTTGCTGAAGATCAAGCGCCGCCGCGCCGGGGCATGCGCCAATCGGCCGTTTTCGCCCACCGCCCGCCATGGACCTGAAGAAGCACTGGAACCTCGGCACGCTGCTGACCGCGATCGCGCTGATGGCGCTGGTCTGGAGCTGGCGCAGCACCGAGCGCCAGGTCGACACCGTGCCCTACAGCGGCTTCGAGCAGCTGCTGAAGGAAGGCCGCATCGCCGAGGTGACGCTGACCGATCAGCAGGCCATCGGCCGGCTGAAGGAGCCCGATGGCCAGGGCCACCAGATCGTCATCGCCACGCTGGTCGAACCCGCGCTGGCGCAGCGCCTGGGCGAGTTCGGCGTGCCGTTCCGGCGCGAGCCGTCGTCACCCTGGCTGCGCGAGCTGCTGAGCTGGGTGATGCCGGTGCTGGTGCTGGTGGCGTTCTGGAGCTACATGGGCAAACGCATGGGCGCGGGCGGCGGCGCCGGCGGTCTGCTGGGCATCGGCCGCAGCCATGCCAAGGTGTACATGGAGAAGAACACCGGCGTGCGCTTCGCCGACGTGGCCGGGGTCGACGAGGCCAAGGCCGAGCTGCAGGAGATCGTCGACTTCCTGAAGAACCCCGCCGAGCATGGGCGGCTCGGCGCACGCGTGCCCAAGGGCGTGCTGCTGGTCGGCCCCACCGGCACCGGCAAGACGCTGCTGGCGCGCGCGGTGGCCGGCGAGGCCGGCGTGGCCTTCTTCTCGATCAGCGGCTCGGAATTCATCGAGATGTTCGTCGGCGTCGGTGCCGCGCGGGTGCGCGACCTGTTCGAGCAGGCGCGCGCGCAGGCGCCGGCCATCATCTTCATCGACGAGCTCGACGCGCTGGGCAAGGCACGCGGCGTGTTCCCGGTGTCCGGCGGCCACGACGAGCGCGAGCAGACGCTGAACCAGCTGCTGGTCGAGCTCGACGGCTTCGACACCCGCGCCGGCGTGGTGCTGCTGGCGGCCACCAACCGGCCCGAGATCCTGGACCCGGCGCTGCTGCGCGCGGGCCGCTTCGACCGCCATGTGCTGGTCGACAAGCCCGACCGCGCCGGCCGCGTCGCGATCCTGCAGGTGCATGCGCGCAAGGTGAAGCTGGCACCCGGCGTCGACCTCGACCAGGTGGCGGCCATCACCGTCGGCTTTGCCGGCGCCGACCTGGCCAACGTGGTGAACGAGGCCGCGCTGGTGGCCACCCGCCGCAAGGCCGATGCGGTGACGCTGGCCGACTTCACGCAGGCCATCGAGCGCATCGTCGCCGGCATCGAGAAGCGCCACCTGCTGCTGAGCCCGGTGGAACGCCGGCTGGTGGCCACGCACGAGCTCGGCCATGCCCTGGTGGCGATGGCGCTGAGCCCGGAGGATCCGGTGCACAAGGTGTCGATCGTGCCGCGCGGCATCGGCGCGCTGGGCTACACGCTGCAGCGGCCCAGCGAAGACCGCCACCTGCTCGGCCGCACCGAGCTGATGGCCAAACTGAGCGTCCTCCTCGGCGGCCGCGCCGCCGAGCTGCTGGTCTTCGGCGACCCCAGCACCGGCGCGGCCGACGACCTGGCCAAGGCCACCGACATCGCCCGCGACATGGTGCTGCGCTACGGCATGGACGAGGCCATCGGCCCGGTGGCGCTGGGCGAGGCCCGGCCGCGCTGGCTGGCACCGGCCGAAGGCGGCCCGCTGCCCGCCGCCGCGGCCACCGGCCCGGAGACCGCGCAGCGCATCGACGCCGCGGTGCGCGGCCTGCTGGAGCAGGCGCAGCAGCGCGCCCAGGCGCTGCTGGCCGAGCGCCGCGACACGCTGGACCGCTGCGTGGCCGCGCTGATGGCCGAGGAAACGCTGGACGGCGAGCGCCTGCGCGCGCTGGTCGCGGCCGCGGGGTGACGGCGCCGCCGCGCTACTCGGTGGAGATCTTCGCGGACTGCACGATGTCGCGGTACACCGCCGCCTGCGCCGCGACGAAGCCGCGCAGCTCTGCCCCCTTCATCGGCGCCACGGTGATGCCCGACTCGAGCAGCTTGGCCCGCAGGTCCGGCAGCGCCAGGGCCTCCATCAGCGCGCGTTCGTAGCCGGCGGCCAGCGCGGCCGGGGTGCCGCTGCGCACGAACAGCCCCTGCCACAGCGGCAGCGCGAGGCCGGCGAATCCCTCCTCCTCGCCGATGCGGCGCACCTGCGGCAGGGCGGGCACCCGCGCGGTATCGGACACCGACAGCGCCTTGATCCTGCCCTCCTTCAGGAACGGCATCGCGGTGGACAGCACCAGGATCGCGGCATCGACCTGCTGGCCGACCAGGTCGTTGGCGATCTGCGCGCCGCCGCGGTAGGGGATGTGCTGCATCTGCACCCGGGCCTGCTTGTTGATGAGCGCGCCGTACAGGTGCTGCATCGTGCCGATGCCCGGCGTGGCGTAGGTGAAGTTCTCGGCGCCGCCCGCCTGCAGGCGCCGGATCAGCTCGGCCAGGTTGCCGTACTTCGAGCCGGCCGGCACCGCGAACACCATCGGCACCGTGGTCAGGCGGCCGATGGCCACGAAATCCCGGTCCCAGTCGACCTTGAACTTCGGGTTCACCATCGGCACCACGACCGTGTCGGTGCCGCCCAGGTACAGCGTGTGGCCATCGGCGGGCTGGCCCAGCACCTTCTGCACGGCCAGCATGCCGCTGGCACCGGCCGCGTTCTCGACGATGACCTGCCGCTGGATGCGCTTGCCGAACTCCGCGCCCACGGCGCGGGCGATCAGGTCGGCGCTACCGCCGGCGGAGTAGCCCACCACCATTGGCAGCGGCCGGTCGGCCTGGGCCCAGGACGGCCGGCCCAGCCCGGCCGCAGCCACGCCGAGGGACAGCCGATGGAACGATCTGCGATGCATGTCGATCTCCTCGCCGCCGTGTTCAGAAGGTGTGCTTGATGCCGACATCGATGGCCGTCGTGCGGGTGGCCTGCACCCGCTTGGCCGAGCCGACATTGGTGTACAGCGAGGTGCGTCTGCTCAGCAGGTACTCGATGCCGGCGCTGACCATCGTCGCATCCAGGTTCGTCGCCGGCGACAGCCGGCCCCACGAGGCGTAGGCCTTGGCCTGGCCCAGCGGCACCCGCAGCGACAGCGCAATCGCATGGGCGTCGCCGTTGAGGCCGCCCTTGGCGGTGGAGTAGATCAGCGTCGGGTACACCACGCCGAAGTCGTAGCCGCCCGCCAGCAGCGCGAGGTGGTTGCGCGCATCGAGCCGGTCGAAGGCCGCGCCGACCCAGACCGGGCCATTGCGGTACTGCACGTTGCCGGCCAGGTTGTTGCTGCGCTGGTTCTCGCCGAAGGCGCCGGCCAGTTCCGCGCTGAAGCCGGCAAGCTCGGGCGTCTTGTAGCCCACGCTGTTGGCCCAGCGGATGTTCGAGGCCTCGATGCTGCTGGCCACCGCGGTGTAGTTGGCATAGGTGTAGGGCGAGCCGAGCTGGCCGACGTAGCTCCACAGCGTGGCGTCGGCATTCAGCGCCACCCAGTAGGCGGGCGAGTACTCGCGCCCCAGGTAGACCTCGCCCCACTGCCGGCTGCCCACTGCCACCACCGATCGGCCGAGCCAGAACACCGCGTTGCTCGGCGTGCCGGTGTCGGCGGCGAAGCGGTGCTCGATCTGGAAGCGCGCGTACAGGCCGTCGCCCATGTCTTCCTGGCCGCGGAAGCCCAGGCGCGAGGTGTTGCCGGCCTTCACCGTCCACACGTCGGGCGCGGCCCGCCCGGGCAGCAGTCCGCCGGGCGTGGTGCCGCTGTTGGCCTTGGTGATGCCCTGGTCGACGATGCCGTAGATGCCGACGTTCGATTGGGCGTGCACTGCGCCGGCGGCGCCGAGCAGTGCGGCCGCGAGCAGGCCGGCGCGGCGCGCCGGACGAGAAACCGAATCCATGCTTGTCTCCTTGACGTGCCGGCCGCAGGCCGGCCGGTGAATGCACTGTATTGTATTGTTATACGCCAAGTCAATACATTTATGCCGCGACAACATGGCTCGGCGGAAGTACAATAAATACATTGAGTACATTCAAAGGCCTGCGCGATGCCCATCGGCATGTTCGATTCCTTCATCACCGGCCACTGGTTCAGCGCCGAGGCCAAGCGGCTGTGGAGCGACGAGGCCACGCTGCAGTCATGGCTGGACGTGGAGGCCGCGCTGGCCCAGGCCCAGGCCGCACAGGGGCTGATCCCGGCCGAGGCGGCGGCCACCATCACCGGCCAGGCCCAGGCCAGCCGCTTCGACACCCGGCAGCTGGCCGAGGCGATCGCCTTTGCACAGCATCCGCTGGTGCCGGTGCTGCACCGCTTCGAGCAGCTGTGCGGCGAGCCGGCCGCCGGCTACCTGCACTGGGGCGCGACGACGCAGAACATCTTCGACACCGCCGCCGCGCTGCAGATGCACGCCACCCACCGCCTGCTGCTGCGCGAGCTGGACGGCGCGATCACGGCGATCGGCGCGCTGGCCACCCGGCACCGCAGCACGCCGATGGCCGGCCGCACGCATGGCCAGCATGCGCTGCCGATGAGCTTCGGCTACAAGCTGGCCGGCTGGATCGACGAACTCGACCGCGACCGCCAGCGCCTGCAGCAACGGCTGGCTGCGGCCTTCCCGGCCAGCATGGGCGGTGCGATCGGCACCTTCGCGGCGATGGGCCCGCGCGGGCCGGCGGTCGAGGCCGGCGTCGCCGAACTGCTGGGGCTGCAGCCGGCCGGCCTGCCACTGCGCGGCTCCTACGACCGCGCCTGCGACTATGTCCAGGCGCTGGGCCTGCTGGCCGGTACGGCGCAGAAGATCGCGCAGGACCTGGTGTTCCTGCAGCGCAGCGAGATCGGCGAAGTGAGCGAGGCCTTCCATCACGGCAAGGTCGGCAGCTCGACGATGGCGCAGAAGCGCAACCCCTCCAGCGCACAGCTGCTGGCCAGCCTGGCGCGCCTGCTGCGCCTGCGCGTGCCCGGCGCACTGGAGGCGATGGTGCGCAGCGATGAGGGCGACGCCGCGGCCACCAACGTGACGGACGTGCTGCTGCCCGAGATCGCGCTGCTCGGCGCCTCGCTGGCGGGATGCCTGTGCCGGCTGGCGCGCGGCCTGCAGGTGGATGCGGCGGCGATGGCGCGCAACCTGGCGCTCGGCGGCGGGCTGATCAACACCGAGGCATTGATGATGCGGCTCACCCCGCGCATGGGCCGCCACCGGGCGCACCGCCTGCTGTACGAAGTGGCCCAGCAGGCCCAGTCGGCGCGGCTGCCGTTCCGCCAGGCACTGCTGCGACATCCCGCCTTCGCCGAGCCCGGCCTGGTCGAAGAGCTGCTGCAGGCGCTGGAACCGGCGGCCTACCTGGGCGAATCGGTCACGCTGACCGACGCGACCGTGGCCCGCGTGCCCGGCGCTCGACCGGCGCCACCGCCGGCGTGAGCGCGGCCACCGAGGCGCCGGCCCGCTGCGTCAGCGGGATCAGGCGCACGCCGTACGGCGCCTGCGGCTGCGCCCAGCGCGCCTGGATGGCCTCGTGCAGCGCGGCCACCTGGTGCTCGACGCTGCAGCCGGCCATCGTGAAGAAGCCGGCATGCTCGTTGGCCAGGTCGGTGCGGCCCAGCAGCACCACGCTCAGGCGGTCGGGTGCCGCCAGGCCGACATCGGCCAGCAGCGCGCGAAAGCGCTCGCCATCCTCGATGCCCCAGGCCACCAGCGCGCTGAACAGCGGGGCCTCGGCCGCGTCGCGCCGTGCCGCCAGCCGCGCGGCCAGCGCCTCGGCATAGGCATCGTCGGGCAACAGCGGCAGCGCCAGCGCCTCCAGCACCAAGTCCGGCTGGGCGCGCTGCAGGGACTCGAAGCGGCGCCAACCCAGCTGCGTGGCCAGGAACGGATGCGCGGTGCAGGCGAACGCGATGTGCCGATGCCCCTGCTGCCACAGCAGCTCGACTGCGGCGGCCAGCGGCTCGCCCCATTCGGTGCCGACGGCCTCGACATCGGTGCCCACCAGCGCGGTACCGTCGACTGCCAGCACCGCGCACTTCTCGCGCAGCGCGGCCAGCAGTTCCACCGGGATGGTGCGGAACGTTGACTGCACGACGCAGGCGTCGAAGCGCGGCAGGGCCTTCAGCACCGTCAGCGCGTGGCCTGCATCGGTGTACGACACCTCCAGCACGCGGTGACCCTCGGCGGCAAAGCGGCGGTGCAGGCCTTCGACCAGCACCCGGCCGCGCGCGATGCTGATCGAGCGCCGCAGCAGCAGCACGGCGCGCGCATCCGTCGCGCGTCCGCCGCGCGCGGCCGGCTCGTCCGGCTCGGCCGCGGCCGTGGACGCCGGCAGGGCGGCGGTGGACGTGCCGTTGGCCACCGGCGAGGACGCGCCACCGGTGAAGTAGGTGCCACGACCCACCTGCGATTCGATCTGGCCGCGGTCCTTCAGCACCTGGAACGCGCGCTGCACCGGCGCCTGCGACACGCCGAAGCGCCGCATCAGCGCCCGGATCGTCGGCAACCGGTCGCCCGGGCGGGCCTCGCGCGCCAGTGCATCGAGGAATTGCTCGAGTTCATGCAATGCGTTGTGCATCCGTGGACGATACAACACAGCCGGTGTATCGCGGCCCGTGCTCCGCTCAGCCCAGCGGCCAGCGCGCCAGCTCGCGGTAGCGCCGGGCCGTGCCTTCGGCGCGGCAGGCCAGCGTGAAGGCCTCGGCGCACCAGGCCAGCGGCTGCGGCCCGGCCGGCAGGCCGGCACCGCCGGCGCGCCGCGCCAGCGTCAGGTGCGGCCGCCAGGGCCGCGTCTCGAGCGCGAAGCCGGCATCGGCCAGTGCGGCGGCCAGCGCCTGGTGCAAGGCGCGCAGCGCCGGCGTGGCATCGCCCGCCAGCACCGCGATGCCGCTGCGCCAGAGCATCGGCGTATCCAGGGTCACCGGCACGGGGGGCTGCCGCACGCGGCCCAGCGCGGCCTGCAGCGCGGGCAGGCGCGCGGCCGCCACATCGCCGATGAAGTGCAGGGTCAGGTGCAGGTCGGCGCCCAGCAGCGGCCGCACGCCGGCCGGCCACAGCCAGGCGGCCCGGCCGGCATCGGCCTGCAGTTGCGCCGCGGGCGGCGCCATCAGCGCGACGAAGCAGCGCGGCAGCGCCTGCACATCCGTTCGGTCAGGCGATACGCTCATATCAGAAGTTATCCATCCTGGCTGTCGTGAATCCGTCCGAAAGCTGTCCTACGTGGAAACCGACGTAGCGCAAATCGGCCGGATTCCTAGAGTGGACCACCGTGGCCTTTCCGCGTCGGAAGGGTCGTCGATCTTCGCCCACCTCAGCACCGGAAACCTCCCCATGAAGGACCAAAACCTCGCTCGCGGCCTGTTCCTGGCGGCCATCGCACTGGCCTTCGGCATCGGCGCGCTGGGCTATCCCATCGGCCAGTTCAGCCGCGCCGGCCCCGGGCTGTTCCCGCTGATGGTCAGCAGCCTGCTGCTCGTGGTGGCGGTGTCGATGATCATCCGCTCGTTCTTCGTCAAGCCCGAGCCGATGCACTTCCAGTTCAAGAACATCGCGCTGCTGCTGTCGGCGCTGGCCGGCTTCGCGCTGGTCTCGCACTTCGTGAACATGATCGCCGGCATCGTGCTGATGGTGTTCATCGCCGCCTACGCGGGCAGCACGCACTCCTGGAAGCTGAGCCTGAAGATCGCCGCCGGCCTGGTGGCGGTGGCCTTTGCGTTCCAGAAGCTGCTCGGCCTCAACCTCCCCTTGTACTGACCCACCGATGGACGTCCTGCACAACCTCGCGTTCGGCTTCGAACACGCCCTGACGCTGCAGAACCTGTTGTTCTGCGCCATCGGCTGCACCGTGGGCACGCTGGTGGGCCTGCTGCCCGGCCTGGGGCCGCTGGCCACCATCAGCCTGCTGCTGCCGCTGACCTACTCCATCCCCACCGGCGGCGCGCTGATCATGCTGGCCGGCATCTACTACGGTGCCCAGTACGGCGACAGCGTCAGCGCGATCACGATGAAGATCCCGCATGCCAGCTCGATCGTCGCCTGCATCGACGGCTACGCGATGACGCTGAAGGGCAAGACCGGCCTCGCGCTGTTCACCGCCGGCGTCTCCAGCTTCATCGGCGGCACGGTGGCCATCATCGTGCTGGCCTGGCTGGCCCCGCAGCTCGGCGAAGTGGCCTTCCTGTTCGGCCCGGCCGACTACTGCGCGCTGATGCTGGTGGGCTTCGTGTGCGTGAGCTTCGTCACCACCGGCAGCCTGCTCAATGGCCTGGCGATGTGCCTGGTGGGCGTGCTGCTGGGCCAGATCGGCACCGACGTGAACAGCGGCATGCCGCGCTACACCTTCGACCTGCCGTTCCTGGCCGA
The DNA here is from genome assembly GCF_044226965.1 of Aquabacterium sp. GTDB lineage: Bacteria > Pseudomonadota > Gammaproteobacteria > Burkholderiales > Burkholderiaceae_C > Pseudaquabacterium. The sequence continues at coordinate 16,319 of NZ_JBGAGA010000061.1, read as the reverse complement.
TGGCGTGGGCCTGGTCAGCGTGGCACTGGGCTGCTTCGGCATTGCCGAGATCACCAAGAACCTGGACGAGAAGGAAGAGCGCTCGCCGTTCAACGGCAAGATCAAGCTGATGCCGACCTGGCCCGAGTTCAAGCGCATCATCCCGAGCGCCTTGCGCGGCAGCGCGATCGGCTCCTTCCTGGGCATCCTGCCCGGCGGCGGCCCGGTCATCGCGCAGTTCGCGGCCTACGCCGTGGACAAGAAGTTCAGCAAGTACAAGGACGAGATCGGCACCGGCGCGATCGAAGGCGTGGCCGGCCAGGCCGCCGCCGACGAGGCCGCCGCGCGCACCAGCTTCATCCCGCTGATGAGCATCGGCATTCCCGAGAACGCGGTGATGGCGCTGATGATGGCCGCCTTCATCATCAAGGGCATCCAGCCGGGTCCGAACATGATCGCCGGCCACCCCGACCTGTTCTGGGGCCTGGTGGCCAGCATGTGGGTCGGCAACGTGTTCCTGCTGGTGCTCAACGTGCCGCTGGTGCGCTACTGGCTGTCGGTGTTCAAGATCCCGTACAACGTGCTGTTCCCGGCGATCCTGTTCTTCTGCTGCATCGGCACCTACAGCGTCAACAACAACCTCGACGACGTGTTCATCACCGCGGCCTTCGGCCTCGGCGGCTACATGTTCATGCGCCTGGGGCTGGACGCCGCGCCGCTGATGCTGGGCTTCATCCTCGGCCCGATGCTGGAAGAGAACTTCCGCCGCGCGATGCTGCTGAGCCGCGGCCACTTCGATGCCTTCGTCACGCGGCCGATCAGCGGCACGCTGATCGGGCTGATCGTGCTGTTCGTCGCCTGGCAGATCATCGCCTTCGTGCTGAAGGCGCGCCGTTCGGGCGGCAACAAGCCGGCCGCCGAGCCGCTGGTGGCCGAACAGCTCACGGGCGGGAAGTAGGCGCCGAAGCCAGCGCCGGAAAGCGCACCCGGGCCAGCAGCCCGCGCCCGCCCTCGCCGGCCTCGAGCGTTGCCTCGCCGCCGTGCAGGCGGGCGATGTCGCGCACGATGGCCAGGCCAAGGCCGCTGCCGGTGCCCTCGGCCGACTGGCCGCGCCGGAAGCGCGTCCAGACCGCCTCGCGCTCGGCCGGCGTCAGGCCGGGGCCGTCGTCCTCGACGCTCAATTCGGCGGCATCGCCGACCGGCCGCGTGCGGATCGTGATGCGCGCCCCGCGGCCGGCATGCTCGATCGCGTTGTGCACCAGATTGCCCAGCAGCTCGCCCAGCAGCAGCGAATGGCCTTCGATCCAGGCCGGCTGCAGGTCGAAGCCCAGGTCCTGGCCGGCCTCCAGCGACGGCGGCAGCCAGCGGTCCGCGGTCTCTGCGGCCAGCCGCGCCAGGTCCAGCGGCTGCGGGCGCTGGGTGGGGTCCAGTGCGGCACCTTCGGCCCGCGCCAGCGCCAGCAGCTGCTGCGCCAGGCGCGCGCCACGTTCGGCCGCGGCATGCAGGCGCTCGAGCGCGGGCTGCAGCGCTTCCGGGTGCGGCATCGCCAGCAGCTGCGCAGCCTCGACCCGCAGCACCGCCAGGGGCGTGCGCAGCTGGTGCGCGGCATCGGCCACGAAATGGCGCTGCGCGTCGGCCGCGTCGCGCAGGCGCGCCAGCAGCCGGTTCAGCGCGTGCACGAAGCCCAGCACCTCGCGCGGCACGCCGCGCGCGTCGATCGGCTCCAGCCGCTTGGGCGTCAGGCTTTCGACCTCGGCCGCCGCGCTGTTCAAGGGCCGCAGCGTGCGGTTCACCGCCAGCATGGCCAGCAGCACCAGCGGCAGCGCGAGCGAGAGCGCGCCGATCAGCGCCGCCAGCAGCGCCGCACGCTCGGCCGCGCCGCGCTTGCCCAGCGTTTCGGCCACCATGATCGTGCAGACCTGCGCGCCGCCCTCGCCGCAGCCGGCGCCATAGGCCGCCACGCGCACCGGCTTGCCCTCGAGCCAGCCCTCGAAGAAATGCCACTCGCCGACCTCCACGCGCGGCGCCAGGGCCAGCAGCGTGTCGTGGCCGCCCAGCAGGCGGCCCTGCGGGTCGCCCACCGCGAACACCGTCTCGTCGACCAGGTCGGCCCGCAGCGCACGCGCGGTCTGCTCGCTGATGGGCAGGCTGATGTGGTCGCCACGGCTGTCGATGATCTGCGCCAGCGCCACCGCGGTGTCGGTCAGCGCACGGTCCAGCGCGTCCAGCGCCGGGCGCAAGGCCAGGCCGTAGACCAGCGCGGCCGTCAGCGGGATCAGCGCAATCAGCGGCAGCAGCAGCCACACCAGCAGCACGCGGCGCAGGCTGGGCTGCGACGCGCGCGGGCCGGCCTGGCTCACTGGACTGCCCTGCGCACTCCGTGCTCCGGGATGCGCGCTTGGGAGCGGCCCGGCGCGCTCATGCCGCGGCGGCTGGCGCCGGTTCGAGCCGGTAGCCCAGGCCGCGCACGGTGCGCAGCCGCACGCCGCCGGGTTCGATCTTGGCGCGCAGGCGCGAGATCAGCAGCTCGATCGCGTTGTCGGAGGTGGCGGCGTCCCAGCCCGGCACCAGCGCCGCGAGCTGGTCGCGCAAGACGACCTGGCCGGTCTTGAGCATCAGGTACTGCAGCACGATGCATTCACGCGCCGAGAGGTGGATCGGCTGCTCGCCGATGTGGGCACGGCGCGCGGCCGCGTCGTAGCGCAGCGCGGCCAGCACCAGCGTCTCGCTGCGGCGCAGCTCGTGGCGGCGCACCAGCGCCCGCAGCCGCGCCAGCAGCTCGCTCAGCGCGAAGGGCTTGGCCAGGTAGTCGTCGGCGCCATGCTCGAGGCCCAGCACGCGGTCGTCCACGCCATCGCGCGCGGTCAGCATCAGCACCGGCAGGAACGAGCCCTGCTCGCGCACGCGGCGCAGGGTTTCCAGGCCGTCGATGCCGGGCAGGCCGATGTCCAGCACCAGCACGTCGTAGGCATCCTGGCGCAGCGAGGCGGGCACCGGCTCGCCGCGCGCGCTGACATCGGCACGCCAACCTTGGGCCCGCATCGCCGTGGCCAGCGATTCGGCCAGTTGGGCATCGTCTTCGACTAGCAGGATGTGCATGGGCCAGGGCGCTCGAACCGGAAGTGGTCCGATCGTAACGCCCGGGCATGCCGGCAGGCGCCGGCAGCGACAGGAATCAGACGGGCAGCGCGAAGGCCAGCGCTGCGCAGATCGCCACCAGCGCCAGCGCGGTGGCAAAGCGGTACTCGTGCCCGGCCGGCGCGGCCTCGGGCAGGGTGTGCTGCTGCGGCAGGCGCTGCAGCAGCTCGGGCGACAGGTGGATCAGCGACACAGGGCTCATGGCTAGCTCCCGAACGACGCGGCACCGCAAGCTGGAGCGCACGCGCCGCACCACTGCATCTTCGGCAGATTTCGCCGCCAGGCTTGTGATCTGCGACACGTTCGCGGCGTGAAGATGCACCGGGGTGCCGAAGGTCATGGCCCGCCCGGCGCGAAGAGAGGTCACCCACACCGGGCGCCGGCTGCGGCACACTTGATGGCCCGGCGCACAGCGCCGGCTGCCGAAAGCCTATCGTGCCGACCGAACCCGCCGTGCCCGCCGACGAGACCATCCTGGTCGTCGATGACGTGCCGGCGAACCTGGAACTGGTGGCCGGCCACCTGGAGCAGCACGGCTTCCGCGTCGTGGTCGCCCAGGGCGGCGACGAGGCCCTTGCGCGCGCGCTGCTGGTGCGGCCGGCGCTGGTGCTGCTGGACGTGATGATGCCCGGCATCGACGGCTTCGAGACCTGCCGCCGGCTGAAGACCCAGCCAGCGCTGCGCGACGTGCCGGTGCTGTTCATGAGCGCCCGCGCGGACACGGGCAACAAGCTCAGCGGCTTCGAGGCCGGCGCGGTGGACTACGTGACCAAGCCGGTGGACAGCGCGGAGCTGCTGGCGCGGGTGCGCACCCACCTCGCGCTGGCCGCGCTGCAGCGCCAGCTGGCGGCCCAGAACCGGCTGCTGCAGCAGGAGATCCAGGCCCGCGAGCGCGCCCAGGCGGCGCTGCAGCGCTCGAACGCCGAGCTCGAGCAGCTGGCCTACGCGGCCTCGCACGACATGCAGGAGCCGCTGCGCATGATCGCCAGCTACCTGCAGCTGGTGGAACGGCGCTATGCCGATCGGCTGGACGACGACGGGCGCGAATTCATCGGCTACGCGGTGGACGGCGCCAAGCGCATGCAGGCGCTGATCAACGACATGCTGGCCTACTCGCGCGTGGGCACCAAGGGCCATCCGCCCGTGCCGGTGGAGTCCGCGAAGGTGGTCAAGACCGCCCTGTCGAACCTGCAGCTGGCCATCGAGGAGAGCCATGCGCAGATCGAATGCGGCGCGCTGCCCTGCGTGATGGGCGACGCAGGCCAGCTGGTGCAACTGGTGCAGAACCTGCTGTCCAACGCCATCAAGTTCCGCGGCACGCAGCCGCCGCGCGTGCGCATCGGCTGCGAGGCCGATGGCGAGAACTGGCGCTTCGAGGTGCAGGACAACGGCATCGGCATTGCGCCCGACTATGCTGAGCGCATCTTCGTGATGTTCCAGCGCCTGCATCCGCGCAGCGCCTACCCCGGCACCGGCATCGGCCTGGCACTGTGCAAGCGCATCGTCGAGCGCCATGGCGGCCGGCTGTGGGTGGAACCGGCGCCGGCCGGCGGCTCGACCTTCAAGTTCACGCTGCCGCGCGTGCCGGCGCCCGAGGCCGAGTCCGCAGCCGAGGCGGGACGATGAGCGGCGAAGCCCGGACCACGCTGCTGCTGATCGAAGACAACGCGCCCGACGCACGGCTGCTGGCGCTGCAGCTGCAGGAGGCGGCCGCCTACGGCCTGCAGGCGCAGCTGTGCCACGCCGCCAGCCTGGCCGAAGGCATCGAGCGCCTGCGCGCCGGTGGCATCGACGTGGTTCTGCTCGACCTCGGCCTGCCCGAAAGCCGGGGCCTGGAGACCGTGCAGCGCCTGTGCACCGGCGTGCCGCGGCTGCCGCCGCTGGTGGTGCTGAGCGGGCTGAACGACGAGGACGTGGCGATCCAGGCGCTGCAGGCCGGGGCCCAGGACTACCTGGTGAAGGGCCGCTTCGAGCCCGGCGCGCTGGCGCGCACCATCCGCTACGCGATCGGCCGCCACCAGGCCGAGCAGGTGCTGAAGAACGAGCTCGAGCGCCGGCGCGAGCTGGCCCACGAGCGCGCGATCCGGGAGCGCGCCGAAGGCGAGTCCGACAAGCTGCGCCGCCTGCTCGACGAGCGCGAGCAGCTGCTGCGCCTGCTCGCGCACGAGGTGCGCCAGCCGCTGCACAACGCCGCCGCGGCGCTGCAGACGGCGCTGGACGCGATCGGCAGCTCCAGCGGCGCGCTGCCCGCGGCGGCCGGCCTGCCGATGGCCCATGCGCAGCAGGTGCTGACCCAGGTGATCGGCACGCTGAACAACGCGCTGGCCGCCGCGCTGCTGCTCAGCAGCGGCGAGCCCGGCAGTGCCACCGATGCCGACCTGGACATGCTGGTCGGGCTGGTGCTGGGCGACATCGGCCCCGAGGACCGACCGCGCATTGCGGTGGACATGACCACCGGCCTGCGCACCGCGCAGCTGCAGCCGATGTTGATGCGCCTGGCGCTGTGCAACCTGGTGGTGAACGCGTTGCGCTACTCGCCGCCCGGCACGCCGGTGCGGCTGCGCCTGACCGATGTCGACGATCCGCCCACGCTGTGCTTCGAGGTGGCCGACCAGGGCCACGGCATCGCGCCGGAACTGCTGCCGCGGGTGTTCGACCGTGGCACGCGCGGCCCCGACACGCGCCCCGGCACCGGCGCCGGCCTGGGGCTGTACATCGTGCACCAGGTGGCCCGTATGCACCGCGGCAGCGTGACCATCGAGGCCAACACCCCGCACGGTACGATCGTGCGCATGTGCATTCCGCAAGGCATCGAAGCGTGAGCGAGGGCAGCCTACCAACCCGGCTGGCGATCGTCGACGACGACCGCGACCATGCCGCCTACCTGGCGCAGCACCTGCAGCAGCGCGGGGTCGAGGTCACGGTGTTCCACGACAGCGACGAGTTCCTCACCTCGCCCAGCGCCTTCGACTTCGACTTCTACGTCATCGACCTGATGCTGCCCGGTGTCGACGGGGTCGACCTGATCCGGCTGATCCGTCGCCGCGGCAATGCCGGCATCGTGGTGGTCTCCGGCCGCATGGATGCCGACGTGTTCGAGTCGGTCATGCGCACCGGCGCCGACATGCACCTGATGAAGCCGGTGCGCATGGAGCAGGTGACGCTGGCGATCGAGGCGGTGCAGCGCCGCATCGAGGCCGGCCGCGCGCAGGCCGGCGCCTGGCGGCTGGACCGCAAGGCGCGCCAGCTGATCGCGCCCGAGGGCACGCGCATCGACCTCAGCGACAACAACCTCGCGGTGATCGAATGCTTCGTGGCCGCCCAGGGCGCGACCGTCACGCACGCGCTGCTGTGCGAGCGCCTGGGCCGCGACCCCAGGCAGGAAGCCGACAACCTGCTGCACGCGGCCATCTACCGGCTGCGCCAGCGCATCGAACGGGCCACGCCGGCCAGCGTGCCGCTGCAGGTGGAGCCGCGGGTGGGCTACGTGTTCCGCGGCACGCTGACGGCGGTGTAGCCCGCCGGGCTCATACCGCCTGCAGGCGGAACTGGCCGATCACCTGCGTCAGGCCCTGGGCCTGCTGGCGCAGGCTCTCGGCAGCGGCGGCGCTCTCCTCCACCAGCGCGGCGTTCTGCTGCGTGCCATGCTCGAGCGAGCCGACCGCCTGGTTCACCTGCACGATGCCGCCGCTCTGCTCGGTGGTGGCCGCGTCGATCTCGCCGATCAGCTGCGTCACCCGGCCCACCTGGCGCACGATCTCGGCCATCGTTTCCCCGGCCTGGTCGACCAGCTGGCTGCCGCCCTGCACGCGCTCGACCGAATCGCCGATCAGCGTCTTGATCTCGCGCGCGGCCTGCGCGCTGCGCTGCGCCAGCGTGCGCACCTCCCCGGCCACGACCGCGAAGCCGCGGCCCTGCTCGCCCGCGCGCGCGGCCTCCACCGCCGCATTCAGCGCCAGGATGTTGGTCTGGAAGGCAATGCCGTCGATCACGCCGATGATGTCGGCAATGCGCGCGCTGGCTTCGCTGATCTGCTTCATCGTCAGCACCACGTCCTGCACCACCGCACCGCCGCGCCCGGCCACCGCGGCCGCCTCGCCGGCCAGCTGGTTGGCCTGGCGCGCATGGTCGGCGCTGGCGCGCACGGTGTCGGTCATCTGCTGCATCGACGCCGCCGTCTGCTGCAGCGCGCTGGCCTGCTGCTCGGTGCGCGACGAGAGATCGGCATTGCCGCTGGCGATCTGGGTCGACGCGGTGGCGATGCACTCGGCGCTGTGGCGGACCTGGCCGATCAAGCCGACCAGGTTGTGCTGCATCGCCGCCATCGACGCCAGCACCGAGCCGCTGCCGGCCGACTCGGCGCCGGGCACCGGTCGCAGGTCGCCGGCGGCGACGCGCTGCGCCGCCTCGCCCAGCTCGGCCGGCTCGGCGCCCAGCGCGCGCACCAGGCGGCGGGTGATCAGCCAGCCCAGCAGCACCGCGGCGGCGCAGGCCAGCGCACAGGCCCCGATCAGCAGCCACCGGTTGCGGGCATAGGCGGCCTCGGCGGCCGCCACGTCCTGGCGGGCCTGCTCGCGGCTGTAGTCGATCAGCTCGCCGGCGGCCTTGCGCAGCGCCTCGAGCAGGGGGCGGCACTGGCTGTTCATCAGCGCAATGGCGGCCTCGCGCTCGCCCCGCAGCGCCAGCGCGGCAATGCGCTGGGCCACCGGGCCGTAGTCGCCCTCCACCTTCTCCAGCGCGGCCAGCAGTTCCAGCTCGCGCGGGGTGGTGTCGCGGGCGGCGCGCACCCGGCGGCCCAGTTCGGCCAGTGAATCGCCCAGCTGCTGGTGCAGCGCGGCGAGCGTCTGGCTCTCGGTGGTGCGCTCGCCGGCCTGGTCCAGCAGCACCAGGTTGCGCACCGCCAGCGCGCGCTGGAAGGCCTTGACCCGCACGTCGATCGCCAGTTGCTCCTGCTGCAGCGACTCGTGCACGAAGAAGGCAAAGGCCTCGTTCGACTGCCGCAGCGCCGTCAGGCTCAGCAGCGAGACCGCCACCACCAGCACCAGCAACACGCCGAAGGCCAGGCCCAGCTGCAGCCGCACCGTCATCGGTCGCCGCGCACGATCCGCATGGTTCACCCTGCTCATCAGATCTCTCCTTCCGCCACCCGGGCAGCCAATCGACCGCGCACCTCGTGCCCGGTGTGTGGCGGTCGCGGCGCACACCGGGTGTCGGAACCAGTCATGGCCGACCGAACTAATATCGGTTGAATCAGATCTGATCGCAAAATAGAATTGCGGTGAGAAAATATCTCTGTTTGGTCATGTCCTCCGTCCATGCCCTCAGGACCAGCGACGCGTCGTACAGTCGCTACGAGGCGTTACCGTCGCCGCGAAGGGCTGAGATGACTGGAAGCGACAACCTGCGGGCCATCGAGATCCTGATGGTCGAGGACAACCCCGGCGACGTGCGCCTGACGCGCGAGGCGCTCAAGGACGGCCGGATCTGGAACCGCCTGCATGTGGTGGAAGACGGCATCGCCGCGCTGGACTTCCTGTACCGCCGCGCCCCCTACGAACAGGCGCCGCGGCCCGACGTGATCCTGCTGGACCTGAACCTGCCCCGCATGGACGGGCGCGAGGTGCTCTCGGTCATCAAGACCGACGCCAGCCTGCGCATCATCCCGGTGGTGGTGCTGACCACCTCGCAGGCCGAGGAAGACGTGCTGCGCGCCTACAACCTGAACGCGAACTGCTATGTCACCAAGCCGGTGGACCTGGAGCAGTTCTTCCGCATCGTGCGGGCGATCGAGAACTTCTGGCTGACGGTGGTGCGCCTGCCGTCGCCGCCGGTCTGAAACCCCAAGGAGCGAGCCATGAGCGAGCCTCTGCGTGTGCTGCTGATCGAGGACAACCCGGGCGATGCGCGCCTGCTGGCCGAGATGCTGGCGGAGCTGGGCACGCAAGGGCTGGACTGCGACCTGGCCTGGACCGACACGCTGGCCGCCGGCGAACGGCAGCTGGGTCGCGCCGGGGTGGACGTGGTGCTGCTCGACCTGGGGCTGCCGGACAGCAGCGGCCTGCGCTCGCTGCAGCGCCTGCTGGCCCACGGGCCGGGCCAGCAGCCTGCGCTGCTGGTGCTCAGCGGCCTGGGCGGCGACGAACTCGAGCGGCAGGCGCTCGAAGCCGGCGCGCAGGACTACCTGGTGAAGGGCGAGATCGACGCGCCCGGGCTGGCCCGCGCGATCCGCCATGCCCTCGGCCGCGCCCGTGCCCGGCCGGCCGGCGCCGACGCGTCCACGCCGGCGCTGCCGGCCGCCACCGCGGCGCCCGCCCCGCCGGGCCGCAACGGCTTCCTGGCCGGCATCAGCCACGAGCTGCGCACGCCGCTCAACGGCATCCTCGGCTTCGCGAGCATCCTGCTGGAAGATGACACGCTGTCGGACCGCCAGAGGCGCCAGATCTCGATGATCCACCGCAGCGGCGAACACCTGCAGACGCTGATCAACGACATCCTCGACATGGCCAAGGCCGAGGCCGGCCGCCTCGAGCTGAACCCCCGGCCCTTCGAGGTGGAGACGCTGGTCGCGGTGGTGGAGGCGATCGCGCGCCTGAAGGCCGCGCAGAAGCCGGACCTCGCGCTGCAGGTGGAGATTGCCCCCGGCCTGCCGAAGCGCCTGTTCGGCGACGAGCAGCGCCTGCGCCAGGTGCTGCTGAACCTGATGGACAACGCGGTGAAGTTCACCGAGAGCGGCCATGTCCGCCTGCACCTGGGCCCGGCCGGCCGCACCCGCGTGGCCTGCGAGGTCGAGGACACCGGCGTCGGCCTGAGCGATGCGCAGCGCGAGCGCCTGTTCCAGCCCTATGCCCAGGTCGGCGACCGCGCGCAGCGCTGCCAGGGCACCGGACTCGGGCTGTTCATCTCGCGCCAGCTGGTGCGGCTGATGGGGGGCGAGCTGCGCGTCGCGCCGCGCGAAGGCGGCGGCAACCGGTTCGCATTCGAGGTCGACCTGGCCCCGGTGGCGTGATGGGCGCCGCCACCCGCCGCCTGCTGGTGCTGTCTGCGCTGGCACCGGCGCTGCCGGCCTGGGCCGACGAGCCGAGCGCCGGCAGCGTGGTGATCATCGGCCAGCGCGAGAGCCTGCGCGCCGGGCTGGCGCTGAAGCGCCAGCGCGACGAGGTCAGCGACGCGGTGCTGGCCGACGAGATCGGCAAGCTGCCCGACATCAACCTCGGCGAGGCGCTGCAACGCGTGACCGGCGTGCAGGCCGCGCGCGACCGCGGCGAAGGCGCCGGCCTCACGGTGCGCGGCCTCACGCAGGTGCAGGCCACCCTGAACGGCCGCGAGATCTTCACCGCCGGCAGCGGCCGCGTGCTGGACTTCTCCGACCTGCCCTCCGAAATGGTCGCCGCGCTGACCGTATTCAAGAGCGCCTCGGCCGAGCAGATCGAGGGCGGCATCGGCGGGCTGGTGGACCTGCGCACGCGGCTGCCCTTCGACTTCGGCCCGGGCGGCGCCACCGTGTTCTCGCTGCGGGCGCTGCATGGCGACCTGGTCGGCCGCAGCGAGGGCCAGGCCTCGGTGCTGCTGAGCCGGCGCCTGCAGCTCGACGGCGGCGGCCGCTTCGGCTGGCTGGCCAACGTCTCGCTGCAGGACCGCGCCTTCCGCGAAGACCAGAAAGCCACCGGCACGCCGCAGCTGCGCACCGACCTGCTGCCGGGCCAGAGCGTCAGCGCCCCCAGTTCGACCAGCGAGACCAGCAGCGTCGGCGTGCGCCGGCGCAGCGCCGCCTCGCTGATCCTGCAATGGCGGCCCACCGAGGCCTGGGAGCTGCGCGCCGAAGCCCACGCGGCCGAGTTCCGCACCCGGCAGGACTCGCAGCAGATCAATGTCTCGTCCAGTCCCCGCGCCGAGCCCGGGAGCGTGCAGCTGTTCGACGGCACGAGCGACGTGCGCCACGTCACCTGGCTCGATGCGCCGGTCTCGGTGCTGAGCTTCGCGCGCGACACGGTCGACCGCAGCCGCCAGTTCGCGCTGAACGCGCAGTGGCGCGGCGACGCCTGGCGCTGGAGCGCCGACTGGAGCCACACCCACAGCTTCAACAGCCTGTACTTCAGCGGCCCGTTCTTCGGCGGCCGCGTGGCCCGCTTCACGCAGGACCTGGGCGGCCCGGTGCCGGCCACCACCATCGGCGGCACCGACCTGCTGGACCCGAACAACCTGCGCTACACCGGCCTGGCCTACCGCACGCGGGTGTTCGATGGCCAGCTCGATGCCGCCCGCGTGGACACCGAATGGCGGCCGGCCGGCGGCTGGTGGCAGCGCCTGAGCGCTGGGTTGCGCAGCGCGCGGCGCGCCGCCGGCAACGCGCCCGGCCTGATCTTCGCCGACGTCTCGCTGAACGGCCCGAGCATGGGCGCCACGCCCGCGCTGGTGCAGCCCAACCCCTACGACGATTTCCTGCCCGGCAGCGTGAGCATCGGCCGCTACCTGACCGGCCGGCTCGACGACGCGCGCGATGCACAGGCCCTGCGCGAGGCCTTCGGCATCACCGCACCGGTGCCCGTCAGCGCCAGCCCGCTGACGCTCTGGACCATCCGCGAGCGCAGCGACGCGGCCTACCTGATGGCCCGCTTCGACGCCGCCCCGGTCGACGGCCAGCTCGGCCTGCGCGCCGTGTCGACCCGCACCGCCGTCTCCGGCTGGCGCTCGGTGCCGGCCAGCGGCGGCATCGAGCCGCTGGCCATCGATCACCGCGACACCGACTGGCTGCCGAGCCTGAACCTGCGCTGGACCCTGCAGCCCGACCTGCTGGCGCGGCTGGCCCTGTCGAAGACACTGACGCGGCCGAACTTCGACCAGCTCTCGCCTTCGCTGACCCTGCTGCGCAACCCGGTCACGCCGTCGCTGAACCAGGGCGCCGCCGGCAACCCCGAGCTGCAGCCGGTGCGCGCGAAGAACCTCGACCTGGCCCTCGAGCGCTATGTCGGCTCGGCCAGCGCGGTGCACGCCACCGCCTTCCTGAAGCTGGTGGACGGCTTCCCGGCGATCTTCAGCGCCACCGAAACCTACGACGGCGAAAGCTACCTCGTCAGCCGGCCGCGCAACAGCGGCACCGCCCGCATCCAGGGCCTGGAGCTGGGCGGCCAGCACCAGTTCGACCAGCTGCCCGGCGCCTGGCGCGGCCTGGGGCTGCAGGCCAACTTCACCTGGCTCGACAGCCGCACCGACGACCGCCTGCTCGGCGCCCGCGTGCCGCTGCAGAACCTGTCGCGCCGCAGTGCCAACGTGATCGGGCTGTACGAACTGGGGCCCTGGTCGGCGCGGCTGGCGTGGAACTGGCGCAGCCGCTTCCTGAGCGGCGCCACCAGCGTGGTCGGCCTGGGCGTGCTGCCCAGCTACACCGACGGCTACGGCTGGCTCGATGCCTCGGCCGCCTGGCAGGTCAACCCGCGCCTGCGCCTGGCCCTGGAGGGCAGCAACCTGCTGCGCACGCGCCGGGACGCTTACTTTGGCGTGCAGACGCGGCCACAGTCCAGCTGGCTCAACGATCGCCAGCTCGGCGCCCGGCTGGTGATGCAGCTGTGACCACCCGCCTGGCCACCGGACTGGCGCGGTGCGTGGCGGCAGCCTGCGTGCTGCTGCTGGCCACCGCCGCGCAGGCCGGCCTGCTCGAGGACTGGCGCAGCGAGGCCGACCGCGTGCGCCTGCTGGCCGAGAACGACGTGCCGCGCGCCCTGGCGGAGGCCCAGCGCCTGCGCACGGCCCTGCCGCCCGATGCCACGCCGGCAGACCGTGCGCGCGCGCTCAACGTGCTGGCCCGCGCCGAAACCTACATGGGCCTGACCGAGATGGCGGCCCAGCACATCGAAGAAGCCTTCGCGCTGGCCCAGGCCAACGGCGACCGCATCGGCCAGGCCGAGGCCGACCTGTCGGGCTCGCTGAACGCCATCAACCGCGGCCGCCTCGACGACCTGGTGAAGTCCACCCAGCGCAGCGTCGTCAGCCTCGAAGGCGTCGACCGGCCCGAGCTGCTGGCCGAGGCGATGCTGCGGCTGGCGGTGATGTACCGGCGCTTCGAGCAGCTGGACGAGTGCGTGGCCGTGGCGCTGCAGACCTTGGAGATCGCGCGGCGCTCGCAGCATCCGCTGGCGCTGGTCTATGCCCACCAGGCGATGGCCATGGCCTTCGGCCAGACCGCCGACGACCAGCGCAGTTACGACAACAACGCCCAGGTGCGCGAGTACGCGCGCCGCGTGCCCACCCGCATGGTCGAGGCCTTCGCGGTGGCCGGCATGGCCGGGCATGCGCTGAAGATCGGTCAGACCGAGCGGGCCGAGCAGCTGGCGCGCGAGGCGCTGAAGATCCACCGTGAGGTCGGCGCGCCCTTCGCCATCGCCTTCGGCCTGTACGGCCTGGCCGACGTGTTGGCGGCGCAGGGCCGGCGAGCGGAAGCGCTGGCCGCGCTGGACGAGTCGCAGACCATCTTCGAGCGTTACCCGAACCGCATCGGCCAATGGTTCGCGCTGAACGGGCGCAGCGCCAACTACCAGGCGCTGGGCGACATGGCCCGCGCGCGCGAAGACGCGCTGCGTGCCTACGGGCTGGCCAAGAGCCTGGGCCACCCGGTGTACCTGAGCGGCAGCGCCACGCGCCTGGCGGCCATTGCCGCCGCCGCCGGCGACCACAAGCGCGCCTACGAGCTGAGCACCGAAGCCAGCGAGATGACCGCCAAGGCCGCACGCGACAAATCCGCTTCGCGCATGCTGCAGCTGACGCAGCGCTACGAGAGCGAGAGCAAGCAGCGCGCGATCGACGAACTGACGCGGCAGAGCGAGCGGCAGCAGGCCCAGCAGCGCTGGCTGTGGACCCTGCTGGCCGCCGTGGGCCTGCTGCTGTTGGGTGCCGCGCTGCACGTGCACCGCACGCGCCAGGCGCACCGGCAGTTGCAGGGGCTGAACCTGCAGCTGCAGCAATCGGAGAACGCGGTGCGCGCGCTCAACAGCGAACTCGAGCAGCGCGTCGCCCAGCGCACCGCCGCCCTGCGCCAGCAGGCGCGCTACCTGCGCACGCTGATCGACATGCTGCCGATGTGGGCCTGGTTCAAGGACACCGGCAGCCGCTACCTGGTGACCAACCGCGCCCACGCCGAGGCCCATCGACGCGAGGTCGACCAGATCCTCGGCCGCACCGATGCCGAACTCGACGCCCCCGCCGCGGCCCAGGCCTCGCTGGCCGACGATGCCGAGGTGATGGCCTCCGGCCAGCGCAAGACGGTGGAGCAGGCGATCGAGACCGAGCACGGCACGCAGTGGATGGAGATCTTCAAGGCACCGGTCAGCGACGAGGACGGCACCCTGCTGGGCACCGTGGGCGTGGCCCGCAACATCAGCGCGCACAAGGCGGCCGAGGCCGCGCGCGAAGCCGCGCTGGCCGAGGCCGAGCGCCTGGCCCGGCTGCGCAGCGACTTCCTGGCGCAGATGAGCCACGAGCTGCGCACGCCGCTGAACGGCATCCTCGGCTTCGCCGACCTGCTGCTGGCCGACGCCGCCGGCGACGAGCGCCAGGAGCGCTGCCTGAAGATCATCCAGAACAGCGGCCAGCACCTGCTGAACCTGATCAACGACCTGCTGGACATGTCGCGCATCGACGCCGGCCGGCTCGAGCTGCACCCCACCCCGGTGCGCCTGGCCGACTACCTGCACAGCGTGGCCGACATCGTGGCCGTCAAGGCCGAGCGCAAGGGCCTGCAGTTCGAGGTGCAGCTCGGCGAAGGCCTGCCCGCCGCGGTGCGCGTGGACGACCTGCGGCTGCGCCAGGTGCTGCTGAACCTGGTGGCCAACGCGGTGAAGTTCTGCGACAGCGGGCGCGTCACGCTGCGCGTGCGCCGCGCCGCCGCGGCAGCGGGCAGTGCGGCCTCGCCCACCCAGCCGGTGCGCCTGGTGTTCGAGGTGGAGGACACCGGCATCGGCATGACTTCGGCCCAGCTGGCCAGGCTGTTCCAGCCCTTCGAGCAGATGGCCGACAGCCCGCGCCGCCAGGGCGGTGCCGGGCTGGGCCTGGCCATCAGCCGCCAGCTGGTGCGTCTGATGGGCTCGGACATCCAGGTCGAGAGCCTGCCCGGCAGCGGCAGCCGCTTCTGGTTCGAGCTGGAGCTGCCGCAGGCCGAAGTCGCGGCAGGTGCGGCCGACGCAGCCCCCGGCGCCGCGGCTGCCGAGGCAGCCACGCCCGCGGCGCAGGCCGCGCCGATGCCCGATGGGCCTGGCGGCCCCGAAGCCTGGCCGGTGCCGCCGCTGGCCGCCCTGCGCGAGCTGCAGCGCCTGGCCCACGAGGGCGACATGCGGCGGCTGCGCGACCGATCGCTGAAGCTGCAGCAGACCGAACCGAGCTTCGCGGCGTTCGCCGAGCACCTGCAAGCACTGGCGCGCGAATTCCGCTCGCAGGCGCTGAGCGCCTTCATCGATTTCCACGCGGCGCGCGCCGAGGCGCATGCCGAGCAGCGTGCCGAGATCCGGAATTAGAATCACCTGATATCAATTCCGCACCCGGGCCGATGGACCCCCAGCACACCGAAGAAGCGTTGCGCGGCCTCGGCTTCCTGATCCGCGATGTCTCACGCCTGAGTGCGCGCAACTTCGAGCGCCACGCGGTCGAACTGGGCCTCACGCACGCGCAGTGCCGGGCGCTGTGCTACGTGCAGCGCTACGAAGGGGCCTCGCAGGCGCGGCTGGCCGAGTGCAGCGACACCGACCCGATGACACTGGGCCGGGTGTTGCAGCGCCTGGAGGCCGAGGGCTACATCGCGCGCCGCCCGCATCCGAACGACGGCCGCGCCCGTTGCCTGGTGCTGCGGCCCAAGGCGCAACCGGTGCTCGAGCGGATCTGGCAGCTGGCCGATGCCGCACAGGCCGACGCGCTGGCCGGCCTGTCGACGGCCGAGCGCACGCAGCTGGTGCTGCTGCTCAGCCGGCTGCGCGGCAACCTCGAGGCCGCCGTCTGCGGCCTGCCCGCCGGAGAAGCTGCATGCTGATCGGTGTCGTCCGGGTCGCGCTGAAGAAGCCCTACACCTTCGTCGTGCTGGCCCTGCTGCTGCTGCTCATCGGCCCGCTCGCGGCGCTGCGCATGCCCACCGACATCTTCCCGGAGATCCGCATCCCGGTGATCGCGGTGGCCTGGCAGTACACCGGCCTGCCGCCGGACCAGATGGCCGGGCGCATCTCGAC
>NZ_JBGAGA010000060.1:0-38959 GCF_044226965.1 Aquabacterium sp. | reverse complement strand
GGCAAGCTGGCGGCAGACACGGTGCTCGGACCGATGAAGAAGCTGGAGGGCTACCGCGTGGTCCGGCCCCAGGCCGTGCGCACCCAGCTCGAGGCCGAGGGCTGGGGCCTTGCGCGCAGTGTCCCGGGCTTCCAGTTGGTGAGCTGTGTCAGGCGCCCGCTGGATCCGGTCGCCGAGGGAGGGCCTGCCGATACGGCGCTGCAGGCCGTCTTTTCCGATGGCCTGACGCACGTCTCGGTTTTCGTCGAACGCTTCGATCCCCAGCGCAACAAGCCGATGCGCACGGTGCTGGGCGCCACCAATACGTTGATGAGCCGCAATGGCGACTGGTGGATCACGATCGTCGGTGACGTGCCGATGGCCACGGTGCAGCAATTCGAGTCGGTGTGGCAACGCAAGCCGTGAGCGGCGGCCTGGCTCGACTTTGAAGAATTTCCGGATGGTCCGGATGCTGGAGGGATAGCTTGACCATCGCAGTTTCCTGGGGGCGCCGACTGGTGCTGGCGGCCGTTGCAAGTGCCGGAGTGCTGGGCCTGCTCGCCGGCCCCGTGCAGGCCAAGGCGGAATTGCCTGACTTCACCGAGTTGGTGGAGCGCGTGGGGCCATCCGTCGTCAACATCCGCACGCTGGAGCGCGTGCGTGGCGGCAATGCCGGCCAGGAACGCGGCGTTGACCCCGGGCTCGAAGAGTTCTTCCGCCGCTTCGGCATTCCCTTGCCGGGCGGGCGAGGTGCACCCCGAGGTGGCAACAACAACGACGACGAGCCACAGCAGCGGGGCGTCGGCTCGGGCTTCATCCTGAGCCCTGACGGCTTCGTGATGACCAATGCGCATGTTGTGGACGGCGCCGATGAAGTGCTGGTCACGCTCACCGACAAGCGCGAGTTCAAGGCCAAGCTCATCGGCGCGGACAAGCGCACCGACGTGGCCGTGGTCAAGATCGAGGCCAATGGCTTGCCGGCGGTGAAGGTTGGCGATGTCGGGCGACTGAAGGTGGGCGAGTGGGTGATGGCGATCGGTTCGCCCTTCAACCTGGCCAACAGCGTGACGGCCGGCATCGTCAGTGCCAAGGGGCGCGAGACCGGTGAGTACCTGCCGTTCATCCAGACCGACGTGGCGATCAATCCTGGTAATTCGGGCGGGCCGCTGATCAACATGCGCGGCGAGGTGGTCGGCATCAATTCGCAGATCTACAGCCGCTCGGGCGGCTACATGGGCATTGCATTCGCGATCCCGATCGATGAGGCGATGCGCGTGGCCGATCAACTGCGGGTCAACGGGCGCGTCATCCGTGGTCGAATCGGCGTGTCGATTGCCCCGGTGACCAAGGAGGTCGCCGAGGCCATCGGGCTGGGCAAGCCCGCCGGCGCGCTGGTGCGAGGCGTCGAATCCGGCCAGCCGGCCGAGAAAGCGGGCATCGAGGCCGGCGACATCATCACCAAGGTCGAGGGCAAGACGATCGACGGCTCGGTCGACCTGCCGCGTATCGTGGGTGCTATCAAGCCGGGCAGCAAGGCAACGCTGCAGGTGTTCCGGCGCGGCAGCTATCGCGACGTGACGGTGACGGTGGCCGAGTTCGAGGCCGACTCGGCATCGGCCCGCTCGCCGTCCACGGCGGAGCCAGCGCCGTCCGCGGCGGGCAAGACGGCATTGGGCCTGACCGTCAGTGACCTGACCGAGGCGCAGCGGCGCGAACTCAAAATTCGCGGTGGGGTTCGCGTCGAGGCGGCCGACGGTGCGGGTGCACGTGCCGGCGTGCGTGAGGGAGACGTGCTGCTGATCCTGGACAACGTCGAGATCGCGGACGTCAAGCAGTTCATGACGGTTGCCGCCAAGGCGGAGAAGTCGCGTGCCGTCAGCGTGATGGTGCGGCGCGGCGAGTGGGTCAACTACCTCGTCATACGTCCGAGTCGCTGAAGCTCTGATGGCGACCACTCATCCGACTGATCTGGCGGGTCTTTCCGCAATACGGCATCCGACCGGGCTCTACGAAGACCTCTTTCGGTGGGCATGGATCAGTCAATTTGCCGTTCTTGCCGGTTGAAAAGTTGGTGAACGGTCACCTCCGAATGCCGGGTCCGTGATTGTGTCGCCGGCTGGTTAGAATGGGCTGACAAGAGGGGCTGTTTAGCACCATCAGCTGGTCGAACTCAGGGTTCCTACCAGCGTCCTGGATGTCGGTCGATGATTGTGGATAAGCTGTGGATGATTGGTGTCTGTTGGCACCTCGCAACGGCCGGAAAACAAGCAACGGTGCGGTTTCCACCGGGATGGATTTGGCTACAATGAAGGCCCAACAAGCAGTTGCCATAACCTTTTGTTGGAAGGCGCGTCTCCTCTTGGACGTGCCTTTTTTTTAGCTTCCAAGCGCCCAACGGGCCGTCGCATCGCTTTGGCGCTACCAGCTCGCGCCACGAAGCGGTTCCCCCGCTTCCTCCTCTGCGCCAGCGACCTCTCTGTCTCATGGACCACATCCGCAACTTCTCCATCATTGCCCATATCGACCACGGCAAGAGCACGCTAGCCGACCGCATCATCCAGCGCTGCGGCGGCCTGAGTGATCGCGAGATGGAGGCGCAGGTGCTCGATTCGATGGACATCGAGCGGGAGCGTGGCATCACGATCAAGGCGCAGACCGCCGCGCTTCAGTACACAGCCCGCGACGGGCGCGTCTTCAATCTCAACCTGATCGACACGCCCGGCCACGTCGACTTCTCGTACGAAGTGAGTCGCTCGCTGTCGGCCTGTGAAGGCGCGCTGCTGGTTGTCGATGCGAGTCAGGGCGTGGAGGCGCAGACGGTGGCCAACTGCTACACCGCGCTCGACCTGCACGTCGAGGTGGTGCCGGTGCTCAACAAGATGGATCTGCCGCAGGCCGATCCGGAGCGTGCCAGGGCCGAGATCGAAGACGTGATCGGCATCGATGCCAGCCATGCGATCCCTTGCTCGGCCAAGACGGGCGAAGGCATCGACGACATCCTCGAGGCGGTGATCGCGCGCATGCCGGCGCCGCGCGGCCAGCCCGACGGACCGCCGCGCGCGATGATCATCGACAGCTGGTTCGACAACTACGTCGGCGTCGTGATGCTGGTGCGTGTCGTCGACGGCCGCCTCGCGAAGGGCGATCGCATCCGGCTCATGGCCACCAGTGCGGTCTACCCACTCGAACAACTCGGCGTGTTCACGCCCAAGTCAGAGCCGCGCGACGAGCTGCGCGCCGGCGAGGTCGGCTTCCTGATTGCTGGCATCAAGGAGCTGAAGGCCGCGAAGGTGGGCGACACCGTCACGCTGGAGAAGAAGCTGCCGAACAACGCCGGCCCGGCCACCGAGCCGCTGCCTGGCTTCAAGGAAATCCAGCCGCAGGTCTTCGCCGGCCTCTATCCGACCGAGGCCAGCGAATACGACCAGCTGCGCGATGCGCTGGAGAAGCTGCAGCTCAACGACAGCTCGCTGCGCTTCGAGCCCGAGGTGAGCCAGGCACTGGGCTTCGGATTCCGTTGCGGCTTCCTCGGTCTGTTGCACATGGAAATCGTGCAGGAGCGCCTGGAACGCGAGTTCGACCAGGACCTGGTGACGACCGCACCCAGTGTGGTCTACGAGGTCGAGCTCAACGATGGCACGGTGCTCGAGGTCGAGAACCCGAGCAAGATGCCGGACCTGGGGCGCATCCGCGAGATCCGCGAACCCATCGTCACGGTGCACCTGTACATGCCGCAGGACTGCGTCGGGCCGGTGATGACGTTGGCCAACCAGAAGCGCGGCGTGCAGATGAACATGGCCTACCACGGCAAGCAGGTCATGCTGACCTACGAGCTGCCGCTGGCCGAGATCGTGCTGGACTTCTTCGACAAGCTCAAGAGCGTCTCGCGAGGCTATGCCTCGATGGACTACGAGTTCAAGGAGTACCGCGCTGCCGATGTCGTGAAGGTCGACATCATGATCAATGGCGATCGCGTCGACCCGCTCGCGATGATCGTGCACCGCAGCCAGTCGCAGTACCGCGGCCGCGCGGTGGCCGCGAAGATGCGCGAACAGATCCCGCGCCAGATGTATGACGTGGCGATCCAGGCCGCCATTGGCGCCAACATCATCGCGCGCGAGAACATCAAGGCGCTGCGCAAGAACGTGCTGGCAAAATGCTACGGCGGTGACATCACCCGAAAGCGCAAGCTGCTGGAGAAGCAGAAGGCCGGCAAGAAGCGCATGAAGCAGATCGGCACGGTCGAGGTGCCGCAGGAAGCCTTCCTGGCCATCCTGCAAGTCGAGGACTAGAAGACAGAACCATGAGTGCTCTCACCGTCGCGCTGTTCGGCGCGCTTGCGGTCTACCTCGGCGGCTGGTACGCAGGCTACTGGATCGGCAACTTCTCGCTGCTGTTGCTGATCCTGAGCCTGGTGACGCTGGGCTACTGGCTGGCCGAGCGATTCCACTTCGCCCCGGCGCGCGCCGCCGCCGCGCGTGCCCTGGTCGAGCAGGACGCGCAGCGGCGCTCGGAGCTGGCCAGGAAGGGCATCACGCAGGTCGATGGCGACATCGAGAAGGCTCGCCAGAGCCTGTTGATGCAGCCCTGGTGGCTCGACTGGACGGCCGGTCTCTTTCCGGTGATCCTGATCGTCTTCCTGCTTCGTTCGTTCCTGTTCGAGCCTTTCAAGATTCCATCGGGCTCGATGATTCCGACGCTCCTGGTCGGCGACCTGATCCTGGTGAACAAGTTTCACTACGGCATCCGCCTGCCGGTGTTGAATCAGAAGATCATCCCGAATCACGAGCCGAAGGCGGGTGACGTGATCGTCTTCCGTTACCCCATGGACCCGCGCATCGACTACATCAAGCGCGTGGTTGGCGTGCCGGGCGACGAGGTGGCCTACCTGAACCAGAAGCTCTCGATCAACGGCAAGCCCGTGGCCGAGGCGCGGGCCGACAAACCCTACTACGACGCCGACAGCATCCGCTATGCGCCGATGTTCAGCGAACAGCTGGGGACGGTGAAGCACAACATCCTGGTGAACCCGGATGCCGGTCCGCCGCTGATTCCGAAGGAGGCGTTCGTCAAGTTTCGTGACCAGTGCCGCTACAGCGCCGAGGGTGTGGTCTGCAAGGTGCCGCCCGGGCACTACTTCGTGATGGGTGACAACCGCGACAACTCCGAGGACTCGCGGTACTGGGGCTTCGTGCCCGACGAAAACATTGTGGGCAGGGCGTTCCTCGTGTGGATGAATTTCGGTAACCTCGGGCGCATCGGCAGCTTCGACTGAGCATCGCGCTCGGGCACCCACACGACATGAAGCACACCCTGGGCCATTCCCTCCGTCTTCGCGCGCAGCGCGGTGTCACGTTGATCGGCCTGCTGAGCTGGGCGGTGGTGATCGGTTTCGTCGGCTACGTGCTCGTGCGCACGGTGCCGACGGTGCTCGAGTTCCAAGCCATCCAGACGGCGGTCAACAAGATCGCTGCCAGTGCGCCGCCCACGGTCGCGGCCATCCGCGCGGCCTTTGATCGGCAGAAGGAGATCGAGTACTCCATCGAGTCGATCGGCGGCAAGGACCTGGACATCACCAAGGAAAACGACCGGGTGGTCATCCGCTTCGCGTACCAGAAGGAAGTCGAGCTGATCAAGCCGGTCTACCTGCTGATCAAGTACGAAGGCGAGTCGAAGTGAGGCTCGTCGCCTGAACGGCATCTTCATCATGGACGGCCGACTCGATGCATTGCAGTCCCGCCTTGGGCGGCGCTTCAATGACCCGCGCCTGCTGCAGCGGGCGTTGACGCACCGCAGCTTCAGCGCCGACCACAACGAACGGCTTGAATTCCTCGGCGACGCGGTGCTCAACCTCGCCGTGTCGAGCCTGCTGTTCGAGCGCTTCGCCGGCTCCGACGAAGGCGACCTGACCCGTGTGCGGGCGCACCTGGTGCGCGAGGACAGTCTGCACCGCGCTGCGCTCACGCTCGGCCTGCCCGAGGTGCTGCGCCTGTCCGACGGCGAGGCGCGGGGCGGAGGCGCCCAGCGCCCTTCGATCCTGGCCGACGCGGTCGAGGCCGTGATCGGCGCCACCTACCTGGACGGTGGGTTCGAGCCAGCCGCTCAGCTCGTGCGTCAGCTCTTCGGTGAACTGATCAGTGGTACCGAGGCCGACAGCTGGAGCAAGGACGCCAAGACCGAGCTGCAGGAATGGCTGCAGGCGCGCAAGCTGCCGGTGCCCACCTACCGCATCGTCGCCACCCGCGGCCAGGCCCATGCCCAGACCTTCGACGTCGAGTGCGCGGCGCCGGCCCTGGGCGTGGCCGAGCAGGGCGAAGGTCGCTCGCGGCGCGCTGCCGAGCAGGAAGCCGCGCGCCGCCTGCTCGCCAAGCTCAAGGCCAGCGACCGGCCTGGCGGCCCGCTGCGGTCCTAGTGCACCATGAACGACGCTGCCAATCCCGCTCCGCAAACCGACCAGCCGCCGCAGCGCTGTGGCCTGATCGCCATCGTCGGCCGGCCCAACGTCGGCAAGTCAACCTTGCTGAATGCGCTGGTGGGCCAGAAGATCAGCATCACCTCGCGCAAGGCGCAGACCACGCGGCACCGCATCACCGGTGTGCGCACGCTGGGCGAGTCGCAGTTCGTCTTCGTCGACACGCCGGGCTTCCAGACGCGTCACGGCACCGCGCTGAACCGCAGCCTCAATCGCACCGTGCAGGGCGTGCTGGCCGACGTCGACGTGGTGCTGTTCGTCGTCGAAGCGGGGCGCTTCAACCTCGACGATGCGAAGGTGCTGGCCCTGCTGCCGCCGGGCAAGCCTGCGGTGCTGGTGGCCAACAAGCTCGATGCGGTGACGCGCCGCCAGGAGATGCTACCCTGGCTCAAGAGCATGCAGGAGCGCCATCCGTTCGCCGAATTCGTGCCCATCTCGGCGCGCAAGACCGACGATGTCGAGCGCCTGTTCAAGATCGTCGCGCCCTACCTGCCCGAGCAGCCGTGGCTCTACGAACCGGACGCGCTGACCGATCGCAGCGAGCGCTTTCTGGCCGCCGAGTTGATCCGCGAGAAGCTGTTCCGCCTGACCGGCGACGAGCTGCCCTACAGCGTGACTGTCGTGCTCGACAAGTTCGAGGAAGAGCAGAGCGGCCTGCGCCGCATCGCGGCGACCATCGTCGTGGAGCGGGAGGCGCACAAGGGCATGATCATCGGTGAGGGCGGTCATCAGCTCAAGCGCATCGCCAGCGAGGCGCGCCAGGAGCTCGAGCGCCTGCTCGAGGCGAAGGTCTTTCTCGAGATCTGGGTCAAGGTGCGGTCGGGCTGGGCCGACGACGAGGCGCACCTGCGCTCCTACGGCTACGAATGAGCAAGTCCGGCGGGCAGCCGGCCTACGTGCTGCACCAGTGGGACTGGAGCGAGACGAGCCTGATCCTGGACCTGTTCACGCGCGAGCAGGGGCGCGTTGCGGTGGTGGCCAAGGGTGCCAAGCGGCCCTACTCACAACTGAGGGCGGTGCTGCTGCCATTCCAGCGCGTGCAGGTGCTGCTGGGCCGGCCCAAGGCCGACGAAGCGAGCGACATCCTCACCCTTCGCAGCGCCGAATATGCGGGCACGCCGGGCAGCAGCGCGGCGCTGCCGCCTGCGCAGCTGTTCTCGGGCTTCTACCTGAACGAACTGCTGATGAAGCTGCTGCCGCGCCAGGACGCCCATGCGCGCCTCTTCGATGCGTACGCCGATACGCTGCAGGCGCTGCGCCAGGCAAGTGACGAGGCGCCGCTGCGCGCCTTCGAGCTGCTGCTGCTGCGAGAGACCGGCGTGCTTCCGGAGCTCGACCGCATGACGATGACCCAGCAAGCCCTGCAACCGAACCTGGCCTATGCCCTGCGCGCCGAAGCGGGGCTGGTGCCGGCCGGCAATGCCGACGGCGGGCTGCACGCCGCCACCTGCCAGGCGCTGCAAATGGCGCTCGATGCCGATGACATGAGCACGCTGCGCCAGGCCTGCGGTCTGCAACTGCAGGCGCTGCGCCTGCAGTTGCGAGGCCTCCTTCACTATCATCTCGGTTCGTCGCAGTTGCGCTCACGGGCTGCCATGCTTGAAGTGCGCCGCCTGCTCGATGCGCCAACCTCTCTACACGGCTCGCGATGAATCCGCTTGTTGCTCCCGAAGCTTTCCATCATGGCGGCCGTACCGCGCTGTCGGTCAACGTCAACAAGATTGCGCTGCTGCGCAACACGCGGCATCTCGGCATTCCCGATGTCGTGCACCTGTCGCGCATCGCGCTCGAAGCAGGTGCCCAGGGCATCACCGTTCACCCGCGGCCGGACGAGCGCCACATCCGTGGCCAGGACGTGCACGACCTGGCGGCGCTGATGCGGCAGTGGCCCGAGGCCGAGTACAACATCGAGGGCAACCCCTTCCATAACCTGATGGACTTCGTGCGCGCGGTGCGCCCGCACCAGTGCACCTTCGTGCCCGACAGCACCGACCAGTTCACCTCGGACCACGGTTGGATCTTCCCGGGCGATCTTGAGCGCCTGAAGCCCCTGGTGGCCGAGGCGCAGGCGCTGGGCGTGCGGGTGAGCCTGTTCATGGACCCGAATCCTGAGGCCATGGCCCAGGCCGCAGCCACCGGCGCCGAACGGGTCGAGCTTTACACGGAGTCCTATGCCGGTGCGCATGGCCAGCCGGAACAGGCCGCTGTCTTGGCGCGTTATGTGGCGGCGGCCCAGGCAGCCATCGCGGCGGGCCTGCAGATCAATGCCGGCCATGACCTGAACCGTGCCAACCTCACCGATTTCCTGCGTGCGGTGCCAGGCGTGCAGGAAGTGTCGATCGGGCACGCGCTGATCGCCGACGCCCTGGAACTCGGCCTGGCCGACACCGTGCGCGACTACCAACGCTGCATCCAGCGGGCGTTTCAACCGGCGGGCCGATGATCTACGGCATCGGCGCCGATGTGTGCGACGTGCGGCGCGTCCGTGCGACGCTGGAACGCCGCGGCGATCGCTTCGCCGAGCGCGTGCTGGGGCCCGCCGAGATCCAGGTCTTCCATGCGCGCAGGGCCCGTGTCGACACGCGTGGCGTGGCCTACCTTGCCACGCGCTTCTCCGCCAAGGAGGCCTTTTCCAAGGCCATTGGCCTGGGCATCCGCTCGCCGATGAGCTGGCGTGCCTGCGAGATCCTCAACCTGCCCAGCGGCAAACCCGAGATCCGCCTGCATGGCGAGCTCGCCGAGTGGTTCAGCGCGCGCGGCCTGCGTGCCCATGTCACCGTCACCGATGAAACCGACTACGCCGCATCGTTCGTGGTTGTCGAAACGACCGATTCCCCATGACTGCTGATGCCGTGCTACATGCCCCGCTCGTGATCGACGTTGCCGGCACCGAGCTCGATGCCAATGATCGGCGCCGCCTGCAGCACCCGCTGACCGGCGGGCTCATCCTCTTCACCCGCAACTGGCGCGACCGCCAGCAGCTGACCGCGCTGATCGCCGAGGCCAAGGCGCTGCGGCCCGATCTGCTGGTCACGGTGGACCATGAAGGCGGCCGCGTGCAGCGCTTCCGCACCGACGGCTTCACGCACCTGCCGGCGATGCGCGTGCTGGGCGAGCTGTGGATGCGCGATGCGATGCGCGCCACCGATGCCGCCACCGCTGCGGGCTATGTGCTGGGCGCCGAGCTGCGCGCCTGCGGCGTGGACCTGAGCTACACGCCCGTTGTCGACCTCGACCATGGCCACAGCCAGGTGATTGGCGACCGCGCCTTCCATCGCGACGCACGCGTCGTCACGCTGCTGGCCAAGAGCCTGATGCACGGCCTGCTGCTGGCCGGCATGGGCAATTGCGGCAAGCACTTTCCGGCGCACGGCTACGCCACGGCCGACAGCCATGTGGCGCTGCCGGTCGACAAACGCTCGCTGAAGGCCATCCTCGCCGACGACGCGCGGCCGTACGAGTGGTTGTCGACCAGCCTCAGTGCGGTGATGCCGGCGCACATCGTGTACCCGAAGGTCGATGCGATGCCGGCCGGCTTCTCGCCACGCTGGCTGCGCGACATCCTGCGGGGGCAGCTCGGCTTCCAGGGCGCGATCTTCAGCGACGACCTCAGCATGGCTGGCGCCCGAGCGGCGGGCAGCACGCTCGAGGGTGCGCTCGCCGCGCTGAATGCCGGCTGCGACATGGTGCTGCTGTGCAACCAGTCGCTGAACGGCGGCGCCCCGGTCGATGCTCTGCTCGACGGCCTCAGCCAGGCAGCCGAGCAGGATCGCTGGCAGCCCAATGCCGACAGCGAGGCGCGACGCCTCGACCTGATGCCGTTGCTGCCACCGCTGCCCTGGGACGAGCTGATGCACCAGCCGGCCTACCGGCATGCGCTGGAGCGCCTGCCGTGACCGTTTGCTGACGCACAAAAGACGCGGCCACCGAAATGGCCGTGCGGCGGTTCACTCGCCGAAGTGCATCTGGTATTTCGCGCCATCGGAGAACAGGCAGGCGCCGGTGCCGTTGCTGGGCCCGGTGAGCCGGTATTCGCATTGCGCGCTGACGCCGTTGCTGCCGAAGGCGTTGGCAATGCCGCGTCGGCCATTGCCGTCGCGCCCGTCGATGCCCAGCACCTCGGCGTGGATGCGGCCGTAGGCGGCGTAGCCGCCATCGACGCGGGTTGCATCGCCCTGCATCGGCAGTCCGCGGTAGACCAGCGAGATGCTGCCGCGCCCGCTGTGGTGATCGGTGATCGTCGCGCTCACCAGGCC
Source organism: Aquabacterium sp. (assembly GCF_044226965.1). Lineage (GTDB taxonomy): Bacteria > Pseudomonadota > Gammaproteobacteria > Burkholderiales > Burkholderiaceae_C > Pseudaquabacterium. The sequence goes on along the minus strand of NZ_JBGAGA010000060.1, from coordinate 28,252 downwards.
GGCGCCGCGCGCGACGTCGTTCAACGGATAGAGGCGCGCCTGCAGCAGCGCCGGTAGTGCGGTCGACGGCGCGGCCACGGCTTGTGGCGGTTGCACGATCGTCACCTGGGCGGGTTGCGGCGGCGGCAGCGCCACCGGCCGGCCGGTCTGCGGATCGATCGGCACCACGTAGCAGGCGGTCAGCGCGGCCAGCGGCGGGACCAGCGCGGAACAGAGACCGAGGCGGCGCAAGACGGAGCGACTCATGGAAGCTTTCGAGGCACGGCAACAATGCCGCGCCGCGAAGCTTCCGCGCAAGCCGGCCGCGGGTTCAAGCACGGTCGCGCAAGTAGCGCGACACGCGCCGCGCCGGGGCGGTGGACAGTACGCCACCCCCCGGCGGCCGCGCCCCGGCCGCCGGGCCCGGATCAGGCGGCCGGGCCCTGCGCCTCGAATGGCAGCTTCAGCTGCGACAGGTCCTTGCGCGTCTCGACCAACACCAGCGGCCCCGTGTCGATCACCGTGGCCGGCCTGCGCTCGCGCGGCACATGGACCGCGCGCGGCTCGGCGGCAATGGCTTCCTGCACCAGCCGGATCTTCTCGACGTCGGAGTTCACCCATTGCAGGCCCGAGGACTCGGCGATGCGTTGCAGTTCCTCCAGCGGCAGCACATAGGGCTCGACCACGACCTTCGGCGCCGGCCCGGGTGCCGGTGTCGGCGCGAGGGCTTCGATGGCGGCCGGCGCGTGCTCGGCTGCCGGTGGCTCGCTGCTGCCGCTCTCTTCGAGCGCCGGTGGCTGTGCATCGGCCTCGTCCCGGCGCTCGCGGCGGGGACGATCGCGCCCGCCGCGGCCACGGCGGCGGTTGCTGTCGTCGCCGGCCAGTTCCGCGGTGGGCTCGACATCCGACGGCCTATCCTCGACGGCGCGCTCGGCGGTATCGGTCCCGGCTTCCGGCGTGGCATCGATCGTGCCCGGCGCTTCGTCACGGCCACCGCGGCCGCCGCGGCGGCGGCGCCGACGGCGCTGCTCGTCGCGCTCGCCTTCCGGGGCCTCGGTGATCTCGGCGCCCGGTGCCAGATCGGTCGGCAGCTCGGCCAGCGCGGCTGCCTCGGGTGCATCGGCCCGCGGCTCACGCTCGGGGCGTGCGGGGCGGCGGCTGGCGGTGTCCGGGCTGTCAGCGCCTTCGGTCGATCGATCGCCGCGGCGATTGCTGTCGCGGCCGTCGCGGCGGCCGCCGCGGCCTTCGCTACGTCCTTCACCGCGACCCTCGCCGCGGGGTTCGGCGCGCCCCTCAGCGCGCGTTTCGCCGCGTTCAGCGCGTTCGCCCCGGGCCTCGCGGGTCTCGCGTCCTTCACGGTTGTCTCGGCCCTCGCGGCCACGGCCGCCGCGGTCACCTCGTCCGCCACGCTCCCCACGCCGGCCGTCGCGGCCTTCGCGCTTCTCGCCGCCGGGGGCAGCGGGCTGTGCAGGCTCGGCGACGGACGGTGCGGTCACGGGCTCGGGGGCCGGGGTCGGCGGCGTACTGCCGAAGAGCTTCTTGATCCAGCCGAAGAAGCCGCTGCCGGCCGCAGGGGCCGGCGTGGCGGCCCAGCTCGGTGTCAGCGACGGGGCCGCCGGGGCGGGTGTCGCTGCCGGTGCCGGCGCTGCGGGCATCGGTTCGGGCCTGGGAGGCGCCAACGGTGCCGGCTGGTCGGGCAGCACGCCCTTGATCACCGGCTCCTGCTTGGGCTTGGCCTTTTCGCGCCGGCTGATCGAGACCTCGTCGTCCGGCTCCTCGATCATCGTGTAGCTGGCCTGCAGGTTCTCCAGTCGCGGATCGTCGTGACGCAGCCGCTCCAGCTTGTAGTTAGGCGTCTCGAGGTGCTTGTTCGGCACCAGCAGCACGGTGACGCGCTGCTTCAGTTCGATCTTGGTGATCTCGGTGCGCTTCTCGTTGAGCAGGAAGCTGGTCACCTCCACCGGCACCTGCACGTGCACGGCGGCGGTGTTGTCCTTCATCGATTCCTCTTGAATGATGCGCAGGATCTGCAGCGCGGAGGATTCGGTGTCGCGGATGTGGCCGGTGCCGTTGCAGCGCGGGCAGGTGATGTGGTTGCCTTCGCTCAGCGCAGGGCGCAGCCGCTGGCGGCTGAGTTCGAGCAGGCCGAACTTGCTGATCGACGAGAACTGCACGCGGGCGCGGTCCTGGCGCATCGCGTCGCGCAGGCGCTGCTCGACCTCGCGGCGGTTCTTCGACTCCTCCATGTCGATGAAGTCGATGACGATCAGGCCGCCCAGGTCGCGCAGCCGCATCTGGCGCGCGATCTCGTCGGCGGCTTCGAGGTTGGTGCGTGTCGCGGTTTCCTCGATGTCGCCGCCGCGCGTGGCGCGGGCCGAATTCACGTCGACGCTGACCAGCGCCTCGGTGTGGTCGATCACGATCGCGCCGCCCGAGGGCAGGTTCACGGTGCGGCTGAAGGCCGTCTCGATCTGGTGCTCGATCTGGAAGCGGCTGAACAACGCCGCATCGTCGCGGTAGCGCTTGACCCGTGACGCCGACTCCGGCATCACGTGGTTCATGAACTGCTGGGCCTGATCGTAGATGTCGTCGGTGTCGATCAGGATCTCGCCGATGTCGGACGTGAAGTAGTCGCGGATCGCGCGGATCACCAGGCTCGATTCCTGGTAGATCAGGAAGGCACCCTTGCCGGCCTTGCTGGCGGCGTCGATCGCCGACCAGAGCTTGAGCATGTAGTTCAGGTCCCATTGCAGCTCGGCGGCCGAGCGGCCGATGCCGGCGGTGCGGGCGATCAGGCTCATGCCCTTGGGGTAGTCGAGCTGCTCGAGGTTTTCCTTCAGCTCCTCGCGGTCTTCGCCCTCGATGCGGCGCGACACGCCGCCGCCGCGCGGGTTGTTGGGCATCAGCACCAGGTAGCGGCCGGCCAGCGAGACGAAGGTGGTGAGCGCCGCGCCCTTGTTGCCGCGCTCTTCCTTCTCGACCTGCACCAGCAGTTCCTGGCCTTCCTTGATCGCGTCCTTGATGGTCGCGTTCTTCAGCTCGATGCCGTCGCGGAAGTACTGCCTGGAGATTTCCTTGAACGGCAGGAAGCCGTGGCGGTCCTCGCCGTAGTCGACGAAGCAGGCCTCGAGCGAAGGCTCGACCCGCGTCACCACCGCCTTGTAGATGTTGCCCTTGCGCTGTTCGCGGCCCTCGATCTCGGTCTCGAAGTCGAGCAGTTTCTGTCCATCGACGATTGCCAGGCGCCGCTCTTCCGGCTGCGTGGCATTGATCAGCATGCGCTTCATGTGCACTCCTGTCCGCACGCGCCGCCGTGGCGGCGCGCGTTCACACGGTCACCGGCCCCGCGAGGGGCAGGCGACTCATCCGATGCACGAGCAACGCGTACTAGCCGATGGAGGAATCGCCCTTGACTGCAGTGACCGTTCGACGGGTCAGGTGGGCAGCGGGGCCGCGTGCGGCGAGCGCATGTCGGTTGGCGGTGCCGCCAAGGCCTCGCCGGGCGCGACGCTGCGCGCGGCGCCACGGAGGGCGCTGCTTCGGGCAAGGAGTTGGGGGCACATGCGAACCGGAGGGCTGGCCGCGGATGACAGATCAGGCATGTATTGGCCGGGTCTGCCATCCATGAGCTGGTTTCTTCCCAATGACGGGATGGCTATGAACGACGTGTCTCTTCCACCGGTTCATGCGGGGCCGCCCACCCGCTGTGGCGAGGGAGCCTGCCGCGCTGCGCCAGGTGTTGCATCAACGCTTGTTTTGGTGCGCCTGGTACGGCGCGCCACCACGATCAAGCCCGGCATGCCCGGGTAAACTCTGGAAAATCAAGCACTTAGGGCTCAATCGTGGTCCGCGGCATTATAAGCAGCAAACCGGGCGGACACCGCGACATGACCGCAGCGCAAGGCGTGGCCAGGCCAGCCCCTGCCGCGCCCGCCGTCCAGCGACTGGTCGTCGACGAAGCGGGCGAGGGCCAGCGCCTCGACAATTACCTGCTGCGGCTTCTGAAGGGCGTGCCCAAGACGCATGTCTACCGCGTGATCCGCTCGGGCGAAGTGCGCGTCAACAAGGGTCGTGCCGCGGCCGACACGCGGCTGGCGATCGGCGACGAGGTTCGCGTGCCGCCGGTGCGGGTGGCCGAGAAGGCCGGCGCCGACAAGCCGGCGCCGCCACGCGAATTCCCGGTGCTGTTCGAGGACGAGCACCTGCTGGCCATCGACAAGCCGGCGGGCGTGGCGGTGCATGGCGGCTCGGGCGTGAGCTTCGGCGTCATCGAGCAACTGCGTCGCGCCCGGCCGCAGGCGCGCTTCCTGGAACTGGTCCATCGCCTCGACAAGGAGACCTCGGGCGTGCTGCTGCTGGCGAAGAAGCGCAGTGCGCTCACCACCCTGCAGGACCAGTTCCGCGCCCGCGACACGGGCAAGACCTATTCGGCCCTGGTGATCGGCCAGTGGCCAGCCAAGCTGAAAGTCATCGACGTCGCGCTGCACAAATTCCTGGATGCGGCCGGCGAGCGCCGCGTTCGCACGGTCGGGCCGGCGTCCGACGACGGCCAGCGCTCGATCACGCTGGTCAAGGTGGCCCAGGCCTTCGAGGCCTACACCTTGCTGGACGTCACGATCAAGACCGGCCGCACGCACCAGATCCGCGTGCACCTGGCGCATGCCGGGCATCCGATCGTCGGCGACGACAAGTACGGCGACTTCACGCTGAACAAGCAGCTGGCCCGCGGCGAAGGGCTGCAAGGCCTGCGCTTCGAGCGCATGTTCCTGCACGCGCGGCAACTGGCCTTCGACCATCCGGCCAGCGGCGAGCGCATCACGTTGCAGGCCCCGTTGCCGGCCGAATGCGTCACACTGCTGGCCCGCCTGTCCGAGCCGCACTGACCTCCCCACGCATGTCTTCCCGACCCCGCCGTTTCGACCTGATCGTGTTCGATTGGGACGGCACGCTGTTCGATTCCACCGCGCTGATCGTGCGCAGCATCCAGGCCGCCTGCCAGGACATCGGCGTGCCGGTGCCCAGTGATGCGGACGCGGCCTATGTCATCGGCCTCGGCCTGCGCGACGCCTTGCAACATGCGGTGCCCGGCCTGCCCGAGTCGCGCTATCCTGAGCTGGGCCAGCGCTACCGCCACCACTACTTCGCGCGCCAGCACGAGCTGGTGCTGTTCCCCGGCACGCTGGACATGCTGCGCGCGCTGAAGACGCGCAACCACTGGCTGGCCGTGGCCACCGGCAAGAGCCGGCGCGGGCTCGACGAAGCGTTGCAGACGGTCCAGCTGAAAGGCGTGTTCGACGGCACCCGCACCGCGGACGAGACCGCCAGCAAGCCAGATCCGCTGATGCTGCAGCAACTGATGCGCGAGTTCGGCACCGAACCCGAGCGCACCCTGATGATCGGCGACACCACCCACGACCTGATGCTGGCGGCCAATGCCGGTACTGCCAGCATCGGTGTCAGCTACGGCGCGCACGCACCCGAGGCCTTTGCCGAACTCGGGCCCCTGTTCGTCGCGCACAGCACGGCCGACCTGCATGACTGGCTCCAGCGCCACGCCTGAGGCGCCGCTACCGCTGTGCGCGACCGCCGAGCTGGTCGAGCGCGACAAGGCCTTCGTCTTCGACGTGAGGCTCTGGGGCCAGCCCGCACGGGCCTTCGCGCTGCGCTTCGAGGGCCGCGTGCGGGCCTACCTGAACCGCTGCGTGCACGTACCGGTCGAGATGGACTGGCAGCCCGGCCAGTTCCTCGACATGGAGCGGCGCTGGATCATCTGCTCCATCCACGGCGCGACCTACGAGCCGGCCGACGGGCGCTGTGTCGCAGGCCCCTGCGGCCGCGGCCGGCTCATGCCGATCGACACGCTGGAGCAGGACGGCCAGGTGTATTGGTATCCTTCCCGCGACATCCGCCCCGCCACCTGATGCGCCGGGGCTCCGGACCCGCGCTGTCCCTCTGACCGAAGCGCCATGCCATGAACGACGATCTCCCTGCACCTTCCGCGGCCGCGCCGCCTTCGCCTCCGGCGACCCCGGCGACCCCGGCGATCGAGCAGACGCTCGAGAAGCTGGCCCGCGAACTGCTCCAGGAGCGTCGCACGGACCGGCGCTGGCGCCTGGGCATGCGCCTGGCATGGTTCGGCCTGTTCTGCGTCCTGCTGTGGACCCTGACCGCACAGCGCATGCATGGCACGGCCCCCTCGGGCCCGCACACCGCGCTGGTGGAGTTGCGTGGCGAAATCGCGGCCGACACCGAGGCCAGTGCCGAACAGCTGATCTCGGGCTTGCGGCAAGCCTTCGAAGACAGCGGCGCGCAGGCGGTGGTCATTCGCATCAACAGCCCCGGCGGCAGTCCGGTGCAGGCCGGCATCGTCAATGACGAGATCCGCCGCCTGAAGGCCAAGCACCAGAAGAAGGTCTACGCGGTGGTCGAGGAGATGTGCGCCTCGGGTGCCTACTACGTGGCCGTGGCGGCCGACGAAATCTTCGTCGACAAGGCGAGCCTGGTCGGCTCCATCGGGGTGCTGATGGATGGTTTCGGCTTCACCGGCCTGATGGACAAGCTGGGCGTCGAGCGGCGCCTGCTGACCGCGGGTGAGAACAAAGGCATGCTCGATCCGTTTTCGCCGCAGAACGCGCGCCAGAAGGCCTACGCGCAGGCGATGATCGACCAGATCCACCGCCAGTTCATCGCCGTCGTGCGACAAGGCCGCGGGGCCCGCCTGAAGGAGTCGCCGGACACTTTCTCGGGCCTGTTCTGGAACGGAGAAGAAGCGGTCAAGCTGGGTCTGGCCGACAGCTTCGGCAACCTCGACTACGTGGCCCGCGAGGTCGTCAAGGCCGAGGAAGTGATCGACTACACGCCGCGGGAGAACGTGGCCGAGCGCCTGGCCAAGCGCTTTGGTGCCGCCATCGGCGAGGGCGCGGTGCGCACCTTGAACACGCTGGCCCGAATCCACTGAGAGGGGACGACACCGTGATGCATCGAGATCGACCGGGACGGGGATGGTCCTGGCTGGGGGCCGCGCTGCTGGCGTTGAGCCTGGCGGCGTGCGGCGGCAAGAGCGAAACCGAGTTGCTCGGATCGGCCAAGGACTACCTCGAGAAGAAGGATGCCAAAGCGGCGGTGATCCAGCTGAAGAACCTGCTGGAGAAGAACCCGTCGTCCGGTGAAGGCCGGTTCCTGCTGGGACGTGCGCTGCTGGACATGGGCGATGCGGCGGGCGCCGAAGTCGAGCTGCGGCGGGCGCTGGACCTGAAGTACCCGGAGGCGCAGGTCGTTCCGCTGCGCGCACGGGCCTTGCTGGCGCAGGGCGAGGCCAAGAAGCTCACCGACGAGTACGGTAGCGCCGACCTGAAGGATCCGGCGCAGGACATCGAGCTGCAGACCACGCTGGCCACGGCGTATGCGCTGCAAGGCGCTGCCGAGGATGCCCGGGCGGCTGTCGACAAGGCCCTGGGCATTTCGCCGCGCTACGCGCCTGCGGTGGTGATGAGTGCCCGCCTGAAGGCCAGTGCCGGCGACCTGGATGGCGCGCTGGCGGTGCTGGACGAGTTGCTGGCCCGCGTGCCCGACAACACCGACGCGCTGCAGTTCAAGGGCGACCTGCTGTGGCAGGGCAAGAACGACCGCAACGGGGCGATCGAGCAGTACCGCAAGGCCGTCGCTGCGCGCAAGGACCTGGCCGAGGCGCATGGGTCCTTGATTACCCTGCTGCTGCTGAACCGTGACATCGACGGCGCGGCGCGACAGCTCGACGAACTGAAGAAGCTCAAACCCAACCATCCCCAGACGCGCTACCTGGAGGCGCAGGTGGCCTTCGCGCGCGGCGACTACAAGCAGGCGCGCGAGCTGTTGCAGCCGGTGCTGCAGGCCGCGCCCAACAACGTGCGCACGCTGCAGCTGGCCGGGGCCGCAGAACTGCAGGTGGGTTCACTGCAGCAGGCCGAGGTGCTGCTGGGCCGCGCCGTGCAGCTGGCCCCCAACGCCTCAGAAGCCCGCCGCCTGCTGGCCGACACCTACCTGCGTTCACGTCAGCCCGAGAAGACGCTGAGCACCCTGAAGCCGCTGCTCGACTCCCCGACCCCGTCGCCGGCGGTGCTGGCGCTGGCGGCACAGGCCCAATTGCTGGCCGGCGACAACAAGGCGGCCGAGGCCCTTTTCGCCAAGGCCGCCAAGCTCAAGCCCGACGACAAGCGACTGAGCGCCGCGGTGGCGCTGTCGCAACTGAACCACGGCAATGCCGATGCGTCGCTGGCCGAACTGCAGCGCATTGCCGCATCCGATGGCGGGCGTGCGGTCGACCTCGCGCTCATCAGCGCTCGCATGCAGCGGCGGGAGTTCGACGCAGCGCTGAAGGCGATCGACGCGCTGGAGAAGAAGCAGCCCGACAGCCCGGTGGCCGCCAACCTGCGCGGGCGCGTCTACCTGGTCAAGCAGGACTTCAAGGCCGCGCGGGCCGCATTTGAACAGGCCCAGAGCAGGGACCCGAAGTTCCTGCCGGCCGCTGCCGGGCTGGCGGCGATCGACATGCTCGAGAAGCAGCCCGAGGCGGCGCAGGGTCGCTTCCAGGCGATCCTGAAGCTGGACCCGAAGAACACCAATGCCCTGCTGGCACTGGCCGAGGTGAAGGGTCGCACCGGTGCGCCGACGGCCGAGATCGTCAAGCTCTTTGCCGACGCGGTGGCGGCCAACCCGAACGACGTGCCGGCACGGCTGGCGCAGATCGACTACCTGATCAACTTGCCGGACCGCAAGGCCGCGCTGGCGGCCGCGCAGGCGGCGAACACCACCATCGCCAACAACGTCGACCTGCTCGAGCGCCTGGGCCGCACCCAGCTGGCGGTGGACGATCGGCAGCAGGCCATCAGCAGCTACGGCAAGCTGATCGCGCTGCGGCCCGATGCCGCCGTGGGCTACCTCGGCCTGGCCCAGGCCCACATTGCAGCGAAGGAACTCGACACCGCCGAGCGCGATGTGCAGAAGGCGCTTGAACGCGAGCCCGATTCGCTCCCTGCCCACCGGCTGGCCATTGCGCTGGCCTGGCGCCAGCAGAAGTTCGGCGAAGCGATCAAGGCCGCCAAGCGCCTGCAGGAGCGCCGCCCCGACGACGGCGCCGGCTTCGTGGCCGAGGGCGAGATCGAAGCCTCGCAGAAGCACTGGGACGCGGCCCTGGCCGCCTTCCGCAAGGCGCTGACGAAGAACGAGGCGTCGGTGGCCGCGTCGAAGCTGCACCTGACGCTCACCGCGGCGCAGCGCGCACCCGAGGCCGCCAAGTTTGCCGACAGCTGGCTCAAGGACCATCCGGACGATGGGCAGTTCCTGTTCTACCTGGGCGACGTGGCGATTGCGTCGAACGACCTCCCGCTGGCCGAGACGCGCTACCTCGAGGTGCTGAAGCGCCAGCCCGAGAACGCGATGGCGTTGAACAACGTCGCCTGGCTGCAGATGCGGCAGAAGAAGCCCGGTGCCCTGGCCTATGCCGAACGGGCGGTGAAGGTCGCGCCCGGGCGGCCGGCGCTGATGGACACCCTGGCGATGGTGCTGTCCAGCGAGAAGCAGTTCCCGCGGGCGATCGAGCTGCAGAAGCAGGTGGTGGCGCAGATGCCCGAGATCCCCGGCTTCCGCCTGAACCTGGCGCGCATCTACCTGGAGTCGGGCGACAAGAAGTCGGCGCGCACCGAGCTCGAGTCGCTGGCCAAGCTGGGCAAGGAGTTCCCGGCGCAGGAAGAGGTGAGCAAGCTGCTGAAGCAGGCCAGCGATTCCTAGACCCAGCCGGCGCGGCGGAAGCGGTACCACATCACCCCGCAGGTGACGCCGATCAGGCCGAGCGCGGCCGGGTAGCCCCAGGCCCACTTGAGCTCGGGCATGTGCTCGAAGTTCATGCCCCAGACGCCGACGAAGAAGGTGGCCACCGCGAAGATGCCGGCCCAGGCCGCGAGCCGCTTGGTGACCTCGGACTCCTCGATCGTCACCATCGAGAGGTTCACCTGGATTGCGGTGCCGATGGTGTCGCGGATGGTGTCGATCGAGGTCAGGATGCGCGACAGGTGGTCGTTGACGTCGCGGAAGTAGGCCTCGCTGGAACTGCACACCGCCGGCACGCGGCCGCCGTGCAGCTTGCCCACCGCGTCGAGCAGCGGGGCGACCGCATGGCGCAGCGAGGTCACGCGATGCTTCAGGTCGTACAGGCGCTCGATGTTGGCGCGGCCGGCGTTGCGCTCGAAGATCTGGCCTTCGATCATCTCGAGCTCGGTTTCCAGCGCATCGACGATCGGGAAATAGCGATCAACGACAGCGTCCATCAACGCGTACAGCACGAAGCCCGCGCCCAGGCGCAGCAGATCCGGCTCCCGTTCACAGCGCTGGCGCACCCCCAGGAATCCCTGCGTGCTGCGATTGCGGATCGACAGCACGAAGTTCGGCCCGGCGAACACGTGCACCTCGCCCAGCCGCAGTTCGTCGGTGGGGCTGAACTCCACCAGGTGCATCACGACGAACAGCGTGCTGCCGTACTCCTCGAGCTTCGGTCGCTGGTGGCCATGCATCGCGTCTTCGATCGCCAGATCGTGCAGGCCGAATTCCTGTTGCGCCTGCTTCAGCTCGTCCTCGGTGGCGTCACGTAGCGCCACCCAGACGAAGCAGCCGGGGCGCGCCAGATGGTCGCTGATCGATTCGACGGGGATGTCGGCGAGCTTGGTGCCCGCCTGGTACGCGACGCAGTTGACCAGCATGAGTTGAACTCCGGAATCGTCGCCGCTGCATGCGGCGAGGCGTGAGAATAGCCGCCACCGCATACCGGAGAACGCAGATGAAGGGTGACGCCCAGGTGCTGGCCTACCTCAATGCCCAGCTGAAGAACGAACTCACCGCGATCAACCAGTACTTCCTTCATTGCCGGATGCTGAAGAACTGGGGCTTCGGCCGCATGGCCAAGCACGAGTACGAGGAATCAATCGAGGAGATGAAGCACGCCGACAAGCTGATCGAGCGCATCCTGATGCTCGAAGGCCTGCCGAACCTCCAGGACCTGGGCAAGCTGATGATCGGCGAGAACGCGATCGAGGTGCTGTCCTGTGACCTGAAGATCGAAATGGGCTCGGTGGCCCACCTGCGCGAGGCGATCGCCCATTGCGAGGGCGTGCGCGACTACGTCAGCCGCGACCTGTTTCGCGAGATCCTCGAAGACACCGAAGAGCATGTCGACCACCTGGAAACCCAGATCGAGCTGGTGTCCCAGGTCGGTGAACAGAACTACCTGCAAACGCAGATCGGCGCAGTTTCGTGAACCCGGCCACCGCAATAACCGGTATCCGGGGATGGGTGATTGAGAACAATTCGCATTAGCGTGTAGACTGCGGGCATCCAAGCTGGGTGCCTGCCATGATCGTCTGCCTGTGCCGCCGAGTGTCCGACCGCGATATCCACCGCGCGGTGCAGCAGGGCGTCAGCAACTTCGAGCAGTTGCAGGACCTGACCGGCGTGGCCAGCCACTGTGGCTGCTGCCACGACTGCGCGCGCGAGGTGTTCGATGCGGCGGTCAACGCCTGTGGCAAGGCCTGCAGCGTGCCGGTAACGCCGATGGCCGCGCCGGAGGCGGTCGCCACCGCCTGACGACCGCACCGGCCTGACGCGCCCCAGGCGGGCGCTGTCAGCCGAGCAGCAGCCCGCGGCGCTCGATGAAGCTCACCACCTCGTCCAGGCCCTGCCGAGTCCGCAGGTTGGTCATCACATGCGGCCGGTTCGGCCGCATGCGGCGCGTGTCGGCCTCCATCACCGACAGGTCGGCACCGACGTAAGGCGCCAGGTCGGTCTTGTTGATCACGAACAGATCGCTCTTGGTGATGCCGGGCCCGCCCTTGCGCGGGATCTTCTCGCCGGCGGCCACGTCGATCACGTAGATCGTCAGGTCGCTCAGCTCCGGGCTGAAGGTTGCGGCCAGGTTGTCGCCGCCGGATTCGATGAACACGATGTCGGCATCCGGGTAGCGCTCGAGCATGCGGTCGACCGCCTCGAGGTTGATCGATGCATCTTCGCGGATCGCGGTGTGCGGGCAGCCGCCGGTCTCGACACCCATGATGCGCTCGGGCTCCAGCGCACCGGCCACGGTCAGCAGCCGCTGGTCTTCCTTGGTGTAGATGTCATTGGTGATGACCACCAGGTCCCAACGCTCGCGCATGGTCTTGCAGAGCATCTCGACCAGCGTCGTCTTGCCCGAACCCACCGGTCCGCCGACGCCCACCCGCAGCGGCGGCAGCTTCTTGGTGCGACGGGCGATCGTGTGCAGCGGGGCATTCATCGGCGCAGTGTAGCGAGCGGCATGCCAGCGCCGGGTCGGAGGGCCGCGTGTGCTACGAGCGGAACAGGCGCGAATACTGCGCTTCGTGGCGGGCCGACAGCACGGCCAGCATCGGCGTGAAGCTCTGGCGCCCGGCATCGCCGGACGGTGCGATGGCGCGGGCCGCCGCCACCGTGTCGGGCAAGGCTGCCGACAGCGCATCGAGCAGGCGCTGGCCCGCGCTCTGACCCAGGGGCACGGCCTTCAGCGCGGCCTGCACCATGTTCTCGGCCCAGGCGAAGCCGCTGCACAGCAGCACCTCGTCGAGCGGGGCGCCGCTGTGGACGCCGGCCAGTGCGAAGGCGATCGGCCAGGCAGGTGCCGGTCCCAGCGCGCGCAGCGCGGCGACGCGCGGATCGTCGGGGCGGCGCTGGCGCAGCCAGTCGGCCAACGAGCGGCCCATCTGCTCGGCCTGCAGCCGCAGCTCGCAGGTCTCGCGGGTCTGCAGCGCCCAGTCGTTCAACGCGGCGATGCGGGCGCCATCGCCCGCCTGCCAGGCCTCGAAGGCCGCGGCCACCAGCGGCAGCTCGGCACGCTGCTGGCCCAGCCGCAGCTGGTCCAGCAGCCACGCGCCGGCGCTGGCCTCGTCATGGACACGGCCGGCATCGACCGCCGGCTCCAGCCCTTCCGAATAGCTGAAGCCCCCTACCGGCAGCGCCGGCGAGGCCAGCCGCATCAGCGCCAGCAGCGCGGACATCAGTGCTCGTGACCGTGATCGTGGTCGTGGTCGTGGTCGTGGTCGTGATGATCGTGCCCATGCCCATGCCCATGGTCGTGCGCGTGACCGTGGTCGTGGTGGGCGTGGGCATGGTCGTGGCCACCCGACGCATAGGCACCGCCCTCGGGCTCGAAGGGTTCGTTCGCCTCGGTGACGATCAGGTGCTGCTGGCGGAGCAGCGCGGCGAGCACATGGTCGGGCTCGAGCTTCAGGTGGTCGGGCTTCAGCTCCAGCTGCACATGGCGGTTGCCCAGGTGGTAGGCCGCGCGCAGCAGGTCGAACGGGGTGCCATGTTCGCTGCAGTGGCGCACCACCAGCACCGGTTGCGGCGCGGCCTGCACGCGCACCAGCGAGCCGTCCTCGGCCACCAGCACGTCGCCACCGCGCACCACGGTGCCGCGCGGCAGGAACACGCCCAGCTGGCGACCGCTGGAATCGGTGGCCTCGAAGCGGCTCTTCTGCCGCAGGTCCCAATCGAGCTCGATGCTGGGCGCGCGCTTGAGCAGCACAGCCGCCAGGCCACGGCCCTGCGAGATGAGTTTGTTGATCGTCAGCATCGGGCGATTGTCGCGCCGCGCCTTCAGAAATCCACCACCTCGAGCTCGATGCGGCGCGCCAGTGCGGCGCGCGCGTTCTCGGCCTGGCGCGGATTGGTGAACGGCCACCAGGTCACGCGCCAGCCTTCGCGCGACTCGAGCAGGCCGGTCTGCGTGGCCGTCGGATGGCCGATGCGGTCGGTCTCGGCACGCAAACGACGCAACAGCACCTCGGCCTCGGCCTTGCTGCGGACCGGCCGGGTGACCAGCGCGTAGAAGCGCGCTGCGCTGGCCGCCGCCCGCGGCGGTGCGGTGGCTGCGCCCGGCGCGGTCGGGGCCTCGCCCAACGGCCGCTGGGCGCCAGGGCCGGTGCCGGGCCGCGTCGGGGAGGGCGACAGGCTGGCCGCTTCTGCACGTGCCGATGCCGCCAGGTCCGGGCGCAGCCGTGGCACCAGCGGCGCCGAGGCGGCCTGTGCTTCCACCACCGCAGGCTGGGCGGCGGTGCTGGCGGAGGGCGCACTGGCGGCAGCCCGGGTCGGCGCGGGAGTCGGTACCGGCGCCGGAGCAGGCGCTGGCGGCGGAACCGGTACGGATGCCGACGCTGGAACCGGCGCTGGAGCGGGGACTGACGCGGGGACTGGAGCGGGGACTGGGGTGGGGACTGGGGCGGGGACTGGGGCGGGCGCTGGCGCCGGTGCTGCGGCTGGCGGGGGCGCCAGCGCCGGGGCCGGCCGAGGTACCGAAGCGGGAACCAGCGTGGGGCCCGACGCCGAGACCGGCACGGGCGCGCTGGCCACCGGCGCGGGCGGTGCCGAGGCACGCTTTGCCACCGCCGCCGGGGTGGAGGCGGCCGCAGAAGCGGCGCTCGCGGCGCCGGCATGGCCGCGCGTCGGCATGGCCTTCAGCCACAGCAGCGCGACACCGGTCAGCATGGCCAGCAGCAGGGCCCCGCCGAGTGCAGCCAGTCGTGGCAGGCTCCACAGCCGCTGCCCCAGCACCGCCGGCCGCCGGCCGCGGCCGAGCATCAGGCGCGGGCGCTGCGGGCCAATGTCGATGGCCGCGGTCACGAGGTAACGGGCGGCGCGTTCGGGCGGCTGTGCGGCGGGCTTGGGTGGGTCCAGCAAGTCGCGGTCGAACGCGGCCACGCGCTCGGGCAGGCCCGCCGGGCCCGGCCGATCGTCATAGCCATGTCGCTGCGCGAAGGCGGCGAGGCGCTTGACGCCGACCTCCGGTACCAGGTCCTCGCTGAAGGCCGGCCAGCTGCGGCGGCGCTGGCGCGGGGCGAACATCAGCGCCAGCAGCCCGCGCCGGGCTTGCGGCGCGTCCCAGGCCGGCGCAGCATCGCGCGCGAAGGGCAGTTCGACGAGGCCGATGCCCTGCACGTCCTTGCGCGTGATGCGGCGCGCCAGCGGGTGGCGGTTGTGCCACGCCACCACCTGGGTGGCCACGTCGGCCAGGAAACTGTCAGCGGTCATTCAGCCAGGGGCGAAACCATGCGTGCCAGGCCCGCGCGCAAGGCGGATGGTACTTTTGCGTAGGCGTCGACTGTAGCGCGGCCACACGGCGAAACTATCATGGACTCGCCGGCTCGCCAGAAGGCCGGCATCGCATCGACATGAGGAAACATCATGCGTTTCGTTGGGTTGATTCTCTGGCTGGCATGCGCTGTCCTGGCCCTTCCCGCCCGGGCCGCCGATGGTCCCGACTGTTCCCGGCCGCTGAGCCTGGGCCTGCATGAGCACGGCCTGCTGTACTCGGCGCAGACCGGCGAGGGCATCGACAAGGACGTGGCCGACGAGCTCGCGCGCCGCAGCGGCTGCAAGCTCGTGGTCTCGCTGATGCCGCGCGCGCGCATCTGGCAGCTGATCGAGTCCGGCGCGCTGGACTTCAGCCTCTCGGGCATCACCAACGAGGCGCGCGACAAGTTCGCCGGCTTCGCCTGGTACTTCTCCAACAAGTACTACCTGCTGGTGCGCAAGGACGCGGGTGTCGCCAGCCATGCGGCGCTGGAGAACAATCCGGCGCTCAAGCTTGGCGTGATCCGGGGCTTCCGCTACAGCCCGAACGCGAACCGGCTGGTCGACCGGCTCGATGCGCAGCAGCGCGTGAGCTATGCGACGAACCTCGATCCGCTGTACGAGATCCTGCTCGACAACCGCGTGCAGGCGATGATCATCGAACCCTTCGACTACCCCACCATCGACACCGGCCGCATCCGCGAGCAGACCATGATCCTCGAGTTCGACGATCCGGCCATTCCGCATGGGCTGATCATGTCCAGGAAGTCGGTCCCGCCGGCCCAGCAGCAGGCCTGGCGCCTGCTGGTGGACCAGATGCGGCAGGACGGCACGATGCAGCGCATCTTCGAGAAATACTTCAAGCCCGACCTGGCGCGTGCGATGACGCAGTTCTAGCGTGTCCACCGCCGTACCCCTCCTCGCCAACCGGGGCCCGGATTGAAGCGACTGCTGACCTTGCTGCCCTGGCTGGTGGGCCTGTGCGCGCTGGCGATCACGGTGGCGCTGGCCCTGCATGAGCAGCGCAACCAGCAGCAGACGCTGCGCAGCAGCTTCGACCTCGGCCTGCGCCAGACGGCCAACCGCGTGGAGCAGCGCATTGCCAGCTACGAGCTGGTGCTGCGTGGCACGCAGGGGCTGTTCCGGGCCGCCGGCGCCATCGACCAGGCCGCGTTCTCCGCCTATGTCGACGCGCTGCTGGCCGGCGCCGATTTCGCCGGCCTGCAGGCCATCGGCCACGCCCAGGCCGCCGGTGGCGAGGGCGACAACCTGCAGGCACCGGTGACCCTGGTGGCGCCGGCGATCGGCCAGAACCTGCAGGCCCTGGCCGTCGACCTGAACGGCGAGCCGGCCCGCCGCGCCGCGCTGCTGCAGTCGCGCGACTCCGGCAGCATCGCCATCACCCGCAAGCTGCGCCTGCTGACCGACCGCGGGCCGGGCGCGCAGGACGGCTTCATGATGGTGCTGCCGCTGTACCGACCGGGCCAGCCGCTGGCCACCGTGCAGCAGCGACGGCGGCATCACAGCGGCTGGGTGTTCGCGCTGTTCCGCATGGGCGACCTGATGTCCAGCCTGTATGGCGAGGGCATGCCGGGGCTCGAGGTGCGCATCCACGACGGCGTGGACCTCCGTGACGACAACCTGATGTACCAGTCCGGCAACCACCCGGCGCAGACGCCGCGCTTCGAGGCGCACGAGTACATCGGCTTCGCCGGCCACACCTGGACCCTGGGCGTGCGCACGCAGCCGGACTTCGACGCACTGCACAACCTCGATGCGCCGCGCATCATCGTGGTCTCGGGCCTGGGCGTGAGCCTGCTGCTGGCGCTGCTGACGCACCAGCTCGTGGGAGGACGCGAGCGCGCGCGGGCGCTCGCGCAGCGCATGACGCGCGAGCTCCGCGACAGCGAGGAGCGCTATCGGCGCATCGTCGAGACGGCGGACGAAGGCATCTGGATGTGCGACGCCGACCAACGCACCTCCTTCGTGAATCCCAAGGCACTGCAGATGCTGGGCTACAGCGTGGAAGCCCTGCAGGCGATGCCGCTGACGCAGTTCCTCGAGGAGCCCGGGCGTGCTGAGGTGGCCGCGCACCTGGCGCAGCGCACGCAGGGCCGCGCGCGTCATCACGAGCTGCAGTTCCGGCGTGCCGACGGCAGCGGGCTGTGGGTGTCGATGTCGCTGAACCCGATCGCCGATGCCGATGGCCGCTACGCTGGCGCGTTAGCGATGTTCACCGACATCACCGAGGCGCACGAGGCCGAGGCCCGCCGCGCCCAGCTGGAGAGCCAGCTGCGCGAATCGCAGAAGATGGAAGCCATCGGCACGCTGGCCGGCGGCATCGCGCACGACTTCAACAACATCCTGGCGGCCATTCTCGGCAATGCGGCGCTGGCCCGCGAGCGCCTGGCACCGGACGATCCCGCCGCGCGCCACCTGGCGCAGATCAGCCAGGCCGGCAGCCATGCGCGCAACCTGGTGCAGCAGATTGTCGCCTTCGGCCGGCGCCAGCCGCTGGCGCGCGTGCCGCAGCCGCTGGCGCCGCTGGTCGAGGCTTCGATCACGCTGCTGCGCGCGACGCTGCCGGCCTCGGTCGACCTGCAGTGCGAACTGCCGGCCGAGCCGCTGTGGGCGCGGGTGGACGGCAACCAGCTGCAGCAGGTGCTGATGAACCTGTGCACCAACGCCTGGCATGCCCTGCCGGGCGGGCAGGGCCGCATCGACGTCGGCCTGGCCAGCGTGGCGCTGGATGCCGATGCCGTGCAGGCCCTGGGCCCGCTGCGCCCCGGCATGCACGCGCGGCTGTGGGTCGGCGACAGCGGCAGCGGCATGGATGCAGCGACGCGGGCCCGCATCTTCGAACCCTTCTTCACCACCAAGCCGGTCGGCCAGGGCACCGGGCTCGGTCTGTCGGTGGTGCATGGCATCGTCAGCGCGCACGATGGCGCGATCACCGTGCACAGCGCGCCCGGCGAAGGCAGCCGCTTCGACGTCTACCTGCCGCAGGTGGCGCCGCCGGTCCAGCCGCTGCCGTCGGGCGAGCGCCCCGCGGTGGCCGTGCTGCCCGGCCGCGGCGAACGGGTGCTGTACCTGGACGACGACCCGGTGGTGGTGACCCTGGCCGAAGCGCTGCTGCAGCGTGCCGGCTACGCGGTGCGCACCTTCGGCGATGCACGCGAGGCGGTGGCTGCGCTGCGCGCCGAGCCGACCGCCTTCGACCTGGTGATCACCGACTACAACATGCCCGAGCTCTCGGGCCTGGACGTGGTGCAGGCGGTGCGGGCGCTGAACCCGGCACTGCCGGTCGTCATCAGCTCGGGCTACCTGTCCGAGGACATCCGCCTGGCCGCGCGGCAGGCCGGCGTGCGCCAGCTGCTGCAGAAGGAGTACACCGCCGAGCAGCTGGTGCCGCTGGTGCAGCAGGTGCTGGCCGCTCAGGATGGGCGATAGCGCCGGCACAGGCCCAGCGCCAGCAGGCCCAATGCGGCCAGCGCCAGGCTGGCCGGTTCCGGCACGGTGCTGAAGCCCAGCTGCTGGCTGGCGATGCGTTGCAGCGCCAGCGCATCGGCCTGGCCAATGCCCAGTTGCGACGCGGCGATCTCGCCGGCGCCGAGTGACAAGGGGTCCAGCCCGGTCAGCGTGCCGAACAGCGTCAGCGCGCTGAGGTAGGAGCCGTACCTGCTGGCATGCGTGCCGTCGTCGAACCACAGGTCCATCAGGCCGTCGGTGGCTGCGTCGGGCGCCCACATGTCGCGCGTGACCAGGCCGCTGTCGACCGCGCGCTGGAAGGCCTCGCCCACCGGCGCGATGCCCGTGATGCCGCCCGTGCCGTCGGCGCCGGCCAGCGTGGCGGCATTGAGGTAGGCCTCGCGCAGGTCGTCGGTCATCTCGGCCAGCGAGCGGTAGTAGGTGTCGGCCGGCGTGCTGGTGCGCGTCACCGCGCCGGTGGTGTCGTCGGTGGTGGTGACGAAGGCGCCATCCACCAGGTTGGGCCGGGCCCAGGTTTCGTAGAGGTAGACCTCGCTGGACGCGCTCGCAAAGCTGTTGGCCGGGATGTTGCGCAACGTGTTGCAGCTGGTGGCCGATGCGCCGGTGGCCGCCTGGCAGGCGGCGGTGCGCTGCGCCGCGGTGGCGCCGGGGAAGAAGTCGCGCTCGCGGTAGGACTGGGCCTGGCCGTTGTGGATGAAGTCCTCGATCTTGTCGGTGTAGTTCAGGAACCAGTCGGGGTTCGAGGCCATGCCCGGTTGCTTGGGCAGCGGCTCGTCGCTCTGCTCCTGCAGCACCACCTTGTCCCAGGTCTGCGAGGCGATGTTGCCGCGCAGGTCCCAGCCGGCCGAGTTGGTGTTGAGGAAGTGGCCGCGCAGCGAGGCCGCGTTGCGCGTGGACAGCGAGACGTCATAGTCCAGCCCGGCCTGCACCGTGAACTGCTTGAAGATGCCGGCCACGCCGCCCCAGGGGTGCGGCTCGTAGGGATTGCTGCCCGTGGCGTTGGCGGCATTCATCGTGGCCGTCAGGTCGTGCACGTTGGCAGCGTTGTAGCTCATCACCGGGTCGACGCGGCCGAAGGTATAGCTGTTGCCGACGAACAGCACGCGCACCGGGTCGGCGTGCGCAGCCATGCCTGCCGCGAGCGTGGCCAGGGCACACAGGGATGTCAGGGCAGGGCGCACGGCTTGTCTCCAGCATCTGTCTTCGAAGGGTCCGCACGGTAGCGCCGGGCGGCGGACAGATCAAATATGGAAACAAGCGATCCCGATACGCGCTGCGTATCGGGTTTCAAGCGCGCCGATCAGAACAGGAAGTAGCGCTGCGCCATCGGCAGCTCGACGGCCGGGTCGCAGGTGAGCAGCTGGCCGTCGGCTCGCACCTGGTAGGTCTGCGCGTCGATCTCCATCGTCGGCTGGTAGTGGTTGTGCACCATGTCGGCCTTGCGCACGCTGCGGTTGCCCTTCACGCCCACCAGGCGCTTGGCCAGGCCGTAGCTTTCCGCCGCACCATTGGCCAGGCTCGCCTGGCTGACAAAAGTCAGCGAGGTCGCGCCCAGCGCCTTGCCGAAGCTGCCGAACATCGGCCGGTAGTGCACGGGCTGCGGCGTCGGGATGCTGGCGTTCGGGTCGCCCATCGCGGCCGCGGCGATGAAGCCGCCCTTGATCACCAGGCTGGGCTTGACGCCGAAGAAGGCCGGGCGCCACAGCACCAGGTCGGCCCACTTGCCGACCTCGATCGAGCCGACCTCGTGCGCGATGCCATGCGACAGCGCCGGGTTGATCGTCAGCTTGGCGATGTAGCGCTTCAGGCGCTGGTTGTCGTTGCGCGCCCCGTCGCCGGCCAGGCTGCCGCGCTGCAGCTTCATCTTGTGCGCGGTCTGCCAGCAGCGGATCACGACTTCGCCGACGCGGCCCATGGCCTGGCTGTCCGACGAGAACATGCTGATCGCGCCCAGGTCGTGCAGCACGTCCTCGGCGGCGATGGTCTCGCGGCGGATGCGGCTTTCGGCGAAGGCCAGGTCCTCGGCCACGCTGGCATCGAGGTGGTGGCACACCATCAGCATGTCCAGGTGCTCGTCCACCGTGTTCACGGTGTAGGGCATGGTCGGGTTGGTCGACGAGGGCAGGAAGTTCGGCTCGCCGACCACG
This sequence comes from Aquabacterium sp., assembly GCF_044226965.1. Taxonomy (GTDB): domain Bacteria; phylum Pseudomonadota; class Gammaproteobacteria; order Burkholderiales; family Burkholderiaceae_C; genus Pseudaquabacterium. The sequence continues at coordinate 7,532 of NZ_JBGAGA010000060.1, read as the reverse complement.
CGCATGATGTCCGGCGCATGGCCGCCGCCGGCGCCTTCGGTGTGGAAGGCGCAGAGCGTGCGGCCCTTCGTCGCCGCGATGGTGTCCTCGACGAAGCCGCTCTCGTTCAGCGTGTCGCTGTGGATCGAGACCTGCACGTCGTGCTGCTCGGCGACATCCAGGCAGTTGTCGATCGCCGAGGGCGTGGTGCCCCAGTCCTCGTGCAGCTTCAGGCCGACCACGCCCGCCTCCACCTGCTGCACCAGCGCCTCGGGCCGGCTGGCGTTGCCCTTGCCGAGGAAGCCCAGGTTCATCGGGAAGGCCTCGGCGGCCTGCAGCATCAGCCGGATGTTGGTCGGACCCGGCGTGCAGGTGGTGGCGAAGGTGCCGGTGGCGGGACCGGTGCCGCCGCCCATCATCGTGGTCACGCCGGAGTTCAGCGCCTCCTCGATCTGCTGCGGGCAGATGAAGTGGATGTGGGTGTCGATGCCGCCGGCGGTGACGATCATCCCTTCGGCCGAGATGATCTCGGTGCCCGGGCCGATGATGATGTCCACGCCCGGCTGCACATCGGGGTTGCCGGCCTTGCCGATGGCGACGATGCGGTGGTGCTTGATGCCGATGTCGGCCTTGACGATGCCCCAGTGGTCGAGGATCACCGCGTTGGTGATCACCAGGTCGGCCGCCTCGTGCGGGCCGGGGCCGTTGACCACCTGGCTCTGGCCCATGCCGTCGCGGATGGTCTTGCCGCCGCCGAACTTCACCTCTTCGCCATAGCCGCCGGCGCGCAGGGTGTAGTCCTGCTCGATCTCCAGCACCAGCGCGGTGTCGGCCAGGCGCAGGCGGTCGCCCACGGTGGGGCCGAACATCTCGGCATAGGCGCGCTTGCCAATGGTTGCCATCGTCAGAGTTTTCCTTGAACCATGGCCCGGAAGCCCCAGACCTCGCGGCCACCGGCGTAGTCCACCAGTTCCACCGTGCGCTGCTGGCCGGGCTCGAAGCGCACCGCGGTGCCGCTGGCGATGTTCAGCCGCATGCCACGCGCGGCCGCGCGGTCGAAGCGCAAGGCGCCGTTGGTCTCGGCGAAGTGGTAGTGCGAGCCGACCTGGATCGGCCGGTCGCCGGTGTTCTCGACCACCAGCGTCGCGCTGCGGCGGCCGGGGTTCAGCGGCAGGTCGCCGTCGTCGGTGAGAAGCTCGCCGGGAATCATCGTGGTGCGCCTCATGTCTGATTCACGCAATAGGTTGGTGCACGGTCACCAGCTTGGTGCCATCCGGGAAGGTGGCTTCGACCTGGATCTCCGGGATCATCTCGGCCACGCCGTCCATCACGTCGGCCCGGCTCAGCACGGTCTTGCCCTCACTCATCAGCGCGGCCACGGACTTGCCGTCGCGCGCGCCTTCCATGATGGCGGCGGTGATCAGCGCCACCGCCTCCGGATGGTTGAGCTTCAGGCCCCGCGCCCTGCGGCGCTCGGCCAGCAGCGCCGCGGTGAAGATCAGCAGCTTGTCTTTTTCGCGAGGGGTGAGGTCCATGCCGGCGATTCTGTCGCAGCGTGTCAGATCGGCGCCTTGGGGCAAGTGCCGTGCCGGGACACCATCGCTTTGCGGGTGCCTGCCTCGGCTTGGTGCGTTTCTTGATCCATGCCCTGCGCGATGACCGAACCGAGTGCCAGCCCCGCCCACCCGCCACAGCATGTGGTGACCTTCCGCCGCGACTACAACAGCTGGGTCGCGCGCGAGACGATGGAAGACTTCGCGCTGCGCTTCACGCCGCGCACCTTCCGCAAGTGGAGCGAATGGCGGGTGGCCAACACGGCCTTCGGCGCCGCCTCGTTCCTGATCCTCGAGGCGGTGGGCGCCACGCTGCTGGTGCAGCATGGCTTCGTCAATGCCGCGCTGGCGATCCTGGCCACCGGGCTGATCATCTTCCTGGCCGGCCTGCCGATCAGCGTCTACGCCGCGCGCCATGGCGTGGACATGGACCTGCTGACCCGCGGCGCCGGCTTCGGCTACCTCGGCTCGACCATCACCTCGCTGATCTACGCGAGCTTCACCTTCATCTTCTTCGCGCTCGAGGCGGCGGTGATGGCCTATGCGCTGGAGCTGGCCTTCGACATCCCGCCGGCCTGGGGCTACGGTCTGTGCGCGCTGGTGGTGATTCCGCTGGTGACGCACGGCGTCACCGCGATCAGCCGGCTGCAGGTGTGGACCCAGCCGCTGTGGCTGGCGCTGCTGGTGTTGCCCTTCGCGTTCGTGCTGTGGAAGAGCCCGGGCGAACTGGCCGGGCTCACCGGCTACGGCGGCAGTTCGGGCCAGTTCGCCGGCTTCAACCTGCATGCCTTCGGCGCCGCGCTGACGGTGGGCATCGCGCTGATCACGCAGATGGGCGAGCAGGCCGACTACCTGCGCTTCATGCCCGAGATGAAGCCCGGCCACCGCGCGCGCTGGTGGTTCGGCACGCTGCTGGGCGGGCCGGGCTGGGTGATCGTCGGCGTCATCAAGATGATGGCCGGCGTGGTGCTGGCCTACCTGGCGCTGACGCACATGGTGCCGCCCGACCGCGCCGTCGACCCGAATCAGATGTACCTCGCGGCCTGGGAGTACGTGACGCCGAAGTACGGCCTGGCGGTGGCCGCCACCGCGCTGTTCGTCGTCGTCTCGCAGCTGAAGATCAACGTCACCAATGCCTATGCCGGATCGCTGGCCTGGAGCAATTTCTTCTCGCGCCTGACGCACAGCCACCCTGGCCGCGTCGTTTGGGTGGTATTCAACACGCTCATCGCGCTGGTGCTGATGGAGATGAACGTGTTCCAGGCGCTGGGCCACGTGCTGGGCCTGTACTCCAACATCGCGATCGCGTGGATCATGGCGGTGGTGGCGGACCTGGTGATCAACAAGCCGCTGGGGCTGTCGCCGCCGGGCATCGAGTTCCGCCGCGCGCACCTGTACGACATCAACCCGGTGGGCGTCGGCGCGATGGGCATCGCCTCGCTGCTGTCGGTGGCCGCGCACCTGGGCGCCTTCGGCCAGACGGCGCAGGCCTTCTCCGCGATGATCGCGCTGGTGACCGCGATGGTCGCCGCGCCGCTGATCGCCTGGGCCACCGGCGGCCGTTACTACCTGGCCACACGTCACGGGGAAGACGACAACGCCGGCGCCTACCTCGCCCGCGCCGCGGCGCCGCGCGGCAAGCGCCGCTGCGTGATCTGCGAGCGCGAGTACGAGCACGAGGACATGGCCAGCTGCCCGGCCTACGGCGGGCCGATCTGCTCGCTGTGCTGCACGCTCGACGCGCGCTGCGACGACCTGTGCAAGCCCGATGCGCGGCTGTCGGCGCAGTGGCTGGGCCTGATGCAGCGCCTGCTGCCGCAGCGCATGGCGCGGCACCTCGAAGGCGGGCTCGCGCACTACCTGCTGCTGATGCTGGCGGTGGTGCCGCTGCTGGGTGCGCTGTTCGGCGGCCTGTACCTGCTGGGCCTGCGCACCGTGCTGGCCGGCGGCTTCGAGGAAGCCGCCGCCGTCGCGCCGCTGCTGCGCGCGGGCTTCCTGCAGGCCTTCCTGGTGCTGCTGCTGGTGGCCGGCATGGTGGCCTGGTGGCTGGTGCTGGCGCAGCGCAGCCGGCAGCTGGCGCAGGCGGAATCGCGGCGCCAGACGCAGGCGCTGGAACAGCAGGCCGCGGCGCTGCAGCGCGAGATCGCCTCGCACCAGCGCACCGATGCGCAACTGCAGCAGGCCAAGGCCGCGGCCGATGCGGCCAACCAGGCCAAGAGCCGCTACATCACGACCATCAGCCACGAGCTGCGCACGCCGCTGAACTCGATCCTCGGCTATGCCCAGCTGCTGGAAGACGATGCCGCTATCCCGCCGCACCGGCGCGACGCGGTGAAGGTCATCCGCCGCGGCGGCGACCACCTGCTGAGCCTGATCGAGGGCACGCTGGACATCGCACGCATCGAGAGCGGCCGCCTGACCCTGGAGCTGGGCCCGATGCGCTTCGCCGAGGGCCTGGACGAGCTGGCGCGCATGTTCGAGCTGCAGGCCGCTGCACGCGGCCTGGGCTTCGAGCACCAGCGCCAGTCCGACCTGCCGGCGCTGGTGCGCGCCGACGAGAAGCGCCTGCGCCAGATCCTCATCAACCTGCTGGGCAATGCGGTGAAGTTCACCCGGGCCGGCCGCGTCATCCTGCGCAGCAGCTACTCGGGCGAGATGGCCCGCTTCGAGATCGAGGACACCGGCCCGGGCATGAGCGCGGACGAACTGCAGCGTGTGTTCGAGCCCTTCGAGCGCGGCACCTCGGCCGGCGTCAACGCCACTGGCGGCACCGGACTCGGGCTGACCATTTCGCGCATGCTGGCCGAGCTGATGGGCGGCGAGCTCACGGTGCGCAGCACGCCGGGCGTCGGCACCTGCTTCGCGATCAAGCTCTACCTGCCCGAGCTGGCGGCCGGCAGCCGCGCGGCGCACGACCGGCTCGTCACGCGCAAGCCCATCGGCTACGCCGGTGCGCGCCGCCGGCTGCTGGTGGTCGACAACGAAGAGGCCGACCGTCGCCTGCTGGGCGACCGCCTCGCGCCGCTGGGCTTCGAGCTGCTGCAGGCCGCCTCCGGCGAGGAAGCCCTGGCCGTGCTCGCGCGCGAGCCGGTCGATGGCCTGTTCCTCGACCTGGCGATGCCGGGCATCGACGGCTGGACCACGCTGCGCCGGCTGCGCGACCAGGGCCTGAGCGCCGCGCCCGCGGCCATCGTCTCGGCCAACGCCTACGACAAGGGCCTGGAGAACGACCTCGGCATCACGCCGGCCGACTTCCTCGTCAAGCCGGTGCGCATGGACGAGCTGCTGGGCTGGCTGGAAAGCCGGCTCGCGCTGCAGTGGGTGCATGCCCAGCCCGCGGCCGAGGCCGCGCCAGTGCCCGCCGCCCCCCTGTGCCCGCCGCCGGCCGCCGCGCTGCGCGAGCTGGACGAACTGGTGCGGCTGGGCTACGTGCGCGGCATCCTGAAGAAGCTCGACGCCATCGCCCAGGCCCACCCCGACAGCGCCGGTTTTGCCGAACGCCTGCGACAGATGGCGCGCCGCTTCGAACTCGATGCCATGACGCAGCAGTTGCACGCTGCCCTGAAGGAAGCCTCCGATGCCTGAAGCGCTGAGCACGCTGGACCGCGCCAGTGGCGAGCTGGTGCTGATCGTCGACGACCTGCCCGACAACCTCTCGCTGCTGCACGACGCGCTCGACGAAGCCGGCCACACCGTGCTGGTGGCCAGCGACGGGCCGAGCGCGATCGCCCGCGCGCGCCAGGCCCGGCCCGACGTGGTGCTGCTGGACGCGATGATGCCGGGCATGGACGGCTTCGAGGTCGCCCGCCAGCTCAAGGCCGACCCCGAGACCGCGGCGATCCCGATCATCTTCATGACCGCGCTGACCGAGACCGAGCATGTGGTGGCGGCCTTCGGTGCCGGCGGCGTCGACTACGTCACCAAGCCGATCGACCCGCGCCAGGTGCTCGCGCGCATCGCCGCCCACACGCACACCGCGCGCGTGCAGCGCCAGGCGCGCAACGCGCTCGACGCCTTCGGCCATGCCACGCTGGTGGTGCGCCCGGCCGACGGCAAGCTGCTGTGGCAGACCGCGCTGGCGCGCACGCTGCTGCGCGACTTCTTCGGCAGCGAAGGCTCGGCCGCACCGGTGCCGCTGATCGACTGGGTCCGGCGCGAAGTGGCCGCGCGCGCCGCCGGCAGCGCGCCGCAGGCGCTGGTCACCGCACGCGGACCGCGCCGCCTGACCTTGGAGATGCACCGCATGCATGCCGACGACGGCGGTGGCGACGATCCCGAGGAAGCCGAGTGGCTGATCGTCGCCAGCCAGCGCGACGACGCGGCGGTGTTCGAAGCGATGATGCGCAGCTTCGGCCTGACGATGCGCGAGGCCGAGGTGCTGTACTGGGCCGCGCTGGGCAAGACCAACCGTGACATCGGCGACATCCTCGGCGCCAGCCCGCGCACGGTGACCAAGCACATGGAGCACATCCTGCAGAAGATGGGCGTCGAGACCCGCACCGCGGCCGCGGCGCGGGTGCTGAAGCTGATCGGCTGAGGACTGTGGCCTCGGCTCAGCGCAGCGCAGTGATCGAGCGCTGCAGGTTGCGCCGCGCCCGGGCCTCGAACAGCGCCTGACCCGCCGGCGTGGCATACAGCCGCGGCCGCGCCAGGAAGGCTTCGAGGATGCGGCGTCGGCCCTGACGGAACGCGGCTTCGGGCACGGCCGCATATTCCTGCCGCACCTGCCGTTCGTACTGGTCGAAGCGGCGCTCGGGCGCGCCGAGGATCGCCAGGTCGATGTCGACCAGCAGCTGCGCATCGGCATCGCCTGGCTGCGCGTCGTGCTGCGTGGCCAGCACCAGCGCGTGGATGCGTTCGGCCGCCGCCGCTTCGCCGCCCGCGGCCCACACCGCGGCGCGCGCCCAGTCGGCGCACCGTGCTTCGTTGTCATGTCGATCGGTGCGGTAGATCGCGTCGTGGAACCACAGCGCGATGGCGATCTCGGCCGGCCGGCCGGCATGCGCCTGCAGCCGCTGCAACCAGGCCAGGCATTCGCGCAGGTGCTGTTGCGTGTGGTAGGCCCGGTGCGGCTCGGCATAACACGCCAAAAGCACGTTCAGCAGCTGGCCATCGTCCTGCCGCGCACCGATCGCCGGCCAGGCGGAGAACCAGTTGCGGTCAATGCGTTGGAGGGCAGTCTTCATGGATTCACCGCCTGGATTTCACGGCGATGACGCCACGGTCGGCCCGAGCCGCCGGATCATCGCGACCTTGATGACGTCATTGACGCCAAGGCAGCTGAGGGCAGCACCGGCGAAGACGATCAAGGCCTGCCATGCCGGCAAGGGCGCCAAGCCGGCCATACCGGTGTAGGACAGGACCGTCCCCACAAGACCCTCGGCCAAGAGTGCCGCTGCCAGCGTCGCGCTCGGCCGGCTGGCGCCGAACCAGCGGCGTTCCCGCAGCGACAGGATCGAGCCCATCGCGAAGTACAGCAGCGTGAGAAACGCGAAGGTGTTCGTCGCGCCGGGCTGCGCGGCAAGACCGAACCATGTCCAGCCCACCCACAGCAGGAGCAGGGCCTCCGCCACCATCGCCACCCCGAGCACCACGGCAACGCGCACATGCCCGCCGATGGCCCAGGTTTCGGGTTGCTGCGACGGCCGCACGCGGTCCGTGGCCAGCGTCACCTTCGCGAAGTCGGTCATGAACACCAGGAGCAGCATCGCGAACGCCGAGACGACGAATCGTCCGGTGGCGATCAATGCCAGTGCGACATAGGCCGACTTCAGCAGGGTGCGGCTGATCTTGTTCAGGATCCACGTGAGGATGCGCTGGTAGGTCGCGCGCCCGAGGTCGACCAGCGGCACGATGTTGGCGAGCCCGGGATCGGTGAGCACCACGCTGGCCGCGCCCTTGGCCACGTCGGTCGCGCCGGCCACCGCAATGCCCACCTCCGCCTGGCGCAGCGCCGGGGCATCGTTGACGCCGTCGCCGGTCATGCCCGTCACGTGTCCG
>NZ_JBGAGA010000059.1:0-39230 GCF_044226965.1 Aquabacterium sp. | reverse complement strand
GGCCGGCACCGGTGGCGGTGGTGGACACCGTCGGCGCCGGCGACACCGTGCAGGCCGCGCTGCTGACCTGGCTGGCCGAACACGACCGGCTCACGCCCGAGGCGATTCGCACGCTGGACCGCAGCGCGCTGGAAGCCGCGCTGCGGTTCGCGGTGCACGCCGCGGCGATCACCTGCTCGCGCCGCGGCGCGGACCTGCCGCGGCGGCACGAGCTGGGCTGATCCGTGGACGCCCTTTTTGAGCGCTAGAGCCTGCGATGCCCCTGCGCCGGCAGCTGCCGCCGGACCTCGGCGATGCGGGCCACGTCCAGCTCGGCGATCACCACGCCCTCGCCTTCGTCGCGGCAGGCCAGCAGCTCGCCCCAAGGGTCGGCCACCAGGCTGTGGCCCCAGGTGCGGCGTCCGTTCTCGTGCGTGCCGCCCTGTGCCGGCGCCAGCACGTAGCACTGGTTTTCCACCGCCCGGGCGCGCAACAATAACTCCCAATGCGCGCGGCCGGTGGTGTAGGTGAAGGCCGAGGGCACCACGATCAGGTCGCAGGGCGCCGGCTGCATCAGCGCGCGGTACAGCTCGGGAAAACGCAGGTCGTAGCAGACGCTCAGGCCCACGCGCAGGCCATCGGCATCGAAGGCCACCGGCGTGCTGCCGGCTTCGAGCACGCGGCCCTCGTCGTAGCGCTCGCGGCCGTTGTCGTAGGCGAACAGGTGGATCTTGTCGTAGCGCGCCACGCGCTGCCCGTCAGGGCCCCAGACACAGCAGCTGTTGCGCACGCGCTCGGGGTCGGCGGTGCGCAATGGCAAGGTGCCGCCGATGAGCCACACGCCGTGCTCGCGCGCCAGCGCCGCCAGGGTCTGCTGGATCAGGCCTTCGCCGTCGGCTTCGGCCACCGCCAGCTTGTCGCGATCGGTACGGCCGAGCAGGCAGAAGTACTCGGGCAGCGCCACCAGCCGCGCGCCCGCCGCAGCGGCCTCGGCCACCAGCCGCGAGGCGGCCTCCAGGTTGCGGCCCACCTCGGGCACCGAGACCATCTGCAGCGCGGCAATCTTCATGCGGGCTCTTTCATCGTTCGGCATCAGGGGGTGCGCGCCACCGGGGACGAGGCCGCGGCGGCCGCGGCGGGCGGGCCGCTCCGGTTGTGCTCGACCTGCAGCACCTTCGGATCGTCCCAGCTGCCGCTGACATGGAATTCGCGGGTGCCGGCTTCACTGAGCGGCCCGCTCAGCAGCCACTGGGTCAGGAAGGTGCCCAGGCCGATCACCGGGTTGATCGCCGCATAGGCCAACGAAGCGGTGCCGGCGTTGATCTCCGGCACCACCACCACGCGCAGGTCCTGCGTCTCGTGCGTGATGTCGGCCTGGCCTTCCATCAGCACCACCGCCTGCACGCCGCGCAGCCGCAGGTTGCGGGTGCTGGCGATGCCGCGCGAGAGCTGCACGTCACCGCTGACGTTGTCGAAGGCGAAGCCTTCCTGGAACACGTCGCGGAAGTCCAGCAGCAGGCGCCGCGGCAGCGACTGCAGACTCAGCACGCCCAGCAGCCGGGCCACGCCGGGTTCGGCCTTCAGGAACTGGCCGGCATCGAGCGCCAGCTTCATCTGTCCGTCCATCGACGGGATGTCCAGGTCCAGCGGCGAGCCGGCCCAGCCCACGCTGCCCTGCAGCTGGCCCTTGCCGCCCTTGACCACCTTGCCGAAGCCCAGACGTTCCAGCAGCTGGCCGCTGTCGGCAATGTCGAAGCGGAAGTCCAGCGCCATGCGGCGGCGCTGCGGTGCCCCGGCCACGTAGCCCCACTGTCCGCTGGCGCTGAAGCTGGCCTCGGGCATCTGCAGCGACAGCCGGTTCAGGCGCCATTCGCGAGACGACTCGACACCGCTGAGGCTGCGGTTCACCGCTTCCACCGCCAGCTTGCCGAGCTTCTTGCCGCGCAGCTCGAAGTCGTCGACCTCGATGTCCAGCGCTGGGACGCTGGTGGGTGCCTGTTCGAGCAGACCCTCGACACTCTCCGCATCGCTGCGCGGCAGCGACAGCCGCGCCAGCCGCGCATGGATGCGGCCGGCGGTGGCCGGGCCGCGCGCCTCGCGGTAGTCGACCACACCGCTGGCCTGGTCGGCCTCGACCTTGGCGCGCCAGCCGCTGTCCGCACCGTTCGCGTAGTGCTGCAGGTCGAGCGCCAGGTGGGTCAGCCGCCGGCCGCTGGCGATGAATTCCTGGGCCTTGATCTGCAGCGCTTGCGGCGCATAGCCGCCCTCCACGGCGGTCGCACCGGGCGCAGCCTTGGGCAGCACCGCCTGCCAGGCATCGACGTTCAGGCTCTCGGCCTCGATGGCGGCACGCACGCCGGGCGCCATCTCCGGCAACGGCGCCTGCAGCGCGATGGCGCCCCGCAGCACCTGCGGCACCTCGTGCGAGAGGTCGCGCAGGTACTGCGCCTGCAGCACGCTGCCCAGTTCCACGCGCAGCAGGTCGCGTGGGGCGGCGCCGCGCGGCTCGGCCGGCACGCTGGTCTGGATGCGCAGCGGCAAGGTCGCTTCCGCCGGCTTGCGCAGGGGCGGCGGCAGGTCGATGGCCAGGCCGGTGAGAGGGCTGGTCAGCAGCCACTCGGGCTGGCCGCGGTTGACCGCCAGCTGCAGCCGGTAGGGCGCCTGGCCCTGCAGCCGCGCGAGCCAGCGCGAGACATCGGCCAGCTCGGGGGCGCGGCGCAGGGCCTCGGCGCTGGCCGTGCCGCTGGCGCTGAAGCGCAGGCTGCCGTCGGGCTGGCTGCCGCCTTCGATGACGGCATCGCCGCCGAAGGCCCGCACCGCAAGGTTGTTCAGCCGCACGCCCTGCTGCGTGAAGTCGATGCGGCCGCGCGCGCCGGCCAGCAGCGGCGTGTCGGGGCGCAGCCGCACATCGCCGCCCTGCAGCGCGACACTGCCCTTGATCAGGGCCTGATCCAGATGATCCATCGGCAGCTTGAGGTTCAGCTTCAGCTCGGCCGGGCCGTTGAAGCTGGCCTGGTCCAGCACATGGCCGGTCCAGCCGGCCACCGGCGTGGCGTTCAGGTAGCGCAGCAGGTCGGCCGCGGGGCCGCGCGCCTGGCCGTCGATCTCGAGCACCGGCGCCCCGAGGTCGGCCATGCCGCCGTTCACGTCGTGCAGCTCCACGCCCCACAGCCGCGCCCGCGCCTGGCGGATCTGCATCTCGCTGCGCTCGAACACCAGCTCGCCGCTGACGTCGCTGAAGGCCGGCCACGGCGATTCCCAGCCCGGCTCGGACGGCACGTAGGCCAGGGTCACGCCCTGCACCTGACCGGCGATGCGGAACTCGCCGTCCTTGCGGTGCAGGTACGGAAAGTCCGACAGGTCGCCCTTGACGCGGAAGCTGGTGGCGCCGACCTTGCCCGCCACCACGGCGCGCTTGACATAGCTGCGCACGCTGTCCGGCAACCCCAGCGGCAGGTAGCGCGCCACGCTGGTGGCCTGGCCCTGCGTGAGCTTGCCCTGCAGCTCCAGCACACCGGGGAAGCGCCCGCCCTTGCCGAAGGCCGGCCCGCTGCCGGTGCGCCAGGTGGCGCTCAACTCGCCCTGCGCGTCCTCGTTCTCGAAGCGCACGTTGTCGACCTTCAGGCTGACGCGCGGCAGCGCTTCGCCTTCGGGCGCCGGCGTGGTGTCGGCCACGGGCTCGATGCGCCACTGCAGGTCCGCCGCAAAGCGCTTGAGCGCCAGCGAGGGACGCTCGAACACGCCCGGCAGTTCCAGCACGCCACCATTGAGACCCAGGCGAGCCTGGCCGCCGGCTTCGGTGGCGGTGAACTCGAAATCGGCGCCGCGCCAGCCGGGGCGCCCGATCGCGCCGGGCTGGCTCGCCGGCGCCGCGGCAATGGCCATGCCCTTGACCGCCGCCTTCGCGCTGTAGCGCTGCGGCGCATCCAGCGGCCCCTGCCAGCTGGCCTTCAGGTCGCTGACGCTGCCTTGCGGTGCCAGCTGGTCCAGCAGCTGGCGCACGCGCGCGCCCAGCGGCAGGCGCCCGGCGAGTTCGGCGGTCGTGGACAGGTCGAGCCGATCGATCGACAGCTCACCCCCGGTGACCGGCGCCTGCGTCAGCAGCTCGCTGGCGCGCTGCGGCTGCCGCTGCTTCCAGCTCAGCGACAGGTTGCCCTCGGGCCAGGCCTGCCCTTCGGCCGTGGTGAAGCCGAAGTGCGTGGCCGTGAGCGTCACGCCATCGGCCTGGCGCTCGGCCACCAGCCGTCCACTGGCCTGCTGCAAGGCCAGCGGTTCGAGGTCGGGCGCGAGCCGCACCGAAAGATCGCGCAGCGCCACGTCCAGGGTCGCCCCACGCGCCAGGCCATTGTCGAAATCGACCCAGGCCCGCAGCGCACCACGGCCCTGCGACAGCTCGAACGGCAGCGAGACATGCCGCCGCAGCTCGGCCACCGTGGCCTGCGGCAGGTCGGCATGCACGGTGCCGCGCCAGCGCTGCCAGTCGCCCGCACGGGCCAGCAGTGGCTGGCGCGCGCGCGCGCTGACGCTGAAGCGCTGGCCCCAGGCCGGCGGCGGCGTGGCGTCCAGGCGGAGCTCGTGGCTGCGCAGCCGGTTGCGCACGATCAGCTGCACATCGGACAAGGCCAGCGGTGGCGCGTTGCGCTGCTCGTCCACCCAGCGCAGCGCGCCGCGGCGGATCACGAACTCATGCTGCTCGAAGAACCAGTCGGCCAGCGCCGCACCATCCGCGCTGGCGTCCGCGCCCTCGACATCCATGCCGGCGACGTGGATGCGGCCCTGCACGTCGCGCCGCACCTCGAGCCGCGCGTCGTCGATCAGCAGCTGCTCGAAGCGCAGGTGCCAGGCCAGCAGGGCCGGCACCGACAGCGCGGCGGACAGGCGGGGCAGGCGCAGCGCCTCGCGGCCGTGGGCGTCGCGCAGCACCACGTCCTGCAGCGAGAAGGCCGGCACCCAGCCCGACGAACGCACCTCGATGCGGCCGATCTGCACCGGCACGCCGACTGCGCGGCTGGCATAGGCTTCGATCTGCGGACGCCATTCGTCGAGCCGAGGCAGAATCCCCCAATGCAGAGTCAGCCACGCGAGCAGGCATAAGCTCCACGCCGCAAACAGCAACCCTGCGCCCCACTGCAGCGCCGTGCGCCACCAGCGCAGCCTGCGGCGAGGCGTGGAAGCGGCGAACGTCATGAGAGAGTCGGATGAGGGACAAGCAGCACGTAGCGGCCTCTGAGCCAAGCCAGCCGGGCCGACCGCTGATGACACGATGCCGCCATCACGGCGCAGCGGCCATCGGGTCAATCTAGCACAGACCCTCTGACAGACCTGTCGCCGCGCCATGGGTTCCATCGACCAACCAATCGTGCCGCTGCCCGCCAGCGCCGAGCACAGCCGCTACGTGCAGCGCGTGCGCCGGCGCTATGCGGCCGAGCTGGGCCTGCTGGCACCGGGCGTGCCGGATGTGGCGACGATCGTCGCGCTGGTCGGCGCCCTGCGCGCGGGCGGGCGGGCGCTGCCCTCGGCGCTGCGCGTCGCACGCCAGCTGGTGCTGGAGCGGCTGGCGGTGCTGGACATCGAGCAGCAGGCGCCGCTGGCCCACGTCACCGGCGCGATGACGGCGTTGGCCGAGGCCACGCTGGGCCTGGCGCTGGAGCAGGCGCGTGCCGACGAGGACGCGCGTTGCGGCCCGCCGCTGAACGCCGAAGGCACGGTGATCGACTTCTGGATCATCGGCATGGGCAAGCTCGGTGCCCGCGAGCTGAATGTCTCGTCCGACATCGACCTGATCTACGTCTACGAGGAAGACGGCCAGACGCGCGGGCCGCTGGTGCTGAGCGCGCACGAGTATTTCTCGGCGGTGGCCAAGCGGCTGTACGCGCTGATTGGCGACACCACCGAAGACGGCTTCGTGTTCCGCGTCGACCTGGCCCTGCGGCCGAACGGCAACTCGGGGCCGCCGGTGGTGAGCATGGGCATGCTGGAGGAATACCTCCAGGTGCAGGGGCGCGAATGGGAGCGCTTCGCGTGGCTGAAGAGCCGCGTCGTCGCGCCGCGCGCGGCCGTCACCAGCGGTCGGGCGCTGCCGCTGCGCTCGCTGGTCACCGCCTTCGTCTACCGCCGCTACCTCGACTACGGCATCTTCGAAGGCCTGCGCCAGCTGCACCGCAAGATCCGCGAGGAAGCGCAGCGCCGCGCGGCCGGCCGGCCCGAGCGGGCCAACGACGTCAAGCTCTCGCGCGGTGGCATCCGCGAGATCGAGTTCATCGTGCAGCTGCTGCTGGTGGTGCGCGGCGGCCAGTTCCCGGAGATCCGCACGCGCTCCACGCTGAAGGCGCTGGGCCTGCTGGCCGGCCGCGGGCTGATGAAGCCCGAGACGGCCGAGAAGCTGGCCGAGGCCTACACCTTCCTGCGCCGCGTCGAACATCGCATCCAGTTCCTCGATGACCAGCAGACCCACCTGCTGCCGACGCAGGACGGCGACCTGGCCTGGATCGCGCAATCGATGGGCCTGGCCGCCTGCCGGCCCGATGCCTGCGAACTGCTGGACCGGCTGGGCGAGATCCGCGAGCTGGTGGCCACCGAATTCGACGCGCTGCTGCACGACGGCCAGGCGCCGCAGGCCCAGGGCGCGAAGAACGGCTGCCGCCAGTGCGGCAGCGGCCCCCTGCCACTCGACAGCGAGGCACTGGCCGAGAAACTGCCGCCGTCGCTGGCCGAGCGCGTGCGCCACTGGTGCCAGCAGCCGCGCGTGGCCGCCTTGCGCGACGAGAGCAAGCTGCGCCTGGGCAAGCTGGTGCTGCGCGCCTCGATGGCAGTGGAAGCCGAGCTGTGCACGCAGGACGCCGCGCTGCGCTTCATCGACTGGCTCGAACCACTGCTGCGCCGCGACAGCTACCTGGCGCTGCTGGTCGAGCGACCTGAAGTGATGAAGCGCCTGCTGCGCCTGCTGGGCCTGGCGCGCTGGCCGATGCAGTACCTGATGCGGCACCCCGGCGTCATCGACGAGCTGGCCGACCCGCGCCTGCTGCATGGCCGCTTCGACCGCGACGAGTACCTGCAGGCCCTGGAGGAGCGGCACGCGGCCTGGGAGCGCAGCGGCCAGGCCGACGAGGACGCGTTGCTCGACACGCTGCGGCACGCCCACCATGCCGAGGTCTTCCGCACGCTGGTGCGCGATGTCGAAGGGCTGATCACCGTCGAGCAGGTGGCCGACGACCTGTCCGCCCTGGCCGATGCCACGATGGACATCACGCTGCGCTGGGTCTGGCCGCGCCTGAAGCAGCGCCACCGCGAAGCGCCGCGCTTCGCGGTGATCGCCTACGGCAAGCTCGGCGGCAAGGAACTGGGCTACGGCAGCGACCTCGACGTGGTGTTCCTCTACGACGATGCCGACGAGCCCGATGCCGACCGCGCGCAGGAGGTCTATGGCCACTGCGTGCGCAAGCTCATCACCTGGTTGACGCTGCGCACGGCCGCCGGCGAGTTGTTCGACATCGACACCGCGCTGCGGCCCAACGGCAATTCCGGCCTGCTGGTGACCTCGATCGCCGCATTCGAGCGCTACCAGGTCGGCCGCGGCGGCAACACCGCGTGGACCTGGGAGCACCAGGCGCTGACGCGGGCCCGCTTCTGCGCCGGCTCGCCCGACCTGGCCGACCGGTTCGAGGCGGTGCGGCGCCAGGTGCTGGCCGCAGAGCGTGATGTCGAGGCCTTGCGGCGCGAGGTCGTCGGCATGCGCGACAAGGTGCGCCAGGCCCGGCCGGTGAAGGCCGAGGTCTTCGACGTGAAGCACAGCCCGGGCGGCATGATGGATGCCGAGTTCGCGGTGCAGTACCTGGTGCTGGCGCACGGCGCGGCGCATCCGGCCTTGCTGGACAACGCCGGCAACATCGCGCTGCTGCAGCGGGCCGAGGCGGCCGGGCTGCTGCCGGCCGGCGTGGGCACGGCCGCGGCCGATGCCTACCGCGAGCTGCGCCGCGCGCAGCACCGGGCGCGCCTGGACGAGCAGCCGACGCAGTTCCCGCCCGAGGCGCTGGCCGGCGCGCGCGATGCCGTGCTCGCGCTGTGGCAGGCCGTGTTCCCTTGAGCAGCCCGGCCGACGGGCGCCGCACGCAGCTGGACACGCTGGCCGTGGCCAGCCTGCTGCTGTGCTGCGTGCTGTGGGGCCTGAACCAGGTGGCCGGCAAGGTGGCGCTGGCCGAGGTGCCCCCGCTGCAGCAGGCCGCGCTGCGATCGCTGGGCGCGGCGCTGCTGGTGTGGGGCTGGGCGCGCTGGCGCGGCATCGCGCTGCCCTGGTCCAACGGCACGCTGCGGGGCGGCCTGCTGGCGGGGGTGCTGTTTGCCGTGGAGTTCGGCTGCATCTTCGTCGGCCTGCAGTTCACCAGTGCATCGCGCATGGCGGTGTTCGTCTACCTCGCGCCCTTCGTCGTCGCGCTGGGCATGCCGCTGGTCACGCGCAGCGAACATCCCAGCGCGGGGCAGCTGGCGGGCCTGGGCGCCGCCTTCGCCGGCGTGGCCTGGGCCCTGGCCGAGGGCTGGGGCGGTTCCTCGTCGGCCGGCCCGCGGCAATGGCTGGGCGACGCACTGGGCGTGGCCGGCGCGCTGCTGTGGGGCGGCACGACCCTGGTCATCCGCGGCAGCCGGCTGGCCAGTGCGGCACCCGAGCAGACGCTGCTGTACCAGCTGGCAATCTCCGGCGTGCTGCTGGGCCTGGCGACACTGGCCGCCGGCGAGACGAGGCCGCTGCATTTCAGCGCTATCACCTGGCTGATGATGGGCTACCAGACCATCGTCGTCACTTTCGCGAGCTACCTGCTGTGGTTCTGGCTGGTGCGCCACTACCCCGCGACGCGCCTGGCCGCCTTCACCCTGCTGACGCCGCTCATCGGCCTGGTGGCTGGCGCCGGACTGCTGGGCGAGGCGCTGACGCCGCGGCTGGTGATCGCCTCCATCGCGGTGGCCGGCGGCATCGCGCTGGTGAACCGGCCGCCGCGGCGCTGAGCCCCTCGCTGTCGCGTCGTTGTCGCCCGCGGGTCTGCGGCGGCCCTAGACTGGTGCCACCTTCGTCACCAGGAGACTCGCGATGATCACGCTGTGCGGCTTCAGCCTCTCGAACTACTACAACAAGGTCAAGCTGGCCTTGCTGGAAAAGGGCATCCCCTTTCGCGAAGAGCTGTGCATGACCGGCTCATCCGACGAGGAAGTGCTGAGTTGCTCGCCCCTGGGCAAGGTGCCCTTCATCCGCACCGCGCAGGGCAGCCTGTGCGAGAGCCAGGTCATCCTTGATTACCTGGAAGCTGCCTATCCCGAAACGCCGCTGCTGCCGACCGACCCCTGGCAGCGCGCCAAGGTGCACGAGTTGGTGACCTTCATCGACCTGCACCTGGAGCTGGTGGCGCGCGAGCTGTACCCGCAGGCCTTCTTCGGCGGCACGGTCAGCGAGAGCAACCAGGCCCGCATCCGCAAGCAGCTGACGAAGAACATCGCCGGCTTCAAGCGCCTGGCCAAGTTCGGGCCCTACCTGGCCGGGGAACACTTCACGCAGGCCGACTGCGCGGGCTGGGCCAGCCTGCCGCTGGTGGGCATGGCCAGCAAGATCGTGCTCGGCGAAGACCTGCTCGTGGCGGGCGGCGTGAACTGGAAGCCCTACATCGCACTGGTCGGTGAACGGCCGACGGCGCAGAAGGTGGCCGCCGACCGCAAGGCCGACCAGGACCGTATTGCGGCGCTGAAGCAGGCGGGCTGAACGCAGCCGCTCAGGCGGGCTGGATACCGGGCCCGCCGGTGGCTGCCGTGGCGGCAGCGGCGAGCTTGGTCGTCACTTCCTTGCGGAAGCGGTTGAGCTCCTGCACGCTGGCGAAGCTGCGCTCCATCAGCAGGCTCATGTTGTGCAGGATGCGTTCGACGACCTTGTTCTCCCACACGGTGTCGAACTGGATCTGCTTGTCCAGCCAGTGCTCGAGCCACGCCGGATCGGGCAGGCGGCTCTGGATGGTGTCGCGCGGGAACAGCTTCTCGTTCACGTGCAGGTTGGTCGGGTGCAGCGCCTGCGCGGTGCGGCGGGCGCTGGCCATCAGCACGCCCACCTTGGCGAAGGCGGCACGCGCTTCGTCGCCGAACTTGTTCAGCGCACGCTTCATGTAGCGCAGGTAGGCGCCGCCGTGGCGCGCCTCGTCCTTGGCCAGGGTTTCGTAGATCTGCTTGATCACCGGCTCGGTGTGCCATTCGGCTGCGCGGCGGTACCAGTGGTTCAGGCGCACCTCGCCACAGAAATGCAGCATCAGCGTCTCGAGCGCCGGCGCGGGGTCGAATTCGAAGCGCACCTGGTGCAGCTCTTCCTCGGTGGGCACCAGGTCGGGCCGGAAGCGGCGCAGGTACTCCATCAGCACCAGCGAATGCTTCTGCTCCTCGAAGAACCACACGCTCATGAAGGCGGAGAAGTCGCTGTCGTCGCGGTTGTCGCGCAGGAACATCTCGGTGGCCGGCAACGCGGCCCACTCCGTGATCGCGTTCATCTTCACCGTCTGCGCCTGCTCCTCGCTGAGCAGGCTGGCGTCGAATCGGCTCCAGGCAATGTCCGAGTCCATGTTCCAACGCACGGATTCGAGCTGCTTGAAAAGTTCCGGGTAGAGCATCGCGGTTCCTTGATCAGCCTGCCATTCTAGGCGGTGAGTGGTGACAAAGGGTCAAGTGGCCCAGGCCGCCCAAAACCCCCATTGCAATGAGGGCCTATTCATACTCATCGATCCAAAGTGATACCGTTCGGTCACTATTAAACCGATCAGTTCAACTGGTGGGGCTGAAACGAATGAAACCGTATCGACGCGCTGGCGCGGAACTCTTTTGGACCCAGCGTATCAACAACGCATCGGGGCCCTTGCGTGAGGGATTCGAGGCGCAGGCCCCGCGCTGCTTTCAGCCGTGCAGCCTTCCGGGCAACCGGACAGCAATCCTGAGGCGCTTCTCCTCCTCCTCCCTCCCTCCCTCGTTCGCATCAGGGCGCTGCACGGCTTCTTCCCTTGTCCGCGGTGATCATCACCGCGGTGGCGTGGAGGCGTGAAGGCCATGGCCCGCCTCCCGCGTGTGGCCGTGGTCGGGTCCGGCATTGCCGGCCTGGCGACAGCCTGGCAACTGGCCGGTTCCGGATCCGGTCCGGCGCTGGCCGATGTCACGCTGTTCGAAGCCGATGCCCGGGCTGGTGGCCATGCCCACACCGTCGACCTGAACCTCGAGGGCATCACGCACGGGGTCGACACCGGGTTCCTGGTGTTCAACCATGCCACCTACCCGCAGCTGCGGGCGCTGTTCGGCGCGCTCGGTGTCGCCACCGCGCCGTCGGACATGTCGTTCTCGGTGCAGCTGCCGGACTGCGGCCTGGAGTGGAGCGGCACTTCGCTGGACACCGTGTTCAGCCAGCGACGCAACCTGCTGCGGCCCGACTTCCTGCGCATGCTGGCCGACCTGCTGCGCTTCAACCGCTTGACGACCCGCATCGCGCAGGAGCTCGATTCCGGCGCCTCGGACACGGGCCTGCGCGCGGTGTCGATCGGCGAGTTCCTGGCCCGCCACCGCTTCGGCACAGCCTTCCGCGATGCCTACCTGCTGCCGATGCTCGGCTGCATCTGGTCCTGTCCGACCGCGCAGATGCTGCAGTTCCCGGTGCTGACGATGATCCGCTTCTGCCACAACCACGGGCTGATCCGGGTTCGCCACCGGCCGCAGTGGTACACGGTGCAGGGCGGCTCGCGGGAATACGTGCAACGCCTGCTCGGGCAGCTGCCCGACGTGCGCCTGAACTCGCCGGTGACCGCCTTGCGCCCCATGCCGCCGGACAGCGGCGACGCCGGGGTCTGGCTCGAGGCGGCCGGGCGCGCCGAGCGCTTCGATGACGTGGTGCTGGCCTGCCACACCGACCAGAGCCTGCGGCTGCTGGGCGAAGGCGCCAGCGAGCCGGAACGCAGGCTGCTCGGCGCCATCCGCTACCAGCACAACCGCGCGGTGCTGCATACCGACACGTCGTTGCTGCCCCGGCAGCGCAAGGCCTGGGCGGCCTGGAACTACGAGCGCTCACCCCAGCCGGCGCAGGAAGGGTCCGGTGTCTGCCTGCATTACCTGATCAACCGCCTGCAGCCGCTGCCATGGCGCACGCCGGTCATCGTCTCGCTGAACCCGGTCCGCGAGCCGGACGCTGCGCTGGTGCATCAGACATTCGACTATGCCCATCCGGTGTTCGACCAGGCTGCCATCGACGCCCAGCAGCAATTGCCGACGATCCAGGGCCGCCGACGCGTGTGGTTCGCCGGCGCGTGGACGCGTTACGGCTTCCACGAGGACGGCCTGCGTTCGGCCCAGGCCGTCGTGGCCGGCCTGCAGGGGCATTGGCGGCAGCAGGCGGCGCGGGCGCAGGAGCGGCTGCAGGAGCGGGCCGCATGAACCTCACGCTGCAGCGGCCGCAGATTGGCGTCGGCGAAGTGCGCCACCGCCGTTTGCGGCCTGCCGCTCACTTTTTCTGCTATCCCACCTGGTTCCTGCTGCTGCCCATGCGCTCTCTGCGCGCGTGTCCTGACGCGGCCCTGCGCCGCAACCGCGCTGGCTGGGTCAGCTTCCACGACGCCGACCATGGCGACGGCCGCGCCGACAGCCTGGCATGGCTGGACGACGTGCTGCAACTGGAGGGCGTCACCGACGCGGACGGCGAGGTCTGGCTGCACACCTACCCGCGCGTGCTCGGCTATGCCTTCAAGCCAGTGAGCTTCTGGTACTGCCACCGCGCCGACGATTCGCTGGCCGCCGTGGTGGTCGAGGTGAACAGCACCTTCGGCGAGCGCCACGCCTACCTGCTGCACGGCCCGTCGCTGGCCTTCGGCGTGGAGCAGCAGGCAGCCAAGCGCCTGCATGTCTCGCCCTTCTGCCGCGTCGAGGGCCGCTATCGCTTCCGCTTCCTGCGCCGGGCCGCGCCGGAGGCCCGCACGGTCGTGCGCATCGAACACGATGACGATCTCGGCCCGCTGCTGATCACCAGCGTGAGCGGCCTGCTGGCGCCCCTCACCGCCGCCAGCCTGCGCCGCGCGTTCTGGCGCATGCCGCTGCTGACGCTGGGCGTGATCACCCGCATCCACTGGCAGGCGCTGCAGCTGTGGCTCAAGCGCGTGCCCTTCTTCGGCCGTCAGCCCCCTGGGGCGCCAGCCACCCACCACGATCCTCGTCCCGCTGCATGAGCACCGCCACCCGCCTCGCCCCCGCCAGCCTGCCCGCCACCGCACCGGCCGCCGCGCGCGCGGTGTTCACCCTGCTGCGCCAGCTGCGCATCGGCACGCTCGACGTGCAACTGCCCGACGGCGGGCAGCTGCGCTTCGGCTCCGGCGCGCCCGAGGAGCCGCAGGCCGCCGTGCGACTGCACAACTGGCGCGTCTGCGCGGCCACGCTGAAGTCCGGCGACATCGGCTTCGCGGAGACCTACATCGCCGGCGACTGGGCCTGCAACGACCTGGTGTCGCTGCTGACGCTGTTCATCGCGAACCGCGACGCGATTGAATCGATGGTCTATGGCCACTGGTGGGGCCGCTGCCTGCACCGGCTGCGCCACCTGCTGAACCGCAACTCGCGCGCCGGCAGCCAGCGCAACATCCATGCGCACTACGACCTCGGCAACGATTTCTACCGGCTGTGGCTGGACGACAGCATGAGCTACTCCAGCGCCTGGTTCAACGGTGACCATGCGCAGCCGCTCGCCCAGGCCCAGCAGGCCAAGATGCGCCGGGCGCTGGCCCAGTGCCAGCTGCATCCGGGCCAACGACTGCTGGAGATCGGCTGCGGCTGGGGCGCGCTGGCCGAATGCGCCGCGCGCGAGTTCGGCGCGCAGGTCAACGGGGTCACGCTGTCGAGCGAGCAGCTGGCCTATGCACAACAGCGGCTGGGCCAGGCCGGCCTGGCCGGGCAGGCCCGGCTGCGATTCCAGGATTACCGCGACATCGACGACGGCCCCTACGACGCGATCGTCTCGATCGAGATGTTCGAGGCCGTCGGCCGGGAATACTGGAGTGGCTACTTCCGCCAGGTTCGACGTCTGCTGAAGCCGGGCGGCCGGGCCTGCATCCAGTCGATCACGATCCGGGACGATCTTTTCGATCGTTATGTCTCCGGCACCGACTTCATCCAGCAGTACATCTTTCCGGGCGGTCTGCTGCCCAGCGCGCAGGCCTTCCGGGCGGAGGCGGCGCGCCACGGCCTGAAGGTGGTCGACGAACTGGCCTTCGGCGCCGACTATGCGGAAACCCTGCATCGGTGGCGGGCCGAGTTCATGCGCCGCGACCGGCAGGTGCTGGGCCAGGGCTTCGACACGCGCTTCTTGCGCATCTGGGAGTTCTACCTGGCGTACTGCGAAGCGGCGTTCGCCACCGGCAACACCGATGTCCGCCAGTTCACGCTGCAGGCCGCCTGAAACCGCCATGCGCGCGCTGGCCGTCCTCTGTCTCGGGCTGGGTTGCTGGCTGCCGCTGGCGGCGAACGAGCAGCACCTGCCACCGCAGCTGCCGGAACTGGCGGCCGAACTGCCCGAGGCGCGCCCGGGCCCGGTGGCGACGGCGCGGGCCTTCGGTCTGCACATCTACGACGCCCGGCTGTGGACCACCCACCGCCTCGCGGGTGATGGTGCCGACCAGCCGCTGGCGCTGGAGGTGCGCTATGCACGCGCGCTGTCGGGGCCGCGCATCGCGCAGCGTTCGATCGACGAGATGCGCCGCCTGGCCGCCATCAGCGAGGCCCAGGCCCAGCGCTGGCTGCAGGCCCTGACCCAGTTGATTCCCGACGTCGAACCCGGCGACAGGATCACCGCCGTGCAGCGGCCCGGCCAGTCGGCGCGCTTCTTCGTCAACAGCCGACCGGTCGGCGAGATCGCGGACCCGGTGTTCGTGCGCCTGTTCTTCGGCATCTGGCTGTCGCCTCGCACCTCCGAGCCGGGCCTGCGGGCCCAGTTGCTGCGCCCCGCGTCATGAGCCCGGCCAGCTCCGCGCGCCTGGAATGGCTGCCCGCCGGCCTGCGCTACGGCGCCTTGGGCGCCCCGATGGCATTCGCCGCCCTGCCCCTGTACGTGCTGCTGCCCAGCCACTATGCCAACCAGCTCGGTGCGCCGCTGGCCGGCCTGGGTGCCGTGCTGCTGGGGGCACGCACGCTCGACGCGGCGATCGACCCCTGGCTCGGGCGGCTGGCCGACGGCATCCTCGGCCGCCCGCGCGGGCACGCACTGGCCTGGGCGACAGGTGCCGCGGTGCTGCTGGCGCTGGGCTTTTGCGCGCTCTTCTTTCCGCCCGCGCTGCCCACGGGGTCGCTGCTGATGTGGTGCGCGCTGGCGCTGCTGGTCACCTACCTCGGCTACAGCGGGCTGACCGTGCTGCACCAGGCCTGGGGCGCCCGCCTCGGTGGCGACGCGCGCCAGCAGTCCAGCCTGATCGGCTGGCGTGAAGGGCTGGCACTGGTCGGCGTGATCGTCGCCAGTGCCCTGCCCTCGCTGGCCGGCATGGGCGCCATGGTGCTGGCCTGCACGATCGGCCTGGCGCTCGGCCTCGCGGCCCTGGCGCGGGCCCCGTTCGCCGGCGGCCCTGCCACCAGCGCCACCGCCGCCCCACGCGCGGTCGGGTCGCCGTGGCGCCAGCCGGATTTCCGGCGGCTGATCGGCATCTTCGTCGTCAATGGCATCGCCAGCGCGGTGCCGGCCACGCTGGTGCTGTTCTTCATCCGCGACCGGCTGGCAGCACCCGGTCTCGACGGGCTGTTCCTGGGCGCCTACTTCGCGTCTGCCGCGCTGTCGCTGCCGCTGTGGACCCGTCTGGTGGCCCGCATCGGCCTGTGGCGCTGCTGGCTGGCCGGCATGGCGCTGGCCGTGTGCAGCTTCGTCTGGACGGCCACCCTGGGGCCCGGTGACACCACGGCGTTCCTGCTGGTCTGCCTGGGCAGCGGCATGGCCGTGGGCGTCGACCTGGTGGCCCCGGCCGCGCTGCTCACCGCGGTGATCCAGCGCGCCGGCGATGCGCGCCGCGGCGAGGGCGGCTACGTGGGCTGGTGGACCTGCGCCACCAAGCTGAACCTGGCGCTGGCGGCGGGCCTGTCGCTGCCGGCCCTGCAGGCCC
Organism: Aquabacterium sp.; assembly: GCF_044226965.1. Taxonomy (GTDB): domain Bacteria; phylum Pseudomonadota; class Gammaproteobacteria; order Burkholderiales; family Burkholderiaceae_C; genus Pseudaquabacterium. The sequence continues at coordinate 23,130 of NZ_JBGAGA010000059.1, read as the reverse complement.
TGGGCTACGTGCCCGGCGTTCGCACGGCCGACAGCACGGCCGCTCTGATGTTCTGTTATGCCGTGGTCCCTTGCGCGCTGAAGCTGCTGGCCGCAGCGCTGCTGTGGCAAGGCCGGCACCACTTCGAAAGTTCGACACCATGAGATGCCTTGCAAGCTGGCTCGCCCGAACGCGTTCGTCCGCGCTCGGCCTGTGCCTGTCCATCGCGATCACCACGTTGCTGGCCGGCTGCGCGGCGCCCAAGCCCTCGGACTACGCGGCCGCCACACCCAAGCTGGACCTGAGCCGCTACTTCAACGGCAAGCTGCAGGCGCATGGCATCGTCGTCGATCGCGCCGGCAAGCTGCTGCAGCGCTTCACCGTCGACCTCGAAGGGCGCTGGCAGGGGCAGGAAGGCGTGCTGGAAGAGCACTTCCTCTACGCCGACGGCCGGCGCGAGCAGCGCACCTGGCGACTGAGCGCGGGCCCCGACGGCAGCTATCGCGGCCGCGCGGCCGACGTCGTCGGCGAAGCGCTGGGCCAGGCGGCCGGCAATGCGCTGAACTGGCAGTACACCCTGCGCCTGCCCGTGGGCGACCAGGTCTACGACGTGCAGTTCGACGACTGGATGTTCCTGGTCGATGAGCAGGTGATGCTCAACCGGGCGGTCATCAGCAAGTTCGGCCTGCGCGTCGGCGAAGTGCTGCTGTCATTCCGCCGCCTGTGACGACCGGCCTGCCGCCATGTCCCTGAATCCCCCCATCCGGTCCTGGCAAGGCCAGTGCGTGTGGCTGGTCGGTGCCTCCACCGGCATCGGCCGGGCCACCGCCAGTGCACTGCACGCCCAGGGCGCCAAGGTGATCGTCTCCGCCCGGAACGCCGTGGCGCTGTCCCGCTTCGTCGACGAGCATGCCGGCGCCGAGGCGCTTGCCTGCGACGCCACCGATGCACAGGCCCTGGAGCAGGCCGCGGCCTCGCTGGTGGCGCGCCACGGCCGCATCGACCTGACGATGTACTGCGCCGGCCACTACCACGCGATGCAGGCCACGCGCTTCGACCTGGCCGATGCGCTGAGGCACCAGCAGGTCAACTACGTCGGTGCCCTGAACTGGCTGGCGGCCGTGCTGCCCGTGGCACTGCGCCAGGCCGCGCAAGGCTTGCCGGCGCACCTCAGCGTGGTGGCCAGTGTGGCGGGCTACCGCGGGCTGCCGCAGGCGCTGGCCTACGGCCCGACCAAGGCCGCGCTGATCAACCTGGCCGAGACGCTGTACCTCGACCTCGCCCAGCACGGGGTCGGCGTGTCGCTGATCAATCCGGGCTTCGTCGAGACGCCGCTCACCGCGCAGAACCGCTTCCGCATGCCGGCGCTGATGCAGCCGGAACAGGCCGCACAGGCCATCATCGACGGCTGGCAGGCCGGCCGCTTCGAGATCCACTTCCCCAAGCGCTTCACGCTCGGCCTGAAGGCCTTGCGCTGGCTGCCCGACAGCCTGTACTTCGCCGCGGTGCAGCGCGGCGTCAATGCCTGATCAGCGCAGCCAGCCCTTGCGCCGGAAATACAGGAACGGCGCCGCCACCGAGGCCACCATCAGCCCCAGCGCGAAGGGGTAGCCCCAGGGCCACTCCAGCTCGGGAATGCTGCGGAAGTTCATGCCGTAGATGCTGGCGATCAAGGTGGGCGGCAGCAGCGCCACCGAGGCCACCGAGAAGATCTTGATGATCTTGTTCTGGTTGATGTTGATGAAGCCGACCGTCGCATCCATCAGGAAGTTGATCTTGTCGAACAGGAAGGCGGTGTGCGAGTCGAGCGAATCGATGTCGCGCAGGATCTGCCGCGCTTCCTCGAACTGCTCCGCATTGAGCATGCGGCTGCGCATCATGAAGCTCACCGCGCGACGCGTGTCCATCACGTTGCGCCGGATGCGCCCGTTCAGGTCCTCTTCCTTCGCGATCGCCGCCAGCGCGGCGCCGGCGGCGTGGTCGTCGACGTCCTGCGTCAGCACCCGGGCGCTGACGCGCTCGAGGCTGTCGTAGATGCTCTCCAGCGCATCGGCCGAATACTCGGCGTCGGCGTCGTACAGCTTCAGCAGCACGTCCTTCGCATCGCCGATCAGCGCAGGGATGCGGCGCGCGCGCAGCCGCAGCAGGCGGAACACCGGCAGGTCGACGCCATGCACCGAGAACAGCACGCCGTGCTTCAGGATGAAGGCCACGCGCACGTTGCGCGGCGCCACGTCATCGTCGATCAGGAAGTCCGAACGGATGTGGAGTTCGCCGTTGTCCTCTTCATAGAAGCGCGCCGACTCCTCGAGGTCGTCGTCGACGATGTCGTCGGGAATGGACAGGCCGAAGCGGGACAGGATCCAGCCCTTCTCCATCGGCGACGGGGCTTCGAGATCCACCCACACCGGCTGCGTGCGTGCCAGCACTTCGGGGTCGTCGACCTCTTCCTGCACCAGCCTGCCGTTGGCCAGCGCGAACACATTGAGCATGCTGTATCTCCAGCGCCAGGGCGGCCGGCCAACGGTGCGGCCGACACCGCGAAGTCAGGGCAGCGCGTCGGCCGTCAGCGCGGCGTGCTGCTCGCGCATCAGCGCTTCGAGGTCGTCGAAAGGCAGCGGCTTGGTGAACACGGTCACCGTCTCCGGCAGGCCACCCCGCTGGTCGATTTCGGCCGGCGACAAGGCGGTGACCACCACCACGCGCAGGGCTTCGCGGCCCTGCTGGTGGCCTTGCAGGGCCGCAATCATGCGGAAGCCGTCCATGCCCGGCATGTTCAGATCGGTCACCAGCAGGTCGGGACTTTCGTCGCCAATGCGCAGCAAGGCCTCGAATCCGTTGGTGGCGGTGCGCAGCTGCAAGGGCAGGTCCCAGCCTTCCATGACCATGCAGATGAGCTTGAGCATGTCCGGGTCGTCTTCGACCACCAGCACCCGCAGCGGGCGGTCATTGCTCTGCGCCGCGGCGTTGCCCTGGCCCATCAGCGCGTGGCTGCGCTCGGCAATCAGCTTTTCCACCGCCGCGCGCGAAATGCGCCGGTGGCCCCCGGCCGTCTTCCAGGCCGGCAGCACGCCACTTTCGACCCACAGTTGCACCGTGCGCAACGCGACGCCCAGGCGCTCGGCGGCCTCGCGGGTGGACAGCACATCGGCGTTGGCCGCGCTCTTTCGCATTGCAGTGTCGTTCGGGCTGTGGCGTGAACCCTGCGTCCCGCCAACGGGCACAGGAAGGGCTGACTGCGGATTCAGCACTTTAGCGTGTTTCCGGCGCTGCACCGTTGAACCGGCGGCACCTTGTGTGCCGGCGGCCGGCACGACACGCCAGCGCGTGCCAGAAGTTTGGCAAACCATGGGATGCTACACCGCCGGCCGGGCTTGTCATGCGCGCGTCATCGGGAGCACACTGGGTTCGCAACGGGTAGGTCACCAACCCGGTTGGCTGGCCCGGCCCGCTGCCAGATCTTGGCCAACTCTCGTGTAAAGGAGGTTCTGAATGAACCTGACGATCAGCGGACACCACCTCGAAGTGACACCGGCTCTGCGCGAGTACGTGCTCACGAAGCTGGACCGGGTCACCCGGCACTTCGACCAGGTGGTTGATATCAACGTGCTGCTGACGGTCGAGAAACTGACTGAAAAGGAACGAAGGCAGAAAGCGGAGGTCACCCTCCATGTCAAGGGCAAGGACATTTTCGTCGAGCAGTCCCACGAGGACCTGTACGCCGCCATCGATCAACTGATGGACAAGCTCGACCGTCAGGTCTGCCGGCACAAGGATCGCCTGCACGACCACCACCATCAGGCCGCCAAGCGAATGGACGCCGGTGCCGTCTGACAGCCCCCATGCCTGCCGCAACGGCCCTTCGGGGCCGTTTTTGCTGGGCCGCCGCGACTGCTGTGCAGCGCCGTGACAACATCCCGCAGTCGGGGGACCTGTCAACCGTGCAGTGCAGCAAGGCATTTCTATAATCATTGTTCTGTCACAGGACCCGTCGTTGCGCCGGCTTTGCAACTGCCGTGATGCGGGGTGAACGTCATGAACCGTCTCGCCGCTATCCTGCCCACCAGCAATGTGCTGGTGAATGTCGACGCAACGAGCAAGAAGCGAGCGTTCGAACATGCCGGCCTGCTGTTCGAGAACCAGCACGCCATCGCCCGCGCCACCGTCACCGACAACCTGTTCGCCCGTGAGCGACTGGGCTCCACCGGCCTCGGGCATGGCGTGGCCATTCCGCATGGCCGCATCAAGGGGCTGAAGAACCCGCTGGCCGCCGTGCTGCGGGTGCAGCAGCCGATCCCTTTCGACGCGCCGGACGACGAGCCGGTGAGCCTCCTGATCTTCCTGCTGGTGCCCGAGGCGGCCACGCAGCGGCACCTGGAAATCCTGTCCGAGATCGCCGAACTGCTGTCCGACCGCGAACTGCGCGAACGCATGAAGGCCGCCGAAGACGCCGCCGCGCTGCACAAGCTGATCGCCGACTGGGCGCCGCTGAAGTCGGTCGCCTGATCCGCCGCCGCTCTTGAAACCCACCTCGATCAGCGCGGAGGCCTTGTTCGAGGCCCATCGTGAAATCCTGCGCTGGGAGTGGATCGCCGGCCATGCCCATCCCGAGCGTCGCTTCGACGAGGCCGCGGTGCGCGACGCGCAGTCGGCCGCCGACCTGGTCGGCTACCTGAACTACATCCACCCCTACCGCGTGCAGATCGTCGGCCGCCGTGAGGTGGCCTACCTGTCGTCCTCGTCGCCCGAGGACCAGGAACGCCGCATCTCGCGCATCGTCACGCTGGAGCCGCCGGTGCTGATCGGCGCCGACGGCGTCGCCCCGCCGGACCGTCTGGTGGCGATGTGCGACCGCGCCGAGATTCCGCTGTTCGTCACCAGCGAATCGGCCGGCCAGGTGATCGACATCGTCCGCGCCTACCTCGCGCAGCTGTTTGCCGACCGCATCACGCGCCACGGCGTGTTCATGGACATCCTGGGTCTGGGCGTGCTGCTGACCGGCGAGTCCGGCCTGGGCAAGAGCGAACTCGGCCTGGAGCTGATCTCGCGCGGCCACGGCCTGGTGGCCGATGACGCGGTCGACCTGTACAAGGTGTCGCAGAGCGCGCTCGAGGGCCGCTGCCCCGATCTGCTGATGAACCTGCTCGAGGTGCGCGGCATCGGCCTGCTGGACATCAAATCGATCTTCGGCGAGACCGCGGTGCGCCGCAAGATGCGGCTGAAGCTCATCGTCCACCTGGTGCGCAAGGAGACGATGGAGCGGGAATTCGAGCGCCTGCCCTACGAGCCCCTGCACGAGGAGATCCTCGGCATCCCGGTGCGCAAGGTGGTCATCACGGTGGACGCCGGCCGCAACCTGGCCGTGCTGGTCGAGGCCGCCGTGCGCAACACCATCCTCCAGCTGCGCGGCATCGACACCTACCAGGAATTCATCGAGCGCCACCAGCGCGCGATGGAGCAGGGCGAGGAGTAGCTACTTCGTCTTGTGCGGGCACGCGGGCTTGGTGCACACCGCGTACAAGGCCAGCGCGTGCTCGTGCAGCTCGAAACCGCGCTCCTGCGCCACGGCACGCTGGCGCCGTTCGATCTCGGCATCGAAGAATTCCTCGACGCGGCCACAGCTCAGGCACACCAGGTGATCATGGTGCTGGCCCTCGTTCAGCTCGAACACCGCCTTGCCGGACTCGAAGTGGTTGCGCGTCAGCAGGCCGGCCTGCTCGAACTGCATCAGCACGCGGTAGACGGTGGCCAGGCCGATGTCAGCGCCTTCGGTCAGCAGCGTCTTGAACACGTCTTCGGCCGTCATGTGGCGTTGCGACGTGCGCTGGAAGACCTCGAGGATCTTGATGCGCGGCAGCGTGGCCTTCAAGCCGCTGCTCTTGAGTTCGTCGGCATTCGTCATGGCGTAGGGGACGGCGGCGAAAGGCGGGTCGCTAGAATCGGCGGATCATATCGAGTGCCGTGCCCTCTGCCCACGACGGGCGCTCACGGCCCTTCTCCCCTTGGTCCTACCGGGTTCTTGCATGGCAAGCCTTCTGCGCCCTGTTCCTTTGTTGTGCCGCGCCACGGCGTTGGCCGGCCTGCTGGCCGCGGGCGGCTGCGCGTCGATCCAATCGACGACCGACAACCTGCTCTACGCCGTCACGCCCTACCGGATCGACATCGTGCAGGGCAATGTCGTCACCAAGGAGCAAGTGGCGCTGATCAAGCCCGGCATGCCGCGCAACCAGGTGCGCGACATCCTCGGCTCGCCGATGCTGACGGACATCTTCCACGCCGACCGCTGGGACTACATCTTCACGATCCGCCGCCAGGGCACGGAGCCGCAGCGCATCAGCGTCGTCGCGTACTTCGAAGGCGATGCGCTGAAGAAGCTCGATGCGCCGGAACTGCCCTCCGAGCGTGAGTTCGTCGCCTCCATCAGCCGCACCAAGGCCACTGGCAAGGCGCCGGTGCTGGAGCTGACCGAAGCGCAGAAGGAAGCGTTGCCCAAGCCGCAGAAGGCCGAGGCCCCGGCGGCGGCCCCCACCGGCGCCGTGCGCAGCTACCCGCCCCTGGAGCCCTCGTGAGCAGCGCCGCAGCCGTGCGCATCGCCATCGCCGGCGCTGGCGGCCGCATGGGCCGCATGCTGATCGAAGCGGTGCTGGCCGCACCCGATTGCCAGCTGGCCGGCGCGCTCGACGTGGCCGGCAGCCCGGCCCTGGGCCAGGACGCCGGTGCCGCGGTGGGCCGCACCACCGGCGTCACGATCACCAGCGACCTGCGCGCCGGCCTGGCGCAAGCTCAGGTGTTGATCGACTTCACCCGCCCCGAAGGCACGCTGGCACATCTGGCGGTGTGCCGCGAGCTGGGCGTGAAGGCCGTGATCGGCACCACCGGCTTCGATGCAACGCAGAAGGCCGAGATCGGCGCGTTCGCGCGCGACATCGCCGTGATGCTGGCGCCCAACATGAGCGTGGGCGTCAACGTGCTGATGCAGTTGATCGGCCAGGCCGCGCGCCTGCTGAACCAGGGCTACGACATCGAGATCATCGAGGCCCACCACCGCCACAAGGTCGACGCGCCCAGCGGCACCGCGCTGCAGATGGGCGAGGTGGTGGCCGCGGCGCTGGGCCGCTCGCTGAAGGACTGCGCGGTGTATGCGCGCGAAGGCGTCACCGGCGAGCGCAACCCCTCGACCATCGGCTTCAGCGCCATCCGGGGCGGCGACATCATCGGCGAGCACACGGTGATGTTCGCCGGCACCGGCGAGCGCATCGAGATCTCCCACAAGTCCTCCAGCCGCGCCGGCTACGCCCAAGGTGCGCTGCGGGCCGCGCGCTTCCTGACCGCGCATGCCAGCGGCCTGTTCGACATGAACGACGTGCTGGGCCTGCGCTGATGGAAGGCCTGACCCAGTTCTGGGCCCAGAGCGACGGCATCGGCCGCGCGGTGGCCAGCCTGCTGCTGCTGATGTCGGTCAGCGCCTGGTCGGTGATCCTCTGGAAGGCCTGGGTGCTGCAACGCGCGCGCCGCGACATCGCCCGTGCGGTGCCGGCCTTCTGGGCGGCCGAGTCGATGGACGCTGGCGCGACCCGCCTGAACGCGCTGGACCGTGAACAGGTGCTGGCGCCGCTGCTGGCGGCCAGTGCACCGCGCGCCGGCGGCACGACGCTGGAAACGCGCGGCGCCCTCGAATCGCAGCTGACCCGCCGCCTGCGCGACGCGCTGCACGCCAGCCTCTCGCACCTGCAGTTCGGGCAGGTGCTGCTTGCCTCCATCGGCAGCACCGCGCCGTTCATCGGCCTGTTCGGCACCGTCTGGGGCATCTACCACGCACTGGGCAGCATTGCGGCGGCGGGCTCCATCACGATCGAGAAGGTCGCCGGCCCGGTCGGCGAGGCGCTGATCATGACGGCCGCCGGCCTGGCGGTGGCCATCCCCGCGGTGCTGGCCTACAACCTGTTCGGCAAGTGGGTCGCCGGCTGCGAGGCCGAGCTCGAAGGCTTCGCGCACGACCTGCGCGAGATGGCCCTCGAAGCCGCGAAGGCGCGCGGCTGAGGGCACGGCCATGAGCTTCGGCCGCCTCGAGAGCCCCGGCGCGTCGCGGCCGATGAGCGACATCAACATGACGCCGCTGATCGACGTGATGCTGGTGCTGCTGGTCATCTTCATGATCACCGCGCCGCTGATGACCTCGAGCCTGAAGCTCGACCTGCCCAAGACCGAAGGCGCCAAGCCCACCGATGCGGCGCTGTTCATCACCGTGGCCGTGAATCCGCAGGGCCAGCTGTTCTGGGGCGACGAGGCCGTCAACGCCGAGCAGCTGAAGCTGCGCGTGCGCGAGGCGGCGGTGCGCAACAAGGCCACCGAGGTGCAACTGCGGGCCGACAAGAGCGTGCCGTACGGCCGCATTGCCGAACTGATCGGCCTGGTGCAGGAAGGCGGGCTGGTGCGCATCGGCTTCGTCACCGAATCGAGCGCTGCGCCCGCACGCTGACCGGCGCCGGAGGCGCGAGGCCTGCCTCCTACAATCCGGGGCATGAACGAGAAATACGCCCCCGCCGAGGTCGAAGCGGCCGCGCAAGCCCACTGGCAGGCCGCCGATGCCTACCGCGTCAGCGAGGACAAGAGCCGCCCCAAGTTCTACGCCTGCTCGATGCTGCCCTACCCCAGCGGCAAGCTGCACATGGGCCATGTGCGCAACTACACCATCAACGACATGCTCGCGCGCCAGCTGCGCATGAAGGGCATGAACGTGCTGATGCCGATGGGCTGGGACGCCTTCGGGCTGCCGGCCGAGAACGCGGCGATGAAGAACAAGGTGCCGCCGGCGCAGTGGACCTACTCGAACATCGCGACCATGAAGGGCCAGATGCAGGCCATGGGCCTGGCGATCGACTGGTCGCGCGAGGTCGCCACCTGCAGCCCCGCGTACTACAAGTGGAACCAGTGGCTGTTCCTGAAGATGCTCGAGAAGGGCATCGCCGTGCGCCGCACGCAGGTGGTGAACTGGGACCCGGTGGACCAGACCGTGCTGGCCAACGAGCAGGTGATCGACGGCCGCGGCTGGCGTTCCGGCGCGCTGATCGAGAAGCGCGAGATCCCGGGCTACTACCTGAAGATCACCGACTATGCCGAGGAACTGCTCTCGGCCGTGGCCAACCCCGAGGACCCGAACTACCTCGCCGGCTGGCCCGAGCGCGTGCGGCTGATGCAGGAGAACTGGATCGGCAAGAGCGAAGGCGTGCGCTTCGCGTTCCCGCACCAGATCCGCGACGGCGCCGGTGCGCTGATCGGCGACGGCAGGCTGTGGGTCTTCACCACGCGGGCCGACACCATCATGGGCGTCACCTTCTGTGCCGTGGCGCCGGAGCATCCGCTGGCCCAGCATGCGGCCGCCGGCAACCCGCAGATCGCGGCGTTCATCGAAGCCTGCAAGGCCGGCGGCACCACCGAGGCCGAACTGGCGACCAAGGAAAAGGAAGGCCTGGCCACGGGCCTGTTCGTCACGCACCCGCTCACCGGTGCGCAGGTCGAGGTGTGGGTCGGCAACTACGTGCTGATGAGCTACGGCGACGGCGCCGTGATGGGCGTGCCGGCGCATGACGAGCGCGACTTCGCGTTCGCGAAGAAGTACGGCCTGGCCATCCAGCAGGTGGTCGCGGTCGACGGCGAAACCTTCAGCACCGCGGCCTGGGCCGAGTGGTACGCCGACAAGCAGCGCGGCCGCTGCGTGAACTCCGGCGTGCTCGACGGCCTGGCCTACAAGGCCGCCGTCGACAAGGTGGCCGCACTGCTGGCCGCCCAGGGCCTGGGCGACAAGAAGACCACCTGGCGCCTGCGTGACTGGGGTGTCAGCCGCCAGCGCTACTGGGGCACGCCGATCCCGATCATCCATTGCGACGAGCATGGCGCGGTGCCGGTGCCGGAGCAGGACCTGCCGGTGGTGCTGCCGGAAGACTGCATCCCCGACGGCAGCGGCAACCCGCTGAACAAGCGCGAGGACTTCCTGAAGTGTGCCTGCCCGGTCTGCGGCAAGCCTGCACGGCGCGAGACCGACACGATGGACACCTTCGTCGACTCGTCCTGGTACTTCATGCGCTATTGCGATCCGCAGGACGCCGAGCGCATGGTGGCAGAGGGCACGGACTACTGGATGCCGATGGATCAATACATCGGCGGCATCGAGCACGCGATCCTGCACCTGCTGTACGCGCGCTTCTGGACCAAGGTCATGCGCGACCTCGGCCTGGTCAAGGTGAGCGAGCCCTTCACCAAGCTGCTGACGCAGGGCATGGTGCTGAACGAGGCCTTCTCGCGCACCGGCGAGACCAGCGGCAAGGACTACTACTGGGCGCACGACCTGGACATCGTGCGCGACGAGCATGCGCACGTGCAGTCGGCCACGCTGAAGACCGACGGCCAGCCGGTCGTCTACGAGGGCTGGACCACGATGTCCAAGTCCAAGAACAACGGCGTCGACCCGCAGGCGCTGATCGACCAGTACGGCGCCGACACCGCGCGCCTGTTCGTGATGTTCGCCTCCCCGCCCGAGCAGACGCTGGAGTGGAACGACGCCGGCGTCGAGGGCGCGCACCGCTTCCTGCGCCGCGTGTGGGCCTTCGGCGCGAAGAACGCCGCCGCCATCCGCGCCGCCGGCACGGTGGATGCCGCGGCGCTGGACGCCGAGGCCAAGGCGCTGCGGCGCGAAGTCCACACCGTGCTGCGCCAGGTGAGCTACGACTACGAGCGCATGCAGTACAACACCGTGGTCTCCGGTGCGATGAAGCTGCTGAATGCGCTGGACGGCTTCAAGGCCGAAGGCCCGGCCGCGGCCAGCGTGCTGCGCGAAGGCGCCTCGGTGCTGCTGCGGGCGCTGTACCCGGCCTGCCCGCACATCGGCCACGCGCTGTGGACCGCGCTCGGCTTCGTGGCCGAGCATGGCGACCTGCTCGACGCCCCCTGGCCGCAGGTCGACGAGACCGCGCTGGTGCTCGACGAGATCGAGCTGATGCTGCAGGTGGCCGGCAAGCTGCGCGGCAGCATCAAGGTGCCGGCGCAGGCCGACAAGGCGGCGATCGAGGCCGCCGCGCTGGCCACGCCCGAGTTCGCCCGGTTCGGCGAAGGCAAGCCCGCCAGGAAGGTGGTGATCGTGCCGGGCCGGCTGGTCAACATCGTCGTCTGATGGGTCTGCCGCGCCGCACGCTGGTCGCCGCGCTGCCGGCGGCCCTGCTGACCGCCTGTGGCTTCGAGTTGCGGCGGCCGCCCGAGCTGCCCTTCTCGCGCATCGCGTTCAGCGGCTTCGAGCCACGCTCGCCGCTGTACGAGGAGCTCAAGCGCAGCCTGCCAACCAACGTGCAGTGGGTCGAGGATCCGAACCGGGCCGAGGTCGTGCTGCACGCGCTGGTCGACCGGCGCGAGAAAAGCGTCAACGCCTCCACCGCGGCGGGCCAGGTGCGCGGCGTGCAGCTGCGCGTGAACTTCCAGTACCGCCTGGCCACGCCCGCCGGCCGTGAGCTGGTGCCCGAGAGCACGCTGCTGCTGTCGCGCGACATGACCTACAGCGAGACCTACGCGCTGGCCAAGGAGCAGGAAGAGGCGCAGCTGTACCAGGCCATGCAGACCGACATCGTGATGCAGCTGATGCGCCGCATCTCGCAGGTGAAGAAGCCTTGAGAGGCTGAAAGGCGACGACGATGCAGCTGCGCAGCGACCAGCTCGACGCCCACCTGCAGCGCGGGCTGAAGGCCGTGTACACCGTGCACGGCGACGAACCGCTGCTGGCGCAGGAGGCGGGCGACGCGATCCGCAGCGCGGCGCGCGCGGCCGGCTACACCGAGCGCAAGGTCTTCACGGTGAGCGGCGCGCATTTCGACTGGTCCGGCCTGCTCGGCGCGGCGCAGGCGATGAGCCTGTTCGCCGAGCGCCAGCTGATCGAGATCCGCATCCCCAACGGCAAGCCGGGCAAGGACGGCTCCGAGGCTTTGCAGCGTTATTGCGAGACCTTGTCCGACGACGTGGTGACGCTGGTGCACCTGCCGCGGCTCGACCGCCAGCAGCAGCAGAGCGCCTGGTTCGCCGCGCTCGACCAGGCGGGCGTGATGCTGCGCGTCGACCCGGTGGAGCGGCGGGCGCTGCCGCAGTGGATCGCGCAGCGCCTGGCGCGCCAGGGCCAGTCGGTCGCCGAAGGCGAGGACGGCCAGCAGGCGCTGGCCTTCTTTGCCGACCGCGTCGAAGGCAACCTGCTGGCCGCGCACCAGGAACTGCAGAAGCTGGCGCTGCTGTACCCGGCCGGGCCGCTGAGCTTCGCGCAGATCGAGTCCGCGGTGCTGAACGTGGCGCGCTACGACGTGTTCAAGCTCGGCGAGGCGGTGCTGGCCGGCCAGACCGCGCGCGTGCTGCGCATGCTCGATGGCCTGCGCGCCGAGGGCGAGGCGGCGGTGCTGGTGCACTGGACCCTGGCCGCCGACATCCTGGCGCTGAAGGCCGCCAAGGACGCGCTGGCCGCCGGCAAGCCGCTGCCGATGGCGCTGCGCGAGGCGCGGGTCTGGGGACCGAAGGAACGCCTGTTCGAACGCGCGCTGCCGATGCTGGCCGACCACCAGGTCGCGCACCTGGTGGCCGCAGCCAGCACCTGCGACGGCATCGTCAAGGGCCTGAAGCACCCCGACTGGCCGCTCGACCCCTGGGACGCCATCCGGCGTCTGGCGCTGCTGATGGCGCAGGGCCTGGCGATGCCCGCGGCGCCCCGCGGCAAGGCGCCAGTGCTGCTGCGGCTGGCGCTCGAACCGCTGGCCTGACTCAGTACCCGCGCGCGGGCTGCACCAGGTTCATCAGCGGCCGCCCGGCGGCCAGTGCCTCGAGGTTGGCCGCGGCGATGGCCGCGGCGCTGCGCAGATCGGTCTGCGCCGCCGCATGCGGCAGCAACGTGACCTGCGGATGGCCCCAGAAGCGATGGCCGGCGGGCAGCGGCTCGGTCTGGAACACGTCGAGCACCGCATGGCCGATCTGGCCGCTGTCCAGCGCCGCGAGCAGCGCGGCCTCGTCGAGGTGCGCACCGCGCGCGAGGTTCACGATGCCGGCGCCGCGCGGCAGGGCGGCGAACAGCGATTCATCCAGCAGGCCGCGTGTTTCAGGCGTTAGCGGCAGCAGGTTCACCAGCACGTCCACGCCCGGCAGCGCGCCCCGCAGCGCCGGCGCGCCGCTGAGCCGCTCGACGCCCTCGGGCGCAGCGTCGCCCCCAGCGCGGCGCCAGGCGCTGACGCGATAGCCCTGCTGGCGCAGGCGCAGCGCCGCCGTGCGGCCCATCTGGCCCAGGCCCAGCACCAGCACGTGCAGTTCGTCGGCACGGCGCTGCGGCAGCTCCTGCCACACGCCCTGCTGCTGCTGGCGGGCATAGCGGAAGAAGCCGCGGTGCAGTGACAGCACGGCCCAGAGCGCGGTCTCGGCCATCGCGGCATTCATCGCCGGGTCGACCATGCGGGCGATCGGCACGCCGGCCGGCAGGCTGGCGTCACCCAGCAGCCGGTCGACGCCCGCCCACAGCGACTGGATCAGTCGCAGCCGGGGCAGGCCCTGCAGCTGGCCCGGCGCCGGGTTCGCGACGATCGCCGCCTCGATGGCCTCGGCCGCCACGCCCTCGCGCGACAGCCACAGCGTGTGGCCCGGCATCGCGGCGCGCAGGGCCGCGGCCCAGGCATCGCGTTCGGTGTCGTCCCAGCTGCCAGTGAGCAGGATGTTCATGCGCGCCGCACCCGATCGAGCAGACCCTGCAGCGCATGCGCCACCGTGGCGCTGCGCACCGCCGCACGATCGCCGGGGAAGCGATGCGCCTCGGCCTCGACGCCGCCCGGCCCGGCCCAGGCCAGCCACACCAGGCCCACCGGCTTGGTGGCCGTGCCGCCGCCCGGCCCGGCCACGCCGGTGACGGCAACGGCCCATTGCGCCCGGGCATGGGCCAGCGCGCCGCGCGCCATCGCCAACGCCACCGGCTCGCTGACCGCGCCATGGGCCTCGATCAAAGCGGCCGGCACGCCCAGCAGCTCGGTCTTCGCGGCATTGCTGTAGCTGACGACGCCGCGCTCGAACCAGTCGCTCGAGCCGGCCAGGTCGGTGCAGGCGCCGGCGATCAGGCCGCCGGTGCAACTCTCGGCCGTGGCCATCATCTCGCCGCGGCCACGCAGCGCGTCGGCCAAGGCCACCACCGTGGCGGCCACGGTCGTCGCGGGTGTCGTCGTCATGCCCACCAACTCCTGACGGCCAGGCCCAGCGCCAGCACGAACAGCGTGCACAGCGCCGCGACCAGGTCGTCGAACAGAATCCCCCAGCCCTGGCGCCAGCCGATGGCTTCGCCCGGGCGCAGCTTGTAGCGCCGGTCGGCCCAGCCCACCGGACCCGGCTTCACCGCGTCGAAGAAGCGGAACAGCGCGAAGGCCAGCAACTGCAGCCCGAGGCCGGCCGGCATCACCAGCCACAGGATCAGCCAGAACGCGATCACCTCGTCCCACACGATCGAACCGGGGTCGGCGATGTTCAGCTCGCGCGCGGTGCGCGTGCAGGCCCACCAGCCCAGCACCAGCGATAGCGCCAGCACCACCGCCCAGCCGCGCGCATCGATCCCGCCGAACCGGTCGATCAGCAGCCAAGCCGCCCAGGCCCACAGGGTGCCGATGGTGCCGGGCGCGCGCGGGGCCAGCCCGCTGCCCAGGCCGAAGGCGATCCAGCGCGCTGGGTGGCCGAGCATGAAGCGCCAGCCGGGCCGCCGTGGGGCCATCGCGTCCATGGCCGGGCTCATCCGCTGAAGTGGTCGAAGCCGCGCGGCGCCGAGGCCAGCGGCTGGCCCTGCGCGTCGACCAGGCGCAGGCCGGGCAAAGCCTCGATCTCACCGATGCAGCTGACGCCGACGCCGCACTGCCGCGCGGCCGCGCGCACGGCCTCGGCCGCCACCGCCGGCGCGCTGAACAGCAGCTCGTAGTCGTCGCCGCCGGCCAGCGTGCATTCACGTTGCCAGGCGAGCGGCTGGCGTGCCAGCACCGCGCTGATCGGCAGCGCGTCGACCTGCAGCCGCGCGCCGACGCCGGAACGCTTCAGCACATGGCCGAGGTCGCCGACCAGGCCGTCGCTGAGGTCGATCGCACTGCTGGCAATGCCGCGCAGCGCCTGGCCGAGGGCGACGCGCGGCTGCGGCAGCTCCATCGCTGGCCGCACCTTTTGGAAGTCAGCGCCCTCCAGCGCCAAGCTGCCGCGGAAGGCCTCGAGCGCGAGCCGCGCATCGCCAATGCCGCCATCGACCGGGTGGCTGACCCACAGCGCATCGCCCGGCCGCGCGCCGTCGCGCCGCAGCGCCTGGCCGGCCGGCACTTCGCCGAACACGGTGATGCAGATGTTGAGCGGGCCGGCGGTGGTGTCGCCGCCGACCAGCTCGACGCCATGGGCATCGGCCAGCGCGAACAGCCCGCCGGCAAAGCCGGCGAGGAAGGCTTCGTCGACCCGCGGCAGCGCCAGCGCCAGCGTGAAGGCCAGCGGCGCCGCGCCGCAGGCCGCGAGATCGCTCAGGTTCACCGCCAGCGCCTTGTGACCCAGCCGATCGGGCGCGACGGTGGACAGGAAATGCCGGCCCTCGACCAGCATGTCGCTGGACACGGCCAGGTGCTGCCCGGGCGTCGGTTGCAGCAGCGCGCAGTCGTCGCCCACCCCCAGCACGGCGCGGCGCACCGGGCGGGTGAAGAACTTCGCGATGAGATCGAATTCGCCGAGAGCCATGCCTCGGATTGTCAACGAGCGCCCGTGGCCTCGGCCACCTCGCGGCGCAAGGTGTCGATGCCCACCGGCTTGCGCAGCACCGTGTCGACGCCGGCCAGGTCGGCTTCGGCCTCGGGCTCGCTGCCGCTGCACAGCACGGTCCGGATCGGCGCGCCGCGCTCGCGCGCCTGCCGAGCCAGCAGCCGCAGCAGGGCGATGCCGTCGCCATCGGGCAGGTGGCGATCGCTGATCACCAGCACCAGCTCGGCCTGGCCGGCGCGCGCCACCGCGGCGGCCACGCAGTCGGCCTCGATCACCGGGCTGCCGTCGGCACGCAGCATGTCGGCGATCAGCACGCGACTGACCTCGTCGTCGTCGACCAGCAGCACGGCACCACGCCGGCCCGGCGCGGCGGCCGCCGTGCCCGGCGCCGGTGCGGCAGCGGTCGCCGGCATCGGCAGGCTCACCGTCACCTCGGTGCCACGGCCCGGCGTGCTCTGCAGCGCGATGCGCCCGCCCATGGCATCGACCAGGCGCTTGCAGATCGCCAGGCCCAGCCCGGTGCTGCCCTCGGCCGGCCGGTGCGCGGGCTGATGGAAGGTCTCGAAGGGCTGGAACAGCGCGTGCTGCCGCTCGGGCGGGATGCCGATGCCGCTGTCACGCACCGACAGCACCAGCATCGGCGCGCCTTCGCTCAGCCCGGCGCGCGCGGCCAGTGTCACGCCGCCTTCGCGCGTGTACTTGATCGCATTGCTCAGCAGGTTCACCAGCAGCTGGCGAAGCCGCAGGCTGTCGAGCATCAGGTAACGCGGTAGCCGGGCGTCCCATTGCAGCGCCAGCGACAGTCCGCGCGCCTCGGCCGCCAGGCGGTGGTTGTCGGCCAGCTGGCCCAGCAGCGCCTGCAGGTCGACCGGCGCCGGGTGCAGGCGCATGCGGCCTGCCTCGAGCTGGGCGAGGTCGAGCACGTCGTCGATCAGCTGCACCAGCGAGCTCGACGAATCCATCGCGCTGCGCCACAGCCGGCGCTGGTCGCCCTCGAGCGGAGAATCGCCCAGGCGCTGCAGCGCCAGCGTGATCGCCTGCAGCGGTGCGCGCAGCTCGTGGCTGGCGCTGGCCACGAAGAGGTTCTGCGCCTGCATCGCATCCAGCAGGCGCTCTTCGGCGGCGCGGCGCACCTCCACCTCACCGGCCAGCCGCCGCATCCACCACACCGACAGGCCTGCCAGCAGCAGCAGCGCCGCCCCGAGGGTGATGGCCAGCGGCAGGTAGCGCCGCCACGGGAACGGCGGCGTGAAGTCGATCGCTACCCAGCGCCGCGTCAGGCGTTCGCGCTCCTCGGGCGGGATGTCGGCCAGCGCGCGGTCGAGCAGCGGCACCAGCGCCGCCGCCTCGCGCGAGACGGCGAAGCGGAACTGTGCCGGCAGCTGCTCCACCGGCCCCAGCACGCGCAGCCGCCCGGCGGCGTCGCCGTTGACGCGCATGTTGGCGAACAGCTTCACCTCCACCGCCGCGTCGGCCGCGCCCCGCGCGACCATGTCCATCGCGTCGTCGCCGCTGCGGGCGTCGACCACCTGGATGTCGCGGTAGCGCTCGGCCAGCAGCTCGCGCAGCGGGTGCTGCTGCGCCAGCGCCAGGCGCTTGCCGCGCAGGCTGTCCAGTCCCCAATACAGCGGCGCATCGCTGCGCGCGACGATCAGGTAGGGCATCTCCAGGTAGGGCTGCGAGAACGCGAACTCGCGTTCACGCGCCGCGGTGCGGGTGAGGAAGGGCACCAGCTGGATCGTGCCCTCGCGCAGCGCGTCGAGCATCGCGGCCACGCTGTCGAAAGGCACCACGTCGACCGCCACGCCCAGCCGCGCGGCAACCTGCGCGGTGTAGTCGGCAGCGATGCCGGCATGCCCGCCCTTGGGCAGCGCCTCGTTCAGCAGCGTGAGGCCGCGCACCGCGCCCACGCGCAGCACGCTGCGCCGGGCCAGCTGCTGCTGTTCGTTGCGCGCGAGCTTCAGCGGCTGCGGCACCTCGCGGCGCTGCGCGCCCAGCGCCTGCAGCGCGGCTTCCAGCTGCGGCAGCGGGCCGGCCCGCAGCGCGGCCACGCCCTTGCTGAGCGCGGTGGCCAGCAGCGGCCAGTCGCTGCGCACGCCGAAGTGCATCTGCCCGGTGGCGTAGACCAGCGACTTCTTCACGTCCAGGCCCGCCACCGCATCGCGCTGGATGCGGTCCATCGCCATCAGCAGGCTGCCGAAGTAGAAGTCGTCCTCGCCCAGCGCCACGGCACGCAGTGCGTGGGCAGTGTCGGGCTGGTCGGAGATCAGCACCTCGGGGTACATGCGGCGCGCGTAGTACTGCGTGACGTAGCTCTGCTCGATCGCCACGCGCATCCCGTTGAGCGTCGGCTGCTCGGCGAAGCGCGGGTCCGCCGCGCGGCCGATGATGGCGCCGGGGTTCGGCGCGGTGCCCAGCGTGTAGGTCATGTAGGCTTCGCGCGAAGGCTCGTAGCCCACCGTCGCCATCACGTCGACCTGGCGCTCGCGCAGCGCGTCCAGCGCCTGCGGAAAGCTCGACAGCACCACCGGCCGCAGCTTCAGGCCCAGCGCCTGCGCGACGTGCGTGAGGATCTCGATCTGGATGCCGCTGATCTCGCCCTGCTCGTTGATCACCTCGTAGGGCCGGTTGTCCGGTACGTTCAGGCCGACGCGCAGCTCGGGCAGCCCGGCGATGAAGGCGCGCTCGGCGGGATCCAGCAGGTCGCGCCCCGGCGCCACCGGCGTGCGCCCGGGCGGCAGGCGGAAGTGGTAGGCCGGCGCTTCGTCAGCGGCCCGTGCCGGCGCCAGCAACGCCAGCCAGCCGGCCAGCAGCAGCCACGCGCTGCACCACAGCCACACACAACGCAGCGCGGGGCGCGGCGGCGCGGCCTGCATGCTCAGGCGGCGTGCTCGCGCAGCAGGTTCGTCAGCTCGACGGCCGAGCGCACGCTCATCTTGTCGAACAGGCGTGCCCGGTGGACCTCGACGGTGCGCACGCTGATGCCGAGCTCGTCGGCGATCAGCTTGTTCGGCAGGCCGGCGACCACACGCTGCATCACGTCGCGCTCGCGCTCGGTCAGTTCGGCCACCAGCTGGGCCACCTGCAGCTTGCGCCGGCGTGCACGGATGGCCTCGGCACTGCGCGCCAGCGCCTGCTCGACGCGGTCGACCAGCGTGTTGTCCGAGAACGGCTTCTCGACGAAATCGAAGGCGCCGCGCTTGACCGCGTTGACCGCGGTGGGCACGTCGCCATGGCCGGTGAGGAAGATGACCGGCAACCGCTCGATCAGCCCGCGTTCGATCAGCCGCTCGAACAGCACCAGCCCGCTGGTGCCCGGCATGCGCACGTCCAGCAGCAGGCAGGACGGGGACTCGGGCCAGCCCCCTGCGATGTCACGCGTGTGCAGCCAGTCATCGAACGCATCGGCATGGGCGAAACCTTCGGACAACAGCCGGCGCGAGCGCAGCAGCCAGGCCAGCGCGTCGCGCACCACGGCCTCGTCGTCGACCAGATAGACGACCGGCAGACCGAGCGGTGCGTCGAACGATGGGGAGCCGGGCTGCGTCGCCATGAGGTGATCGATGGTACACGGCGCCCCGGGCGCCGCAGGGTTCACGACGGTGCGTGCCGCGCCACCGCCAGCGGCAGCGTGAAACGGAACACGGTGCCGCCGCTGCCGTCGGGCTGGCGCGGCAGGTTCTCGAAGTCGATCGCGCCGCCGTGCTGTTCCACCACGGTACGGCACAGCGACAGGCCCAGGCCCATGCCCTCGTCGCGCGTGGTGAAGAAGGGCGTGAACAGCTTCTGGCCGACCTCGGCGGGAATGCCCGGCCCCGCGTCGACCACCGAGAACGCGGCCCAGCGCTGCTGCACCGGCTGCACGCGCAAGGTGAGCACGCGCCGCTCCAGCGGCGTGTCGCGCTCCATCGCCTGCAGGCCGTTGCGCGCCAGGTTCAGCAGCACCTGTTCGACCATCGTGCGGTCGATCTTCACCCGCGGCGCGGGCTGCGCGATGTCCAGCTCGATGCGCGCGCCGCTCTTGCGGGCCTGCAGCCGCACCAGCGGCAGCACCGAGTCGATCAGCGCGTCGGCAGCGATCACCTCGTGCGCCTGGTGGCGACGGCGCACGAAGTCGTGCACGCTCTTGATGACGCGTCCGGCGCGTTCGGCCTGCTCGGCAATGCGCAGCAGGCCCTGCTGCAGCATCGGCAGCGTGTCGGCATCGGGCGACTCCAGCATGTTCAACGAACCGGTGGCGTAGCTGGCAATGGCCGCCAGCGGCTGGTTCAGCTCGTGGCTCAGCAGCGAAGCCATCTCGCCGACGCTGGCCAGCCGCGCGGTGGCCTGCAGCCGTTCCTGCTGCTGGCGCGAGAGGTCCTCCACCTTGCGCTGCGCCGAGAGGTCGACCACCGCACCCATCCAGCCGGCGTGCTTGCCGGTGCGGTCGACCAGCGGCGCCTCGTACACCATGACCGGAAAGCGCTCGCCGTTCTTGCGCATGAAGACGGTTTCGTAGCCCTCGCGGGACACCTCGTGGCCCGGGTCGAGGCGTTCGGCCTGGCGGGCGCGGTAGGTGCTGACCTGCTCGGGCGGCCAGTACGGTGGCGTCTCCGCTTCCTGCAGCTCGGGCGCGGTGAAGCCCACCATGTGGCAGAAGGCCGGGTTGACGTAGACGATATGGCCGTGCCGGTCACGCGCCCGCAGGCCGGTGATCAGCGAATCCTCCATCGCGCGGCGGAAGGCCAGAGCCTCGCCGAGCGCGGCCTCGGCCCGCGCACGCCGGCGGCCGTCGCGCACCAGCAGCAGCACCACGCCGAACAGGCCGATCGACAGCCCCAGCACCAGCGCGGTGGTGATGTTGGGGATCAGGCTGGGCCGGCGCTGCGCGGCGTCGACCCGCAACTGCAGGCTGGTGCCGGCCAGGTCCACCACCCGTTCGGCGACGTAGACCCCGGCGCCGCGCACCGCGCCGGCCCGGGCCAGGCGCGTGCCATCGGCCTCGACGAAGGAGACCTCGACGCTGCGCGCCCATTCGGAATGGCGCGTTTCTTCCAGCAGCGTCGCCAGCACGATGCTGGCCACGCCGTAGCCCACCAGCTGGCCGGCCTCCTGCAAGGGCACGCAGATGTCGACCATCTCGACGCCCATGCCGCCAGGCTGGGGCACGAACTGGCTGCGCGAGAACGTCGGCGTCATCGTGCGCCGGGCGGCGGCGCAGGCCACTTCGGTTTCGAGTTCCATCTCGGCACGCGGCCAGCGGCTGAAAAAGGGCTCGCGCAGCGGCGTGTCGAGCGCGGCCACGGTGTGCAGCTGTTGGTCCCGCCGCTCGATGCGCACCATCTCGCGGTAGTTGCGCATCAGCGTCTCGGCCTCCATGCGCCATTCGAGCGACTCGCCGGCCCGTCGATGCAATGCCTGCAGGCTCTGCAGCATGGCCTGGGCGCGCTGACGGATCTCCGCCGCGGCCTGGGTGGCCGCTTCGTCGGTGCGCTCCTGCGCCCGGGTGGATTCGTAGCTGATCGTCAGCGCCACCAGCAGCGTCTGTGCCACCAGCAGCAGGGCCACCAGCGCCGCCCACAGCAGCGCGCGCGGCAGGCGGCGGCCGGGCCTGTCGGGGCTGCGTTCAGGAGCCAGGCGCGCCAATTCGGGCCTCATCGTGCGGGCCAGTATTCCGCCGGCCCAGGTTGAAACTGATACGCAGTTTCGCGCATGGGCGAATTTCCTCGCGGGACGGAAACTGCCATGCCGAATCCGCATGACGACGGTGACGCCGCCGCGACACCCGGCTCCTAGAATCCCGTCCCCCGCCCGAGGAAAGACCGACGATGGACCACTACGAAGAGAAGCGTGCCGAGCTGCGCCGCGCCGCGCTGGAGTACCACGAGTTCCCGACCCCGGGGAAGGTGGCCATCGCCGCCACCAAGCAGGTGCTGAACCAGCGCGACCTGGCGCTGGCCTATTCGCCGGGCGTGGCGGCGGCCTGCGAGGAGATCGTCGCCGATCCGGCCAATGCCTTCCGCTACACCGCGCGCGGCAACCTGGTGGCGGTGGTCACCAACGGTACCGCGGTGCTGGGCCTGGGGGACATCGGCCCGCTGGCCGCCAAGCCGGTGATGGAAGGCAAGGGCGTGCTGTTCAAGAAGTTCGCCGGCATCGACGTGTTCGACCTCGAGCTCAACGAGCGCGACATCGACAAGCTGGTCGACGTGATCGCCGCGCTCGAGCCCACCTTCGGCGGCATCAACCTCGAGGACATCAAGGCGCCGGACTGCTTCTACGTCGAGCGCAAGCTGCGCGAGCGCATGAAGATCCCGGTCTTCCACGACGACCAGCACGGCACCGCCATCGTCGTCGGCGCCGCACTGCTCAATGGCCTGAAGGTGGTGGGCAAGCGCATCGAGGACGTCAAGCTCGTCACCTCCGGTGCCGGTGCCGCCGCGCTGGCGTGCCTGAACCTGCTGGTCAAGCTGGGCCTGCCGCGCAAGAACATCTTCGTGACCGATCTGGCCGGCGTGGTCTGGAAGGGCCGCACCGAGTTGATGGATCCGGACAAGGCCGAGTTCGCGCAGGAAACCGCGGCCCGCACGCTGGCCGAGGTGATGGCCGATGCCGACGTGTTCCTGGGTCTTTCGGCCGGCGGCGTGCTCAAGCCCGCGATGGTCAAGGCCATGGCCGCCAGGCCGCTGATCTTCGCGCTGGCGAACCCGACGCCCGAGATCATGCCGGAGGAAGTCAAGGCGGTGCGCGACGACGCGATCATGGCCACCGGCCGCACCGACTACCCGAACCAGGTCAACAACGTCCTGTGCTTCCCGTACATCTTCCGCGGCGCGCTGGATTGCGGCGCCACGACGATCACCGACGCGATGGAGATCGCCGCGGTGCAGGCGCTGGCCGAACTGGCCCAGGCCGAACAGAGTGACGTGGTCGCCGCCGCCTATGCCGGCGCCACGCTGAGCTTCGGGCCCGAATACCTCATTCCCAAGCCCTTCGACCCGCGGCTGATGATGAAGATTGCCCCCGCGGTGGCGCGGGCGGCGGTGGATTCCGGCGTCGCCAGCCGGCCCATCACCGACTACGAGGCCTACGTCGAGAAACTGCAGAGCTTCGTCTATGCCTCCGGCCAGACGATGAAGCCCATCTTCTCGCTGGCCAAGCGGGCCGCGCGCAAGAACATCGCGTTTGCCGAGGGCGAGGACCGGCGCGTGCTGCGCGCCGTGCAGGTGATCGTCGACGAAGGCCTGGCGCGGCCCTGGCTGGT
This sequence comes from Aquabacterium sp., assembly GCF_044226965.1. Classification (GTDB taxonomy): domain Bacteria; phylum Pseudomonadota; class Gammaproteobacteria; order Burkholderiales; family Burkholderiaceae_C; genus Pseudaquabacterium. Next base: position 143 of record NZ_JBGAGA010000059.1, on the reverse strand, counting down.
CGGCCGCCAGTCGATCATCGAGCGCCGCATCGCGAAGTACGGCCTGCGCCTGGAACGCGGCCGAGACTACGAGATCGTCAACATCGACGACGACCCGCGCTACCGCGACTACTGGCAGACCTACCACCGCCTGACCGAGCGCA
>NZ_JBGAGA010000058.1:0-39141 GCF_044226965.1 Aquabacterium sp. | reverse complement strand
CGCGCGCCACGTCCAGGTCCGCGACCATCGTGATCTCGATGCCGCGGCCGGCGCGCCGGCGGATCTCCTGCTGGTTGCGCGACAGCACCTTGAAGGTGCCGGAGCCAACGGTACCGATGCCGAGCAGGCCGACCTGGATGGGTTTCATACGAAGCTCTTTCTCTCTCACTGGGAATGGCGTTTGCGGTAATGCGCCAGGAAGCGTTCGATGCGGCCGATCGCCTCGGTCAGGTCATCGGAATTGGGCAGGAACACCAGGCGGAAGTGGTCCGGGGCGATCCAGTTGAAGCCGGTGCCCTGCACGATCAGCACCTTCTCCTCGGCCAGCAGCTCGTAGGCGAACTGCTGGTCGTCGGTGATCGGGTACATCTTGGGGTCCAGCCGCGGGAACATGTACAGCGCGCCCTTGGGCTTGACCACCGAGACACCCGGAATCTGCGTCAGCAGCTGGTAGGCCAGGTCGCGCTGCCGGCACAGCCGACCGCCCGGCGCCACCAGGTCCTTGATGCTCTGGTACCCGCCCAGCGCCGTCTGGATCGCCAGCTGCCCCGGTGTGTTCGAACACAGCCGCATCGACGAGAGCATGTTCAGGCCCTCGATGTAGTCCTTGGCATGCCGCTTGTCGCCCGAGACGATCATCCAGCCGGCGCGGTAGCCGCAGCTGCGATAGTTCTTCGACAGGCCGTTGAAGGTGATGAACAGCACGTCGTCGGCCAGCGAGGCGATGCTGGTGTGGACATTGCCGTCGTACAGCGTCTTGTCGTAGATCTCGTCGGCGAACACGATCAGCTGGTGCTGGCGCGCGATCTCGACGATCTCCTGCAGCAGCTCCGTCGGGTACAGCGCGCCGGTCGGGTTGTTCGGGTTGATGACGACGATGCCGCGCGTATTGGGTGTGATCTTGCGACGGATGTCGTCCAGGTCAGGCAGCCAGCCCGCCTGCTCGTCGCAGATGTAATGCACTGGTCGGCCGCCGGACAGCGACACCGAGGCCGTCCACAGCGGGTAGTCCGGCGCCGGCACGAGGATCTCGTCGCCGGTGTCCAGCAGCGCGTTGAGGCTCATCGTGATCAGCTCGGACGCGCCATTGCCGAGGTACACGTCGTCCACCGTCACGCCGGCGATCTGCTTTTCCTGCGAGTAGTGCACCACCGACTTGCGTGGCGCGAACAGGCCCTTGCTGTCGGTGTAGCCGGCCGTGTGCGGCAGGTTGCGGATCATGTCCTGCACGATCTCGTCCGGCGGCTCCAGGCCGAAGGCGGCGATGTTGCCGATGTTCAGCTTGATGATCTTCTGGCCCTCGTCCTCCATCTGGCGGGCCTTGTCGAGCACCGGGCCGCGGATGTCGTAGCAGACGCTGGCGAGCTTGGTGGACTTGGTGATCGGCTTCAACGCACGGGACTCCTGCAATGCCCCGCACCAGGATGATGCTGCGGCGCAAAAACTATAATTTTATCTGGTGCATCGCCGCCGGCCCGCCATCTTCATTGCCCCGTGAAATTCCAGCCCGACCAACTTGCCGGCACCAACGTCATCACCCGCCAGGATGCCGGCGAGCTGTGGGTGGGCCAGACGCGCTTCCAGCACAGCCTGCTGGTGCCGTGGGTGGGCTCGGTGCAGCCCTGGGCGCCGAGCCTGCCGCAGGAGCTGACGGCCGAACACTTCGAGCAGGTGCTGGCGCTGAAGCCGGAGCTGGTGATCTTTGGCAGCGGGCCGCGGCTGAAGTTCGTGTCGCCCGCGCTGACGCGGGCCCTCATCGAGCGCCGCATTGGCGTCGAAACCATGGACACCGGCGCTGCCTGCCGCACCTTCAATGTGCTGGTGGCTGAAGGACGGGCGGCCGTGGCGGCGCTGCTGCTCTCGCCAGACGCTGCATGAGGGATACCCTTCCCTGCAGACGGTCATTGGGCGCACGCCGGAACTTTATAATCACGGGTTACGCCCCCAAGTACACGCCGGAATCGTCCGCCCGAGCTTCCGACGCACCTGCCTGAATGGGGCGCCACGTCTGACCACCACACCCGCTCATGACGCCTGTCCTCAACAAAGCCCTGCCCGATTTCGAAGCGCAAGCCACCAGCGGCGTGAAGTTCACGCCGCAGGCGTTTGCCGGCCACTCGGTGGTGTTGTACTTCTACCCGAAGGACCATACCCCCGGTTGCACCACCGAAGCAATGCAGTTCCGCGACAAGCACAAGGACTTTCAGAAGGCCGGTGCGGTGGTGTTCGGCATTTCGCGCGACAACATGGCTTCGCACGAGAAGTTCCGCCAGAACCTCGAGCTGCCGTTCGAGCTGATTGCCGACACCGAAGAGAAGCTCTGCCACATGTTCGGCGTGGTGAAGAACAAGATCATGTACGGCAAGAAGGTCAAGGGCATCGAGCGCAGCACCTTCCTGATCGACGCCCAGGGTGTGCTGCGGGCGGAGTGGCGCGGCATCAAGGTGGCAGGCCATGTCGACGAAGTGCTGAAGGCCGTCAAGGACCTGAAGAAGGCGGCCTGAGCCTTCAACGCAAACCCGTCACGTCTTTGCAACATCGCGACCGCGGGGCTTGTGTATCATCAATTCATGCTTGTGAGTCGCCCACCGCGTTTCACCTGAAGGCCAAAGCCGCACAGTCGACTGTGCGGCTTTTTTGTTTGTCTCTTTCCTTCGCCACCGCCGTCGTCCATGCCACTGCCGAAGCCGCCTGCCACCAAAGCCGCACTGCTGACCCCCGTTGACTTCGAAGCGCAGGCCGCGCCCCGCACCGACAAGAAAAGCCTGAAGACCACTGCCGTGGCCGAGCCTGCGACGGGCTCGTTGAACCTGCACGACGCCGCGGCCTCTGCCGCCGCGCCGGCGAAGGTGCCCGCGGCCAAGCCCGCCACCAGCCCGATGCCGACCAAGGCCCCCAGCCTGGCTGCGGCGCCCAGGCCCCGCAGCCGCAAGCCGCGCGGCGACGGGCCGCCCAAGCTCTTCGTGCTCGACACCAACGTGCTGATGCACGATCCGATGAGCCTGTTCCGCTTCGAGGAGCACGACGTCTTCCTGCCGATGATCACGCTGGAGGAACTGGACGGGCACAAGAAGGGCATGAGCGAGGTCGCGCGCAATGCGCGCCAGGTCAGTCGGGAACTCGACGCGCTGGCCACCGACAGCGCGCTCGACCCCAAGTCCGGCATTCCGCTGGCCAAGACCGGCCACAAGGATGCCGGCGGCAAGCTGTTCTTCCAGACCACGCTGTTCGACATCAAGCTGCCGGATGGCCTGCCGCAGGGCAAGGCCGACAACCAGATCCTCGGCGTGGTGAAGAGCCTGCGCGAGCAGCATGCGGGGCGCGACGTGGTGCTGGTGTCCAAGGACATCAACATGCGGGTCAAGGCCCGCGCGCTGGGCCTGGCGGCAGAGGACTACTTCAACGACAAGGTCCTCGAGGACGGCGACCTGCTCTACACCGGCGTGCTGCAATTGCCCGGTGACTTCTGGGAGCGCCATGGCAAGACCATGGAAAGCTGGCAGCAAGGCGGGCAGACCTTCTACCGCATCAGCGGCCCGCTGGTGCCGGCGCTGATGGTCAACCAGTTCGTCTTCCTCGAGTCGCCGGGCGCGGCCGCGCTGTACGCCCGCGTCACCGAGATCACCGGCAAGACCGCGGTGCTGAAGACCCTGAAGGACTACACCCATGCCAAGAACTCGGTGTGGGGCGTCACTGCGCGCAACCGCGAGCAGAACTTCGCGCTGAACCTGCTGATGGATGCCGAGTGCGATTTCGTCTCGCTGACCGGCACCGCCGGCACCGGCAAGACCTTGATGACGCTGGCCGCCGGCCTGAGCCAGGTGCTGGACGACCGCCGCTACACCGAGATCATCGTCACCCGCGTCACCGTGCCGGTGGGCGAGGACATCGGCTTCCTGCCCGGCACGGAAGAAGAGAAGATGGGCCCGTGGATGGGCGCGCTGGACGACAACCTCGAGGTGCTGGCGCGCGGCGACGGCTCGGCCGGGGAATGGGGCCGCGCGGCCACGCAGGACCTGGTGCGCTCGAAGATCAAGATCAAGAGCCTGAACTTCATGCGCGGGCGCACGTTCCTGAACAAGTTCGTGCTGATCGACGAGGCGCAGAACCTCACGCCCAAGCAGATGAAGACGCTGATCACCCGCGCCGGCCCCGGGACCAAGATCGTCTGCCTGGGCAACCTGGCGCAGATCGACACCCCCTACCTGACCGAGGGTTCCTCGGGCCTGACCTACGCGGTCGACCGCTTCAAGGGCTGGCCGCATTCCGGCCACGTGATGCTGGCGCGCGGCGAGCGTTCCCGCCTCGCCGACTTCGCCTCGGAGGTGCTGTAGCCCCGGCCGCCTGCCGGCGGCCCTGCGGGGCTATTTCTTCAGGTCGTCGAAGAACGCCTTCGCATTGAACTCGCGGCCGAGGAACTGCTTGACCAATTCGGTCGGCGGCTTCTGGCTGCCGTTGGCGAGCACGATGTCGCGGTAGCGCTTGCCCACCTTGGCATCGAGCCGGTTGCCGCCGAACGCCGTGCGCATGTCCATCGCCACCACCAGGCTCCACAGGTAGCCGTAGTAGCCAGCGCTGTAGTTGGTGGCGATGTGCGCGAAGCCGGCCGGGAACATCGAGCCCTTCACGTAGCCCAGCGGCGTGGCGCCTTCCATCTCGGCCCACAGCGCCATCGGGTCACGTGCCTGGCCGTCGTACAAGGCCAGGTCATAGCTGGCGAACAGCTGCTGCCGGCTTTCGCGCACGCCCTTGCCGTAGTCCTTCGCGGCCCTGGCCTGCTCGATCATCGCCTCGGGCACCGGCTTGCAGCTGGGGCAGACCTCGCCGAAGAGCTTGAGCACCTGCTTGTCGTAGACCCAGTCCTGCAGCATCTGCGACGGGGCTTCGACGAAGTCGCGCTTCACCGTCGTGCCCGCCTGTTGCGAGTAGCGCGTGGCCGAAAGATTGGTGTGCACCGAATGGCCCAGCTCATGCAGCAGGGTCTCGAGCTCATCGAGCGTCAGCCCCTTGCGGTCGAAGTTGACCACCAGTGCCGCCAGCGACGGCCGTCCGGTCGCCGTCGCCGCATTGCGGAGGCTCCACTGCGCCGCATGGTTGTACTTGTCGTCGCGCGGGTACAGGTCGACCAACAGCGAGCCCAGCGGCTTGCCACTGGCCGCGTCTGATACGCGATAGGCCTGCACCTCCGGATGCCACAGCGCAACGCCTTCCACGCGCTCGTAGCGCACGCCCATCAGCCGCTCGATCAGGCGCAGGCAGAACTGCAGGCTTTCCTGCGGCGGGAAGTACGGCCGGAAGGCATTCTGGTCGACGCTGAAGCGCGCGCGCCGCAGGCGCTCGGTGTAGAACTGCAGGTCCCAGCGTTCGACGTGCACCTGCTCCACCGGCAGACCCAGGTGCTCGGCCTTGGCGCGGCGCAGGTCCTCGATCTCGCGCCGCTCGCGCTCCTGCACCGCACCTTTCACGTCGGCGAGAAAGGCCTGCGCCTTCGCCACGTTGCCGGCCATGCGCCGCCGCAAGGTGAACTCGGCCCAGCTCGTGGCGCCGAACAGCGCCGCGTACTGCTTGCGCAGTTGCACGATCTCGGCCAGCACCTTCAGGTTCTTCTCGCCGCCCTCGTTGATCTTGGCGCGCCACATGCGCTCGCGCGTCGCCTCGAGCTCGGCGGTCTGCTGCAACGGGAAGAAGGTCGGATAGTCCAGCCCCAGCAGCACGCGTCCGGCGTCGTCGCGCTTGGCGTTCTTCCACACCGATTCCGGCACGCCCTTGAGCTCGGCCTCGGTGAAGGGCACACGCACGCCTTCGTCACGGATGTTGCGCTGGAACTCCACGCCCAGTTCCGAAATGCGGTCGGCCAGCTTCTTGGCCTGCACACGCTGCTCGGCCGGCAGCGCGACACCGGCGTCCTCGAAGCCTTCGAGCAGGGTCTTGACCATTTCACGGTCGATCGCATCGCGCGGCTTGAACTTCCGCGCAGCCTCGAACAGGACCTCGTTCTGGCCCAGCGCGGTGGCGAACTCGCTCCAGCGCAGCTCGCAGGCCTCGGAAGCGTCGCGCACGCTCTTGTCAGGGTGCACGGCCGACAGGAACTGGTCGGCATTGCCGAGGTCCTCGATCTCGGCATTGAACGCGTCCATGGCCGCCAGCCAGCCGGCGTCGACCGTCCGCTGCTCCAGCCGGTGCAGGTGCTCGGTGGCCCGCTTCAGCCCGGCGTCACAGGACGCCTTCAGCGCGTCGCCATTGGCGTAGTTCGGGAAGGGCGGCCCGGGCAGCGTCGGTGTGGCTGCCAAAGCGGCGCCGCCCAGTGCCAGGCCCATGGCCACGGCTGTCAGGCGATGGGAAGTGCCTTTTATCAGCATGCTTGCGCCTCGCCTCATTCGCCCGCAGCGGCCTGCACCGCCGCCAGCGCCTTCTTCGGATGGATCAGGTTGCGCCGCCCGTCGGCACTGCGCTCGGCCGTGCTGACGATGGTGCTGATCAGCTCGGTCGGCTTCAGCTTCGGGTTCACCGCCAGCAGCTTGCCGGCCAGGTTGGCCACCTGCGGCGACGCCATCGAGGTACCCGAGAGCGCCACCCGCTGGCCGCCCGGCAGGAAGCTTTCCACCTGGTAGCCGTTGGCATGCACCTTGACGGTGGGGCCGTAGCTGGTGAACGGTGCTTCATCTCCGGCACGGTCCACCGCGCCGACGGTCAGCAGGTTCGGCAGCACGATGTCGGCCGGCATGTCCTCGGCGAAGCTCGCGTCGCTGTTGCTGTTGCCGGCCGCGGCGACGAACAGGATCTCCGGCGCGCTGGCCATGGCCTGGGTCAGCGCCTTCTTGCCGATGTCGAAGTACTCGCGCGCCAGCTTCTTGCGCTCGTCGGGCGTCTTGCCGATGCCGCATTGCTCGAGGTCGCTCTCGATCGAGCCGACGCTGCCGCCCCAGCTCATGTTGACCACCCGCGTGCCATAGCGCTTGAAGTGATCGACCGTGGCCTGGTACTGCACGGCCTCGCGCTCGGTCTGCTCGCGGCTCGGGCAGGGGTCCGGCTTGAGCGTGTAGCTGAATTCCATGCGACCCACGACCAGCCGCGCGTAGGGGTTGCCGGCCAGCGCGATGCCGGCCACGTGCGTGCCGTGCTCGTAGTTGCCGGCCAGGCCGATCTCCTCGACCGTGCTCTTGTACTGGTCCGGCGGCAGGGTCGACAGCAGCTGCTTGACCTGGCTGGCCTCGGGGCTGTCGATGTTCGACTGCAGGTCCGAAAAACCCTTGGTGCGTCCGATCATCTGCGGCAGCCTGCTCTGCAGTGCGGGCGGAATCGGCATCAGCTCGCCCTGTGCCAGCCTGGCGTACTTGTCGAAGGCAATCGGCGGCACGGCCGGCTGCGGCAGCTGGGCGCCATAGAGCTTGGTGTCGACGCCGCTGTCCCACACCCCCACCATCACGGTGCGGCCGGCCGGCAGGCTGGGCATCACGATCTCGCGCGCGGCCCAGATGTCGGGCTTCTGCACCTTGTGGGCGGCCAGGTAGGTGCCATAGGTGTCGACCAGCGTCTGCTTCAGCGGCAGCACGGCGGTCAGCGCCAGTCGGGCATTGACCAGGCCGGGCGCGAAGTCGCTGCTCAGCGCGCCATTGGTGTCGACGATGGGCTGCCAGGCTTCGCGCACGCGGCCCAGGATCAGCGCCTCGCCGATCAGCTCGGCACCGGCCTTGCCGCTCTTGATGTCGTTCTCGATCACCGCGAAGGGCAGCGGCGCCAGCTCGCGCTGGATGTACTCGGCCACCGCCTTGGCATAGCCGGGGCTGCCGATGGGATGGCTCTTGGCCGCCGTGGCCATCGCGCGCAGGCGCAGGCCGGAGATCAGCTTGTCGGCGGGCTTGTCCTGCAGCGCGCGCACCTGCTCCAGGCGCGCCAGCGAGCTGTCGTACTGGCCGGCCAGGAAGTCCAGCGCAGCCAGCGTGCCGATCAGGTCGCGCTGCGTGCCCTTGTCCGGGATGTCATAGCCCGAGAGCACGCTCTCGGTGTCGCGCCGCAGGTTGGCGGCGAAGGCGGCGAAGCGCTCGGGCGAGCGCACCACGTCCTCCAGCTTGCCCTCGATCCTGTAGCTGAAGCGCGGCAGGTCGGCCGCCTTCTCGATGCGAGGCTTGGTTTGCGCGGCCGCCAGGCTCGTGGCCAGCGACAGCGTCAGCAGCGCGCACCAGCGCGCCAAAGGTTTGTGCAACATCGGGGTCCCCGGAAGTCCAGGGCCGAGATGCTAACGGCGCGCCGGGCCGATGCCGGCGTGATGCGACGAACCGCCGATCCAGCGGTTCAGGCTGCGGACACCAGATCGCGAATTTGTTGTAGCGCGCTCGGGTCCTCGATGGTCGTCAGGTCGCCGGGGTCGCGCTGCTCGCACACCGCCTGGATGGCCCGCCGCAGCAGCTTGCCCGAGCGGGTCTTCGGCAGCACGCTGACGAAGCGCACCCGAGCCGGCCGCGCCACCGCACCCAGCTGCTGATCGACCAGCTTCATGATCTCGCCTTCGAGCTTCAGCGCGGCCGTGGCATCGGCCGCCTGCGAAGCATCCTTCAGGACCGCGAAAGCCATCGCCACCTGGCCCTTGAGTTGGTCGGCCACGCCGACCACGGCCACCTCGGAGACGTTCGGATGGCTGGAGATGCTCTCTTCGATCTCCCGCGTGCCCAGGCGATGGCCGGCGACATTGATCACGTCGTCGGTGCGGCCGAGGATGAAGTAGTAGCCGTCCTCGTCGCGGATGCCCCAGTCGAAGGTGCTGTACAGCAGCTTGCCCGGGATGCTGCGCCAGTAGGTGTTGACGAAGCGCTCGTCGTCGCCCCAGATCGTCTGCATGCAGCCGGGTGGCAGCGGCCCGGCGATGGCCACCACGCCCTTCTGGTGGGCGCCGGTCACCGGCTCACCGGTGGTCTCGTCGATCAGCTGCAGGTCGTAGCCGTACATCGGCACCCCCGGCGAGCCGAACTTGGAGGGGCTGCGCTCGACGCCATTGGCGATGGTCAGGATCGGCCAGCCGGTCTCGGTCTGCCAGTAGTTGTCGATGATCGGTTTGCCCAGCCCTTCGGCGATCCACTTCGCGGTCGGCTCGTCCAGCGGCTCGCCGGCGAGGAACAGCGCCCGCAGCGAGGACAGGTCGTACTTCGTCAGCAACGCGGGGTCCTGCTTCTTCAGCACGCGCACCGCGGTGGGCGCGCTGAACATCACCGTGACCTTGTACTTCTCGACCAGCTGCCACCAGATGCCGCCGTCGGGCCGCGTCGGCAGGCCCTCGTACATCAGCGTGGCCATGCCGGCGATCAGCGGGCCGTAGATGATGTAGCTGTGGCCGACGACCCAGCCGATGTCGCTGGTGGAGAAGTAGGTCTCGCCGGGGTTCCCGCAGAAGATGTGCTTCATCGACGCCGCCAGTGCCACCGCGTAGCCGCCGGTGTCGCGCTGCACGCCCTTCGGCTTGCCGGTGGTGCCGGACGTGTACAGCGTGTAGCTCGGGTGCGTGGACTCGACCCAGGTGCAGGGCACGACCGCGTCGTGGAACTCTTCTCGCAGCGCTGCGTAGTCGGCATCGCGGCCAGCCACGCGCTCGAAGGGCGCGAGCCCGCGGTCGACCATCAGCACCCGCGCCGGCTGGTGGCTGGCCTGGCGGATCGCTTCGTCCAGCAGCGGCTTGTAGGCCACCACCTTGCCGCCACGGCTGCCGGCATCGGCGCTGACGATGACGGTGGGGCGTGCGTCGTCGATGCGGCTGGCCAGGCTGCCGCTGGCGAAGCCGCCGAACACCACCGAATGCAGCGCACCGATGCGCGTGCAGGCCAGCATCGCGAAGGCTGCCTCGGGAATCATCGGCATGTAGATCAGCACCCGGTCGCCGGCCTTGACGCCCAGTGACAGCAGCATCGCAGCCATGCGCTGCACCTCGGCCTGCAACTGCGCGAAGCTGTAGACGCGCTCCTGCTCGACCTCGGTCGATACCCAGATCAGCGCCGGCTGGTCGCCCCGCGTCTTGACGTGGCGATCGACCGCGTTGTGGCACAGGTTGGTGCGGCCGCCGACGAACCAGTTCGCGAACGGCGGCCGGCTGTGGTCGCAGACCTGGGTGAACGGAGTCTCCCAGTCGATCAGCGCGGCCTGCTCGCGCCAGAAGCCGTCGCGGTCGTCGATCGAGCGTCGGTAGAAGTCGGCATAGACGGCCATGGCGCTTGTCTCCAGAAATTGATCGCCGCGCATTGCATGCGCCGGCACTGACAGCACACTGACTCCCGAGCCTCAGGGCTGGCGGGCTTGACCCGCCGCAAGGCCGCCGGCCGCCCCGGGTTCGGCCGGATGCAGCCCCCTGTTCAGGGGGTGGTATCCTCCAGTCCCGCGCCCGTTCCCTTCCCCAGCCACCTTCCTCGATGCGTTTGCAGCGTTCCCTGTGCCTCCTGAGTCTTGCGCTGGCTGCAGCCTGTGCGCAGGCTGCGCCAGAGGCCCCGGCAGCCCAGCCGACAGCGGCCGCCACGCCCGCGCCAGCGCCCGCCGACCCGGTGATGAACCTGCTGGTCGAGCGCAAGCTGCTGAAGCCGCTGGAGAATTCCGCGCTGGTGCAGCAGGTGCGCGACACCACGTCCGAGCTGGTGATGTCGGCGATGAACTTCCTGGGCGTGCCCTACCGCCGTGGCGGCAACTCGGAAGAAGCCGGCTTCGACTGCAGTGGCTTCACCCGCCACATCTTCGAAATGAGCATCGGCCTGGTGCTGCCGCGCCGTGCCGATGAGCAGGCCTCGTCCGGCCTGCTGCAAAAGATCACCCGCGAGGAGCTCAAGCCCGGCGACCTGGTGTTCTTCAACACCATGCGCCGCACCTTCTCGCACGTCGGCATCTACATCGGCGACGACAAGTTCATCCACTCGCCTCGCGCCGGCGGTGAGGTGCGCATCGAGAACATGCGCGAGTCCTACTGGTCGCGCCGCTTCACCGGCGCCCGCCGCGCGGACATGAGCGCCGTGGCGGCCACCGTGGTCGCCACCCCCACCACCAGCCGCTGAGCCCCCGGGACGCTGCAAGCCCCGGCCGCGAGCGGGGGCGGGCTTGAGGCTTGTCGGGGCTGCAGGCGGTCATCGCGTCACAATCCGCGCCATGGGCGAAACCGTCATTCCGCTGGCCGACCTGCGCTACGCCGCTCCGGTGCCTGCCATCCCGGCCGTCCTGGCACCGGCCGATGGCCTGCTGGCCGACCGGCTCGGCCGGCCGCTGCACGATCTGCGCATCTCGGTGACCGACCGCTGCAACTTTCGCTGTAGCTACTGCATGCCCAAGGAGGTGTTCGACCGGGACTACGTGTTCCTGCCGCAACCCTCGCTGCTGAGCTTCGAGGAGATCACGCGGCTGGCGCGCATCTTCGTCGGCCATGGCGTTCGCAAGCTGCGGCTGACCGGCGGCGAGCCGCTGCTGCGCAAGCACCTCGAGGGCCTGATCGAGATGCTGGCCCAGCTGCGCACCCCCGACGGCCAGGCGCTGGACCTGACCTTGACGACCAACGGCTCGGTGCTCGCCCGCAAGGCCCGGGCCCTGGCGGCCGCCGGCCTGAAGCGCATCACCGTCAGCCTTGACGCGCTGGACGACACCGTGTTCCGCCGCATGAACGACGTCGATTTCCCGGTGGCCGAGGTACTGCGCGGCATCGAAGCCGCGCAGGCCGCCGGCCTCGGGCCGATCAAGGTCAACATGGTCGTCAAGCGCGGCACCAACGATCACGAGATCGAAGCCATGGCCGCTCACTTCCGGCACTCGGGCATCGTGCTGCGCTTCATCGAGTACATGGATGTCGGCGCCAGCAATGGCTGGCGCATGGACGAGGTGCTGCCCTCGGCCGAGGTGCTGGCGCGGCTGCGGGCGCGCTGGCCGATGCAGTCGCTGTCGGCCGCTGCGCCAGGCGAAACGGCCGAGCGCTGGGCCTATGCCGACGGCGCCGGCGAGATCGGACTGATTTCCAGCGTGACGCAGGCCTTCTGCCGCGATTGCAACCGCGCCCGCCTGTCCACCGAGGGCAAGCTCTTCATGTGCCTGTTCGCCAGCGGTGGCCACGACCTGCGCGCGCTGCTGCGCGGTGGCCGCAGCGACGAGGAGATCAGCTCGGCGCTCGGCGCCCTCTGGGCCGCGCGCGATGACCGTTATTCCGAGCTGCGCGGCCAGGGTCAGGTGGCCGCGGCCGAGCGGCGTGTCGAGATGCACTACATCGGCGGGTGAGCATGAACGAGAGCCTCGAACACATCGCCTCCTGCATTTCGGGCTATGACCCGAACGCCCTGCCGGTGGCCCAGGCCCAGGAGTTCATCGCCCGCCTGGTGCCGCGGGTGCAGGCGGTCGAGATGCTGCCGATCCGCAGCGCGCTGGGGCGGGTGCTGGCGCGCGACGTGATGTCGACGATCGACGTGCCTTCGCACGACAACTCGGCGATGGACGGCTTCGCGCTGCGCGGCATGGACCTGGCCGACGAGGGCCCGACCCTCCTGCCGGTGGCCGGCACCGGCCTGGCCGGCCAGCAGTTCAGCGGCGCGGTGCCGCCGGGCCACTGCGTGCGCATCATGACCGGTGCGGTGATGCCCGATGGCCTGGACACCGTGGTGCCGCAGGAGTTCACCAGCGCCGCGGGGGACGGCCGCGTCAGCATTCCGCACGGCATCGTGCGCACCGGGGACAACCGGCGGCTGCGCGGCGAAGACCTGGCGCTCGGCGAAACGGCTTTGCGCGCGGGCCGGCTGCTGCGACCGGCCGACCTGGGCATGCTGGCCTCGCTCGGCCAGGCCGAGGTGCCGGTGTTCCGCAGGTTGCGCGTTGCCTTCTTCTCCACCGGCGACGAACTGCGTTCGATCGGCGAGCCCCTGGCCGAAGGCTGCGTCTACGACAGCAACCGCTACACGATCTGGGCAATGTTGCAGCGCCTGGGCGTCGATGTGATCGACCTCGGCGTGGTGCGCGACGATCCGGCCGCGCTGCGCGAAGCCTTCACGCAGGCCGCGGCAAATGCCGATGCGGTGATCACGTCCGGCGGCGTCAGTGTCGGCGAGGCCGATCACACCAAGCGGATCATGGCTGAGCTGGGCGAAGTGCTGTTCTGGAAGATCGCGATGCGGCCGGGACGGCCGATGGCCATCGGGCGCATTGGCGGCGAACGCCAGGCCATCCTCTTCGGCCTGCCCGGCAACCCGGTCGCGGTGATGGTGACCTTCTACGCCTTCGTGCGCGATGCGCTGCGCTGCATGAGTGGCGCCACGGCCGAGCCACTGCCGCTGTTGCAGGCCGCCTGCACCACCGGCCTGCGCAAGAAGGCCGGCCGCACCGAATACCAGCGTGGCATCGTCAGCCGCGGCGACGACGGGCGCTGGCAGGTGGCCATCACCGGCAGCCAGGGCTCGGGCATCCTGCGCAGCATGAGCGAGGCCAACGGCCTGGTGGTGCTGCACCACCACCAGGGCCACGTGGCCGCCGGCGATCTGGTCGACGTGCTGATGTTCGACGGCCTGGTCTGATCAGCCCGCCGAATCGCTGGGCACTGCGCTGGCCGGATCCGGCACGCTGGCCGGGGCGTTCGCCAGTTCGGTCAGCCAGTGCAGGCGCAGCTGCAGGCCGAGGGATTCGATCAGGCTCGCCCGCTCGATCGGCTTGGGCAGGAAGGCAGTGGCGCCTGCGTCGAGGCAGCGCGTGCGATCCTCCGTCGATGCATTGGCCGACACCGCGATGATCGGCAGGTCGGACGCGGTGAAGCGCTCGCGGATGCGGCGGGTCGCGGCAATGCCATCGAGCACCGGCATCACCGAATCCATCAGCACCAGGTCGGGCCGGCGATCGGCAGGACGGTCCAGCACCTGATCGACCGCCTCCTGCCCGTGGTGCGCCTCCTCGACCTCGAAGCCCAGCGCCCCCAGCATCTCGCACAGCAGATTGCGGTTGGCCGACACGTCGTCCGCCACCAGGATGCGGCGGCGGCGCCCGGCATAGCCGGTGACCACGCTGCGCCGCGGCGCACCTTCGCCCGCGCCGACCTGGCGCAGCGGCACCACGAGCTCGAACCAGAACGCGCTGCCGACACCGGGCTGGCTGGCCACATGCACCTCGCTGCCCATCAAGCGCACCAGCTGCCGGCTGATCGCCAGGCCCAGGCCAGTGCCGCCCGAGCGGCGCTGCAGGTCGCCCACCTGCTCGAAGGGTTCGAAGATGTTTTCCAGGTGCTGGTGATCGATGCCCACGCCCTCGTCGCGCACCTCGAAGCGCAGCCGCACCAGCGACTCCTCCTGCCCCACCTCCCGCACCACCAGGGCCACCTGGCCACGGTCGGTGAACTTCACCGCATTGCTCAGCAGGTTCAGCAGCACCTGGCGCAGCCGCTGCTCGTCGACGACGATGCTGCCCGGCACCTCGGGCGCCATTTCGAGCTGGAAGCTCAGGCGCTTCTCGAGCGCCTTGATGCCGATGATGTCCGCCACGCCCGCCAGCATCGCGTGCAGGTCGGCCACCACCGGGCGCAGCTCGGTGCGGCCGGCCTCGATGCGCGACAGGTCGAGGATGTCCACGATCAGCGTCAGCAGGTGCTCGCCGCTGGTCTGGATCGTGGCCAGCCCCTTGCGCTGGCGCTCGGTGAGGCCGGCATCCATCTGCATCAGCTGCGCGTAACCCAGCACGGCGTTGAGCGGGGTGCGCAGCTCGTGGCTCATGCGCGCGAGGAACTCGCTCTTGGCCATGTTGGCCACCTCGGCGCGATCCTTGGCGAGGCTGAGCTCGGTGGTGCGTTCGGCCACCAGCTCTTCCAGGTGATCGCGGTGATGCTGCAGCTCGGCCTCGCGCTGGCGCAGCGCGGAGATCATGCTGTTGAAGGCCTGGGCCATCGCGCCGATGTCGCGCGCACCAGTCACCTCGGCATGGACCTCGGCCTCACCGCGCTCGGCGCGCGCCATGGCCTGCGACAAGGCCTGCAGCGGCCGCATCAGGCGTTCGGCGAACCAGCGCACCACCAGCAGCAGCAGCAGCGCGAACAGCACAGACACCGCCATGTTCGTGAGGAACACCTTGGCGATCATCCGGGTCAGCGTGCTCTTGCTCAGCACGACGCGTACTTCGCCCAATAGCTCTTCCGGCTGTGCCGCCACGACGAAGGGCGAATCGTTGGCGCGGCGCGACCACACCGGTGCCGAGAAATGCCAGGCATCGCCGGTCTCCCCGGCCAGATGCGCCTGGCGCGGCTCGGCCTGCGGGCGTACGGGGGCACCGGGCAAGGCCTCCGGCATGCCCTTGGACAGCAACACCGCGCCGCTGGCATGGCGCACCTCCACGCCCACCACGTCGGGGAAGGCCTGGGTCGTGTGCACCGCTTCGCTCGCGTTGTCGGCCGCGCCGTACAACAGCGCCAGCGTGCTCTGGGTGGCCAGGCTCTGGGTGATGCGCTCGCCCTGCTCCACCAGCGTGTTGCGGATCTCGCGGCTGGCTTGCCAGGAGCTCATCAGCGACGACAGCAGCGCGATCACCAGCACGCCGGCGGCCACCAGTCCGCCGAGCTGGCGCCGGAACGTGCTGCGCTGAAGCCCCCGCCCGGCGGCTGGCTGGCCCGAGGACCCAACTGCTTCGGTACTCATCGGCTCATGACTCCGGGAAGACCATGTCGAAGGCGAACTGTCCGCTGGCGAAGTTCAGCCCGAGGTGGTTGGCGGTGCGCACGTTGGCGGCGATCAGCACGTCCTTCAGCGGCTGCACCCCCACCGGCCGCGTGTTGGCGCTCAGCGCCGCCAGCGTGGCCGCGCCCAGCCGGCGGCCCAGCGCCGCGTTGTCCGGGTACAGCGAAAACAGCGCGCCGCGGCGCACATGGGCGACGCTGCTCGACAGCACCGAAAAGCTGCGATCCCAGGCTTCCTGCAGCACCAGCGGCAGCACGGCCGATTCGTCGACGGTGACCGAATCGTGCGGCAGCCACAGCGCGTCGCGCCGCGATTCGAGGCCGGGCAGCGCCGCCTGGTAGGCGCGCAGGGCCGACTTCAGGTCTTCGGCTTCGGCCGCCAGCAGTTCCAGCCCCTGTGCCCGCGCGGCCTCGCGGGCGAGCTTCATCAGCCACGCGTTCTGGCGCGGGTCGTAGACCACTGCCACGCGCCGAACCCCCGGCACCAGCGTGCGCAGGCGGGCAAACAGCAGGGCCGGGTCCGGCGTCAGGCTGTGCACCAGCAGGTCCCTGGCCTCCGCCTCGGGCACAGACAGCACGCCGCCAGCCACCACCGGCATCGTGCGTTCGAGCGCCGCGGCAGCCTTCAACCCGTTGCGGCCCAGAGCAATCACGGCGCGCAGGTCACGCCGGCGCAGCTCGGCCCCCAGGTCCGGCCCGACCGCGGCGTTGCCGATCGCGAAGCTGGCCACCTTGCCTTTGGCCTGCTGCTCGACGCCTTCGATGATCTTGGTGAAGACGCTGCGATACGGCTCGCCGATGTCGGGGTAGAGAACGGCAATGGCCGAGGCGTCCGGGCCGGCGGCGACCACGGCGGCCGGGCCAGCGACCGGCGCCAGCGCGAGCACCTTGACGATGGTCCGCCTGGATTGCGAGAAGGTGCGTTTGCCGCTGGCCGCCGTCATGTCCCGTGTTCGCACGGACCCTCCGCGCCGCTGTCAGATTCTGCCGCTCGACAACGGGCAGCGCCAAGGCAGATGTTGGCACGATCCCACGCCGCACAGCACCACGGCTGCCACCGGCCGGTGCGGCCTGCTCAATGCGCGCCCACGGGGACTTCTTCCAGCGCCGGGGTGGTGTTCTCGCCGGGCACGCCGCGGCGCGCGAACAGCGTGTAGACGGTGGGAACGACGAAGATCGTCAGCAGCGTGCCAACACTCATGCCGCCGACGATCACCCAGCCGATCTGCTGGCGGCTCTCGGCACCGGCGCCGGTGGCCAGCGCCAGCGGCAGCGCGCCCAGCACCATTGCGCCGGTGGTCATCATGATCGGACGCAGTCGCAGCGAAGCCGCCTCGATCGTTGCCTCGACCGTCGCCCGACCTTGCTGGCGCAACTGGTTGCTGAACTCGACGATCAGGATGCCGTGCTTGGTGATCAGGCCCACCAGGGTGATCAAGCCGATCTGCGAATACACGTTCAGTGTGCCGCCACTGAGCTGGATGGCGCCGAGCGCACCGACCATCGACAGCGGCACCGCCAGCATGATCACGAAGGGGTCGACGAAGCTTTCGAACTGCGCCGACAGCACCAGGAAGATGAACACCAGCGCCAGCACGAACACCAGCGCCAGCGCGCCGCTGGACGAACGGAACTCGCGCGAGACGCCGTTCAGCTCGGTGGTGTAGCCGGGCTCGAGCACCCGGCGCGAGATGTCGTCCATCACCGTCAAGGCCTCGCCCAGCGAGAAGGTCGGCGCCAGGTTCGCGGTGATCGATACCGAGCGGCGCTGGTTGAAGTGGTTCAGCTCGCGCGGGCTCACCGATTCGCGCACCTTCACCAGCGAGGACAGCGGCAGCATCGCATCGTTGCGGCCGCGCACGAAGAGCTTCTCGATGTCCTCCGGCGTGGTGCGGCCCGAGTTCGAGGTCTGCACCAGCACGTCGAACTGGTCGGCGCCGCGCTTGTAGCGCGTGACCGCCCGGCCGCCGAGCATGGTTTCCACGGTGCGCGCCACCTGGTCGACGCTGACGCCGGCGTCTGCCGCGCGATCGCGATCGACCTCGAGGAACAGCTCCGGCTTGTTCAGCCGCAGGTCGACGTCGGGCGCCACGAAGCCCGGGTACTTGCCCATCTCGGCCAGGATGCGCTGCGTGGCAGCAGCGAGGTTCTGGTAGCTATCGTTCGTGACGACGACGAAGTTCACCGGCCGGTCGCGAAAGCCCTGCCCCAGGCTCGGCGGCGTCGACGCGAAGGCGTTGACACCGGGCAGTCCGGCGAACCGGCCCTGCATCTCGCGCGCCAGTTGCAGCGTGCTGCGCTTGCGCTCCGACCAGTCCTTGGCGCCCATGAAGGAGATCGCCTGCGACACCGTCGGGTTGCCCGAGGACACGAACACGCGGTCCAGCTCCGGATAGTCGGCCGCGATGCGCTCGATCTCGCGGCCATAGCGGGCGGTGTACTCCAGCGTCGCGCCATCGGGCGCATTGATCGAGCCCAGCACGATGCCGCGGTCTTCCATCGGCGCCAGTTCGCTGCGCAGGCCCGTGAACAGCCACCAGCTGCCGCCGCCGCAGGCCAGCATCACCAGCAGCACGATCCAGCGCTGGCCCAGCACAAAGCGCAGCGCCGTGGTGTAGCGCGCGGTGATCCACACCAGCACGCGTTCCATGCCGCGGTCGAAGAAGTTCGGCTTCGGGTTGTGCTTGAGCAGCAGGCTGCACATCATCGGCGTCAAGGTCAGCGCGACGAAGCCGGAGACGATCACCGCCCCCGCCAGCGCCAGCGCAAACTCGACGAACAGCCGACCGGTGCGCCCGGGGGTGAAGGCCAGCGGCGCGAACACCGCCGCCAGGGTCAGCGTCATCGCCATCACCGCGAAGCCGATCTCCTTGGCGCCCTTGAGCGCCGCCTGGAACGGCGTCATCAGGTGGCCATCGCCCTCCTCGATGTGGCGGAAGATGTTCTCGAGCACCACGATGGCATCGTCGACCACCAGGCCGATGGCCAGCACCAGCGACAGCAAGGTCAGCGTATTGATCGTGAAGCCGGCCGCGGCCATCAGCGCGAAGGTGCCGATCAGGCTCACCGGAATGGTCACCAGCGGAATCACCGAGGCGCGCAAGGTGCGCAGGAACACGAACACCACCAGCGCCACCAGCGCGACCGCCTCGCCGATGGTCTTGTAGACCGACTTGACCGAGCGTTCGATGAACACCGAGTTGTCGTTGGCGATCTGCACCTTCAGGCCCGGTGGCAGGTCGAGCTGCACCTTGGGCAGCGCCTCGCGGATGCCGGCCGAGATGTCCAGCGGATTGGCCGTGGCATTGCGGATGATGCCGGCCGAGACCGAGGGCACCCCGTTCAAGCGCACGCTCTGCCGCTCGCTGGCTGGCGCCTGCTCGATGCGGGCGACGTCCTTCAGCCGCACCGTGAAGCCGTTGACGACCTTCAGCGCCACCTCGGCGAACTGGCGTTCGGTGTTGAGGTCGGTGCGCGCGGTGACGTTGAACTCGCGCTGCTGGCTTTCGATGCGGCCTGCTGGCACCTCGAGGTTCTGGCGTCGCAACGCGTCTTCCACGTCGAGCGTGGTCAGCCTGTACGAGGCGAGCTTGTCGGGGTCGAGCCAGATGCGCATCGCGAACTTGCGCTCGCCGAAGATCGGCACGTCGGCCACACCGGGAATCGTCTGCAGCCGCGGCTTGACGATGCGGTTGAGCACGTCGGTGATCTCCAGCGGCGACAGCGTTTCGCTGGTGAACGCCAGCCAGATCACCGGGAAGGCGTCAGCCTCGACCTTGGCCACCACCGGCTCATCGGCCGCCTCAGGCAGGCGGCTGCGCACGCGGGCGACGCGGTCGCGCACGTCGGCGGCCGCAGCATCGGGGTCCTTCGTGAGCTTGAAGCGCACGCTGATCTGGCTGGACTCCTGGCGCGAGATGGAGGTCAGGATGTCGACGCCATCGATGCCGGCAATCGAGTCTTCCAGCGCCTTGGTGACCTGCGACTCGATCACCTCGGACGAAGCCCCCACCAGGCGGGTGCTGACCGTGACCACCGGCTCGTCGATGCGCGGGTACTCGCGCACGTTGAGCTTGGTATACGACACCGCGCCAACCAGCAGCAGCATCAGCGACATCACCGTCGCGAAGACCGGGCGACGGATGGAGATTTCGGAGAGTTTCATGGCGCCCTGCCCTCCGTCAGGACGCGCTGCCGGCCAAGCCGGCACGCGACGCCGCGGGCTTGGCCGATCCGCCGGCCTTGTCGCCGAGCTCGACGATGCGCAACGGCTGCGCGTCGCCCCGCATCAGGCGCGCCTGGCCTGCCGTGACCAGCAGGTCGCCCTGCTTCAAGCCCTGCAGGATCTCGACACGGCCGGCCCGGCGCGCGCCGACCCGGGCCTCGATACGCTGGCTCAGCTTGCTGCCGTTCGGTCCATCGACCACCTTGACGACGAACTGCTGGTCGCCCTGCGGCACCAGCGCCTCTTCCGGCACCACGATGGCCTGCTCGCGCACACCGAACACCACCCGGGTGCGGGCGAACATGCCCGACCGCAATTCGGCCGCGGTGTTGGCGACGCGCGCCCGCACCAGCAGCGAACGGCCGCTCGCATCGAGCTGCGAGTCCACCGCTTCGACGTGGGCGACGTAGTTCCTGCCCGGCAGTGCATCGAGGTTGACGCTGACGGCCTGGCCCGTCTTCAGCTGCGCGAGGTAGCGCTCGGGCAGTCGGAAGTCCACCAGCATGGTGGAGATGTCCTCGACCTGCACGAGGTCTGCCCCGTCCTTGACGTAGTCGCCGACATTGACGTTTCGGATGCCGGCCACGCCATCGAAGGGCGCCACCACCTTCATGCGCTGCAGCTGGGCCTGCGCCAGCGCCACCTGCGCCTCGGCCACCTCGAGTGCGGCCTGCGCCTGGTCGACCACGCTCTGGCTGACGAAGTTCTGCGCCACGAGCTCGCGGTTGCGCTGCAGGCTCGTGCGTGCAATGCCGGCCTGCGCCTGGGCCTGCTGCAGCTGCGCCACCTGCAGCGCATCGTCCAGCTGCACCAGCACCTGTCCGCGCCTCACGCGCTGCCCATCGGCAAACCCCAGCTTCAGGATGCGGCCGCTGACCTCGGGCCGCAGCATCACGCCCTGGTTCGACCGCAGCGAGCCGACGGCCTGCGCATCGTCCTCCAGGCGCACCTGCTCGGCCCTGCCGACTTCCACCGCCACCGGACCACCGGCACCACCAGGGGCTCGGGGCGCAGTGGCCGCCGCGCCCCGGTTGGCCGCACCGCCAGCACCGGCAACCGGCCGGTTCTGCAGCCACCAGGCGGCCAGGGCGGCGCCGGCCAACGCCAGCACCACGATCGTCGTGTGAACCTTCTTCATCGGACCCGGAGTTTCAGCGAACCTCGCAATGTAACGTCGTATGAATACCCTGGATCCGCAATCCAGGCCGGCCCGCGCGCAGTCAGCCGCGGCGCAACTGCTCGACGCCGCGGTTGGCCAGGCGGTCGGCCCGCTCGTTGCCCGGATCGCCGGTGTGGCCGCGCACCCAATGCCAGCTGACATCGTGCTGGGCCACCAGCGCATCGAGCTTCTGCCAGAGTTCGACGTTCTTGACCGGCTTCTTGTCCGCCGTGCGCCAGCCGCGCGACTTCCAGCCGTGGATCCAGCTGGTGATGCCGTTCTTCACGTACTCGCTGTCGGTGTAGATCGCCACCGGCGTGCGCCGCTTCAAGGCCCTCAGCGCCTCGATCACCGCGGTGAGCTCCATGCGGTTGTTGGTGGTCAGCGCCTCGCCGCCGAACAACTCCTTCTCGTGCTCGCCCCAGCGCATCCAGGCACCCCATCCGCCCGGTCCCGGATTGCCCTTGCAGGCACCATCGGTGTAGATCACCACCGTCTCGTTCACTCCATCGTCTCCCGCTGCAACTCTCGCAATCTGCGCCCCTCCCGATTGGCCACCACCGCCGGGGCAGCCGCCTTCTTGCCGGCTTGGCGTCGGGCCAGGCCTACCAGCCGCATGCCTCGCACGCGCTTCACCGCCACCAGCACGTACACCGCGCCCAGCACCGGCCACCAGCGCTCGCCCGAAGCCTCGATCCACTGCCCGCGATCGAGCCAGCGCTGCGTCCGGAACGGCGGGCGCCAGCAGCCGAAGCGACCGATCTCGACCTCGAAGCCGAGCAGCCGCAGCCAATCGCGCAGGCGCCAGTAGCCGATGAACTCGCCCCCCTGCGGCAGGAACAGCGACCCGCCCAGGCCCACGCGCCGCATGGCGCGCCCCATCGTCTGGCGCAGGCCCCACAGGCTGGTCGGGTTGAAGCCCGTGATCACGACGCGTCCTTCGGGCACCAGCACGCGCTCCACTTCACGCAGCGTGTCGTGTGCATCGCGTGCCAGTTCCAGCGCGTGCGGCAGCACCACGAGGTCCAGGCTCTGGTTCGGAAACGGCAGCGCATCGAACTCGCAGTGCAAGGCCAGCGGCGCATGCGGCGCCAGCGTGCTCAGGCCATCCTCCACCGGCGGCAGGTCGACGCGTTCAGGCACGTACAGCGAGTCGCTGGCCACCCAGCGCTGCGGCATGCGGTTGGCGCGCAGGCCGTCCAGTTCGCACAGACCCAGCTGCAGGGCATTGAAGCCGAAGCGGTCCGCGACCCCATGGTCGAGCTGGACCTGCTCCCAGGCCAGCAGGTAGCGGCCAGGCGGGCTGTTCAGCCACTGGGCCAACTCTATAATCGAAGCCTCGCGCGTCATGACCATGATCGCCCTGTTTGCCGAGTCCCCCAACGCGCAGCCCGCCATTCTAGTGATGCCCCATCGGCTTGCCGATGAAGCCAGTGTCCTGCACTGGCAGGAATGGAAGAACCCGAGACGATGACACACGTGCACCGCCTGATCCCCACGGCCCTGGCCGCCCTGCTGCTGGCGGCCTGTGCCACCACCCCCGAACCGATCTCGCCCCCTGCACCGCCGCCTGTCGTCGCCCCTGCTTCAGATCCTGCCCCGCCGCCGGTGCCCGAGCCGGTGGCCGCCACGCCCGCCGAGCCCGAGCCCGACGCAGTGGCGATCGACCCGCTGCGGCCCGACGCCCGCATCGACCCTAACGACCAAACTGCGCGTGTCGACCTGTGGGGCCGCGTGCGCCAGGGCTTCGGCATGTCCGAGCTCGACAACGACTACGTGCGCAAGTGGGAGCAGTGGTACGCCAGCCGTCCCGACTACGTCCAGCGCATGACCGAACGCGGCGGCCGCTATCTTTTCCATATCCTTGAAGAGCTGGGCAAGCGCAACATGCCCACCGAGCTGGCCCTGCTGCCCTTCATCGAGAGCGCCTACAACCCCGAGGCGATGTCACGCGCCAAGGCTTCCGGCATGTGGCAGTTCGTGCCCGGCACGGGCCGCGACTTCGACCTGAAGCAGAACGTGTTCCGCGACGACCGGCGCGACGTGCTGGCCTCCACCCGCGCCGCGCTGGACTACCTGCAATCGCTGTACGGCATGTTCGGCGACTGGCAGCTGGCGCTGGCCGCGTACAACTGGGGTCAGGGCAACGTGCAGCGCGCCATCGCGCGCAACCAGCGGCAGGGCCTGGGCAGCGACTACACCAGCCTGCGCATGCCGGACGAGACGCGCAACTACCTGCCCAAGCTGCAGGCGGTGAAGAACATCGTGCTGCGGCCCGACGCCTTCGCGCTGGCGCTGCCCCCGCTGCAGAACCACCCCTACTTCCTGTCCGTGCCGATCCAGCGCGACCTCGATGTCGATCTGGCGGCACGCCTGGCCGGCCTGCCAGAGGAAGAGTTCCGTCAGCTCAACCCGCAGATGAACAAGCCGGTGATCCTGGCCGCCGGCACGCCGCAGGTGCTGCTGCCCTACGACAATGCCAACACCTTCGTGCGGGCGCTCGGCCAGTACAAGGGCACGCTGGCCAGCTGGACGGCATGGGTCGCGCCGAAGACGGTGAAACCGGCCGAAGCCGCGCGCCTGGTGGGCATGAGCGAGGCCCAGTTGCGCGATGTGAACCACATCCCGCGCGGCATGCTGGTGAAAGCCGGCTCGACCCTGCTGGTGCCGCGCGATGCGAAGCGTCATGAAGACGTGGCCGAGCACATTGCCGACCATGCGATGCTGGCCCTGGCGCCGGACCGCCCCGCCACCCGCCGCGTGAGTTTCAAGGCCGGCAAGAAGGGCGACACGGTGGCCGCCGTGGCCAGGCGCTACAAGGTCTCGCCGGCCCAGGTGGCACAGTGGAACAAGACCTCGGTGCACAGCAGCTTCAAGCCGGGTCAGTTGATCCAGGTGGTGGTGGCCAATACTGCGCCCAGCGCCAGCAGCAAGCCGGTGCGGGTGGCCGCCCGTCCCGGCGGTGCGACTGGTCGGCGCATCACCAAGCCCGGTCCCGCAGCGCGCACGCGCGTATCGCAGAACTGAAGCGGCGCCCGTGCAGCAGCCATGGGGCGCTGCGTGGCGCCCGGCTCAGTGCCGGTCGCTCAGGGCATGCGCCAGTGTCGAGAGGTCGACGTATTCCAGTTCGCTGCCCGCGGGCACGCCGCGTGCCAGCCGTGTCACCGACAGGCCGCGCGCCTTCAAGGCCTGCGCCAGCACATGGGCCGTGGCCTCGCCCTCGGCGGTGAAGCCGGTGGCCAGGATCACTTCCTGCACCACGCCGTCG
Source organism: Aquabacterium sp. (assembly GCF_044226965.1). Lineage (GTDB taxonomy): Bacteria > Pseudomonadota > Gammaproteobacteria > Burkholderiales > Burkholderiaceae_C > Pseudaquabacterium. Next base: position 14,849 of record NZ_JBGAGA010000058.1, on the reverse strand, counting down.
CTGGCGCGTTCCAGCAGGGCTTGAACGCCGATGTCGCCCACGCCGACGCCATCCAGCGGCCGCAGCCGCCCCATCAGCACGAAGTACAGGCCGCGGTAGCTGCCGGTGCGCTCCATCGCCGCCTGATCGGCCGGCGTTTCCACCACCAGCAGCTGACGCGCTTCTCGCGTGCCATCAAGGCAGGTGCTGCACAGGGTGGCCTCGGTGAAGGTGTGGCAGCGCGCGCAATGATGGACGCCCTGCACCGCGGCCTGCAGCGCAGCCGAGAGCTTCTGCGCGCCCTCCCGGTCGTGCTGCAGAAGGTGGAAGGCCATGCGCTGCGCCGACTTCACGCCCACGCCGGGCAGACGGCGCAGCGCTTCGATCAGCGCCTCGAGGCTGTGTTCGGCCACGCGCGCCGTTCTCTCAGAACGGGAACTTCATGCCCGGGATCTGCGGCATGCCGGCGCTGAGCTTGCCCATCTTCTCCTGCGTGGTCGCCTCGGCGCGGCGCACCGCATCATTGATCGCCGCGGCCACCAGGTCTTCGAGCATGTCCTTGTCGTCAGCCAGCAGGCTGGGATCGATGGTGACGCGCTTGACGTCATGCTTGCAGGTCATCAGCACCTTCACCAGGCCCGCGCCGGACTGGCCTTCGACCTCGATCGTCGCCAGCTCTTCCTGGGCCTTGCGCAGGTTGTCCTGCATCGCCTGCGCCTGCTTCATCAGACCGGCGAGTTGGTTCTTCATCATGATGGTGTCCTCGGTTCGGAAACGGGTTTGATCGAGCCCGGCACGATGCGGGCGGTACGGAACTGCGACATCAGTGCCCGCACCGCCGGATCGCCCTGGATCAGCTGCTCGGCGGCGCGCTGGGCGGCCTCGCGTTCGGCTGCATCGCGGCGCGCCATCGAATCGGCGGCCACGCCGGGCTCCAGCTCGAGGCGCAGGCCGGCAGCGCCGGCGGCGACGAGCGCGGCCTGCAGCTTGTCGCGCAACGCCGGCGTGCGCAGGCTGTCGCGCTCGACACTCAGGCGCCACAGCTGCGCGCCGTCGGCTTGCGCCTCGACTCCTACGAGCTCGGCCTGCCAGGCCAGCTCGCGCACGAGCGCACCGATTGCACCGCTGGCCAGCACCGGCTGCAGCAAAGCGGCCCAGCGGTCGCCGAGCGCCGTCGTCACCAGTGCCGGCGCGGCAGGCTTGGGCGAGCTCGGCGGCGGTTCGTCGAACGCGGGCATCGGTGCTGCGTCGGCGTCGACCTCCGGCAGCGCGTCATCGACCCACGGGGGCGGCTCGTCGTCACGCGGCGCGACGGCGCGCGCAACGTCAGGAGCGGACCGCGGCGCGGGTGTCGCAGCCGGCGCCGGCGGCCTTGCCGCTGCCGGCAGCGCCTTCGGCGGTGGCGCCACGGCGGGCCGCGGCGCCGTGCTCAGGCGTGCTTCACGCGGGGTCACCTGCAGCGGTGCTGCCCGCGGCGCGGGCACGGGCGCCGGGCCGGCCGGCGGAAAGGCCAGCAGGCGCAGCAGCACCATCGTCAGCGCCGCATAATCGTCGGACACCAGGCTCAGCTCGCCGCGCCCATGCAGGACGATGCTGTACAGCAGCTGGGTCTCGTCAGCCGGCATCAGCGACGCCAGGCGCTGCGCTTCGGCAACGTCCGGATCGTTCTCGTCGAGGGCGCCCGGCACGGCCTGCTCCACGGCCATCTGCTGCAGCAGCCCCGCCATCTCTTCCAGCGTTCCGGCAGCAGACAGGCCCAGGCTGCGCAGTTCGTTCACCGTGGCGAGCACTGCGGCGCCGTCGCGCTCCGCCAGCGCCTGCACCAGCCGCGCCGCGTGGCGGCGGTCGACGCTTCCGAGCATCGACCGCACGCCAGCCTCGTCCAGCTTGCCGGCGCCGTAGGCAATGGCCTGATCGGTGAGCGACAAGGCGTCGCGCATCGAGCCACGTGCCGCCCGCGACAGCAAGCGCAGCGACCCGGCGTCGGCCGGCACGTGCTCGGCCTCCAGCACGGCCTGCAGATGCGCATGCACGACCTCGGGCGGCATCGGCCGCAGGTTGAACTGCAGGCAGCGGCTCAGCACGGTCGGCAGCATCTTCTCGGGGTCGGTCGTGGCCAGGACGAACTTCAGGTACTCGGGCGGCTCCTCCAGCGTCTTCAGCAGCGCGTTGAACGCGTCCTTGGTGAGCTGGTGCGCCTCGTCGATCATGAAGACCTTGTAGCGGCCGACGCTGGGCTTGTAGGCGGCGCGCTCGATCAAGTCGCGGATTTCGTCGATGCTGCGGTTGGAGGCGGCGTCGAGCTCGATGTAGTCGATGTAGCGGTCGGCATCGATCTCGGTGCAGGCCAGGCACTGGCCACAAGGCCGGGCGGTGACGCCGCCCTGGCCATCCGGTCCGGTGCAGTTGAGGCTCTTGGCGAGGATGCGGCTGACCGTCGTCTTGCCGATGCCACGCGTTCCGGTGAACAGGTAGGCATGGTGCAGCCGGCCACTGGTCAGCGCATTGCCCAGCGCCTGCACCACATGCTCCTGCCCGACCATCTGATCGAAGCTGCGGGGCCGGTACTTGCGGGCCAGGACGACATGGTTCATCCAAATCATTCTACGGGCCGGGTACCGGCGGCCCAGCGGTCCGGCCACGGGCGCTCGCCGATAATCCGCGCCATGAAACCGATCGCTTCCGAGGCGCAGAGTGCCACGCTCAGCTATGAACAGGCCGGCGTCAACTACGACCTGATTGACCCGCTGAAAGTCAGCGCGCAGCGCGCGGCTGCCGCCACCGCCGGCCACCTCGCGGCCCATGGGTTCAGCGAGGTGAAGGCCTCGCGGGGCGAATCGGCCTATGTCGTCGATGTCGGCCCGTTCTACATCGCGTCGATCGTCGAATGCCTGGGCTCAAAGGCGATGGTGGCCGACGAGATGGCACGGCTCACCGGCAAGAGCTGGTATGACGGCATCGCGCAGGACACGATCGCGATGGCGGTGAACGACCTCATCACCGTCGGCGCCACGCCGCTGGTGGTGCAGGCCTATTGGGCCGCCGGCGGATCGGACTGGTTTGGCGATGCCCGGCGCGCGCAGGCACTGGTGGCAGGCTGGAAGAAGGCCTGCGATGCCTGCGGTGTGGCCTGGGGTGGGGGCGAGACCCCGGCCCTGGCCGGCATCGTCGAAGCCGGGCGCATTGACCTTGCCGCATCCTGCACCGGCCTCATCAACCCGAAGGAGCGGCTCTCGGTCGGCGACAAGCTGGGCCCCGGCGACGCGATCGTGCTGCTGGACTCCAGCGGCATCCACGCCAACGGGCTGAGCCTGGCGCGCAAGCTGGTCGAGCGCCTGCCGCAGGGCTGGCTGACACCGGTACTGCCGGGGCTGAGCTATGGCGAGGCACTGCTGGCGCCCACGGTGCTGTATTCGCCCGTGACCGAGGCACTCTGGAAAGCCGGCATCGCACCGCACTACTGCGCCAACATCACCGGCCACGGCTGGCGCAAGCTGTTGCGTCACCCGGCCGCGCTGACCTACCGCGTCCACACGGTGCCCGAGGTGACGCCCGTGCTGCGGTTCATCCAGCAGCATGCGCATCAGGACGATCGCGAGGCCTACAGCACCCTGAACATGGGCGCCGGCTTCGCGCTCTTCGTGGCCGCCGGCGACGCGCAGCGCACCGTCGACATCGCGCTCGCCCAGGGTGTCGGCGCGCGTGTGGCCGGCGTCGTCGAGGCGGGACCCAAGCAGTTGCTGATCGATCCGCTGGGCATCCGCTTCAGCGACGACGACCTGCAACTGCGCTGACCCGGGCGCGGTCGCCCACTCGCCTACAATCGGCGGTGACGGGCCTCCTCGCATGGAAGCGCGGCCAACCGGGTCAGGTCGGGAACGAAGCAGCCCTAACCGTTGCGACCAGTGCCGAGGGCAAGGCTCGTCACCCGCCTCACCCCCTTCGGTTCCGCCAAGTGCGGCATCGGCGCAACGGTTTCGTCCCGCCGCGCGGGCGCGGTGGCGGTTGCGGCCCCCCCAAGTCAACCCGCACGAACCCGCAACGTTATGATGCGTGATAGAGGCCTCGCTCCCTTGTCGCGCTCACAGCGAGAAGGCGTATCGACCAGATGAGGGTTGATGGTCCGAGCGTTCTGGCTCCATCGCGTAGTGCCCCCCCTCATATCCAACCAGGAGTTGCTGATGAAGATGAAGACTGCTCTCTCGCTGATCGCCGCCGCTGTGGCCGTTCTCGCCCAAGGCGCCTACGCGCAAGGCGCTTCTGCGCCCACCCGCGCCGAAGTCAAGGCCGAAACCAAGGCTGCCGTGAAGGAAGGCAAGACCGCCCCGGCCGGTGAGGCTGGCGCTGCTGCCCCCGCCGCCAAGTCGACCAAGGCCCGTGCGGACGTCAAGGCCGAAACCAAGAAGGCCGTGAAGGAGCACAAGACCGCTCCCGCCGGTGAAGGCGCTCCGGCCGCCGCGGCCGAAGGCAAGTCGGACAAGTCCCGCGCCGAAGTCAAGGCCGAGACCAAGAAGGCTGTGAAGGAAGGCACCACCACGCCGGCCGGCGAAGCCGCCACGAAGAAGTAATTCTTCCGCTGGTCGCCAGTGCGCAAACGGCTGCCCTCGGGCAGCCGTTCTGCTTTTGGGCAGCGGGTTCTGGCTCAGCCGGCCTGCCGGAACGCCATGACCGCCTGGTTGCGCAGGGTCCGCAGCAAGGCAAGTTCGCGTTCGCCCAGCGCCAGTTCACCTGGCGACGCCTTGTCGCCGTAGATCAGTGCGAACGGGGCGTTCTTCATCGTCATCGGCAGCAGCAGGAATGAAGCCGCATTCACCTGCTTGCCGTACCAGGGCGGCAGGCGCTGGGCGATGTGCCCGGCGCGGGCATCGGCGATCAAGGTGTCGGCGCCCTTCAGACACACGGCATTGAAAAGGTCTGGCGTCGCCCCTTTGCGCAGGTCGACATTGAAGACCTTGGCCACCGCTTCGGCCTGCGCCCCCAGGCCAAAGCGGCCCAGCAGGCAGCCGCTGCGCGGATCGCGCAGGCAGAACACCACGCGCTGGAATCCCATGCTGCGGTACATGGTCTCCAGGATCATCCGCAGCACTTCGTTCAGCCGGAACTGCTCACCCGCCATGGTGTTGGTGATGTCCTGAATGCCGGCAGCCAGCAGTTCGGCGGTGCGCTCGGGCGTGGTCAGCACCATCGTCGGCGCGTTCGACGGGTCCAGGGCCGCACCCGATGCCGGCAGCGGCATCGTGGCGTGCAGCTCGTAGGGCGAGAGGGAGTCGCCGGCTTCCTTGGGCGCACGCTTGGCGCTGTCCGACAGCATGCGCTGCGCGGCGCTACCGGCTGGCAACTGCAGGCCCATGGCCGGTGCCAGCTGGGCCAGTTTCTGCCGCGCACTGGCGGCGGCCGCCTGCAACTCATTGCTGCCCAGGCCCAGGGCCTTGCCGAAGCGCTCGACCACGGCAGCCAGCTTGCTGGACAGGTGCTCGGGCTCGTTGCGCAGGATCGCGTCGGCCGCCTCGTTCGCCGCCGCTGCCAGCCAGCGCAGTCGATCGGGTCCGCGCTCCACTGCGCGATTAGGCGGCTCGCCCTCGCTGCCGAGCATGCACCGCTGCAGGTTGTCCGGCAGTCCCCACGACTTGGCGACGCCCATGCCGAGCTTGTCGAAGCCGATGCCCAGCACCCGCTCGGACACGCTGGCGGCCGAGGGCTGCTGCGCGTCGCCGCGCTGTGCGGCCGACTGCAGTTGCTCGCGGATCGTCTGGGCCTCTTCAGGAAAGTAGTACTCGGTCAGCAACCTGCCGAGGTTGTGGAACATCGCCCCGAGGAAGGCTTCCTCGCTGTCGCGTGCATTGGGTGTCAGTTCGCTGGCCAGTTGACCCGCCATCAGCGAGCGCAGGAACTCCTCGCGCAGGCGGCTGGCGTGGCCCTTGTCCTTCATGTGCTCCAGCAGCACCAGCGACAGGGCCATGTTGCGGATGCCGGCAAAGCCCACCAGCGCCACCGCGCGCGACACCGTGCTGATCGAGCCGCCGCCAGCGCTGCTGAAGTGCACGGTGTTGACCATGCGCAGCAGCTTGTTGGTCAGTGCCACGTCCTTCAGGATCTCGCCGGCCAGGCTGTTGAGGCTTTCCTTTTCGGAGGTGGCGATGCGCTGGATGCGCACCACCGAGTCCGAGAGCGTCGGAAAGTCGCTCTTGTGCCGCATGCGGCGCAGCAGGAAGTCCAGCGTGCCGTTCGAACTGGCTGCGGCGGCGTCGGCCTGCTGCGGCTGAAGCCAGGCCTGCAGCCCGTCGCGCATCGCGGCGGCGCTGTCGTAGCGCAGCGCGGCATCGCGCGCGAGCGCGCGCTGCACCACCGCGCGAAGGCCGTCGTCGACTGACACGCCCTCGGGCAGGGCCATGTCCTCGTTGACCACCCGATGCAGGGCTCGGTACGGGTCCTTCTCCCGCAGCAGCGGCTTGCCTGCGAGCAGCTCGGCCAGCACCATGCCGGCGGAGAACACGTCCATCACCGGCGACGGCGGCAGGCCGCGCGCCGCTTCGGGCGACATGTAGCCGGGCGTGCCGACGATGCGACCGTCGCTGGTGTCGGCCGCGCGCGCCGCGATGCCGAAGTCCATCACGCGTGCGCGGCCGTCGGCGTCGATCAGGATGTTCGAGGGCTTGAGGTCGCGGTGCACGATGCCTTGTTCGTGTGCCACGCGCAATGCGTCCAGCACACCCAGCAGGAGCGCGCCGGCATCGCGGCCGGCCATCGCGCCCTTGCGCTTGAGCATGTCGGACAAGGGCTTGCCACGCACCAGCTCGAACACGAGGTAGGGCTGGCCTTCGTACTCGTCGGCCTCGAACACCGGCACGATGTGCGGATGCGCCAGACGGCTCACCGCGCGCGCCTCGTGCAGCCACTGGCTCACCGCCAGGGTGTCGGCGTCAGGGCTCAGCAGCTTCAGGGCAACGTCGCGGTCGAGTCGCTCGTCGTGCGCCAGCCAGACCGTGGCCTGTGCGCCGCGCCCGAGTTCCTCGGCCAGCTTGAAGCGGCCTATCCGGCGTCCGCTGCGCACGGGAATGCTCACGGCACTCAATGCAGGCCTCCCAGCTGCGACGCGCGCGGCGCGTCATCCTCCACCGATCCCGGCGCGATGCCTTGGGCCGACAGCTGGATGTCGCGCAGGGTCAGGCCCAGCACACGGGCATAGCGCTGCGCCACCCGCTGCAGGGCGGGGGCCTGCTGGGCCGCCGGCAGGCCGGTGGCGTCCACCACCTCGTTGGCGCAGCTGCCGGTCAGGCGCAGCACTTCGTCGTCGGTTTCGGCGGACCGAATCGGGCTGGTCACGGCAACGCGCCGCACCATGTGCAAGACCGACTCGTCCAGGCCCCATTGGCGCGCCACGGCGGCCCCCAGCGTTTCGGGGTCGGTGCCCAGCACCGCGAAGGACGCGCTCTCCTCGCTCATGCCCGGCTCGTCCGGCTCGCCCTGCTTGGCCGCGGGCGCCGGCTGCATCAGCCGTCGGATCTGCTGCGCCTCGTCCGGAAAGTGATATTGGACGATCAGGCGACCGAGGTTCTGCAGCATCGCCACCAGGAACACCACCTCGGCATCGTAGCCAGCGGGGCGCAGCCACTGGGCAATGCGCGCGGCACGACGCACCCGATCGAAGACCCGCTCGAGCTCGATCGCCTGCTCCTCGTTCAGCGGCCCCGGCCATTGGCGCAAGGACAAGGCCGCGCGGCGCACGCCGTCCAATCCCATCATCGCGATGCTGCGTCGCACCGTCAGCACCGGGCCGCTGCCGACGGCCATCGCACCGCGCACCTGCGCGCTGTTGACCAGGCGAATCATCTCGAAGGTGAGCGCGGTGTCCTGCAGCACGATCTCGGCCAGCTCGATCGTGCGCTCGCGCTCCATCAACGCCAGCCGGGCCGCACGCGCGGCACCGCCGGGCACCGCCGGCAGGACACCATTGGCGCGGATGCGGTCCATCAACTGCGCCGTCGCGCCGCCACCCTGCTCGCCTTCATTGCTGTACCAGCCCTCGAGCGCGCGCTCAAAGGTTCGGGCATTGCGGTAGCGCTGGCGCTCCTGGCGATCGGTGGCGCGGTTGACGATGGCACGCAGCACCTCGGGAATCTGGTGCGCGGTGCCCCAGGGCAGACGCACCATCTCGCGCCCGAGGGGCGGCAGTCGCTCGATCACCGCGCAGACATCGGCCAGGTCCAGCGCCGGCTGGCCCGAGAGTGCGTGATGCATCACCAGGCCGAAGGCCAGCAGGTCGCGCTCGGCGGCCTGACGCTGGCCATGCAGCGTGCCGGCGCTCACGCCCAGCTCGGTCGGGGCTATCGCCACGCCCAGGCCCATCACGCGACAGCCATGGCCTTCGCACATCAGCACCATGCTGGGCTGCAAGTCCTGGTGCGCGATGCCGGCGTCGTGCGCGAAAGCCAGGCCCTGCAGCGCCTGCATCGCGCGCGGCACGAATTCCTGTGCCGCCATGCCCTTGCTGCTCAGGCACTCGGCCAGGGTCACCGCGTTGCCGCGGTCATAGGTGATGTAGGGCCACTGCTCGTGTTCACCGACTTCGACCACGTGGGCCAGCGCCGGGTGATCGATGCGCGCGGCCTTGCGGGCCACCTGGCGCCAGCGCTCGAGTGCCGAGGCATCCGCAGGCCTCTGTCGCGGCATCGCCAGCACCAGTTCCTGGTCGTTGCGCGGGTCGGCCACCAGCCAGAGCATCGTGCGCGCACTCTTGCCCAGCAGTTGCAGCAGCTGAAAGCGGCCGAAGTTGCGCACGGCATTGGGCCGGGCGGCTGGTTGGTGAAGCAAGGGCGAAGCGGACATGGGCGCAAGACGCGGTGATGCAGCCGATTGGACCGAAGAGTGTGACCGTCCGATACCTGGAACAGCCGGGTGAACCGGCACCAGATCACGCTTCAGTCCAGTTCGACGAGCCGCCCGCCGCCGGCGATGAAGGCCGCGCGCACCGTCTCGCCCGGCTGCAGCGCCCTCACCGCCGCACGGTACTGGCGCAACTGCTCGCGGTTCTCGGCCAGGCGCTCGGGGGCCGTGTTGAGCTTGTAGTCCAGCACCCACCAGCAGCCGTCTGCCTTCAACTGGACCAGACGGTCGATGCGCAGGCTGCGGCCGGCCACGGCCACCGGTACTTCGTTGCCGGCCCAGCGCACGGCAGCGGCGTCGAAGAAAGGCGCCAGCTGTGGCGCACCCAGCACCTCGGCAGCCGCCTGCGCCACCGCGGCCACCTGATCGTCCGGCACCTCGAAGGCCTGCGCGGCCGAGCGCGCCAGTGCCGACACGTCGGCTCGTCGCAGGTCGCCCTGCGCCGCCCACTCGAGCACCCGGTGCACCGCCTGACCCCGCCGGGCGGCCGCTTCGTCGACAGTCGGGTCCGCGGGGGCCTCCGGCGCGGTCGAGGCGGTGGGCCCCGGCGGCGCAGGGGGCAGTTCAGGCACTTTCGGCAGCGTGGAGCCTTCGACGGCCTGGCGCGCCAGATCGGGCGACCAGGGGCTGGCCAGCGGCGCGAGCCGTGGCCACCAGGCCCGCGGACTCGGGCTGCGCGCTGGCGTGCGGCTGACGACCAGGCGTTGGCGAGCCCGCGTCATCGCCACGTAGAGCAGGTTCAGGTCCTCGCGCGCCTGCAGCATCGCTTCGGCGGCGTCCAGCGGCTGCAGGCTGGGCGGCACGCGGCTGTCGCTGGCGACAAAGGCCACACGGGCGGGTGCCCGTTCATGCAGCGGCCAGTCGATCATCAGGCCGGCCTGTCCGGCACGCGGCGGTTCTGCGTCCGCATCGAGCACGAAGACCACCTCGGCCTCCAGGCCCTTGGCGCCATGCACCGTGAGCAACTGCACCGCATCGGCCTGGGCCGGCGCGCTGACCCGCAGCGCCCGCTGCCGCAGCGCGCGCACGAAGTTGTAGGCCGTGGCATAGCGTCCACCGTCCAGGGCCAGCGACTGCGCCAGCAAGGCCCGCACCGCCTGCAGCGCCAGCCCGCGGCGTTCCGGCCGCGCCGCGGCCACCAGGCGGGCCGGAACATCCCCTTCGTGCACGATGCGGTCCAGCAGGTCGTGTGGCGGCAGCACCGGCAGCAGCGCGCGCCAGCCGGCGAGCAGGTCACGTGCGCGGGCCAGCGATGGCGGCGCTTCGGACCAGCGCGCCAGCGCACGCTGCCAGGGCAGTCCGATGGCGCGTGCGCGCTGCGCCAACGCCAGCAGCTCGGCATCGCTGGCGTCGAACAGCGGGCTCTTCAGGGCCTGCGCCAGCGCCAGGTCATGTGCCGGCGATGCCAGCGCATCGAGCAACGCGATCAGGTCACTCGCCTCCGGCAGATCGGCCAGCCGCAGCTCTTCGCCTGCCATGCATGGCGCCTGCCGCAAGCGGAGCTCCTCGGCCACCAGCGCCAGCCCGGCCCGCTTGCGCGACAGCACCATGATCTCGCCCGGGGCCTGCCCGCGGGCCAGCAGTTCAACCACCGCTGCGGCGACCTGCGCGGCCTCGGCACGGCGGAACAGCTGCTCGGGCTCGGTGCGCCGCTCGGTGAGCGAATCGCGCCAGCGCGGCGCTTCGGGCGCTGCCGCCTTGGCTCGGGCCGCGCGCTCGGCTTCCGGCAAGGCCTGCAGTGCCGGCGACGGGCCTTCGGTCACCTCGGTACTATGAGGCCGATAACCTGCAAACTCGCCGGCCATCTCCGCCGCGCCGAACACCTGGTTCAGCACCGCGATCACGCCCGGCGCGTTGCGCCGCGTGTGGTCGCATTCGAGCACCGATCCCTCCAGGCCGGTGCGGACGAACTCGCGCGCGGCATCGAAAACGCGCGGTTCGGCTCGGCGAAAACGGTAGATGCTCTGCTTCGGATCGCCGACGATGAACACCGACGGCGGCCGCTGCCCGCTGGCGCCACCGCCAGCACCGGCATACGAGGACAGCCAGGCCGATAGCGCGTGCCATTGCAGCGGGCTGGTGTCCTGGAACTCGTCGATCAACACCTGGCGGATGCGCGTATCGAGCCGCTGCTGGACCCAACCCGACAGCACCGGGTCCGACAGCAGCGCCAGGGCGCAGCGCTCGAGGTCCGGCATGTCCGCCACCGCACGCAGGCGCTTCAACGCGCGCCACTCGCGCAGCAGCAGGCGCGACAGGCGCAGCATGGCCAGGTGGTCGTCATGCGCTCGCTGCTGATTGCGCTGCGCCTGCAAGGTCTGCAAGGCCTCGACCGCGGCCTGAATTTCAAGGTGGTCGCCCAGCTTGCGCGGATCGCCCTTCTTGGTGAAGAGGGCTTGCCACGCGCTGTCGAAGGCCAGCACCGTGTCGGTCTGCTCGAGTGCGGCGCGCAGGCCCTCGGCCGCATCGCGCTGTTTGCTGGCACCGGGGCCAAGCCGGCGCGCGGCAGCCTCCAGCTGCGCCCGCAGCGCCGGATCGTCGCGCATCCGCAGCATCGGATCGCGGCCATCGGGCATGGCAGGCGGCACCGAGCTGTCGATGCGGCCGGCGTCGTCGGCGAGCTCGATCTCGATGCGCTTGTCCCGGCTCGTGGCCAGCCAGGCCGCAAGTCGGTTGCGGCCATGGCCTTGCAGCAATGCGGTGTAGTCAGCCAGCGCGGCTGCATCGGCCGCCACAGCCGCATGGAACCGGCGCATCAGTTCGGGCTGCAGTTCGCTGGTGTCTTCCAGCAAGTCCATGCCCGGCTGCAGGCCCAGGCGATCCAGCAACTCGTGCGGTGCCGCCCGCATCAACTGCGAGAACCAGGCATGGAAGGTCTGGATGTCCACCGCGCGGCCACTGGCCAGCACGCGCGCCTGCAGTCCCGCCAGCACCGGCTGCAGACGCTCGGCATCGGCCGCACCCATGCCACGATCGCGCAAGGCCTGCACCCGGTCTGCGGCCGTGGCCAGCGCGTACTCGGCCAGCCAGCCGTTCAGGCGCTCACGCATCTCGCCAGCGGCCTTGCGCGTGAAGGTGATCGCCAGGATCTCCTGCGGTCGCACGCCATCGAGCAGTGCGCGCAGCATGCGCGACACCAGCATCCAGGTCTTGCCGGCCCCGGCGCAGGCTTGCACGACAACGCTGCGTGCCGGATCGCAGGCAATCGCGTAGAAGGCCTCGCGCGTGCACGGCGCGCCGTCGGCGTGGAAGGCCGCGGTGTCGGTGCTCATGGCTGGTCCGTTCCTTCCGGCATGGCGGCCCAATGGTCGCGACGGCACAGACCGCGCGCCTCGCAGAAGTCGCAGGCCATGCCTTCGCCCAGCGCCTGCAGCGGCTCGCCGGCCTGCAGCCGGGACCATTCGCCGGCCAGGCCCTGCAGCAGCGCTTCGGCGCTGGCGGCCACATCGGGATGCGGGAGCTCGGCAATGCCATCACGCTCGTCAAGCCCCAGATAGCAAGCCACCAGTGCGTCCGGCGGATGGTCGGAACTCAGGACCTGCGCGGCATAGAAGGCCAGTTGCGTGTCCTCCAAGGGCTCGCGCAGCTTCTCTTTCAAGCCGGCCTGGCTGCCCGTCTTGTAGTCGATCAGCTGCCGCTCGGCGCCCTTGCGGTCGATGCGGTCGATGCGGCCCTGCAGCTGCAGGCCCCCGAGCATGGGCGGGGCGCAGCGCGCTTCGACCTCGCCCTGGAGGTACGACCAGCCCTGGGCGTCGCGCTGCAGCAGCCAGTGCAGGTAGCGTGCCGCGAAATCGCCCATGCCGGCGCGGAACGGCAACATGGCCGGGCCGTCGAGCCCGCTCTCGGCGGCGACGTCATCGGCCAGCGCAATCAACCGCGCGGCTTCCTGAGCCGGGCTTTGCCCTTCCACACGCTGATCGTGGAACCGCTGCAGCGCCGCATGCAGCAAGGTGCCGTAGTCGCGCTTGCCGGGGTCTTGCGCCAGCTCCTCGGCTTCGAACAGGCGCAGCACGGAGCGCGCGTAGAAGCGATAGGGGCAGGTCCGCAGCGCCTCCAGCGCACTGGCACTGATGGCTGGCGGCAGTGCGCCCGCGGCGCTGGGTCGTGGCGGGAAGACGGGCGCCGGCTGCAGCGTGCGCCAGTGCAGGGGCGCGGACGTTTCCTCGAGCAATGGCAAGCCCTGCGCATGCCGCGCGAGCTGCAATCGGGCGATCCAGGGCGAAGGCCCCAGATGCTCGTCGCCTTCGGCCACGCGGCGCAGCAACAGCACCTGCGGCTCGCGCAGCAACTGCGCGAAGGCCAGCGCGCCGCGCAGCGCGCGCGTTTCGCGATCGGGCTGGCCCAGTGCACGCAGCAGCGCATCGCCCAGCAAGGAGGGTGCGGCGGGCGGCGGGCCCAGCGTGCGCTCGTCCGCCCCCGGCACCACGACGGCGCCGAACGGCCGCAGGATCGCCCGCGCCAGCGGCGTGATCACCACTTGCGCAGCTTCGCGGTCGACCGCCGCGATGTAACTGCCGGCAGCCAAGGTGGCGTCGACCCAGGCGATGAAGTCGTCCAGGTGCAGTGGCATCGCATCGACGTCGCCACGAGCGGACGCGCTGTCCAGCCGCAAGGCTTGCCAGACGGCTCTTGCCGCCGGATCGGCCCGCCAGCGGCCCGCCGAGGGCGCCTCGAGCAGCAGCCCCCGCAAGGCCTGCAGCCAGGCAGCCAGCGCCCTGCGTGGCGGCGTCGCCCAGGCCTGCCAGCGGTCCCGCGTCTGCTCCCACTGCGCCAGGGCTTGTTGCAGGCGCGCACCGCGGGCCTCGTCGGCCGGCTGACCGCGGCGCCAATAGGCCTCAAGCGCGTCGATCCAATCGGCGGCTTCCGGCGCGGCCTCGGCCTTCAGGCCATCCAGTTGTGCATCGGGGCGCGCCGATGGCCGGACGGCCCGCAGCACCGCCATCAAGTGCGCCGCGGCGCGGGTGGTCGACAAGGTCCAGCCGGACTCGTCGGCCACATGGAGCCGTGCACGTTCGAGCAGTGCGCGGATGCGCCGCACCAGCAGGCGATCTTCGGCCACCAGGGCCACCGGCGAGCGACCCTCCGTCAGGTGCTGGATCACCGCGCCCGCCGCGGCCAGCGCTTCTTCCTCGGCCTCGGCCGCACGCCACAGGGTGGGGCTCGGCGCCGCGGCAAACGGCGCATCGTCGGGCGCATCGGCCACCAGGCGCAGCGCTGGCATGCCCGCCTGTGCCGCGTTCCGCAAGACCGCGCTGCCCAATACGTCGTCACCGCCCGCGCACAGTTGCATCCACGCCGATGCCCGCCAGCCAAACAGGCGATCGGTCGCCGGGTCGCCAGCCATCGCCGCCCAGGCCAGGGCCAGCCGGGCCAGATCGCCCGACAGGCCTTGCGCCATCGGCGCTGGACCCGCGTGGCCCTCGACCACCCGCCGGGCCGCGCGCCACCAGTCCGATCGCGCGGCCGGCGGCTGGGCCTGGGCTGCGCGCTTCAACGCATGGGCGGCCTGCACAAGGTCCCCGATGGCCTGCTCGAAGGCCGCCGGATCGCGCCGGCGCCAGTCGGCGACGCCCGACAGCGGGGCCAGCAGCGCAGTGGCCAGCAGGCGGTCGATGGCCACGTCGCCAGTCGGGGCCCCGGCGGGCACCTCGGGCGCCGGCCCGAGCGAGTCCGCCAAGGTCCGCGGCGTTTCGATGCGCGGCTGCCAGCCGCCCTGCAGCGCGAAGGCCTGGCGGGCCGGCGGCAGCAGATCCGCCGACGGCAGCAGCAGCACCGCATCGCGCACCGACAGGTCCCGGCGCCGCAGCCATTCCAGGGCCAGCACCGGCAACTGGCGCCACACCTCGGCCGCTTGCCAGCGCTGCGGAAGATGAATCTGCTCTATCGTGTCCATAGCGACGGGCCCGAGTGTCGCCGAGTACGCGGCAAGGGCCTTTGTGTCAGAATTCTTCGCACCCTCTTCTCGGGCTGCAGGCCCAAGGAACTGT
>NZ_JBGAGA010000057.1:0-38673 GCF_044226965.1 Aquabacterium sp. | reverse complement strand
GCCCTGCCGCTGGTGCTGTTCAGCTCGCTCGGCCGCAAGGAGGCGGGCGATGCCGATGCGCTGTTTGCCGCCGCGCTGGCCAAGCCGCTGCGCCAGAGCCAGCTGTTCGACACGCTGGTGACGCTGCTCGCGCACGAGGCCCGACCCCAGCCCGCGGCGTCCGAGCGGGCGCGGCTGAACACCGCGATGGCCGAAGCCCACCCGCTGCGCATCCTGCTGGCCGAGGACAACGTGGTGAACCAGAAGCTCGCGCTGCGCCTGCTGCAACAGATGGGCTACCGCGCCGACGTGGCCAGCAACGGCGTCGAGGCCATCGAAAGCCTGCAGCGCCAGCGCTACGACCTGGTGCTGATGGACGTGCAGATGCCGGAGATGGACGGGCTCGAAGCCACGCGCCGCATCGTCACCCGCTGGCCCGATGGCGAGCGGCCGCGCATCGTGGCGATGACCGCCAACGCGATGCAGGGCGACCGCGAGGAGTGCCTGGCCGCCGGCATGGACGACTACCTGACCAAACCGATCCGCGTCGAGGGCCTGGTCCAGGCCCTGCAACGCACCGCCGCACGACGGGAGACCTGACACCGTGGACATCCTCGACCCGCAGATCCTCAAGGAACTCCAGGACAGCGCCGGCGCCGACTTCGTCGCCGAACTGCTGCAGACCTTCCTGGAAGACGCGCCGCCCCTGCTGGCCGAGCTGCAGCGCGCGCAGGCCGCCGGCGACGCCGCCGCCTTCAAGCGCGCCGCGCACACGCTGAAGTCCAACGGCCACACCTTCGGCGCGGTGGAGCTCAGCACACTGGCGCGCGAGCTCGAGCTGAGCCCGCTGCCCACGCTGGGCGAGCAGGCCGCGCCGCGGCTGGCCGCCCTGGCGCAGGCCTACGAGCGCGCCGCCACGGCGCTGAAGGCGATGAACCATGGCTGAGCCCGCCGGCCAGCTGCTGCTGGTGGACGACAACCGCGTCAATCGCCTGTTATTGACGCGGCACCTCACGCAGCAGGGCCACCACACCGAGGTGGCCGAGAACGGCCGCCAGGCGCTGCAGATGCTGCGCGGCGGCGGCCGGCGCTACGACCTGCTGCTGCTGGACATCGAGATGCCGGAGATGGACGGCTTCGAGGTGCTGGCCGAGCTGAAGGCCGATGCCGAGCTGCGCGACCTGCCGGTCATCGTGACCTCGGCGCTGGACGGGCTGGAGAACGTGGTGCGCTGCATCGAGCTGGGTGCGGAAGACTACCTGAGCAAGCCGGTGAACCCGGTGCTGCTGAAGGCGCGCATCGGCGCCAGCCTCGAGAAGAAGCGCCTGCGCGACACCCAGCGCGAGCTGGTGGCGCGCTTCGCCACGCAGCAGGTGGCGCGGGACCTGGCGACCTCGGGCTTCTCGCTCGGCGGCCGGCATGTGCGCGGCACGGTGATGTTCTGCGACATCCGCGGCTTCACCAGCCTGGTCGAATCGCAGACGCCGGCCGAGATCATCGAGCTGCTGAACACCTACTACACGCTGATGTTCGACGCCATCGGCCGCTGCGGCGGCGTGGTCAACCAGATGATCGGCGACGGGCTGATGGCCATCTTCGGCGCGCCGCAGCCGCTGGACGACGCAGCCGCCAGCGCGGTGCTGGCGGCGCTGGAGATGCAGCAGATGATGGCGCAGTTCCGCGCCGAGCAGCGCGCGGCCGGCCGGCCCGAGCTGCACATCGGCATCGGCATCGCCACCGGCGAGATGGTGGCCGGCTACACCGGCACGCAGGAACGCGCCACCTACACCTGCGTCGGCGACACGGTGAACCTGGCGGCGCGGCTGGAGGCGCACACCAAGGAGGCGAAGCGGCCGATCCTGATCGATGCCGACACGCAGGCCGAGCTGGCCGGCGCGGTGCCCACCGAGCCACTGGGGCCGGTGCATCTGAAAGGCAAGGCCGCGGCGGTTAACGTCTTCGCGGTGCGCTGAGCGCCCCGGATCGTCACGGCAGCTTCGGCGCCACCCAGGGCTCGGTGCTGGTCAGCGTCTGCAGGAAGGCCACCACCTGGTCGATCTCGGCCTCCGTCAGGCCGGTGGGCGTGAGGATCGGCGACTTGCGCGGATCGTTGCCGCCGCCTGAGGCCATGACCTTCACCGCTTCGCGCAGGGTCTTCACGCTGCCATCGTGGAAGTACGGGCCCGACAGCGCGATCGAGCGCAGCGTGGGCGTCTTGAACGCGCTGGTGTCGGCCTCGTTCTTCGTCACGTTGAAGCGGCCGAGGTCGGGCTTGGCCTTGCCGCCTTCGAGCCCGATGTTGTGGAAGCCGCCATTGCCGAAGCTGGGCGGCGTGTGGCACGCGGCGCACTTGCCCTTGCCCATGAAGAGCCGGAAGCCCTGCTTCGCGTCGGCCGAGACGGCGTTGCGGTCGCCCTTCTCGTACTTGTCCCAGGGCGCATCGGTGCTGACCAGGGTGCGCAGGTAGGCGGCCAGCGACTTGACGATGGTGTCGGGCGTGGCATCGCTGCCGTACACCGCCTGGAACTGGCTCTTGTAGCCCGGCACCGTGTTCAGCAGCGCGGCCACCTTGGCCGGGTCGGCGCCGATCTGGCCGCGCCAGGCGGCCAGCACCTGGCCTTCCAGCGTGGTGGCGCGGCCGTCCCAGTACCACGAGGTCTGATAACCCACGTTGTACAGGGACGGGGTGTGGCGGGTGTTCAAGCCGCCATCGTCTTTGGTGGATAGCGGCTTGGCATCGGTCCAGCCCAGCTCGCGGTAGTGGCAGCTCTGGCAGGCCATCTTGCCGCTGCCGGACAGCCGCGTGTCGATGAACAGCTGCGCGCCCAGCGCCAGCTTGGCCGGCGTGGCCGGGTTGTCGGCCGGGTGCGGCACCGGGCCGAGTTCGGAGATGCGCTCGGGCGCCGGCTCGCTGCTGCCCGGCATGGCGCAGCCGGCCAGCAGGGCGGCCGCGGCCGCGAGGGTGGTGACGGACAACAGCGCGCGGAGGTTCGGCATGCGGGGTCTCGGCAAAGTGAAGACCCGCGGTTCTCCCTCGGCGAGCCCCCGGCTGTCAAGCACCCAATGCCACAGGGGTCAGACCGCCACCCACAGCGCGGGCAGGCCACCCAGCGTGCGGAACACGCGCGACAGCGCGCCGCCGGTCACCAGCGCGGTGGCGCGCTCGATGTCCGGCGCCAGGAAGCGGTCTTCGTCCACCGAGGGGCAGTTCTCGCGCAGCAGCGCATGCGCCTGCTCGAGCGCGGTGCTGCTGCGCAGCGGCCGCAGGAACTCGATGCCCTGCCCGGCCGCGAGCAGCTCGATGCCGAGGATGTGCGCGGTGTTGTGGATCATCGCCTGCAGCCGGCGCGCGGCGAAGGTGGCCATCGACACATGGTCTTCCTGGTTGGCCGAGGTCGGCAGCGAATCGACGCTGGCCGGATGCGCCAGCGACTTGTTCTCCGACGCCAGCGCGGCCGCGGTGACATGCGCAATCATGAAGCCCGAGTTGAGCCCGGCGTTCGCGGTCAGGAACGGCGGCAGGCGCGAGACGCCGGCGTCGATCAGCATCGCAATGCGGCGCTCGGCGATCGCGCCGACCTCGGCGATGGCCACCGCCATCGCGTCCGCCGCCAACACCAGCGGGTTGTCGGTGACGGCATTCGCTTCGCGCAGCAGCACCAGCGCGGCATGGCGCAGCTGGTCGAGGCAGGCGCCCACCACCTGCGGCTGGCAGCGCAGGCAGTAGGGGTCCTGCACGCGGTCGTCGCCGGTCTCGTGGCTCTTGCGGATCTGGCTGCCGGCCAGCAGCGCACGGTAGTACTGCGCGACGTCGATCTGGCCGGGCTGGCCGCGCAGCGCATGGATGCGCGGGTCGAACGGGCCATCGCTGCCGCGCGCGGCATCGACGGTGAGCGCGCCCACCACCAGCGCGGCTTCGAGCACCGGCTCGAAGCTGAGCAGGCCGTGCAGCGCCAGCGCGGTGGAGGTCTGCGTGCCGTTGATCAGCGCCAGGCCTTCCTTGGCCGCCAGCTGCAGCGGTGCGAGGCCGGCCTCGGCCAGCATCGCGGCCGCGGGCCGGCGTCGGCCTTCGACCAGGAACTCGCCCTCGCCGATCAGCGCCAGCGTCATGTGCGACAGCGGCGCCAGGTCGCCCGAAGCACCGACCGAGCCCTGGCTCGGCACATACGGCACCAGGCCCGCATTGAACACCGCGAGCAGCTGGTCGATGACGACCGGCCGCACGCCCGAGGCACCGCGCGCCAGCGAGGCGGCCTTCGTCGCCAGCATCAGGCGCACCACCGCGGGTTGCAGCGGCTCGCCCACGCCCACCGAATGCGAGCGGATCAGGTTCAGCTGCAGCCGCGCCAGGTCGGCCTCGCTGATGCGCTGGTTGGCCAGCTTGCCGAAGCCGGTGTTCACGCCGTACACCGGCTCGCTGCCTTCGGCCGCCCGGCGCACGATGGCGGCGCTGGCTTCGATGATGGGCCTGGCGGCCGGGTCCAGGCTCAGCGTGATGCCACCGCGGTGGATGGCCAGCAGGTCTTCCAGCGACAGCGCGCCGGGCTTCAAGGTCAGTTGCAAGATCAGGCTCCGAGCATGGGAAGGTTCAGGCCCTGCTCTTTCGCGCAGGCAATGGCCTCGTCATAGCCCGCATCGGCATGGCGCATCACGCCGGTGGCGGGGTCGTTCCACAGCACGCGCTCGATGCGCCTGGCCGCGGCATCGGTGCCGTCGCAGACGATCACCACGCCGGCATGCTGCGAATAGCCCATGCCGACGCCGCCGCCATGGTGCAGGCTGACCCAGGTGGCGCCGCCCGCGGTGTTCAGCAGCGCGTTCAGCAGCGGCCAGTCGCTCACGGCGTCGCTGCCGTCCTTCATGCTCTCGGTCTCGCGGTTCGGCGAGGCGACCGAGCCCGAATCCAGGTGGTCGCGGCCGATCACGATCGGCGCCTTCAGCTCGCCGGACTTCACCATCTCGTTGAACGCCAGGCCGGCACGGTGGCGCTCGCCCAGGCCGATCCAGCAGATGCGCGCCGGCAGTCCCTGGAACGCGATGCGCTCGCCGGCCATGTCCAGCCAGCGGTGCAGGTGCTTGTCCTCGGGGAACAGCTCCTTCATCTTCGCGTCGGTCTTGCGGATGTCTTCCGGGTCGCCCGACAGCGCCACCCAGCGGAACGGCCCCTTGCCGCGGCAGAACAGCGGCCGGATGTAGGCCGGCACGAAGCCGGGGAAGTCGAAGGCGTTCTTCACGCCGGTGTCGAAGGCCACCTGGCGGATGTTGTTGCCGTAGTCCACCGTCGGGATGCCCATCGCCTGGAACGCCAGCATCGCCTGCACATGCGTGGCACAGCTCTTCGCGGCCGCATCGCGCAGCCCCGCATGCTCGGCGGCATCGGCCTGGGCCGCGCGCCAGCGTTCCACGCTCCAGCCCGCGGGCAGGTAGCCGTTCACCAGGTCGTGCGCCGAGGTCTGGTCGGTGACGAGGTCGGGCTTCAAACCGCCGGCCTGCGCACGCTTCACCAACGCGGGCAGCAGTTCGGCCGCGTTGCCCAGCAGCCCGATCGACACCGCCTTGCCCTCGGCCGTGTAGCGGGCGATGCGGGCCAGCGCATCGTCCACGTCAGTCGCCTGCTCGTCCAGATAGCGGCTGCGCAGCCGGAAATCGATGCGCGACTGCTGGCACTCGATGTTCAGCGAGCAGAAGCCCGCGAAGCTGGCCGCCAGCGGCTGCGCGCCGCCCATGCCGCCGAGGCCGGCGGTGAGGATCCAGCGCCCCTTGGCGTCACCGCCGAAGTGCTGGCGCGCGGCTTCGACAAAGGTCTCGTAGGTGCCCTGCACGATGCCCTGGCTGCCGATGTAGATCCAGCTGCCGGCGGTCATCTGGCCGTACATCATCAGGCCCTGGCGGTCGAGTTCGTGGAAGTGTTCCCAGGTGGCCCACTTGGGCACCAGGTTCGAGTTGGCGATCAGCACGCGCGGCGCATCGGCATGCGTGCGGAACACGCCCACCGGCTTGCCGCTTTGCACCAGCAGCGATTCGTCTTCCTTCAGTTCGCGCAGCGACTGCAGGATGGCCTCGAAGCAGTCCCAGTTGCGCGCGGCCTTGCCGATGCCGCCGTACACCACCAGCGCATCGGGGTTCTCGGCCACGGCCGGGTCGAGGTTGTTCTGGATCATCCGGTAGGCCGCCTCGATCAGCCAGTTGCGGCAGTGCAGCGTGGGGCCGGTGGGCGCCTTCACGGGGCGCGCTTGAGCCAGGTGGCGGGCGGTGGACAGGTCGGTCATCAGGCGTCTCCGGCACAGCATCGGGTGTGATGCGATGGCGCGAACTGTACTTGTCTAGACAAGTCGATGCAAGTAGCATTCGCACCCATGCCGCCACCCGCCGCCCCTGCCAACGCCTCTGCGGCGCTTGCGCCCCGCGCTGCCAAGGCGGCGCTTGCGCCGTACGCCCGCGTCAAGCAGCACCTGAAAGACGCCCTGTCCCGCGGCGAGTACCCGCCCGGGGCGCTGATGCCCTCCGAAGCCGAGCTGGTGGCGCAGTTCGGCGTCAGCCGCATGACCGTGAACCGCGCGCTGCGCGAGCTGCAGACCGAGGGGCTGGTCGACCGGGTGCAGGGCGTGGGTACCTTTGCCGCGCAGCTGCACCGGGTGTCGTCGACATTGACGATCCGCGACCTGCATGACGAGATCGCCGCGCGCGGCCACCGGCATGACGCTGTTGTCCACATCGCTCGCAAGGAACGCGCCCCCGCCGCGCTGGCCGCCCGCCTGGGCCTGCGCAACGGCGACGCGGTGTTCCACACCCTCATCGTGCACCGCGAGAACGGCGTGCCGATCCAGTGCGAAGACCGCTACGTGAACCCTGCCGTCGCGCCGGACTACCTGGGCGTCGACTTCACGCAGACCACGCCCACGCACTACCTGCTGGAAGTGGCGCCGGTGTGGCAGGCGCAGTATTCGATCGAGGCCGCGCTGCCCAGCGCCGAGGAAGCGCGCCTGCTCGGCATCGACGCCGGCGCGCCCTGCCTCGTCGTCGTGCGCCGCACGCAGCAGCTCGACACGCCGATCACCATCGCACGCCTGGTGCACCCGGGCACGCTGTATTCGCTGGAAGGGTCGTTTTCGCCATGAGCCCCGCCCGGCCGCCCGAAGGGGCGAATTCCCTCCTGGAGGGACAGGCGCGCAGCGCCAAGGGAGCCGCATGAGCCTTGAACTTGTCGTGGCGGACCGTGTCGCGCCGCAGCCGTGGCGCAATGGCGGTGGCCAGACTCGCGAACTCGCGGCCTCGGCGCCGGGCGAGCACTGGGCCTGGCGCATCAGCCTGGCCGAGGTGCGCCAGGACGGCGCATTCTCGGCCTACCCCGGCATCACCCGCTGGTTCGCGGTGGTGCAGGGCCACGGCGTGGTGCTGGACTTCGGCGCCGGCCACCGCGCGATGCTGAACACCGCCAGCGCCCCCTTGCACTTCGACGGCGCACGCGCTCCGCATTGCAGCCTGCAGGGCGGCGCCACGCAGGACCTGAACCTGATGCTGCGCGACGGCGCCGCCGGCGGCACGATGCTCGCGGCGCGCGACAGCGAGGAGTGGATCAGCCTCGCCGCGACACGCGCGGTGTTCGCCGCCGAGCCGATGCTGCTGCAGATAGACGATGCCGATGCGATGGTGCTGCCCGCGTTCTCGCTGGCCCTGAGCCACCATGCGCGGCGCCAGCGCTGGCGCGTGGTGGGCGGCAGCGGCGCGCCCGCAGCCTGGTGGCTGGCGATCGAGCCTGCGGTGGCACCATGAGCGCGCACCGCACGCTGTACCGCCAGGCCCGGCTCGCCACGATGCAGCCCGGTTCGGCCTGGGGTTTGATCGACGATGGCGCGCTGCTGGTCGAGGGCGACACGCTGCTGTGGGTCGGCCCCGAGGCCGAGCTGCCGGCGGAACTCGCCCGCAGCGCCCCACGCGACGTGAAGCTCGATGGCGCGCTGGTCACGCCCGGCCTGATCGACTGCCACACGCACCTGGTCTACGGCGGCCACCGCGCCACCGAGTTCGAGCTGCGGCTGCAGGGCGCCAGCTACGACCAGATCGCGCGCGCCGGCGGTGGCATCCGTTCCACCGTCTCGGCCACCCGCGTCGCCACCGACGGCCAGCTCTTCAACAGCGCGGCCGACCGCGCCGCGGCGCTGATGAACGAAGGCGTCACGGTGATCGAGGTGAAGTCGGGCTACGGCCTCTCGGCCGAGCACGAGGCGCGCTGCCTGCGCGTGGCGCGGCGCCTCGGCCGCGAGCTGCCGCTGACGGTGCGCACCACCAGCCTGGCCGCGCATGCGCTGCCGCATGAATTCGCCGGCCGGCCCGACGACTACATCGAGGCCGCCTGCGCCTGGCTGCCGCAGCTGCATGCCGAAGGCCTGGTCGATGCGGTCGATGCCTTCTGCGACGAAATCGGCTTCACGCCGGCGCAGACGCGGCGCATGTTCGAAGCCGCGGCCCGCCTGGGCCTGCCGGTCAAGCTGCATGCCGAGCAGCTGAGCAACCAGCATGGTGCGGCGCTGGCGGCCGAGTTCAACGCCCTGTCCTGCGACCACCTCGAGCACCTGGACGGCGACGGCGTGGCCGCGATGGCGCATGCTGGCACCGTGGCGGTGCTGCTGCCCGGCGCGTTCTACTTCCTGCGCGAGACCAGGCTGCCGCCGATCGCCGCGCTGCGCGCCGCCGGCGTGCCGATCGCCATCGCCAGCGACCACAACCCCGGCTCCGCGCCGGGCCTGTCGCTGCTGCTGATGCTGAACATGGCCTGCACCTTCTTCCGCCTGACGCCCGAGGAGGCGCTGCGCGGCGTCACCGTGCACGCGGCGCGGGCGCTGGGCCTGCAGCACAGCCATGGCCAGCTGAAGGCCGGCCTGCAGGCCGACTTCGTGGTGTGGGACCTGGCCGCACCGAACGAGCTGGCCTACTGGTTCGGCCGCAACCCCTGCCAGCGCGTGCTGCGCGCCGGCATCGAGATCCTGGGGCCTGATGCATGAGCGACGACATCTTCACCCTTCACCGCGGCAGCACGCCGCTGCTGATCAGCCTGCCGCATGTGGGCACCGTGATCCCGGACGATCAGAAAGCGCGTTATGTCGAACGCGCGCTGGCGGTGGAAGACACCGACTGGCACCTGGAACGGCTGTACGGCTTTGCGCGCGAACTCGGCGCCTCGGTGCTGGTGCCGCGCTACAGCCGCTACCTGGTGGATTTGAACCGCCCGCCCGAGAACGCGCCGATGTACCCCGGCGTCAACAACACCGAGCTGTGCCCGACGCGCTTCTTCACCGGCGACGCGCTGTACCGCGAGGCCCAAGCGCCCGACGAGGCCGAGATCCGGCGCCGCGTCGCCAGCTACTGGCGCCCGTACCACGATGCGCTGAACCTCGAGCTGAACCGGCTGCGCGCCGCGCACGGCCATGCGGTGCTGTTCGACGGCCACAGCATCAAGTCCGAGCTGCCCTGGCTGTTCGAAGGCAAGCTGTGGGACCTGAACCTCGGCACCGCCCAAGGCAGCAGCTGCCACCCCGACCTGCGCCTGGCGCTGGCCACGGTGCTGGCCGGCCAGCAGCGCTACACGCAGATCGTCGACGGCCGCTTCAAGGGCGGCCACATCACGCGCCACTACGGCCGGCCGGCGCAGCACATCCATGCGGTGCAACTGGAGATGTGCTGGTCCTGCTACATGGAAGAGGCCGCGCCTTTTGCGTGGCATGACGAACGGGCAGCCGCGGTGCAGCCGCTGCTGCGCCAGCTGGTGCAGACGATGCTGGACTGGCGGCCATGACGGGCTTGGCGAACGACACCCTGCACGACACGCTGCTGTGGGCGCCGCAGGCCTGGGTCGACGGCCGCTGGCAGGCCGGCGTCGCGCTGCGCATCGATGCCGCTTCCGGGCTGTGGGCCGAGGTCCGGCCCGACGTGCCGCCGCCGCCCGGCACGCGCGTGCTGCCCGGCCCGCTGCTGCCCGGCCTGGTCAATGCCCACAGCCATGCCTTCCAGCGCGCCTTCGCCGGCCTGGCCGAGCGGCGCGAGGGCGAGAACGACGACTTCTGGAGCTGGCGCGACCGCATGTACGCAGTGGCGCTGCGCATGTCGCCCGAGGCGCTGGAAGCGGTGGCCACGCAGCTCTATGCCGAGCTGCTGCAGGGCGGCTACACGCAGGTCTGCGAATTCCACTACCTGCACCATGCGCCCGATGGCCGGCCCTACCCCGACCCGCTGGCGATGAGCCATGCGCTGATGCGCGCGGCCGGCGCCACCGGCATTGGCCTGACCCTGCTGCCGGTGCTGTACCAGCGCGCCGGCTTCACGCAGCCCGCGCTGCGCGAGGACCAGCGCCGCTTCGCGACCGATGTCGAACGGCTGCTCACTTGGCGCGACAGCGTTCGCGCCGCGCGGCAGCCGTGCGTGAACGCCGGCGTCGCGATCCATTCGCTGCGCGCCGCACCGGCCGAGGCCATCGCCCGCCTGCAGCGCGCGCTCGAAGGCGATGCCGGTCCGATCCACCTCCACATCGCCGAGCAGACCGCCGAGGTCGACGACTGCCTGGCCGCCACCGGCCGGCGCCCGATCGAATGGCTGCTGCAGAACGTCGCGCTGGACGCACGCTGGCAGCTGGTGCATGCGACCCATGCCACCGCGGACGAGATCGACGGCGTCGCCCGCAGCGGCGCCGGCGTGGTGATCTGCCCCAGCACCGAGGCCAACCTGGGCGACGGCCTGACCGACGTGCCGCGCTGGCTGGGTGCCGGCACGGTGCTGTCGATCGGCTCGGACAGCCATGTCGGCCGCCAGTGGCCGGCGGAGCTGAAGCTGCTGGAATACGGCCAGCGCCTGCAACTGCGCCGTCGCAACGTGGCGGCCGCGCCGCAGGCGCAGCAGCCGGCCACCGCGGCGCGGCTGTACCAGCGCATGCTGCACGGCGGCGCGCCGGCCGCTGGCTTTGCGCGTTGGGGATTCGAGCCTGGCGCGCGCGCCGACTGGCTGGTGCTGGACCTGCAGGCGCCCGGGCTGCTGGGCGTGCCGGCCAGCCATGCGCTCGATGCGCTGGTGTTCGCCACCGAAGGGCTGGCGTTCGTGGAGGTGGGGGTGGCAGGCCATCCTGTGCTGCGCGACGGCGCGTTGCCGGCGCAGGCCGCCATCGCCCAGCGCTTTGCCGCGACGATGGCCGAGCTTTGGGCCCCGGCCTGAACGTCTTCACCCAAGGAGCGGCACGATGATCCTGGTTCTGGGCCGCGCGCGGCTGAAACCCGGCTGCCTCTCGCAGGCGCTGCACGTCGATGGCCGGCCTTGACGCCAGCCCACGCGTCGGCGTGGGCGTGATCGTGGTGCGCGCGGGCCGCGTGCTGCTCGGCCTGCGGCAAGGCTCGCATGGCGAAGGGACCTGGGCCCTGCCCGGCGGCCACCTCGAGTTCGGCGAGACGGTGCCCGCCTGCGCCGCGCGCGAGCTGCTCGAAGAGACCGGACTGGTCGCCACCGCGTTCCGCCCCGCGCCCTACACCAGCGATGTGTTCGCGGAACTGGGCCGCCACTACGTCACGCTGTTCGTCGTCGCCTCGGTGCCGGACGGCGAGCCGCAGGTGATGGAACCCGACAAGTGCCGCGGCTGGCAGTGGTGCGGGTGGGACGCGCTGCCGCAGCCGCTGTTCGCGCCGCTGCAGACGCTGCACGACAGCGGTTATCGTCCGCCGCTGGACTGAACCCTCGACACACGGGAGAACGATCATGCGCATCGCCATCATGGGCTCGGGCGGCGTCGGCGGCTACGTCGGCGCCTGGCTGCAGCAGGCCGGGCAGGACGTGCACTTCATCGCCCGCGGCGCGCACCTGGCGGCGCTGCGCAGCGAAGGCCTGCGCATCGAGCATCCGCAGCTGCCGCTGCAGCTGCCGCCGGTGCAGGCCAGCGACGACCCGGCCGCCATCGGCCCGGTGGACCTGGTGATCTTCGCGGTGAAGCTGTTCGACACCGAGGCCGCCGCGCGCCAGATGGCACCGCTGGTCGGCCCCGAAACCCGCGTGCTGACCTTGCAGAACGGCATCGACAGCGTCGCGATGATCCGCGCGCAGCTGGGGCCGGCGGCGCAGGTGCGGGGCGGCGTGATCTACGTCTCCGCGGTGATCGAGCGGCCCGGCGTGATCCGCTCGCCCGGCGGCCTGCACAGCATCGTGGCCGACAGCGCGCAGGGCGACCCTGTGATGGCCGCGTTGCAGCAGGCGGCTGCCGACCTGCCCGGCCTCGAGATCAAGCTCAGCGAGCACGCGGACCTGGTGATCTGGGAGAAGTTCGTCGTGCTCGCCGCGGTGTCCGGCGCCACCACGCTGCTGCGGGCCCGGCTGGGGGCGATCAATGGCCATCCGGAAGCGCGCGCCTTCCTGCGCCAGCTGGTCGATGAATCGATCGCGCTGGCGCAGGCCCGCGGCGTCGGCCTGCGCGCCGGCCTGGCCGACGAGGTGATGGCGCGCATCGGCGGCATGCCGCCGGCGATGCGTTCGTCGATGTCGGAAGACCTGGAACGCGGCAACCGGCTCGAGCTAGGCTGGCTCAGCGGCCGCGTGCATGCGCTGGGCCTGGAGCTCGGCGTGCCGACACCGGCGCACAGCGCGGTGTACCGCGGGCTGGTGCTGTACGAGAACGGCGCGCCGGCCGCGCCGCTCTAAACCACAAACTACACGGCGCCCGCCAGCGCCCGCAGCACCGCGTCGACCACCGCGTTGTCCTCGGGCGGCCGGCCACCCGAGACACCGACCGCGCCGATGCAGTGGCCCTGCACCATCAGCGGCATGCCGCCATCGAGCATGCCGTGCAGGCTGCCGATCGACAGCAGCGCGGTGCGGCCGCCGTTGATCAGGTCCTCGAAGGCCTTGCCCGGGCGCCGGATCAGCGCGGCGGTGCGCGCCTTCTCGCCGGCGATGGCCGCGGTGGCCGGTGGCGCCGCATCCAGCCGCAACAGCGCCCAGGGGTGGCCGCCGTCGTCGGCGATCACGATGCTGACGGCCAATTGACGCGTCAGCGCCTCGGCTTCGCCGGCCTGCAGCAGGCGCTTGGCCAGGGCCAGGCTCAGGCCCGGGCGCATCGGCAGCTCGGCGGTCGCGGCGGTGGCAGATGTCGCGATAGCAGCGGTCATGGGAATCAGCTGGGTGAGGATGTCTCGTCGTTGGATGAATGTGCCGTTCCGCGCTCAGTCCAGCGTGATGCCGCTGTCCTTGACCAGCTTGCCGAAGCGGCTGCGGTCGGCCGCGGCCTGCGCGGCGAACGCGGCCGGCGGCACGAAGCGCACCTCGGCCGACTGCTGTTCCGCCAGCTGGCGGAACTCGGCGTCGGCGGCCACCGTCTTCAGCGCCTGGGCCAGGCGCTCGACGATCGCCGGCGGCGTGCCGGCCGGCGCCGCCAGGCCCGACCAGCCGGGCACCGCGGCATGCGCGAAGCCGGCTTCCTCGAGCGTCGGCACCTCGGGCAGCGTGCTGGCGCGCCGGTCGCCGGTGACGGCCAGCGCGCGCACGCGGCCGCTCCTGATCAGGCCGATCGCCGGGCCGAGGTTGACGAAGGCCACCGGCAGCTGGCCGCCGGCGACATCGGTCAGCGCCGGCGCGTCGCCGCGGTACGGCGCATGCTGCAGTTCGACGCCGGCGGCGCGGCGGAACAGCTCGGCCGCCAGATGCGGCGTGGTGCCATTGCCGGGCGAGCCGTAGACCAGCTGGCCCGGGTGCGCCCGCGCGTAGGCCGCCAGCGCCTTCATCGACGGCATCGGCTGGTCGGGCCCCACCACCACCACGCCCTGGAAGCTGGCGATCTGGCCGATGTAGGCGAAGTCGCGCGCCGGGTCGAACGGCAGGCGCGGGTACAGCCAGGGGTTGATCGCGAAGGCCGACACCGCGGCCAGCAGCAGCGTGTGGCCGTCGGGCGGCGCCTTGGCCACCGCGTCGGCACCGATATTGCCGCCGGCCCCCGGCCGGTTGTCGACGATCACCTGCTGGCCCAGCTGGGCACCGAGCTTGGCGGCGATCAGCCGCGCCTGCGCATCGGCCGAGCCGCCCGGCGGAAAGCCCACCACCAGCTTGATCGGCTTGCTCGGGAAGGCGGCCGCGCCCGTGGTGGCCTGCGCCCGTGCGGCGGCGATCGGGATCAGGGCCAGTGCGGTGGCCAGGCGGCGTCGATGCAGGTTCATCGGGGTCGTGTCTCCGGGTTGCGGCGGCCGCCCGCCCGGGCAAACCGCTCTTGACGACCACCACTGTAGGAAGGTCGAATCATCGACACAAGACAAAGCTTTGGTTCTGATTCCATCGAAATTCTGGATACGTCATGCCGCGCCTGAACCTCACGAACTTCGAGACCGTCTGCTGCATCGCCAATGCCGGCAGCTTCGGTGCCGCGGCGCTGCGGCTCAATGCCTCGCAGCCCGCGGTCACCGCGCGCGTGCGCGAGCTGGAGGCCTCGGTGGGCATCGCCTTCTTCCAGAAGCGCGGCCGGCGCATGGAGCTCACGATCGAGGGCCGCGAGTTCATCCGCCGCGTCGAGCCGCTGGTGCGCGGCATCGAGCTGGAGATGGCCGCCTATGCCGCGCCGGGCTCGCTGCGCGGCGTGGTGCGGCTGGGCATCCCGCACGTGATGCTGAGCTGGTTTCCGCAGCTGGTGGCGCGGCTGCGCGAGGCGATGCCGCAGGTGCGCTACGAGATCGATGTCGACGTGGGCCAGAGCATGGTGCAGAAGCTCGAGACCGGCCGGCTCGACATCGCGGTGGTGGCCGGCGCCGGCCGCAACCCGCAGATGGACGCGATCAGCCTGACGCCGGAGGAATCGCAGTGGCTGATGTCCAGCCGCGTGCCGCGCACGCGCGGCGGCAAGCCGATCCCGCTGGCCGAGCTGCTGGGCAGCGTGCCGATCTGGCTGGTGCCGCGCAGTTCGGTGCTGTACCCGGTGGCGATGGCGGCGCTGCACCAGCACCGCGCCGAGTTCGACAACATCAACGCCTGCACCCACATGGTGGCCATCCTCGAGCTGATCCACCGCACCGGCGGCATCGGGCTCACCGCGAGTTCCGGCTCGCGCGGCTACCTGGAGGCCGGGCTGGTGCAGCCGGTGTCGCCCGCGTTGCCGCCGATCCTGCTGGACGTGACGCTGCTGTGCCACAAGGACCAGCGCCAGCCGGTGGTGCGGCAGACGATCGAGCGCATCGTCGAGTACGACCGCCAGCGCCTGCGGCCGGAGCCGGCGGCGCCGGCACGTCAGCGGCGCGCCGCCGCGCGGCCGGCAGCGGCACGTTCGCGTGCTAACGCCGATTGAGTGCGTCAGCCATCGGCTTCGTCGAGCACCGGGTTGCGCAGCGTGCCGAGGCCCTCGATCGTCACCTCCACCACATCGCCGGCGCGCAACCACAGCGGCGGGTTGCGGCGCGCGCCGATGCCCGCCGGCGTGCCGGTGGCGATCACGTCGCCGGGCAGCAGCGCGGTCCACTGCGAGCAGTAGGCCACCAGTGCGGCCACGTCGTGCACCATCTGGCCGGTGCGGCCCTGCTGCACCGGCTGGCCGTTGACGTGGGTGGCCAGCGCCAGGTCGGCGGCCGCCGGCAGCCCCTCGGCGGCCACGATCCACGGCCCCATCGCGCCGGAACGCCAGAAGTTCTTGCCGGCACCGATCGACTGGCGCTGGTAGTCGCGCACGCTGCCGTCGAGGAAGCAGCTGTAGCCCAGCACACGCGCCAGCGCCTGCGCCGGGGCCACATGGCGCGCCGGGCGGCCGATCACCACGGCCAGCTCGCCTTCGAAGTCCAGCTGCGCGGACACCCGCGGCCGCCACAAGGGCTGGTCGTGGCCGACCAGCGAATCGGCATGGCGCAGGAACACCTGCGGCGGCGTGTCGGCCGAGAGCCCGATCTCGGCGGCATGGTCGCGGTAGTTGGCCCCCACGCAGATGAGCTTGCTGCGCCCATCCACCGGCGCGGCCAGTTCGATGTCCTGCAGCCACAGCTGCTCGGGCGCGGCGGCGGCCAGCGCGGGCCAGGCCGCGGCGGGCACCCCGGCCAGCTCGAACGGCGTGCGCTGCGCCGGCCCCGCGTGCCACGGGCCGACGATGGCCACGCGCCCGTCGTCGGCCAGCAGGCCGGCGGCGCAGGCCCCGTCGCGCTGCACCTTCACGGCCTTCACGGCTTGCAGCGCCGTCATCGCGCCGCCGCCGGCAGCGCCGGCTCGATGTGGCGCTGCGCGATGCGCCAGTCGCCCGCGGCGCCGCGGCGGTAGCGGTCGTGCACGTCGGCCACCAGCGCGGGCGACGGGCTGTCGCGGTACACCACCAGCAGCGACTGGCCCTGCACCTCGTCCGGGCCGCAGGCGTGCAGCCGCAGGCCGGAGACGACGTGCCGCGACCGGTAGTCGCGCCGCGCCGCGCGCTCGGCCATGCGGCGCATCAGCGCTTCGATGCCCGCACTGGCCACGCCCTGCGCGTGGTACTGCACATCGGGCGTGAACAGGTGCTGGGTGCGGTCCGCATGGCCGTGGTCCACCAGCCAGCAGAACTCGTCGCACAGCGTCTGCAGCGCGCGTGCGGTGGCGGCATCGGGCCATTGGCACTGCAAGGGCAAGAGCGTCATACCACCACCCGCGCGTCCGCGGCCAGCCGGTCCAGCCACGCGGCGCGCTCGCTGGCGGCGCCGAGCACGAAGCCCTGGTCGTTGCCGCCGGCGATGAAGCGCGCACCGCGCTGCAGGTAGTGCGGCAGCCAGGTGCTGTCGTACACGCCGCCCAGGCCCAGCACCTTGCCGCTGGCCGCGCAGGCCGCGGCCACGCGCTCGACCGCCGCCTGCACGCGCGCATCGCCGGGCTGGCCCGGTGCGCCCAGCTGCAGGCTCAGGTCGGCGATGCCGACGAACAGCACGTCGATGCCCGGCGTCGCGGCGATCGCGGCGGCGGAC
Source organism: Aquabacterium sp. (assembly GCF_044226965.1). GTDB lineage: Bacteria > Pseudomonadota > Gammaproteobacteria > Burkholderiales > Burkholderiaceae_C > Pseudaquabacterium. Next base: position 21,781 of record NZ_JBGAGA010000057.1, on the reverse strand, counting down.
GCGACGCCTTCGGCGCTTTCGATCATCGCGGCCAGCAAGGTCTCGCCATCGACCTGGCGCATCGCCTCGGGCAGCGGCGGCGGCCGGTAGCCGAACGGGAACAGGTTCGCGCCCCAGGCGCGCTGGCCGCGCGGCGGATGGCGGAAGGCCTCGACGATGCGGCGCGCCTGCGCGGCGCTGCGCACGTCGGGCACCAGCAGGCCTTGCGCGCCGTTGTCCAGCAGCCGCGTGCCGTCGGACCAGGCCTCGGGTGCGATGCGCATGATCGGCGCCAGGCCGGTGCTGCTGGCGGCCATGCACAGCTGCGCTGCCTCGGCCAGCGTGGCCACGCCGTGCTCGAGGTCCAGCGTCAGCCAGTGGAAGCCGGCGGCGCGCGCCAGCGGCACCACGGCCACCGTGCGCAGCAGCGCGGCGCCGAAGCCCAGCGCCACCTGGCCGGCCTGCAGGCGCCGCAGCGCCAGGTTGGGCAGGATGTCCATTCGCGGCACTACTGGTGCGACAGCAGGCGCTGCCCGGCCTGCGGCATGTCCAGCGCGAGGATCGTGCCGGTCACCGATTCGGTCACGTACAGCGTGCGGTGCTCGGGCCCGCCGAACGAGACGTTCGAGATGCCCAGCCCGCCGGTCGGGCTGTTCGCGCGGTAGAGCGGCTCGCCCTTGGGGTCGAAGACCCAGATCGCGCCGAAGCTGCTGTGCGCGACGATCAGGTTGTTGCGCTCGTCCACCGCCATGCCGTCGGGCCCACCGCCGCCCGAGAGCTGCACGTACACGCCGCAGCGGTCGACCCGGCCATCGGGCAGCACCTGCGCGCGCCAGACCGCATTGCTGCGCGTCACCGCCACGTAGAGCCAGGCCTGGTCGACACTGAGCACGATGCCGTTGGGGCTGGGAATGCCCTGCAGCACCAGCTCGGCCCGGCCATCGGGCCGCACCAGCACCACGCGGCCGTGCGGGCGGGTGATGTCGCTGTTGCCCTGGTCGGTGAAGTACAGGTTGCCGTTGTCGGCGAACACCAGGTCGTTCGGCCCGCGCAGCCGCTCGTTGGCCACGCGCTCGCAGTACGGCGTGATGGTCTTGCTGACGGGGTCGATGCACAGGATGCCGTGGCGGTTGTCGGCCACGAACAGGCGCCCGTCGCGGTGGATCTTCAGGCCGTTGGGCTCGCCGTCGTATTCGAGGAACAGCTCGATCTCCTGCGCCGGGGTCAGCCGCAGGATGCGGCCGCCCGGCACGTCGGTGAAGTACAGCGTGCCATCGCGCGCGACCGCCGGCCCTTCGAGGTAGTACTTGCGGGTGCCGTAGCGGCCGGAGATGCGGCCGTGCACATGCAGGTGCTCGGGCAGCCGGGCGACCTGGCGGAATTGCAGCAGTTCAGGCGGTGCGAACATGATGAATGGACGTTGATTTCGAGAGATAGGAATTGCAGCTCACTCCGGCTGGATGCCGGCCTCGCGCATCACCGGCAGCCAGCGCTCGCGTTCGGCAGCCAGGAAGCCGGCCAGCTGCGGCAGGCTCAGCGCCGCGGGCACGTCGTTGCCGGTCTTCTTCAGCGCCTGCGCCACCTCGGGGTCGGCCAGCGCCCGGTGCAGCGCGCCGTGCAGCTGCTCGACCACCGCCCGCGGCGTGCGGCTGGGCGCGAACCAGGCGTTCCAGGTCATCAGCTTCGACAGTTCCGGATAGCCGGCCTCGGCGAAGGTGGGCAGCTGCGGCCAGTCGGGGTGCCGCCGCGCGCCGGAGATCGCCAGCAGCGCGACGCGGCCGCCGGCCAGCTGCGGCGCCAGCACCGAGAGGCCGTCGAACAGGTACTCCACGCGGCCGGCGGCCAGGTCGACCACCGCCGCGCTGGAGCCCTTGTAGACCACCGGCTCGGCCGCCACGCCAGCCTGGCGGTTGAACATCACCGCCGCCAGGTGGCCGACGCCGCCGACACTGGGCGCGCCGTAGTTGAAGCTGCCGCTGCGGGCCTTCGCCCGGGCGACGAAGTCGGCCACGCTGCCAACGCCCAGGCTGCCGCTGACGCCCAGCAGCACCGGGGCCTGGTTGGTCAGCGCCAGCGGCACGAAGTCGGCATCCATGCGCACGCGCGGCCGCGCCTGCAGGCCGAGGTTGAGCACCTGCGTGCTCAAGGTGCCGGCCAGCAGCGTGTAGCCGTCGGGCGCGGCCTGCGCCACCGCTTCGGCCGCCAGCATGCCGCCGGCCCCGGGCCGGTTCTCGACGATGACCTGCTGGCCCAGCAGTTCGCCCGCCTTGCGCGCAACGATGCGCGCGGCGACATCGGTGTTGCCACCGGCCGAGAAGCCCACCAGCAGGCGGATCGGCCGCGCCGGATAGCCCTGTGCCTGGGCGGGAGCCGCCGGCAGCAGCAGCACCAGCAGCAGCGCGAGCGACAGTGAGCGTGCGAGCGTGCCCATGCGCGCCTCCGCTCAGAAGCGCTGGAGCACGCCGAGCGCCAGCGAGCGCACGTCGACGCCCGCGGGCACCGTGGCCGGCGTGGTGTTCAGCAGCACGGTGCTGGCCCGGTCGCGGTTGTCCACCCAGCCGGCCAGCGCGTACAGCTGGGTCAGCTTGCTCAGCGAATAGCTGTAGCCGAACTGCAGCGTGGCGTAGTCGCGCCGGTTGATGCTGCGGTCTTCCACGCGGCCGTAGAAGGCCTTGAGCTCATGCAGGCCGGACTGCCAGGCCGAGCCCAGGTACCAGCCGCGCCGGTCCACGCCGGCCGCGGTGTTCAGCCCGTTGCGGCCCTGGTTGAGGCCGACGGTGAAACGCAGCGCGCCGAGCTGGTAGGCCGCGGCCAGCGTCTGCTGGCGCAGCACCGGGCTGGCGCTGACGGCCGCCGCCGGATTGATGGCCGCGCTGTTGCCGCGCACCTGGTGGTAGCCGTAGCCCAGCCACCAGGCGCCGTCGCCATACGAGACATTGAAGCCACCCTGCTGGCCCGCGTCGGTGGGCGACAAGGCTTCACCGGGGGCCCACATCACGGCCACGCCCAGGCCCTGGGCCGGCGACCCGCGCAGCAGCGTGCGCGGCCCGTAGCCGTAGGTGTAGGCGATGGCATTGCTGGCCCGCACCGTGAAGCTCGACACCGAGTTCGAGCCACCGAGCGCCGCGCCGCCGAACACGTCGGCCACGCCGCTGGCGCCCAGCACGAACAGCGGCGTGTACTGGCGGCCGAACGAGACGTAGCCCATCGCGTCGCTGCCCAGCGCCACGGCCGAGAAGCGGCCGAAGGACAGCGGCCCGGCGCTGCCGCCCGGCGGCGGCACCGCACCGGCGCCGTCGTCCACCGTCAGCCCGGCTTCGAGCACCACCTGGGCCCGCAGGCCATCACCCAGTTCCTCCAGCGCGCCGATGGTAATGCGGCTGGGCAGCCATGAATTGGCCGCCAGCGAACGCAGCGTGCCGCGCGTGTGATCCACGCGCAGGCCCACGTCCAGGTTGCCCCCCACGCTGAGCTGTGCCGCCGCGCCCTGCGCCAGCAGCGCCAGCAGGCCTGCCACGGCCGCGCCCCGAAGTCCCACAACGTCCATGCTTGTCTCCTCGTCGTTCGAAGTCGTCGTCGAGAAGATTCTGGAAAGCTCAAGCCATCCAAACAAGCTCTAGTTTTGGATCCGATCCGATCAGAAAAATGGATGAATGAACCCGCCAAAAAACACGCCCGAGCGCGGCGCGGGGCCGGGGCTCGGGCGGGCGGTGCGGTGGGGGGGAGCGGCCGGTGCGCCGCCGCGGCTCAGCGCTTGGCGGCGCGCTTGCGTGCCACCGGCTCGGCGGCGTCGGTCGGCCAGCCGCAGCTGGGCACCAGCAGGGTCCGGAACACCGGGCGCGCCGCGTCGGTCGACACCACGGGTGCAGGGGTCGTCGGCGCCGTGCGCACCGCGGCAGCGCGCGGGGTCTTGCTCCGGGCCCGCTTCGCCGGGGCGGGTGCCACGGCATCGGGCTGAACATCGGTCAGCATCGAAGAGGTTGAAAGGGTCAGCATGGGGGCGAGATTCTAGTGGTGCGCACCTGCGCCATACTGACTGCCCGCTCCACCACGATGATCCAGCGCATGGAAACCCCCACCCCCGCCAGCCCGGCCGGCGAAGGCCGCAGTGCCAGCTTCCTCGAAGAGAAGACCTTCAAGTCGCGCACGGTGCTGCTGTTCGGCACCATCACCGACACCACCGCAGCCAGTGTCGCGCGCCAGCTGATCGCGCTGGCGGCCGAGAGCCGCGAGCCGATCCACGTGCTGGTGTCCTCGCCCGGCGGCCACCTCGAATCGGGCGATGCGATCCACGACATCGTGCGCTTCATCGACGTGCCGGTGTTCATGATCGGCACCGGCTGGGTCGGCAGCGCGGCCACGCACGTCTACCTCTCGGTGCCGCGCGAACGCCGCGTGTGCACGCCGCAGACGCGCTTCCTGATCCACCAGCCCAGCGGCGGCGCCGGCGGCCAGGCCACCGACATCGCGATCCAGGCGCGCGAGATCGTCAAGGCGCGCGAGCGCATTGCCGAGGTCATCGCCCGCGAGACCGGCCGCCCGCTCGAGCAGGTGCGCCAGGACATCGAGCGCGACAACTGGCTCTCGCCCGAAGAGGCCATCGACTACGGCCTGGTCTCGCGCATCATCCGCACCCGCGAAGAGCTGCGTTGACCCCGGGCGGGCCGGGCACAGCCCGGACCTGGGGGCCACACTTCTCGGGATGACCGCGGCCAGGCTGCGGCGCATACTGGCCTGCTCCAAGGCCACCGCCGCAGCGCCATGAGCTTCGCCCACCTCCAGCGCCTCACCGTCTGGCTCGACGACACGATCCGGCACTGGGACTTCCGCCAGCGCCGCACCGCTGGCGGCCGGCTCGACACGCTGTGCGGCATCGACCGCCACACACCCGCAGCGCTGCTGCTGCCCGCCGCGGTGTGCGCGCTGCTGGTGCTGGCCTCGCCCACGCCGGCGCGCATTGCGCTCGCGCTGCTGGCGGCGGCGTTGGCCATCGCCGTCCTCGTGCCCTGGCTGCGCTACAGCGCACGGCGCTGCCTGCCGCTGCGCTACGACGTGGTGGCGCAGGGGGTGCTGGTGCTCGCCGTCGCCCTGGCCAGCTGGATCGGCCGGCCGGACGAGTACCAGGCCAGCACGCCCTACCGCCACCTGCTGGTGCCGGTGAGCGCCGCGCTGGCACTCACGCTGCTGCTGGCCGGCTGGCTGGCCGACTGGGTGTTCCGCCACCTGCGCGCGCAAAGCCAGTACGGCAGCTACCTGCAGAACACCGAGCTGTTCGCCTCGCGCGGGCCCGAGCCGGCGGTGACGCTCGGCACGCTGCTGACGGCGCTGCTCACCGTGCCGCTGCGCGCGCCGATGGCGCTGCTGACACTGCCGGCCCTCACCGCGCTGGTCACGCCACCGGCCTGGATGCCGCTGGCCACCGCCATCGTGTTCGCGCTGTGCCTGGCCGGGCTGTTCGTCGCCGGGCTGAACGAGCGTTTCGGCATGATGTGGGCGCTGACGCAGGACGCGCTGTTCACCGGCGGCGCGTTCTTCGTGTCGCTGCTGGTCATCGTGCTGGCGGCGCTGCGCATCGCCGGCGTCAGCTACGCCACCACGGTGCTCGACACCGCCGCGTGGTGGACGCTGGGCGTGGTGCTGGCCGGCGCCTACGTGCTGTCGTGGTGGTACGACTACTGGACCCACCGGCTGCTGGCCGACCAGGTGCTGCAACTCATCAACCCGGCCGCGCAGGGCGCCGCGGGCATTCCCTACACGATCCTGCCGTCCAAGGTCCGCACCAGCGTGCCGGCGGCCGGGCGGCGGCTGCAGGTGCATGGCTCGGCGCGGCTGGTGGCGGTGAACCTGACCGGGGCCACCCCGTATTTCCAGGCCCACGGGCTGGCCGCCCTGGTGGACAAGCTGGCCAACAGCGGCGCGCCCGGCGGCAAGGCGACGCCGACGCCGGTGCAGGTGAACGGCCGCATCAGCAACTTCCACGTGCTGCTGGTGCTGCTGCTGGGTGCGCTGCTCGGCGGTGGCGCCTGGTGGCTGCACCAGGGCGAACAGGCGCCCGAGGCGCGCCTGAACCGCGATGGCGGCACCGGCCTGCAGCTGCAGACCTTGCTGGCGGCCGCACCCGCCGCCAATGCGCCGGCCAGCGCGCCGGCCGCCGACGCGCCGCTGATCGTCGTCGCCGCCTCGGGCGGCGGCACCCGCGCGGCGATCTACACCGCGGCGCTGCTCGAAGGCCTGCACCAGCTCGGCGCGTCGCGCCAGGTGGTGCTGGGCAGCGGCGTGTCCGGTGGTGGCGCCGCCCTCGCGTACTTCGCGGGTTATCGCCCTGCGCTGGTCAACGGCGACCGCCAGGCCTGGCAGCGCTACCTCGACACGATGGCCGAGCCCTTCATCCAGGACGTGATGGCCCGCGCCAGCGAATGGCGCATGGTCGAACGCGGGCGCCTGGGCATGCTGCTGGCCGAGAGCTTCGAGCGCCGCTGGCAGCTGCCGGCCGAGCGCAGCCGGCTCACGCAGATCCAGGACATGGGCCTGATCCTGAACACCGCGCTGGCCGGCCACTTCCGGCTGCCCGATGACGCGCCGCAGGGCCAGCCGCTGCAGCAGCTGGAGCCGCGCTACCGGGCCCGCCACACCAGCTCGGCGCTGGCCGGCGGCCGGCTGCTGCTGACCAACCTGGCACTGCCCCCGGCACTGGTGGGCCAGCCGCTGGAGCCGCATGTCGAGCAGCCGCTGCCGATCATCCTGCGCAGCCCGGCGCTGCGGCTGGAGCAGGCCGCGGCGCTGAACGCGAACTTCCCGCCGGTGTTCTCCAACGCGGCGATCGACGTCGACGAGCGCGACCGCTACTGGGTCACCGACGGCGGCGCGGTGGACAACCGCGGCATGGAGATGCTGCTGTACGCGTTGCGCCTGGTGCTGGACAGCTGGCCGGCCGGCACCCCGCTGCCGCGCCTGCAGGTGGTGGTGGCCGATGCCTCGGCGCTGTCCGACGGCTATTCGCAGGACCGCGGCATCTCCAGCATGGCCGGCGCCGGCAGCCACTACGCCAGCCACCTGAACGCCGAGCTGGTGGCCGCGATCCGCCAGCGCTACGCGGCCACGCCCGGGCGCTTCCAGTTCGCCTACGTGATGATGCCGGACCTGCTGCGCGAATCGGGCAGCTTCGGCACGCACTGGATGCTGCAGGGCACGATCCGCGTGCGGCATGGCGAGGATTCGCGCTCGATCAGCGGCCCGCAGGCGGTGCAGGTGATCCGCGCGCTGCACACCCCGGGCGCCGAGCAGGGGCTGGATGGCGCGGCCTGCACCGTGCTGCAGTGGGCCCGCGCCGACGCCGGACACAGCACCGGCTGGGCCGCGGTGCGGGCGGCGCTCGGTGGGCACGACACGCCGCTGGGCTGCACGCCGGGCTGAAGCCCCCTCGCCTGGGCGCGTACGGCTTGCGCCGTCGCCGCAAGCCCGCTAGCATGCATTCCGCATACATATATGGAGCTTCGCATGCTGCTGCGCTCGGACGGCCACGCGCCCACCCTTCACCCGGAAGCCCAGGTCGCCGCCAGCGCGGTGATCTCGGGCGACGTGCACATCGGCGCCGGCTGCCGCATCGGCCATGGCGCGGTGATCGTCGCCGAGGGCGGCCCGGTGCGCATCGGCGAACACTGCGTGGTGATGGAGACCGCGGTGATCCGCGGCGTGCCGGGCCAGCAGACGGTGATCGGCCGCCACGTGCTGGTCGGCCCGCGCGCCTACCTGGTCGGCTGCACGATCGAGGACGACTGCTTCCTCGCCACCGGTGCCACCGTGTTCAACGGCGCGCGCATCGGCACGGCCAGCGAGGTGCGCATCAACGCGCTGGTGCACCTGCGCACGGTGCTGCCGCCCCACAGCATGGTGCCGATCGGCTGGGTGGCGGTGGGCGACCCCGCGATCATCCGGCCCACCAGCGCGCATGACGAGATCTGGGCGGTGCAGAAGACGCTGGACTTTCCGCGCACCGTGTTCAATGCCGAACGCCCGGCCCCCGGCGCCTCGATGATGCCCAGCGTGATGCCGCGCTACGCCGCCGCGCTGCGCCGCCGGCATGCCCACGATGCGCCGGCCGACGGCGCCCAGCCGTGACGCGCGGCGGCCGCAGCACCGGGCGCCGTGACGCAACGGCCGCGCCCGCCGCGCCCTCGGCGCTGGACGCCAACCGCCTGGGCGCGCTGTGGGCCACGCTGGACCATGCGCTGGGCCAGGCGATGGCCGATCAGTCCGCCTCGTCCAGCGCCATCCTGCTGTGGCTGCAGCACTGGGCGCCGGTCGGCGTGGTCGAACTCGGCCGCGTGGTCGGCCTGTCGCAGCCGGCCTGCACCCGCGCCCTCGACAAGCTGGTCGAGCAAGGCCTGGTCGCGCGCGAGACCGTCAGCGGCAAGCAGGTGCAGCTGACACTGACGCGCAGCGGCCTGGCCCAGGCCCGGCAGTTGCAGAAGCGCCGGCTGCAGGCCTGCGGCGAACTGCTGGCGGCGCTGTCGCCCACCGAGCAGGCGCAGTTCGCGCGCCTGGCCGACAAGCTGCTGCAGGCACCGGTCGAGGACCGCGCGTATGCGCGCCACGTCTGCCGCTTCTGCGACCACGCCGTCTGCGACGGCCCCGATTGCCCGATCGGCTGCCAGGCCAGCGCCATCGAGCGCGCTGCGGCGGGCCATCAGGAAGGCTAACGCGCCATCGACGCGTGCCGGCGGTAGCGCGCCGGGCTTTCGCCGACCTGGCGCTGGAACAGGCGCGAGAAGGTGGCCACGTCTTCGTAGCCGACCTCGGCCACCACCTGGGCCAGGCTCTTGCGGCTGGTTTCCAGCAGGCGCCGTGCCTGCCGCACGCGCGCCTGCTGCAGCCAGGCCAGCGGCGTGCTGCCGGTTTCCTGCCGGTAGCGCCGCAGCAGGGTGCGGGTGCTGGTGTGGAAGGCCGCGGCCAGCGCGGCCAGCTCGTAGCGCTGCGCCAGCCGCGCACCCAGCCAGCGCTGCACCTGCGCCGAGAACGGTGCGGCCTGCTCGGGCGGCAGCAGGACCTCGTCGACGAAGGGCCGCTGGCTCGCGCGGCGGCCGCCCACCAGCGCCAGCCGCGCCGCGGCGCGGGCGATGCGCGGGCCGTAGTGCTGCTCGGCCAGGCGCAGGCCCAGGTCGAACACGCTGCTGACCGCACCGGTGCTGGTCAGCGTGCCGTCGCTGCACAGCAGCGCGCCGCGCTCCAGCGTCACGCCGGGGTAGCGCTGCGCGAACTCGCGCTCGAACACCCAGGCGGTGGCCGCGCGCCGGCCCTGCAGCAGCCCGGCCTCGGCCAGCAGGAAGCTGCCGATGCAGATCGACGCCAGCGGCACGCCGGCCGCGTGGCGGCGCCGGATCAGCGCCAGCTCGGCCTGCAGCGGCGCGAGCTTGTCGTCCCACTGGCCGAAGCGGCCGACCTCCAGCCCCGGCACCACCAGCAGGTCGGGCCGGCCGCGCAGCGCCGGCAGCTGCAGCACGCCGCCACCGGCCAGCGCCACCGCGCCGGCGCGTGCCGCGACGAGGCGTGTGCGCAGCGGCACGTGCCGCCCGGGCGCCAGCGCCGCCGCCACATGCCCCGCCACCAGCAGGAAGTCCGACAGCCCGAACAGTTCGGTGCCCATGCAGCCCGGGTAGGCCAGGATCGCGATGTCCTGCACGCGTCTTCTCCTTGTTGGCGAGATCCACCGTAATTTAGTCGATCGCGCCACTGGGCGCGCAGGGCCCGTCCCGCCACCATGCGCGGCACGCCATCCCTGGCGACACGAAAGGACCCTGCATGCGTTTGACCATCCTGCTGCGCGACGGCTTCACCGCGCTGGACATCGTCGGCGGCTACGAGGTGCTGGCCAACGTGCCCGGCATCGAGTGCGAGTTCGCCGCCGCCGACACCGGCCTGGTGTGGGCCGACACGCGCCGGCTGGCCCTGCCCGCCTGGCGCCGCTTCGACGAGCTCGAATCCACCGACATCCTCTACCTGCCCGGCGGCCCCGGCGTCGAGAACGGCCTGGCCGACGAAGCCTTGATGGCGACGATTCGCCGCCTGCATGCCGGCAGCACCTGGACCGTGGGCATCTGCAATGGCGTGGAATGGCTGGGCCGCGCCGGCGTGATCGAGGGCCGCGAGGTCACCACCAACTGGGCCGCACGCGACAAGGTGGCGGCCTATGGCGCCAAGGTGAACACGCGCCGCTTCCACCGCGACGGCAAGCTGATCACCGGCGCCGGCGTCTCGGCCAGCATCGACGCCGGGTTGTTCCTGGCCGGCCTGATCGGCGGCGAGGCGATGGCCCGCACGCTGCAGCTGGGCATCGAGTACTACCCCGATCCGCCCTTCGGCAACGGCACGCCCGATGGCGCACCGGCTGCGGCGCAGGCGATGGTGCGCGCGTTCGAGCACGACGGCACGCGGCGCATCGGCGCGCTGCAGGTCCCCGCCGCAGCGCGCGCCGCGCTGCGCCTCTGACGCTTCCCCTTCCCCCTCCAGCGGAGATCCCCACCATGCAACTTTTCTTCTCCCCCCTCGCCTGCTCGCTGGCCAGCCGCGTGCTGATCCGCGAAGCCCACCTGCCGATCGACTGCGTACCGGTCTCGCTGCCCAGGCGCCGCAGCGCCGACGGCCAGGACTTCCTCGCGATCAATCCACTGGGCCAGGTGCCGGCGCTGCGCTTCGACGACGGCCGCGTGCTGACCGAGAACATCGCGATCCTGCAGCAGTTGGCCGACCTGGCGCCGCAGGCCGGCTACCTGCCGCCGCGCGACACGCCCGAAGGCCAGGCCGCGCTGCAATGGCTGAGCTTCACCGCCACCGAGGTGCACAAGCTGTGCCTGTACCCGGTCTTCCAGCGCGAGGCGCCCGACGCGGTGAAGGCCTGGTGCCGCGGGCTGCTGCCGCAGCGCCTGGCGCACGCGGCCACCCGGCTGGCTGCGACGCCGTGGCTGGCGGGCGATGCCTTCGGCGTCGCCGATGCGTACTTCGGCTGGGCGCTGATGCTGGCCCAGCAGGCCGGCGTGGACCTGGCCACGCAGCCGGCCCTGCAGCGCTACTGGCAGGCGCTGCTGGCGCGGCCGGCCTTCGCGGCGACGCTGGGCGAGGAGCAGGCGCTGTACCGCCAACAGGCCGCCGCCGCGGCGAGCCGCTGAGCAGGGCCTACACGCGTTCGTCGCGCACGCCGCCCGCCATGGTCGGCTGCAGCGCCATCCAGGCCTCGTAGCCACCGGTCAGCACGCGCACCCGCTCGACGCCCAGCCCGCGCAGCAGGCGCGCGCCCCGGATGGCCGACACGTCGCGCGGGCAGCTGCAGTACAGGACCACCTCATCCTCGCGCAGCCGGCCGGCCAGCGCGGCCAGGCCGTCCAGGCCGACCGCCAGCGCGCCGGCCACCGGCGCGGCCGCCTGGCGCGCCAGCGGGCCCCGCACGTCGATCAGCGTCGGCGCCCGGTCCGACGCCAGCAGGGCCAGCAGTTCGTCGGCAGCGATGCGGCCGATGCCCGCGGCGTCCGCCGCCGCGCGGCGGCGCAGCCACCGCACCAGCAGCACCAGGGTGACCACGCCCGCGAGGCCCAGCGCGGCCTTGGCGCCGGCATCGGCCAGGGCCGCCAGCACCGCACCGATCTGGCTGCTGAACGCCGCGCCGAGGCCGAGGTAGGCGGCCGTCCACAGCGCCGCACCGCAGCTGTCCCAGGCCAGGAAACGGCGCCACGACATGCCCAGCGCGCCGGCCATCGGCGGCGCGATCACCGAGACCCCGGGCACGAACTTCCCGGCCACCAGCGTGAGCCCGCCCCAGCGCGTGAACAGCCCCTCGCCCTGCCGCACGCAGGAGTCCGGCGACACCGAGATGCGGCACAGCAGCTGCATCACGCGGTAGCCGAAGCGCCGGCCGGCGGCCATCCACACCGCATCGCCCAGCAGGCTCGCGACGACCGACAGCAGCGCCGCGGCGGGCAGCGAGAGCTGGCCGCGCGCGCCCAGTGCGCCGGCCACCACCAGCATCGCGGCCGCGGGGATCGGCGGACCCAGGCGCTCGACCAGCACCGCCGCGAAGACGATGAGCACGCCATGCGTGCCGAGCAGTTGCGAGAGCGCGTCCATGTCGGCGCCATTGTGAAGGGCCGCCGCATTCCGCGCATACTGCGGTGATGAACGACAAGGTGGCAGTGGTGGTGGGGGGCGGCAGCGGCATGGGCGCGGCCGCCGCGCGTCGGCTGGCCGGCGATGGCTTTCGCATCGCGGTGCTGTCCTCGTCCGGCAAGGGCGAGGCGCTGGCGACCGCGCTCGGCGGCATCGGCGTCACCGGCTCGAACCAGTCGACCGACGACCTGGCGCGGCTGGTGGACCAGGTGCTCGACCGCTGGGGCCGCATCGACGTGCTGGTCAACAGTGCCGGCCACGGCCCCAAGGGCCCGGTGCTCGAGTTGAGCGACGCGCAGTGGCACGAAGGCCTCGAGGTCTACCTGCTCAACGTGATCCGCGCCGCGCGCCTGGTGGCACCGGCCATGGTGCGGCAGAACGGCGGCACGATCGTCAACATCTCGTCGGCCTGGGCGCAGGAGCCCAGCGCGCTGTTCCCGACCTCGGCCGTGTTCCGCTCCGGGCTGGCGGCCTTCACCAAGCTGTTCGCCGACCAGTACGCGGCCCACCAGGTGCGCATGAACAACGTGCTGCCCGGCTGGGTCGACAGCCTGCCGGCCAAGGAAGAGCGCCGGCTGGCCGTGCCGATGCAGCGTTATGCCACGGCCGACGAGATCGCCGCCACCATCGCCTTCCTGGCCTCGGACGCTGCCGCGTACATCACGGGGCAGAGCATCCGGGTGGATGGCGGGCTGATGCGCTCGCTGTAGGCTGGGCGACAGGAGGGCTCTTCGATGCGCCGCAAGACCCGCATGTTCATGGTGGCGTGCCTGCTGGGCGCCTCGCTGGTCGCGATGGCCGCCGCCGCGCCGCTCGACCTGCACGACTACTGGGACCAGCGCTGCAGCGCCTGCCACGGTCATGCCGGCGCGTTCGCGCGGCGCTGGCTGGCGGTCGAGCAAGGGCACCTGGTAGGGCAGCATCACCGCGACAACCTGGCCGAATTCCTGCGCCACCACTACCTGGCCGACGATCTCGTCGAACCGGTGATGCAGATGCTGGCTGCCCAGGCAGCGCAGGCGCCGACCTTCCAGGACCGCTGCGCCGGGTGCCACAAGACGGCGGCCGAGTTCGCGCGCCAGTCGCTCGACCTGCGCAACGGGGTGCTCTACGGTCGCCACAGCGGCAAGCCCGTGCGCGACTACCTGGCCACGCACGGCGGCCTCGCACCCGCCCAGATCCCACCGATGGTCGACACGCTGACACGCGTGCGGCGCGAGGTGGCGCCCGGCCCCTGAGCCGATGGCCCGATGCCGGCGCCGCCGGCATCACTGCGGGGGATGCGCCTTTGGCCGGCCCGCACTACGCTGGCAGCCTTGCCACCGCCCGGGAGCATTGCCCATGGCCACCCCACCGCCCTTCCCCGGCCGCCTGATCCAGCGCGGCGAAGCCGACCGCACCGTCGTCACGCTGATCCAGCAGGCGCTGGCCGCACGCGGCTACGGGCCGTTCACGCCCGGCGTGTTCGATGCCGCGATGGTGTCGGTCGTCAAGCTGTTCCAGTCGCAGAACGTCGATGGCGACGGCCATGCGCTGCAGATCGACGGCGTGGTCGGCCTCTACACCTGGGGCGCGCTGTACCCGCAGCCCGCGCCGGCGCCGCAGAGCGCACCGTCGACCCTGATGCTGCATGCGCTGGCCGTGGCCGGCACGCAGGAAGGGCAGCGCGAAGACCCGCTGGGCAGCAACCGCGGTCCGATGGTCGACGAGTACCTGCGCGCGGTGAACATCGACCCCACGGTCGGCGGGCCGGACCAGCGCAACTGGTGCGCGGCCTTCGTCTACTGGGCCTTCCGCACCGCCGCGCAATCGCTGGCCACGCCGAACCCGCTGCCGCGCACCGCGGGCTGCCTGGACCACTGGAACAAGGCGCGCACCATCGCCGGCGCGCAGCGCATCACCGCGGCGCAGGCCTATGCCAACCCGGCGCTGGTGAAGCCGGGGCAGGTGTTCATCCTCGACCTCGGCGGCGGCGCGGGGCACACCGGCCTGGTCGAGCGCCTGCTTGGCGGCGGGCGGCTGGCCACGATCGAGGGCAACACCAGCGCCGAGGGCTCGCGCACCGGCGTCGGCGTGTTCCGGCTGCAGCGGCGCAAGCTGTCCGACGCCAGCCTCAAGGGCCTGATCGACTACAGCGGCGTGGCGGGCTGACGCGGCACCGGCGTGCCGCGACGGGCGCCTGAAGAAGCTGCAACCGGCCCTTACAGGCACGGCAGGTGCGTACGCTAAGCTCGCGCGCTCCTGCCCTTGCCTTCACCCATTCGCTTGACACCGCTCCGCCGTCTGTTGCCGGCCCTGGCCGGGCTGTTGCTGTGTGCCCTGCCCGCGCTGGCGGCCACGCCGGCGGGCTGCGACCTGCACTGGCAGCTGGCGCTGCCCGCCGACCGCAGCCAGCCGATCGCGGTGACGCTCACTTTCGATGCTGGCAACCGCAGCCGCACCGAGCTGCAGCTGCCCGACGGCGGCGACGTGGGCGTGCTGGCCGAGCCCGGCGCGCCGGCGCTCGACCCCGTGCCCGGCCGCCCGCTGGCGCGCAGCGTGGCGCACAAGCCGGGTGAGCGCATCACGCTGCGCTTCATGGTGGCGCCGATGCCCGGTGCCTGGCTGCGCCTGGGGACGGACAGCCTGATGCTGGCCGCCCGCGCGCTGCTGCCCTGGCCCACCGAACCCGGCCGCTGGCAGATGTGCCTGGGGCTCGACGGCCTGCCCGGCGGTGCCGCGCTGCTGAGCAACCAAGGCCAACAGTTGCAGGGCGACGAACCCCTGCTGCGGCTGCAAGGCCCGGCCAGCCTGGCGCGTGAATGGGTGCTGGCCGCCGGCGCGCTGCTGCTGGCCGAGCGGCAGGTGGAAGGCCAGACCTTGCGCGTGGTGGTGGCCGCCGACATGCCGGCCCAGGGCTTCGACCCCGACGCGCTGACCGACGCGGCCGCGCGCCAGCTGGCGCTGCTGCGCCGCCAGTGGGGCGACGGACCGGCTCCGGCGCAATGGCTGCTGCTGCTGCCGGCCCCGGCCTCGGCCGCCGCCGACACATTGCCGCGCGGCCTGGCGCTACACCAGGCCGTGCTGCTGCAGGCGCCGGCCGCGGCCACGCCGGCCAGCGGCGCGCTGGACGGCGTGCTGCTCGAAACGCTGCAGCAGGCCTGGCTGCGCGAGCGCTTCGGTCCGGTGGCTTTCGAGCCGCGGGCCGACGAGGCCCCCACCGCCTGGTTCAGCCGCGGCTTCGCGAGCTTCTTCGCGCAGCGCCTGCGCAGTGCCAGCGGGCAATGGCGGCTGCAGGACCAGGCCGCCGCCCTGAACGCGCTGCTGCCGGGCGGCAGCGCCGCCGGACAGCCGGCCCCTTGGCTGGCCATGCGCTGGCACACCGCGCTGCGGGCGCAAGGCCAGCCCGGCCTGGACCCGCTGATGAAGCGCCTGATGCTGCCGGCGGGCCAGTCGCAGGTGACCGGCCCCTTGAGCGCCCCGCTGGCCACGCACCGCCTGCAGGCCGCGCTGCGCAATGTCCTGGCCGAAGCGCCGAGCACCGACCTGCAGCAGCTGGCCGGGCGGGGTCCGGCCGTGGCGCTGACGCCGGAAGTGCTCGGTCCCTGCTTCGGCTTCGATGCCGCGGCGCGGCAGGTGGTGGCGCGCGGCGAAGGCGAACCGGATGCCGACTGCCGCGGCTGGCTGGAAGCGCTGAGCCCGCCGGCCGGTGTCGCCGCGCGATCGGGCGGCAGCAAGGCCGCAGCGGCCAAGTCTGCCAAGGCGGCGAGGTCAGCCAAGACCGGCAAGACCGCCAAGGCCGCCAAGTCAGGCGGCAAGTCGACCAAGAAAACCGCCACCACGCACAAGGCCAGGCACTGAGCGCGGCGCGACGGCCGCGCGGCGACTACTGCACCCAGCGCAGGTCGGTCACGACGATCGGGCCCTGGCGCCCGACCACCAGCGTGTGCTCGTATTGCGCGGTGATGCCGCCGGCCGGGCCCACCAGCGTCCAGCCGTCGCCGCCATCGACCGCGGCGCGCGCCTTGGTCGACAGGAAGGGCTCGATCGTGAACACCTGGCCTTCGTGCATGCGGCGACCGTCGCGCGGCTCGTGGTAGCCGGTGATCTCGGTCGGCTCTTCGTGCAGCGCGCTGCCCACGCCGTGGCTGCACAGGTTGCGCACGATGCGCAGCCCGCTGCGCCGCGCCACGCCCTCGATGGCCTGGCCAATGCGGTTGAGCCGCGCGCCGGCCTTCACCTCGCGCAGCGCCGCGTCCAGCGCGGCGCGGGTGGCATGGCGCACGCGGCGCTTGGCCACGTCGTCCGGCGGCACCACGGTGCTGGCGCCGGTGTCGGCGAAGAAGCCGTCGACCCGCGCCGACACGTCGATGTTGACCATGTCGCCGCGCCGCAGCACCCGCGCGCCCGGGATGCCATGGGCGATCTCCTCGTTCACGCTGATGCAGGTGGCGCCGGGAAAGCCGTAGGCCAGGCGCGGCGCGGGTTCGGCGCCGGCCTCGGCCAGCCAGCGCTCGCCCAGTGCGTCGAGCTCGGCCGTGGTCATGCCGGGCTCGATGGCCGCGGCCATGCGGCGCAGCACCTCGGCCACCGTGCGACCGGCGCGCTGCAGGCCTTCGAGTTCTTCTTGCGTGTGGATCGTCATGGCAGGCTCTTCAATTGACCGACGGCATCATCCCATGCGGTGGCGCGCTTCAGCTGGCCCCACAGGTCGATCAGCACCGGCGTGCCCGCATGCACCGCGTTCGCGGCCGCGCCGCGCACATAGCCCAGCCCGATGCAGCGGCCGGCCTTCAGGCTCCAGCCGGTGGACGACAGTTCGCCGACCGTCTCGCCCTCGATGACGATGGCCTCGCCGCCCCACACCCACGCCGCCGGGTCATCGAGCACGAAGCTCAGCAGCTTCTTGGCCTTGGGCGCCGCGGCGCGTGCCAGCAGCGCCTCGCGGCCGATGAAACCGGGCTTGTCGCGCTGCACCCCCGCCCACAGCCCGGCCTCGTGCGGTGACTCGTCCGGCCCCAGCTCGGCGCCCCAGGCGCGGCGGCCGGCCTCGATGCGCAGCGCATCCAGCGCGTAGTAGCCGGCATCGACCAGGCCCAGGTCGACACCGGCCGCGCACAATGCGTGATAGACATGGCGCGCCACCTCCACCGGCACGTACAGCTCGTAGCCCGGCCCGCCGACGTAGCTCATGCGCGCGGCGCGCACGCGTGCCAGGCCAAGATCGATCTCGCGCGTGTGCGAGAACGGGATCGCCAGCTCGTCGGGCGACAGGCGCTGCAGCAGCGCCTTCGCGTTCGGCCCCATCAGCGACAGCACGCACCACTGCGCGCTGACGTCGTTGAGCACCACGAACTCGTCGGCGCGGATCTGGCGCCGGATCCAGTCGGCGTCGCGCAGCGGCTGCGCCGAGCCGGTGACCAGCAGGAATTCGTCGGCGCCCAGCCGCATCACGGTGCAATCGCTCTCGAAGCCGCCGCGCGCGTTCAGCACCGCGGTGTAGACCATGCGGCCCAGGGCCACGTCGATCTCGTTGGCGCACACGCGCTGCAGCAGCGCCAGCGCATCGCGGCCCTGCAACAGCAGCTTGCCGAAGGAGGTCTGGTCGTACAGCGCCACCGCCTCGCGCGTGGCGCGCATCTCGGCCTGCACCCAGGGCAGCCAGCCGGGGGTGCCCAGGCCGTGCGGCGGCGTGGCCGCGTCTTGTGGGCGGAAGTAGTTGGCCCGCTCCCAGCCGTTCTTGCTGCCGAACTCGGCGCCGCGCGCGGCCAGCGTGTCGTACAGCGGCGAGGTGCGCAGCGGCCGCGCGGTGGCCAGCTCCTGCCGCGGCCAGCGCATCGCGTAGTGCAGGCCCAGCGTCTCCACCGTGCGCTCGGCCAGCAGCCGGCGGTTGGCCATGAAGGGGCCGAAGCGGCGGATGTCGACGTCCCACAAATCCATCGGCGCCGCGCCGCCGACGATCCATTCGGCGATCAGCTTGCCGGCGCCGCCGGAGTTGGCAATGCCGGCCGAATTGAAGCCGCAGCAGACGTAGCAGTGCTGCAGCCCCGGCGCCTCGCCGAGGATGAAGTTGCCGTCGGGCGTGAAGCTCTCGGGCCCGTTCAGCAGCATCTTGATCTCGGCCGTCTCCAGGCACGGCGTGCGGTGGATGGCGTTGGTCATCAGCGGCTCGAACTGGTCCCAGTCCTCGTCGAGCAGCTGGAACTGGAAAGTGCTGGGAATCGGGTCCATGCGCCAGGGCTTGGCCACTGGCTCGAAGCCGCCCATCACCAGGCCGCCGACCTCTTCCTTGTAGTAGATGAAGCCGTCGGGGTCGCGCATCACCGGCAGCATCGGGTGCACGCCCTCGATCCTGCCGGTGACCACGTAGAAATGCTCGGCCGAATACAGCGGCACGTTGACGCCGGCCAGCCGCCCGAACTGGCGCGCCCACTGGCCGGCACAGTTGACGAGGATCTCGCAGCCGATGTCCTGCTCCTGCGCCGCCGCGCCCGACCCGCGCCGCACGCGCACGCCGCGCACACGTGCGCCGCTGCCCGCGCGCTCGGTGTGCACCCCGACCACCTCGATGTCTTCCAGCAGCCGGGCACCGCGGTTGCGCGCGCCCTTGGCCAGCGACATCGTCAGGTCCGCCGGGTTGGCCTTGCCGTCGCCGGGAATCCAGATCGCGCCCTGCAGGTCGTCGGTGCGCATCACCGGGAACAGGCGGCCGGCCTCGTTCGGCGTGATCACCTGCACCTCGACGCCGAAGCTGCGCGCCAGAGCGGCCTGCTTGTGCAGCACCTGCATGCGCTCGGGCGTGCGCGCCACATTCACGCTGCCGCACTGCTTCCAGCCGGTGGCCAGGCCGGTCTCGGCCTCGAGCCCGGCGTACAGCGAGATGCCGTACTGGCTCATGCGCGTCATCGTGCGGTTGGGCCGCATCTGGCCCACCAGCCCGGCCGCATGCCAGGTGGTGCCGCTGGTCAGCTTGCCCTGCTCCAGCAGCAGCACGTCGGTGAAGCCCAGCTGCGTCAGGTGGTAGGCGGTGGAGCAGCCGGCAATGCCGCCGCCGACGATGATCACGCGGGCATGGGTGGGGAGCGTCGTCATCGGCGCAGCGTAGCGGCAGGGCGCCGAAGTGCCAAGCGCGTCACGACCCATCGTCAAACCAAAGTCATGCGCCCCCCAGGCTTAGGGAACACGGCTGGCGTGCGGATTCCTAGAGTCGCTGCATCCCATCCGAGAGGTCTTGCAGCCATGAAATACCTGAAGACGCTGCTGGCACTGGCCAGCCTGTTCGCCGGCCTGCACATGCCGGCACACGCCGGCCCCACGCTGCTGGTCAACGGCAGTTTCGAAGCCGATCCGGTGCTGGCCATGGGCACCTGGAATGTCTTCACCAACCTCAGCGGCTGGCAGGGCGACCCGAGCGCGTTCTCCGGCATCGAGCTGCGGCGGCAGAACGCCGGCACCGCGGAGGACGGCGACTACTTCGTCGAACTGGACACCTGGCACAACAGCTGGATGCAGCAGCAGGTGGCCACCACCTCGGGCCAGCACTACACGCTGAGCTGGTGGTATTCGCCGCGCGCCGGCGTGGCCGCGGCATCGAACCCGGTCGAGGTGTACTGGAACGGCCTGCTGGTGGCCGGCAACGGCGGCAGCGGCATCGGCTTCAACGACCACCAGTGGCAGCTGTTCACTGTGGACGTGGTGGGCAGCGGCGCGCTCGACACGCTGAAGTTCATGGCCGCCGGCACCTCCGACGGCTATGGCGGCTCGCTCGACAACATCGCGCTGCAGGCGGTGCCCGAGCCGCAGAGCCTGGCGCTGGTGCTGGCGGCGCTGACACTGTTGGGCACCACGGCGCTGCGCCACCGCGGCAAGCGCTGACGCACAATGCGGGGATCCCTCGCTGCCACGCCCTTTGCCGCCCATGAATGCCGCCCTGCTGGTGATCGATGTCCAGGCCGCCCTGTTCGACAGCAACCCGCCGCCCGACGATGGCGCGGCGGTGGTCGAGCGCATCAACGCGTTGGCCGAGCGGGCCCGTGCGGCCCGCGTGCCGGTGATCTACATCCAGCACGAGCGCGAAGGCACGCCGCTGGCCCACGGCAGCCCCGGCTGGTCACTGGCCCCTGGCCTGCAGCCCGCCGAGGCCGATGCCCGCGTGCGCAAGAGCACGCCCGATTCGTTCCTGAACACCCGGCTCGAGCCGCTGCTGCAGGAGCTGGACATCCGGCACCTGGTGATCTGCGGCTATGCCAGCGAGTTCTGCGTCGACACCACGACGCGCCGCGCGCTGGGCCTGGGCTACACGGTCACGCTGGCGGCCGACGCGCACACCACGCACGACAAGCCGCATGCCAGCGGCGCGCAGATCCGCGCGCACGAGAACGCCACCCTGCCCGACCTCACCAGCTTCGGCCCGCCGGCGCGCGCCGTGCCGGCCGCTCAGATCGCGTTCTAGCACGGCGCCCCGCCGCGCATGGCCAGCAGCGACGCGATCTCGCCGCGCGCCGAGTATGCGCGCCGCATGCAGCGCGTGCTCGACCACATCGACACCCACCTGGCCGACGCGCTGGAGCTGAAGTCGCTGGCCGGCCTGGCGCATTTCTCGCCGTTCCACTTCCACCGCGTGTTCGCCGGCTGGATGGGCGAGACGGTGGGCGACTACCTGCGCCGCCGCCGGCTCGAACGCGCGGCATGGCTGCTGCGCCACCGGCCCGCGGCGCCGGTGCTGAACGTGGCGCTGGAGGTCGGCTTCGGCT
The DNA here is from genome assembly GCF_044226965.1 of Aquabacterium sp. Taxonomy (GTDB): domain Bacteria; phylum Pseudomonadota; class Gammaproteobacteria; order Burkholderiales; family Burkholderiaceae_C; genus Pseudaquabacterium. The sequence continues at coordinate 917 of NZ_JBGAGA010000057.1, read as the reverse complement.
CGGGCGAGGCCTTCACCCGCGCGTTCAAGCTGCGCTACGGCGCGGCACCCAGCACCTGGCGCCAGCGCCGCAATCCCGATCAGGCGCAGCGCAATCCGGATCAGGCCTGGCGCAGCGCACCCCGGCAGCATGTCGGCATCGACCCAACCCTGAAGGATGCCCCGATGCTGAACGTTGAACTGCACCAACTGCCGCCGGTGCGCGTGGCCGCGCTGCGCCGTGTCGGACCCTATGGCTCGCCGATCGGCGAGTTCTGGGCGCAGCGCTTCATCCCCTGGGCCCAGGCGCAGCAGCTGCCGATCGGCACGCGCTACGGCTTGTCCTACGACGACCCGATCGACACGCCGCCCAGCCAGTGCCGCTACGACGCGGCGATGGAGGTGGCGGCCGACTACCAGCCGCAGGACGGCGCGCACCTGCTCGAGCTGCCGGGCGGGCTGTACGCGGTGGCGCATTTCCACGGCGCGTCGGCCGACATCGAGCGTGCCTGGCCCTGGCTGTTCCGCGAATGGCTGCCCGGCAGCGGCTACCAGATCGACGACCGGCCCTGCTTCGAGCGCCAGGGCTGCAACGACATCGGCGGCGGCCCCGGCCTGCCGTTCAGCTGCGACATCTGCATCCCGGTGCGGCCGCTGTGAAGCGGGACGTCGCCGTGTCCGGGGCCGTGCTGGCCTCGGGCGCGATCCTGGCCGGCGACAATGCCGAGCCCTGCGTGATCCCCGAAAGCCGCCCCGATGGACATCGCCCCCGAACACCTGGTGACCGACCCCGCGCAGCTTGCCGCGCTGTACGGCCAGCCCGGCGAAGCCTCGATGCTGAAGGAGGTGCCGGTCGTGCACCCGGCCTACCGCCGCTTGATCGAGGCCTCCCCGTTCGCGGCGCTGGCCACCGTCGGGCCCGAGGGCATGGACGTGGGG
>NZ_JBGAGA010000056.1:0-39493 GCF_044226965.1 Aquabacterium sp. | reverse complement strand
CGTCGCGATTCCCCACTCAGGCCTGGAGTTCGGCCTGTCGGGCCTGTTCGGCGAGAACATGGTCGGCCAGCTGGCCGAGGTGCCGGGCATCGACGCCATCCTGTTCGGCCATTCGCACGGCGAGTTCCCGGGCCTGTTCTTCACCCGGCATCCGAAGGTCAACCTGGAGCGGGGCACCATCAACGGCGTGCCGGCGGTCATGCCCGGCGCCTGGGGCAGCCACCTCGGCCTGATCGACCTGGTGCTGGACGACAGCGGCGGCCGCTGGCAAGTGAAGGACGCCCGCGCCTTCCTGCGCCCGGTGTACGACCGCGCCAAGCGCCAGCCGCTGGTCGAGCCCGACCCGATGGTGGCCCAGCTGATCGGCGAGGCGCATGACGCCACGGTGGCCTACATGCGGGCCGAAGTGGCCCGCACGGCCGCGCCGATCACCAGCTACTTCGCACTGGTGGCCGACGACCCCTCGGTGCAGGTGGTGGCCCAGGCCCAGCGCAGCTATGCCGAGGCGGCGCTGAAGGGCACCGAGTACGCGGCGCTGCCGCTGCTGTCGGCCGCCGCGCCGTTCAAGTCCGGCGGCCGCATGGGCTGGAACTACTACACCGACGTGCCGGCCGGCCCGATCGCGCTGCGCAACGTGGCCTCACTGTACATCTACCCGAACACCGTGAAGGCGGTGAAGCTGACCGGCGCGCAGGTGCGCGAATGGCTGGAGATGTCGGCGGGGCAGTTCAACCGCATCGATCCCGCCGGCCCGGCGGAGCAGAACCTGATCAACGATGCCTACGTGGCCTACAACTTCGACATGATCGAAGGCATCAGCTACGAGATCGACGTGACGCAACCCGCGCGCTACAACCCCCGCGGCCAGCTGGTGTCAGCCGATGCACACCGCATCGTGAACCTGCGCTATCGCGGCGCGCCGCTGGACGAGAAGGCCGCCTTCGTCGTCGTCACCAACAACTACCGTGCCTCGGGCGGCGGCGGCTTCCCGGGCCTGGACGGCAGCAACATCGTGCTCGACGCGCAGGACCAGACCCGCGAGACGCTGGTGCAGTACCTGGCGGCGCAGAAGGAGCTGGACGTGCGGGTCGACAACAACTGGCGCATCCGCCCGGTGCCGGGCGTGAAGCTGCGCTTCCTGTCCGGCGCGGCGGGCGTTCCGCTGCTGCCGCGCTACCCGCAGGTCAAGCTGGTGCGCGAGAACACCGACGGCTCGGCGCTGTACGAGCTGGCGCCCTGATGGCACCGTGATGGCGCCCTGATGGCGCCCTGATGGCACCCGGATGGCACCTTGATGGCGCCGGCGCCGATTTATTCCAGGCGCCGGCTCGACATTTACCCTGATGTGCGAGCCCCTGCGGCAGTGCGAGGCTTGCTTCCTCGCCTGGACTTCAACGGAGAAGCCGACATGGCCACCCCCCTGCTGCCGCACCGCCTGAGCGCCATTGCCCTCGCGACCCTGATCGCCGGCTGCGCCAGCCCACCGCCCGCGCCCGACGCCGCGACCCTGCTGCGCCAGGCCGACCAGGCCCTCGGCGCCTCGACCGTGAAGACGCTGAGCTTCAGTGCCACCGGCACCGGCGGCATCTTCGGCCAGGCCTGGCAGCCTGAGCTGGCCTGGCCGAAGGTGACGTACACCAGCTTCAGCCGCAGCTTCGATTTCGACACCAACGCGATGCGCGAGGAATTCGCGCGCAGCCGCGCCGAGCCCAACGGCGGTGGCGCATTGCCGCTGATGGGCCAGGGCGAGCAGCGCGTGATCGGCTACGCGCGCGACGACTGGGCCTGGAACCAGGCCGGCCCCGCCGCGGCCGCCGCGCCGGTGGCGCTGGACGGCCGCCTGCACGACCTGTGGACCACGCCGCAGGGCGCGGTGATCGCCGCGCAGCTGCACGGCGCCACCACCGGTACCGCCAGCGAGAACGGCCAGACCTTCAGCACCTTCCGCTACAGCGTGCCGGGCAAGCTCAGCGCCACGGCCTGGGTCAACGCCGAAGGCCTGATCACCCGCATCGACTCGCTGCAACCGAGCCCGGTGCTCGGCGACCTGGCCACCACCACCCGCTACAGCGACTACCGCGCGTTCGGCGACATGCGCTTCCCGATGCGCATCGAGCAGACCCAGGGCGGCGCGATGGTGCTGGACCTGACGGTGCAGAAGGTCGAGCCGAACGCCGCGGTGGACATCAGCGTGCCGGACAACGTGCGGGCGTTCAGGGAACGCGTCGCCGCCGAGAAGGTGGCCGAAGGCGTGTGGTTCCTCGGCGGCGGCTCGCACAACAGCGTGGCCATCGAGATGAGCAACCACGTGGTGCTGGTCGAGGCGCCGCTGTACGACGGCCGCAGCGCCGCGGTGCTGGCCGAGGTGGCGAAGCTCGTGCCCGGCAAGCCGGTGAAGACGGTGATCAACTCGCACCACCACTTCGACCATGCCGGCGGGCTGCGCACCGCGGTGGCCAACGGCGCCACGCTGGTCACCAGCCAGCTGGCCAAGCCCTACTTCGAGCGTGTGCTGGCCAATGCCAACACCATCGCGCCCGACCAATTGGCCAAGTCGGGCCGGAAGGCCGAGATCATCGGCGTCGACACCCAGCGCACGCTGGTCGACGGCAACAGCCGCATCGAGATCCACGCCATCCAGGGCAGCGTGCATGCCCAGGGCTTCATGCTGGTGTACCTGCCGCAACACAAGCTGCTGATCGAGGCCGATGCCTTCACCCCCGGCGCACCGAACAGCCCGCCGCCGGCGGTGGTGAACGCCAACAACCTGAACCTGGTGCAGAACATCGAGCGCCTGGGCCTGCAGGTCGAACGCATCCTGCCGCTGCACGGCCGCGTGGTGCCTTACAGCGAGCTGCTGGCGGCGGTGGGGCGCAAGTCCTAGCGGACATATTCAGCGGCCACCGGTGGCCGTGGTCAGCAGCACGCCGCCGTCGCCGTAGTCCCACTGGTGGCTCAGGCCGTTGCCGCTGGCATCGGCGTTGGCGCCGAACTCGGCGGCCTGGTCCACCTCCACGCGTTCCGGGACGATAACCAGCAAACTGGCCGGCAGCGGAGCCAGCGCTTCATCGTCACCTGAACAGCCGGCAAACAGCACGCTCGCCAGCGACAAGACGCCCCACGCTGCGCGCGGCCAACGGCCAAAAGACATGTCCAGCTCCCTGCTTGTGTTGTGTGGGCGCGATTGTGCCGACCGGCTCCCACCCGGATGTGCCGGCCATCACAGACCGGCCAGCTGTTGCACACTACGCGCTCACCCCCTAGATTCACCATGTCGCAAAGCATCCAGGACTTCCACGACGACCCCCGCAACGCCGGCATCCTGATCTGGATCAACGGCGCACTGAAGCCCCGTGCCGAGGCGATGGTGTCGGTGTTCGACTCGGGCTTCGTGCTCGGCGACGGCGTGTGGGAAGGCCTGCGCGTGCTGGCTGGCCAGCCGCTGTTCATGGACGCTCACTTCGATCGTTTGTACGAAGGCGCCAAGGCCTTGATGATGGACATCGGCCTGGACCGCGCCACGCTGACCGAGGCGCTGTACGACACGCTGGCCGCGAATGGCATGCAGGGACAGAGCGGCGTGCACATCCGGCTGATGGTGACCCGCGGCGTCAAGCGCACGCCGTACCAGGATCCGCGCGTCACGGTGGGCCCGGCCACCGTGGTGATCATCGCCGAGTGGAAGGAGGCCAAGCCCGAGACGCTGGCGCGCGGCCTGAACCTGTTCACCGTGCACGTGCGGCGCGGCTTCCCCGACGTGCAGGACCCCAAGCTCAACAGCCACAGCAAGCTCAACTGCATCACCGCCTGCATCCAGGCCACGCAGGCGGGGGCGGACGAGGCGCTGATGCTGGACCCGCACGGTTTCATCGCCACCTGCAATTCCACGCATTTCTTCATCGTGCGCCGGGGCGAGGTGTGGACCTCCAGCGGCGACTACTGCCTGGGCGGCATCACCCGCAGCAACGTGCTGCAGCTCTGCCGCGAGGCCGGCATCCCGGCGCGCGAGAAGAACTTCAGCCTCACCGAGGTCTACGGCGCCGAGGAAGCCTTCTGCACCGGCACCTTCGCCGGCGTGGCGCCGGTGCGTTCGGTCGATGGCCGCGTACTTTCGGCATCACTGCCAGGGCCGATGGTGCAGCGGCTGCAAGGCCTGTACCGCGAATTCGCGCAGCAGGATGCCGCCGGCCGCGCAGCGCTGCGGCAAGGAGCCTGAACATGCGCATCGCGATGTGGAGCGGCCCGCGCAACATCTCCACCGCGATGATGCGGGCCTGGGAGAACCGGCCGGACTGCACGGTGGTGGACGAGCCGCTGTACGCGGCCTACCTGGCGGCCACCGGCCTGGACCACCCGGGCCGCGACGAGGTCATCGCCGCGGGCGACACCGACTGGCGGCGCGTGGTGGCGTGGCTCACCGGCCCCGCGCCGGGCGCGGCCGCCGGCCGCCCGCTGTGGTACCAGAAGCACATGACCCACCACCTGCTCCCGGGCATGGACACCGCCTGGGTGCTGCAGCTGACCAACGTGTTCCTGATCCGTGACCCGGCCGCGGTGGTCGACTCGTACCTGAAGTCGCGCGCCACCGTCGCGCCGGACGACATCGGCCTGCGCCAGCAGCAGATGCTGTTCGACGCGGTGACGCAGCAGCGGGGCCACGCACCGCCGGTGATCGACGCCGACGACTTCCTGCGCGCCCCGCGCGAGCACCTGCTGGCGCTGTGCGCGCGGCTCGGCGTCGACTTCAGCGAACGGATGCTGCAGTGGCCTGCCGGCCGGCGCGCCAGCGATGGCGTGTGGGCACCGCACTGGTACGACGCGGTCTGGCGCTCCACCGGCTTCGAGCCCTGGCGGCCGCGCACGCCACGGCTCGATGCGCAGGCCCAGGCCGTGGCGGACGCCTGCCGCCCGGCCTACGAAGCACTGCACGCCCACCGCCTGCGCGTGTGAACCCGGCGGGCATGCTGCAGCGCCACAGGCTTTCCTTTCGACACCAATCCTCACGCGTTGATCTAGGGGGTATCCGTAGACTGCCCGCGAGGCTGCCGATCCCGGCGCCCGCCCTCGGCAGCGCTCCATGAACATCTTCAGATCCCTGATACGTTGGGCCGTCCCGTTGTTGCTGGCGTCCAGCGCGGCCTACGCCGGCGACATCACGCTCTACAGCAGCTACAAGGTCGAGATCGGCACGAGTCGCCAGCTCACCGCCTACGTGCCGCTGTCGCCGAACACGGTGAGCTACACCGTCAACGGCGTGCCGGGCGGCAATGCCACCGTGGGCACCATCAGCGCCAAGGGCCTGTACACGGCGCCGGCCGCGGTGCCAATGAACAATGCGGTGGTCGTGCGCGCCACCAGCACCGCCTACCCCGCAAAGTACGGGGAGGCGACGATGACCATCACGCAGGTCGGCGTGCACCTGTGGAGCGCCTCGCCCAGCAGCGTGCCGGTGGGCCCGTTCACGCTGCGGCTCAACGGCTCGGCCTTCACGGCCAACACCGTGGTCACCTTCGGCGGCGTGCAGCTGGCCAGCACAGTGAATTCGCGCACCGCGATCACCGCCACCGGCACCGCCACCGCGGCCCAGGCCGGCACGCAGGTGCCGCTGGTCGTGAAGCAGACCGGCGTGGGCGGCACCACCAGCGAGACGGTGATGATCGCCGTCACCAGCAGCACCACGCCGCCGCCCCCGCCGCCGCCGCCGCCCCCCAGCGTGACGGTGTCGATCAACCCCAGCAGCGTGACGCTGGCGCCCGCGGCCACGCGCAGCTTCGCGGCCAGCGTGAGCGGCAGCACCAACACCGCGGTCACCTGGTCGGTCAACGGCATCAACGGCGGCAATGCCACGGTGGGCACCATCAGCGCCGCGGGCCTGTACACCGCGCCGGCTGCGGTGCCGAACCCGGCCACGGTGACGTTGCGCGCCACCTCGGCGGCCAGCACCAGCGCCTATGCGAATGCCAGCGTCACGATCGCCGGCCCCATCGATCCCGGCACCGGCCTGGGCACGCCCGACCTCGCGGCCGGCCGCTTCCTTGAGCAGGCCGCGTTCGGGCCCAGCCCGGCCTCCCTGGCGCGCGTGAAGCAGATCGGCGTCGACGCCTGGCTGACCGAACAGTTCGCGATGGCCGAAACGCCGATCAGCAACCCGGTCAATGACAACCGCATCGTGCAGTCGCAGTTCCTGAACCGGCTGGCCGTGGCCAACGACCAGCTGCGGCAGAAGGTGGCGTACGCGCTCAGCCAGATCATCGTGATCTCGATGAACAAGAACAACTATGCCGAGCAGACCGCCCCCTACCTGCAGATCCTGAGCCGCAATGCCTTCGGCAACTACCGCACGCTGCTGGGCGAGATCGCCATCAGCTCGCAGATGGGCAAGTACCTCGACCTGGCCAACAGCATGAAGCCCGCCAACGGCGGTGGCGCGAACGAGAACTTCCCGCGCGAGCTGATGCAGCTGTTCTCGATCGGCCTGTACAAGCTGAACCTCGACGGCAGCAACCAGCTCGACGCCAACGGTCAGCCGATTCCCGTGTACGACCAGACCACCGTGCAGCAGGTGGCGCTGGCGATGACCGGCTGGACCTACATCAACAACGACTGGGAGAACTTCACCGGCCCGATGGTGCCGCGCGACGCGAACCACGACATGCGCGCGAAGAGCTTCCTCGGGTGCAACCTGCCGGCCAACCAGAGCACGCAGCAGGACATGAACGCGGCGCTCGATTGCATCTACGCGCATCCGAACGTCGCGCCCTTCATCAGCCTGCGGCTGATCCGCAGCATGGTGAAGAGCAACCCGAGCCCGGCCTACGTGCAGCGCGTGGCCACGGTGTTCAACAACAACGGCAGCGGCGTGCGCGGCGACCTGAAGGCCGTCGTGCGCGCGATCCTCACCGACGCGGAAGCCCGCAACGACGCCACCACGCCCACCGGCGGCCGGCTGAAGGACCCGATCTACCACATCGTCTCGATGCTGCGGGCGCTGGGCGGCTCGATCACGGCCACCAACCAGCAGGCCTGGAGCTTCAGCCGCGTGGCGCAGACGCCGCTGACACCGCCCTCGGTGTTCAGCTTCTACTCGCCGCTGTTCCGCGTGCCGCAGCAGCCGCTGTATGGGCCGGAGTTCCAGATCTACACGCCCACCGAAGCGGTGCTGCGCGGCAACTTCATCTGGCAGATCCTCAGCAACCCGGGCGGTGACTTCCCGCTGGACATCTCGCGCTTCACCGCGCTGGGCGGCAACATCCCCGGCCTGATCGACGCGGTGGACCAGACCCTGCTGTACGGCCGCATGGCGCCCAGCATGCGCCAGACCCTGGCCACCGCGATCGCGGCGCAGCCGGACAACCAGAACCGCGCGTGGACCGCGCTGTACCTCACGCTGCTGTCCGGCCAGCACGCCGTGCAATATTGACCGGGGCCCGCCATGCGTCACGACCACTCCCCTCTCGTCACCCGCACCCGCCGCCGCTTCCTGCGCGAAGCCAGCGCGCTGCTCGGCGCCGCAGCGCTGGGCTCGGCGGCGCAGGCGCAATCGGCCAGCCCGTACAAGGCGCTGGTGTGCATCTTCCTGTTCGGCGGCAACGACGGCCACAACACCGTGGTGCCGATGTCCACGGCCGCGTACAACGCGTACAAGAGCATCCGCGGTGGCCTGGCGCTGCCGGGCAACGACGCCACGCTGGTGCAGGTGGCCACGCCCGGCGGCGTGCCCTATGGCTTCAACAGCGGCCTGAACGCCATCGTGCCGCTGTGGGGCCAGGGCAAGCTGGCGGTGCTGGCCAACGTGGGCATGCTGGCGCGGCCGATGACGCGCCAGCAGTACCTCGACGGTTCGGTGAAGGCGCCCACGCAGCTGTTCTCGCACAGCGACCAGATCGTGCAGATGCAGGCCGGCGACCCCAACGGCTCCGGCGGCACCGGCTGGGCCGGCCGCGCGGCCGACCAGCTGCAATCGCAGAATGGCACCTCGCGCTTCCCGGCCTCGATCTCGATGGCCGGCAATGCGCTGTTCTGTGCCGGCAACGTGGTGCAGTCGGCCAGCCTGATCCCAGGTTTCGACCTCAGCGCCGACGGCATGAACGTGTGGCCCGACACCGCCGCCGCCGCGCGCAGGAACGCGCTGAACAGCCTGCTGACGATGGACAGCGGCATGACCTTGATCCAGTCGGCCAACAAGGTACGGCAGGACGCGATCTCGCTGAACAGCCTGCTCTCGGGTGCCGGCGCGGCCACCGTCAGCACGCCGTTCCCCGGCACCAGCATCGGCCAGCAGCTGCTGCAGGTGGCCAAGATCATCAAGCTGCGGCCCACCACCGGCATGGCACGCCAGGTGTTCTTCTGCTCGCTGGACGGCTTCGACACCCACTCGGGCCAGAGCTGGCAGCAGATGGATTTGCTGCGCCAGTTGGCCGAAGCGATGAGCGCGTTCTACACCGCGACGGTCGAGCTGGGCGTGGCCGACGGCGTCACCACCTTCACCGAAAGCGACTTCGGCCGCACGCTGCAGCCCAGCGGCTCCGGCAGCGACCATGGCTGGGGCAGCCACCACCTGATCATGGGCGGCGCGGTGCGCGGCGGCAATGTCTACGGCAGCTTCCCGTTCCCGGCGCTGGGCGGGCCGGACGATGCCGGCAGCCGCGGCGCGCTGCTGCCCAGCACCTCGCTGGACCAGTACGGCGCCACGCTGGCCAAGTGGTTCGGCGTCAGCGCCACGCAGATGGCCAGCGTGTTTCCGAACCTGGGCTACTTCTCGACGCCGGACCTGGGTTTCATGAGCTAGCCGGCTGGGCCGCTCATTTTGCGGCCTAGTCGGATTCCGGCGCGATCTGCTCGGCCCAGTCGTAAAGCTCGCCCAGGATCTCCTGCCCGCGCTCGTCGGCGTCCTCGTTGAGCGCGTCGATGCGGTCGAAGAACTGGCCCAGCGTCGTCAGCCCACCGGCGCCTTCGTGCAGGCGGGCGTGGCGCAGCCGCTGCCAGCGGTCCTGGTCGTCGGCATCGAGCAGGCTGGCGAAATTGCGGGCGCGGTAGCGGAAGAGCAGTTCCTCGAGGCGCTCGTCCTCGAAGGCCGGGCGCTTGCTCACCAGCTGTTCGGGCGGCAGGCTGCGCAGGCGGTCCAGCGTGCGGCGGTCGGCCTGGCCGAGGAAGCCGCCGTACAGGTCTTCATCGACATCGGCCGGCTCCGCGCGCGGCTCGCGGGCATAGACGTCTGCCCACAGCCCCATAGTCGTGGCGGCCACGCGCTGCGCGGTCTCGGCATGGCGCAGGCCCTGCGCGATGTCGAGCTGCCAGCGCTCGGCCATCGCCGGGCTCAGCGTCTTCAAATTGCCGATGACCACCGGCGACTTGTTGATGTGGATGGTCTTGATCGGCAGCCGCTCGGTACCCTCGGGCAGGTCTTCGCGGCGCACGAACATGCGCTCGCGCACCTGCGCGGCCGACAGGTCCGCCAGCTCGGCCGGGTCCGCCGCCAGGTCCCAGACGATCAGTTCGTTCTTGTTCGTCGGGTGCGGCGCCAGCGGCCACACCAGGCCCAGGCAGCCGCGCTCGGCCGGGTACATGCCCGAGATGTGCAGGAAGGGCTTGCCGCTGCCGATCTGCTGCCACACCGCCTCCTTCTTGCGCAGCTGCAGGCAGAACTCGAACAGCTTCGGGTGGCGCTCGCGGATCAGCCGCGCCAGCGCGATGGTGGCCCGCACGTCCGACAGCGCATCGTGCGCCGCCTCGTGCAGCAAGCCGTTGGCGACGCTCAAGTGCTCCAGCTTGAATGAGATGCGGCCATCGTCATGCTTCGGCCATTCGATGCCTTCGGGCCGCAGCGCATAGGCGCAGCGCACCGTGTCCAGCAGGTCCCAGCGGCCGCAGCCGTTCTGCCATTCCCGCGCATAGGGGTCGTAGAGGTTGCGCCAGAACAGGTGGCGCGTCACCTCGTCGTCGAAGCGGATCGTGTTGTAGCCCACGCCCACGGTGCCGGGCTGGGCCAGCGCGGCCTCGATGCGGGCGGCAAACTGGTGCTCGGGCAGGCCGTGCTGCTGGCAATGCTGCGGCAGGATGCCGGTGAGCAGGCACGATTCGGGGTCCGGCAGCATGTCCAGCGGCGGCTGGCAGTAGATCATCACCGGCTCGCCGATCTCGTTCAGCTCGGCGTCGGTGCGCAGGCCGGCGAACTGCGCCGGCCGGTCGCGCCGCGGCACGCGGCCGAAGGTCTCGTAGTCGTGCCAGAAGAAACTCAAATCGCTCATGGCCGGCACGATAGCAGGGCGGCAAGGCGGGCCATCAGAAGGACGGCGCCAGCCGCACGAAGCTGGCGAAGCGCGGCAGCCCCTGGGCGGTGAGGCCCTGGTAGGCATAGGTCACGCGGCGGCCGATGGCCGGCGGCGCGGCGCGCTGGGCATCGCTCAGGCCGCTGCCGAGCTGGAAGCGGCGGCCATCATCGGCCTGCACCAGCAGCGCGCCCGTCTGCCCGGCCAGCCGGCCGCGGCCCGCGAGATGACCGATGACCACGGCTTCCGCATCCTGCTGCGGCTTGAACTTGCACAGCAGCGGCGTGCGGCCGCTCACTTCAGGCGCCAGCGCCTGGTGCAGCACCAGGCCTTCTCCGCCGGAGGCCACCACGGCGTCGAGGCGGCGCTGCAGCGCTGCGGCGTCGGCCACTGGCTGCTGCGCCACCGCCCGCAAGGCAGCGAAGCCCTGCGCCGCGACCAGCTGCCGCAGACTCACCGCGCGCTCGGCGAAGGTGCCGCCGCCGCCCGGCAACTCGAACACCTGGTAGCTCAGCTTGCGCCAGGCCTCGTCGTCCGGCTGGCGGCTGCGCACGATGCCCGACAAGGTCTCGAAGCCACCGCGCGCCAGCCACAGCTCGCCATCCAGCGGCTGCGCCGGCAGCCGGGCGGTGAACCAGTCCGGCGCACCGATCGGCCGGCCGCTGCGGAAGCACAGCCGCCGCCCGTCCCACAGCGCACGCACGCCGTCGTACTTCTCGCTCACCAGCCAGCCGGCCGGGTCGGTGCCCGGCACCCATTCCTGTGCCAGCGGCAGGGCCAGGGCATCGTGCCGCGCCCCCCGGGCGGTGGACCGGCCGGCGGCCATGCTGCCGCCGACCGCCACACACCATTGCCGCCGCGTCAACCCGGCGCTCGTTCCCTCACGATGGTCCATCGCTCTCCTCCTGAGGCCGGGCTGAAGGCCGGCAATGGACCGAGAGCGTAGGCAGTCGCCCGCCGCGCGGCGATCCCCCCGTGGGGGGACTCCCCCCTTTGGGGGTGGGCTGCGATCAACCGGGGCGCTTGCGGCCCGCCTTGGCCGCCGGCGCAGCCGCCGCGCCACCGCCACCCTGCTGCAGCGCATCGGACAGCCCGATCAGCACACCGCTGACCAGCGCGCCATAGCTCTCGGCCAGCGCCTGCGCGGCCTTCAGGCTGGCGCTGCGGCTGTCGCGCATGGCGGTCTGCATCTGCGTCATGAACTGCTGCGCGGCTTCGCTGGCCTGGGTGCCGCTCATCGTGCCCTTGAGCTGCAGCTTGTCCAGCACCTGGCCCCAGGCGCCGGCCATCGGGTCGCCGGCGGCGCCGGCGCCCTTCTGCACCACGCCGATCAGCATGTCCTCGAACTTCTCCAGGTCGGCCAGCGCCTTCTTCAGGTGGGTCTCGCGCAGGTCCACGCCCTTGTCGGCGAACTGCTTGAGCGCCACGCGGTTGGCCTCCACTGCCTTCAGCAGCGCGTCGTCCATGCCGGCCACGGCGCGTTCCAGCAGCGCGTCGGCATCGACCCCGGCCAGCGCGTTCTGCGCCACGCCGCTGCTGGCGGCCTGGGTCACCGCGCCGAGCACGCTGCGGATGTTCTTCAGGCTCAGCTCGCGGCCCTGCAGCGCGCCCAGCGTGGCCTGGTAGACGGCCTGCTGCAGCTGCTCGGCCGTCTTCGCGCTGGCCTGGGAAAACTGGTCGATCAGCGCCTGCTGGTCGATGCCGGACTTGATCATCGCGGGTCTCCTCTCGCTGCCGTTCAGGGGAATGAAGCGGCGAGTGTGCCCCGGGGCGGCGATTCAGTACAGCCCGCGCAGTTCGTCGACGTCGACCTGCAGCTTGACGAACAGCTCGTTGCCGCGCGCGACCTGCGCATAGCCCTGCTTCGAGCGGCTGGCGCCGACGTACAGCACGCTGCCGGCCGACTTGCGGAAGGCATAGGTCAACGAGCCCTGCGTGCCGGCGTCCTGCCACGCGGCAATGCCGGCTTCGGCCCGCCGATCGGCGGTGGTGCGCTGCACGATGGCGCGCAGCGTCTGGCGGGCATCGAAGTGCCACACCGCCAGCACCTGGGCCGCGGTCTCGCGGTACAGGCGCTGGCCGTCCTGCCGGTACCAGGCGGTGCGGAACTGCGGCTCGAACTCCAGCCGGGCCAGCGGCCGCGTGGTCAGGATCACGGTGGCATCGCCGCCCTGGCGCAGCTTCAGCGCCTCGGGGTCGGACACCCGGCCGACGCGGCCCGACAGCGTGAGGAACGGGAACCAGGCCGCCGGCGTCACCACCAGCTCGGTCTTCCAGTAGCGCTCGTCCAGCAGCGGCGCCGTGGCCGCCTGGCGCAGCTGCGACCAGCCGTGCCACTGCAGCGTCCAGTCGAGGTTGTGCGCGCCCACCAGCCAGAAGCCCGGGTACACGCTGCGCTGGATGCGCTGGCCCAGGCGCTTGTCCTCGGCCAGGTCCACGTGCAGGTTGAGCCAGAACTCGTTGAACGGCCCCAGCGGCTGCCAGCCCTTGCCGAGGAACCACTGCGTCATGCGCACGCCGTTCTGCGAGACGAAGCCGCTGTCGTGCCGGAAGCCGGCGCCGATATCGTCCAAGGTGAGCGACACCTCGGTGTCCTCGGTGCGGCGCGTGCCGGCCAGGACCCAGCGGTCGCCGGCCAGCGACGGGCCCTTGGCCAGGCCGCCGTGCCCATCGGGCAGCGCGGTGGTGTCCGAATGCAGCCACTGCGCGCGCATGCGCCAGAACTCGTCGATCTGCCACGCCACATCCGGGCCGAATACCTGGTTCGCGCCGCGACCACCCTCGTAGCGCCGCACCGCGGCCAGGCCGCCCCACTGCAAGGCGCCCAAGTCGTGGCGCAGCCGCGCCACCAGCGCGCTGGACGCGGGCTGTTCGGCAAATTCAGTGGCATAGGGCCCTGGCAGCTGCACCCGGCCGCCGCCGCGGTCGTCCACCACCAGCGCGCTGCCGGCCAGCGACTGGCCGCGCCAGGTGCTGCGCAGGCCCCAGCGCGGCTCGGTGAAGCTGCGCGTGTACACCGCATTGGAGGGCGAACGCCAGAGGTCGGCCGACTCGAAGAAGAACGGCCGCTTCTCATCGAAAGACAACGCGAAGCGAGTGTTGCCGGCCAGCTGCGGCACGTCCAGCGCCACCTGCGAGAAGTCGGGGTTCAGCGTCGCGTCGATCACCCACTCGGCGCGCGGGCGCCACTTCAGGTCGAGCGAGGCGTCGGCGCCGCTGTCATGGCTGCGCGTGCCGTCGGCCGCCTGCTGGCGCTGCGTGCGCAGGGTCAGGCTGGGTCGGATGGTCAGGAACTGGTCGTGCTGTGGCAGCTCCACGCCCCGCAGCGGCTGGATCGTCGCGATGAAGCTCGGCGCCTCGCGCGGGATCAGCACCGAGGTTTCCAGGTAGAACTGCTCGCGCGGGATGCGCCGCCCGACCATGATGCGCCAGGCCGGTTGGTCGCCGGTGGCAAAGCGCAGCGAAGCAAAGGGAATGCGGAACACCGCCGTGTAGCCCTGCGGCGTGCGCCGCGCGGCCGCATCGAAATCGAAATCGGGCGTGAAGTCTTCGCTGTCGTCGCTGGCGCTCTGGATGCCGTCGGCCGTGCTGCCCGCGGCGTTCACGCGGAAGAACTGCGCCGACTGGCGCGTGCCGATCGGATCGAGGTAGACGACGATGAAATCCTGCGTGCGGTTGACCTGGTCGTGCCGCACCAGCGGTGCGCGGATCTCGTCCGGATGGTCGTCCAGTGCGGTGACGCCGACGTAGATCGCATGCTCGTCGAACAGCACCTGCACGCGGGTCTCGCGGCTCGGCGCGGCGCCAGTCTCGGGAAACTTCTGCACGAAGTCCTTGAACACCGGCGCGCGCTGCCAGGCCAGGTGCGAGAGGCTGCCGTCGAGCTTCAGGTGCTCGTGAGGCTGCAGTCGCACCGCGACGATCGGGCTCTCGCCGATGGGCATGGCCCCGGGCGGCTGGGCCAGCGCCGGCAGCGCGGACAGCAGGCCGCACACGGCCGGCAGCAGCAGGGCCCAACGCGCAACATGAGCGGAGACGGCACGGAACGGCAGCATGGCGGAACGGCAGCAAAAGCCGCGCATTGTGCACGGCCCTTGCCGCTGATCAAGCGGCCGCCCGCGCCGCCCGCGCAGCGTGTGCGGGCGGCCCTATCAGCGTGCGGCCGTCGCCAGGCCCGGCTTCTGCCAGCCGCCGCCCAGCGCGCGGAAAAGTTCGGCCTGCGCCGCCACCACCGCGCGCTGCGCATCAGCGGCCTGCAGCTGTGCCAGCAGGGCCAGGCGTTCGGCGTCGATCAGTTGCAGCCGGCTCGATTCGCCCCCCTGGAAGCGCAGCCGCGTCAGGTCGGCTGCCCGCGTCAGCGCCTCGGCGCGCTTGCGGCTGCTGGTCAGGCTGGCCTGCGCCTCGCCATGCGCGGCCAGCGCGTCGCGCGCCTCCTTGAAGGCGGCCGTCACCGCGTCGCGGTAGTCGAGCTCGATCTGCGCCTGGCGCGCGCGCGTGGCCTCGACCTGTGCATCGATGCGGCCGGCGTTCCAGATCGGCTGCGCCAGCGCGGCAGCGACGTTCCAGATCAGCGAGGGGCCGTCGAACAGCCTGGACAGCTGGCTGCTCTCCTGCCCCAGCCCGGCGCTCAGCGTGATGGACGGGAAGTAGGCCGCGCGCGCCGCATCCACCCGCGCACCGGCAGCCCGCAGGCGCGCCTCGGCAGCCTGCACGTCGGGCCGGCGCAACAGCAGGTCGGACGGCAGGCCCGATGGCAGCGCCTGCGCGCCGCCGTTCGGCGCATCAGCGCGCTCGACCCCCTGCTCCACCAGCGCCTTCGGCGAGCGGCCCAGCAGCAGTGCCAGCGCACGCTCGGCTTCGCCGCGCGCGCGCTCGAGCTTCGGCAGCTGCAGCTCGCTGTTCAGCAGCTCGGCTTCCAGCTGCACCCAGTCCAGCTCGGCCAGCTCGCCCGCCTTCATGCGCAGGCCCTGCAGGCGCAGGCTCTCGCGCTGCCACTTCAGCACTTCCTGATAGATCCTGATCTGAGCATCCAGGCCCTGCAGCGTGGCATAGCCCTGCACCACCTGAGCGGCCAGCGCGGTGCGCAGCGTGTCGCGGGCGAACTCGCCGGCCAGCAGCTCGTCGCGCGCGGCTGCGCTGCTGCTGGCAACGCGCCCCCACAGGTCCACCTCGTAGCTGACGTTCAGCGCGGCGCGGAAGTCGTTGCCGAGCGGCGAGGCGCCGCCCAGCGGCACGCTGCCGTTCTCCGTCACGCGCGCCCGCGTGCCGGCGAGCGAGGCGCTCACCGCCGGCCAGCGCTCGGCCAGTGCGCCGCGCAGCAAGGCGCGCGATTCGTCGATGCGCGCCATTGCACGCGCCAGGTCGCGGTTGTGGGCCAGCGCCTCGTCGACCAGCGCGTCGATGCGCGCGTCGCCGAAGCGCTTCCACCAGTCCGGCGCCACCGTCACCGCGCCGCCGGCCGGCTGCTCGAGCGCCGGCGGATCCTTCGGAGCCGGGCCCGGCACCGCGCAGGCGCCGAGCAGCGCGGCGCTCGCGGCCAGCGCGATCGTCGTGATCTGCCGCTTCATGCCGATTCTCCTTGCGTCGTGCCGGGCGCGGCCCCGCCGCCTGGCGAGCCGTGCATCGTGGGATGGTGCGTCGAGCGGGTGTGCGCCTCGTGCACATGCTGTGCCTCGGCCTGCATCTCGGCCGTGCTGCGGTGCTCGCGCAGCTTGCGCGCGGTGATGACCTTGAAGAACATCGGCACGAAGAAGATCGCCAGGAAGGTGGCCGCCAGCATGCCACCCATCACGCCGGTGCCCACCGACTTGCGCGCCGCGGCGCCCGCGCCGGTGGAGAAGGCCAGCGGCAGCACGCCGAGGATGAAGGCCAGCGAGGTCATGATGATCGGCCGGAAGCGCAGCCGTGCGCCTTCCAGCGCCGCGGCCGAGGCGCTCATGCCCTCATGCGCCTTCTGCGCCGCGAACTCGACGATCAGGATCGCGTTCTTTGCCGCCAGGCCGATCAACGTGACCAGGCCGATCTGGAAGTACACGTCGTTGGTGTAGCCGCGCAGGAACACCGCCGCCAGCGCGCCGAAGATGCCGAAGGGCACCGCGAACAGCACCGAGATCGGCAGCGACCATTTCTCGTACTGCGCCGAGAGGATCAGGAACACCATCAACGCGCCCAGTCCCAGCGCCAGCCCCGAGGTGCCGGACGAGCGCTTTTCCTGATAGGACGCGCCACCCCAGTCGAAGCTGAAGTCCGGCGGCAGCACCTGCTTCGCGATGCGCTCGACCTCGGCAATCGCCTGGCCCGAGCTGACGCCCGGCGCGCCCTGGCCGAACAGCTTGACCGCCGGCAGGTTGTTGAAGCGGTCCAGCGTCTCCGGCCCTGACGAGTAGTGCACCGTGGCCAGCGCCGAGACCGGCACCATCTGCCCGGTGTTGGAGCGCACCCACATGCGGCCAATGTCGTCCGGCCGCTTGCGGTAGGGCGCGTCGGCCGACATCAGCACCTGCCAGGCGCGCCCGTACTTGTTGAAGTCGTTGACGTAGTAGCTGCCCAGCGTGGAGGCGAGGCTGTTGAACAGCTCGTCCACCGGCACGCCCAGCGCCTTGGCCTTCTCGCGGTCGACCTCCACCGACAGCTGCGGCGAGCTGGCGCGCCACAGGCTCTGCACCATGCCGAGCAGCTTGCTCTGCGAGGCCGCGCCCTGGAACTGCTGCATCACCTCGGCCAGGCGCTTGGCGCCGCCTTCGCCACGGTTCTGGATGTAGAACTCGAAGCCACCCGCGGTGCCCAGGCCGAAGATCGGCGGCGGGTTGAAGGCCAGCACCAGCGCCTCCTTGATGCCCGCGGTCTTCATGAACAGCTCGCCCACCAGCGCCTGCACCGGCACCGGCCGCTCGTCCCACGGCGTCTGCGTGACGAAGATCGTCGCCGCGTTGTTGCGGTAGCCGCCACCCAGGAAGTCGAAGCCGGTGAAGGCCACCACGTCCTTGTTGAACGGGTTGCTCTTGATGGCCTGGATCACCTCGCCCACCACCTTGTCGGTGCGCTGGAGCGAGGCGCCGTCGGGCAGGATCACCGCCGAGATGTAGAAGCCCTGGTCTTCCTCGGGCACCAGCGATCCGGGCGTGATGCGGAACAGCCCGGCGGTGAGCGCCACCATGCCGGCGAACATCAGCAGGCCGATGCCGGCACGCCGCACCATGAAGCCCACGCCGCGCACGTAGCCGCCGGTGACGCGGTGGAACGCGTCGTTGAACCAGCTGAAGAAGCGCCCCGGCGCGTGGTGGCCGCGCTTCAGGATGATGACGCACAGCGAAGGCGTCAGCGTCAGCGCGACGATGCCCGAGATGACCACCGCGATGGCGATCGTCACCGCGAACTGGCGGTACAGCTCGCCGGTCAGGCCGCCGAGGAAGGCGATCGGCACGAAGGCCGCGCACAGCACCAGCACGATGGCCACCACCGGACCCGAGACCTCGCGCATCGCGCGGATCGCGGCCTCGCGCGCCGTCATGTGGTCTTCCTGCATGTGGCGCTCGATGTTCTCGAGCACCACGATCGCGTCGTCGACCACGATGCCGATGGCCAGCACCATGCCGAACAAGGTGAGCGTGTTGATCGAGTAGCCCAGCAGCAGCAGCCCGGCGAAGGTGCCGATCAGCGAGACCGGGACCGCCACCAGCGGGATCAGCGTGGCACGCCAGTTCTGCAGGAACAGGAACACCACCGCGATGACCAGCACCATGGCCTCGGCCAGGGTCTTCACCACTTCCTCGATCGACACCTTCACGAAGCGCGTGGTGTCGTACGGGATGGAGTAGGTGAGGCCCTTCGGGAAGCGCGGCTCGATGGCCGCGACGGTGCTCTCGACCTCCTTGGCCACGTCCAGTGCGTTGGCGCCCGGTTGCAGGAACACGCCCACCAGCGTGGCCGGCTTGCCGTTGATGCGGCCGATGAAGTCGTAGTCCTTCGAGCCCAGCTCGACACGGGCCACGTCCTTCAGCCGCACGGTGCTGCCGTTGGCATCGGCGCGGACGATGATCTCCTCGAACTGCTGCGGCTCGGACAGCCGGCCCTGCGTGGTGATGGTGTAGACCATCTCCTGCGCGCCGCCGGTCGGCGACTGGCCGACCTTGCCGGCGGCGAACTGCGCGTTCTGCTCGTTGATGGCGCGCGCCACGTCGCTGGTGCTCAACTTCAGCTGCGCCAGGCGGTCGGGCTTGAGCCAGATCCGCATCGCGTAGTCCTTGGCGCCGAAGATCTGCACATTGGTGGTGCCGGGCACGCGCTTGATCGCGTCCAGCACGTTCAGCGTCACGTAGTTGCTGATCTCGAGGTCGCTGCGCGAATCGTCGGGCGAGAAGAAGGCCAGCACCTGCAGGAAGGCCGAGGAGCCCTTCTCCACCGTGACGCCCTGGCGCCGCACTTCCTGCGGCAGCTTCGATTCGACCTGCTTGACGCGGTTGTTCACCAGCTGCGCGGCCTGGTCGACGTTGGTGCCGATGTCGAAGGTGACCTGGATCGTGACGATGCCGTTGGAGGTGGAGGTCGAGCCCATGTAGATCATGTGCTCGACGCCGTTGATCGCGTTCTCCAGCGGCGCGGCCACGGTCTGCTCGATCACCTCGGCGCTGGCGCCAGGGTAGACCGCGACCACCGAGACCACCGGCGGCGCGATTTCCGGGTACTGCGCGATCGGCAGCACCCGCATCGCCGACAGGCCCGCGATGACGAAGAAGATGGACAGCACGGCCGCGAAGATCGGCCGGTCGATGAAGAAGCGGGAGAACATGCGCGCCCCCGCTTACTTCGATGCTGCCGGCTTCGCCGCCGAGGCCGCTGGCGCCGCTGCGCCGCCGCCCTGGCCCGGTGCCCCGCCGGCCTGCCCCGGTGCGCC
Source organism: Aquabacterium sp. (assembly GCF_044226965.1). Classification (GTDB taxonomy): domain Bacteria; phylum Pseudomonadota; class Gammaproteobacteria; order Burkholderiales; family Burkholderiaceae_C; genus Pseudaquabacterium. The sequence goes on along the minus strand of NZ_JBGAGA010000056.1, from coordinate 20,332 downwards.
GACCTGGATCGGCGCGCCGGGGAAGAAGATGCGCGCCATGCCGTCGACGATCACCGCATCGCCCGCGGCCAGGCCCGAGCGGATGACCCAGCCGTCGGCCAGCTGGTCACCCACCTGCACTGGTTTCGGCATCGCCTTGCCGTCGGCCGCGACGTACACGAACTTGCCCTGCGGGCCTTCCAGCACCGCGCGGGTGGGCACCTTCACCGCATTTGGCCGCTTCGCACCCAGCAGGCGCACGCGCACGAACTGGCCTGGCTTCAACTGCCCGTCGGGGTTCGGCAGTTCGGCTTCGGCCTCGATGGTGCCGGTGCTGCCCGAGATGCGCGTGTCGGAGAAGATCAGCTTGCCCTTGCGGCTGTACAGGCTGCCGTCGGCCAGCTTGGCCTCGACCTCGAAGGCCTCGCCGGCGGGCAGCTTCAGCGCGCCGCTGGCACCTTCCGAGCGCCAGCGCTGCTGGTCGTTGTCGGCCAGGCCGAAGCGGACCTTGATCGGGTTGGTCTGCACCAGCGTGGTCAGCAGCGTCTCGGGGCCGGCCACCAGCGTGCCCTCGGACACCTGCGAGCGGCCGGCCACGCCGGCGATCGGCGCCTCGACCCGGGCATAACCCACATTCAGAGCGGCCTCGGTGCGGCGCGCCTGCGCGCCCTTGACGTCGGCGCGGGCGATCTGCTCGGCCGAGGCGGCGTCGTCGTATTCCTTCTGGCTCACCGCCTTGGCGTCCCACAGCGGCTTCAGGCGCGCCAGCGTGCGCGCGGCCTGCGCCTGGCGCGCCTCGGCCGCCGCCAGGTCGGCGTCGGCCCGGTTCAGCGCGGCCTGGAACGGCGCCAGGTCCAGCGTGTAGAGCGACTGGCCCTTGCGCACCGGCGCACCTTCGGTGAAGTTGCGCTGCTGCAGGATGCCGGCCACGCGGGCACGCACTTCCACCTCGCGCGAGCCGACCGTCTGGCCCACGTACTCGTACACCACCGGCACGTCGGCCGGCACCACCTTTTCCACCACCACCGGTGCCGGCGGCGGGCCGCCATGGCCGCCGGGCTGGGCACCGGACGGGCCGCAGCCGGTCAGCAGCACGGCCACGGCCACGCTGGTCAGCGCCAGCACGGCCCCATACATCGAAACGCGACGATTCACATTGATCGCACTCATGAAAACCCTAGCCTCCATTCGCACAGGCGGCGGAGTTTACATACATTCATGAATGTATGATTCCCGCATGCGGTGCAAGGTCTTGCGAGAAAGACGATCGTCCGCACATCCGTTGGAATTCCCCCCGGAGGTCCGCTCCTGGAGGTCATCACCATGGCCCGCCGCACCAAAGACGAAGCCCTCGCCACCCGCCACTGCATTCTTGATGCCGCCGAGCTGCTGTTCCAGCAGCACGGGGTATCGCGCACCTCGCTGCAGGACATCGCCCAGGCCGCCGACCTGACGCGCGGCGCCATCTACTGGCACTTCAAGGACAAGGCCGACCTGTTCAACGCGATGATGGAGCGGGCCACGCTGCCACTGGAAGAGTCGCTGGCCATCGGCGAAGAACTGCCGCCGGACCAGGACCCGCTGGCCTTCATCGAAGACCGCTTCGTGCAGGCCCTGCGCCTCACGGTGCACCATGCACCGACACGGCGCGTGTTCGAGATCGCCACGCACAAGGTCGAGTACGTCGACGAACTGCAGGCGGTGCGCGACCGCCACCTGCTCAACCGCAACCAGTGCCTCGACCAGGTCGAGCTGATGCTCAAGCAGGCCGCGCGGCGCGGCATCATCGGCCGCCGGGCGCCGGCGCGCAGCATCGCGCTGGGCCTGCATGCGCTGGTGGACGGGCTGATCCAGAACTGGATGCTCGACCCGCAGGCCTTCGACCTGGTACGGGTGGGCCGCCAGGTGCTGCGCGCCTACCTGGCCGGCCTGCGCACCGAAGCCTGCGCCGCGCCGGCCGCGGCCGGCGGCACGGAGGACGCCGCATGACGCACGAGCTGCCCGCCGGCCCGCCGCACTGCACCGTGGTCGACGGCTGCGCCACGATCATGCTGAACCGCCCGGCGCACCACAACCGCCTGCACCGCGAAGACCTGGCCGCCCTGCAGGCGCATTGCCAGGCGCTGGCCGGGCAGCCCGAGGTGCGCGTGGTGCTGCTCACCGCCTCCGGCCCGAGCTTCTGTGCCGGCTACCACCTGGGCGACCTGGATGCCGACGCGCACAGCGGCCCGCAGCGGTTCGAGCAGACCGTCGATGCGATCGAGGCCCTGCCGATGCCCACCATCTGCCGGCTCAACGGCAGCGTCTACGGCGGCGCCACCGACCTGGCGCTGGCCTGCGACTTCCGCATCGGGCTGGACACGATGACGCTGCGCATGCCGGCGGCGCGCCTGGGCCTGCACTACTACCCGAACGGTCTGCGGCGCTACGTCTCGCGCCTGGGCCTGGCCGCCGCCAAGCGCATGTTCCTGCTGGCCGACACCTTGCACGCGCCGGAGCTGCTGCACATCGGCTACCTCGATCAAGCGGCCAGCGCCGCCGAGCTTGACGGCCGCGTGCAGGTGCTGGTCGACGCCATCCGCGCCGGCGCGCCGCTGGCCGTCAACGGCATGAAGCGTTCGCTCGACGAGATCGCCCGCGGCGAATTCGACCTCGAGCGCCTGGCCGCCCGTGCCGCGCTGTGCGCCGGCAGTGAAGACCTGCGCGAGGGCCAGGCCGCGTTCGCGCAGAAGCGGCCGCCACGCTTCACGGGTCGCTGAGCGCCCCTACGGGCAAACCCGCGAACCCGGCACGCGATGCGACGAAGTGCGCCATTCGGCGCCTGAGCTGCGGTTCTCCAGCTTGACGGTGGGGCGGCCGGCACCGGAAAGTCGCGCGTTTGATCTTTCCCTGGCCCCCGCCCCATGAGCCTTGCCACCCCCCTTTCCCTGTCCGGCGCCTGTCGCCTGTCCGCCATCGCCGGCGCCGTGCTGCTGATCAGCGCCTGTGCCACGCCAACGGCGGGCACGCCTGCGGGTGCCGCTGCAGGCACTTCCGCAGGCACCACCACGGTCGCCACCGCCACGCCGGCCAAGGCCGCGGCAGGCCCTGCGGCCGCCGCCTCGGGCCCGGCCAACGGCGCCAGCGCCCCGGCCGGCGCGCGCCCCGACCCGACGGCGCCCAAGCCCTTCAACGAGGTGATCAAGGACGCCAAGCGCCAGGACGGCTACTTCCCGATCTGGCGCAAGGACGAGAAGGTGTGGCTCGAAATCCCGAGCGCGGCGCTGAACAAGCCGCTGCTGTTCAGCGTCAACATCGCCAGCTCGGTCGGTGAGCGCGGGCTGTACGCCAGCCAGATGGCCGGCGGCGGCATGGTCGAGTGGCATCGCATCGGCAACCAGCTGCAGCTGGTGGCGCTGAACACCAAGTTCCGCGCCGAGGGCGATGGCAAGCGCTCGGTCGACCAGGCCTTCTCGCCCAGCCTGATCGGCTCGGTCACCGTGGCCAGTGCCGAACATCCCGAGCGCAAGAGCTTCCTCGTCGACGCCGCGCCGCTGCTGCTGAGCGACGTGCCGGGCTATTCCACGCAGCTCGAGGCGGCCTACCGCCTGCCCTTCGGCCTGGACCGCGGCAACTCGTACTTCGAGGCCGCGCGCGCCGATGCCGGCATCACCACGCTGACGGCGCGCCTGCACTTCGCCACGGCGCGCATCCCGGCGCCGCCGCTGGTGCCCGCGCCGGTGCCGGTGCCCACGCCCCCGACGACGGTGCCCGATCCGCGCAGCCTGTTCGTCAGCTACGTCTACAGCTTCCAGCCGCTGCCGGCCACCGTGATGCGCCCGCGCATTCCCGACCCACGCATCGGCCATTTCTCCGAGGCCTTCAACGACCTCAGCGCCGACCTGAAGGCCAACCCGCGCGTGCACTACCTCAAGCGCTGGCGGCTCGAGAAGAAGGACCCGGCCGCGGCGCTGTCCGAACCGGTGACGCCGATCACCTACTGGCTCGACAAGAACATTCCGCAGCGCTACCGCGCCTCGGTGCAGGCCGGCATCCTGGAATGGAACAAGGCCTTCGAGAAGATCGGCTTCAAGAACGCGGTGGTCGTCAAGCAGCAGCCCGACGATGCCGACTGGGACAACATGGACGGCGCGCATGCCTCGATCCGCTGGTTCGTCGGCGCCGACGTCGGCTTCGCGATCGGCCCCTCGCGCAGCGATCCGCGCAGCGGCGAGATCCTGGATGCCGACATCGGCATGAGCGAGGTCTTCGCGCGCGGCTCGCGCCGCTTCATCGTCGAGGACATCGGGCGTCCATCGGCCGGCGCGGCCGCGCGCGTGCACGGCGGCTTCGATGGCGCGTATGGGGGCGCCGGCCACGAAGCGGCCTATTGCCACTATGCGCAGGAAGCGGCGGCGGAGATGGACTTCGCGCTCGACATGATGGAAGCCCGCGGCGACATCGCGCCCGACAGCCCCGAGGCCGAGGCCTTCGTGCAGGCGGTGATCAAGGACACCATCATGCACGAGGTGGGCCACACGCTGGGGCTGAAGCACAACTTCAAGGCCTCCACCACCGTCACGCGCGAGCAGCTGAAGGACAAGGCCTTCACCGAGCAACACGGCATCTCCGGCTCGGTGATGGACTACAACGGCTACAACCTGGCGCTCAAGGGCGAGCCGCAGGGCGCGCTCAACGACACCACGCTCGGCCCTTATGACTACTGGGCGATCGAATACGCGTACAAGCCGATCGCGCCGGAGAACGAAGCCGCCGAGCTGGGCCGCATTGCCGCGCGCAGCACCGAGCCGCAGCTGGCCTATGCCGACGACACCGATGCCGGCGGCTTCGGTCCCTACGACGGCATGGACCCGCTGGCCAACCGATTCGACCTGGGCGACGATCCGCTGGCCTACTTCCGGAAGCGGCTCGCGCTGTCGCAGGAGCTGTGGGACCGCGTGCAGGTGCGCAAGCTGCAGCCCGGCGACGACCCGCTGCGCCAGCAGCGCTCCATCCTCGGCGGCTTCAACCAGCTGTTCCGCGCCGCCGAGCTGGTGGGCAAGTACGTCGGCGGCATGTACACGGTGCGCGACATCCCCGGCACCACCGGGCGCGCCAGCCTGCGCCCGGTGGAGCCGGCCAAGCAGCGCGAGGCGCTGCAGTTCCTGGCCACCGGCCTGTTCAGCGCCGACAGCTTCCGCTTCAAGCCGGAGTTCCTGAGCTCGCTGACGATGGACTACCAGGAATTCGACCGCGGCACGCCGATCAACATTCCCGGCGCGGTGGCGCGCGTGCAGCTGGTGGCACTGGATCGACTGCTGGCCGCCCCCACCGCACGGCGCCTGCTCGACCTGCCGGGCTATGTGCCCGAAGCGCAGCGCAAGGGGCTGATCTCGCTGAACGAGGTGTACGGCACGCTGCAGACGGCGGTCTGGAGCGAGCTCAAGACCGGCTCCGACATCGACCGCCTGCGGCGCAACCTGCAGCGCGAATACCTCAAGCGCCTGCAGGCCGTGCTCACGCGCTCGCCCGCCAACCTGCCGCCCGACGCGCTGAGCCTCGCGCGCCTGCATGCCACGCAGCTGCAGGCCGACCTGCGCAGCGCCATCGCCAAGGGCGCGACCAGCCAATCCCCTGAAACGAAGGCCCACCTGGCCGACAGCCTGGGACTCCTGACCGAAGCCCTGCGCGCTACGATGCAGCGTTCATGACGCAAGCAAGAAAGGACAGGACGTGTTGATCAAGCATCAAGCGCTGGCGCTGGCCGCGGCTGCGCTGCTCGCCGGCTGCGGCGGCGGCGACAGTACCGAGAGCCCGCAGGTCGCTGCCGCGAGCGCGCTGCGCATGCGCGCACTCTCGACCCAGCAGGCCACCACCAACGTGGTGGCACCCGAGGTGGCGGCCGAGCAATTGATGAACTATGGCGAGGGCGCGCTGCCGCAGTACTTCCCCGAGCACGCGACGACGCAGACCTTCGGCCCCTTCCGCTACCGGGCCTACAGCAACGGCATCCTGCTCGGCGTGGTGGTCCAGGCGGACGCGACCTACACGCTGAACCATGTCTATGTGATGGGCGGCGCCTTCGGCAATGCGCCGCTGGACGTCGGCCCGCTGACCAACTACATCACCCCGACCGATCCCAACACCAACCCCACCGGCGCCAACAACGGCTGCGCCGACCTGAGCAAGGCCGACACCCAGGGCACGCACGTCGTCGAGGTCTTCGATTACAGCGGACCGGTCAGCGGCACGCAGACCGTCGACACGCTGGTCGGCGGCACGGTCGCGTTCGAGGGCCAGCAGGCCACCGAGACCTCGATCAAGACCACCGGCACCAACACGATCGCCGGCATCTCGACCGCCATCGACACCCAGGGCAAGGCCTACGCCAAGCGCACCGGCGACGCCGAACTCACCCACTATGGTCTGACGCTCAGCTCGTCCACCAACATTGCGGGCGTCACCAGCACCACGGAAACCAAGTCCGTGTTCTCCCCGCCGTGGGTCGACAAGATCTATGCGCTGGCCATCGGCGAGTCGCTGACGGTGTCGTACAACGTGACAACCACCGGCAGCACGACCATGACCTCGCCGATCCCCGGCTTCCCGCCGGTCGTGACGCCCCTGCCGTCCACCAGCAGCGTGACGAACCAGACCATCAAGTACGTCGGCCGCGAGACGGTGACGGTGCCCGCCGGCACCTACAACACCTGCCGCTTCGACTACACCACCACCGATGGCAGCTCGTCGCAATGGATCATCGTCGGCAACGGCCTGATGGCGAAATCCACGGCCACGGTCCAGGGCAAGACGCAGCTGATCCAGGCCACCTCGATCACGCTCAACGGCCAGAAGATCTGACCCCCGCGTGACGCCGGGCCCACCCGGCCCGGCATGCCGATTGCCCACGCCGGATGGCCCCCGCCTTCCGGCGTTTTCGTTTTTGTTACGCCGTGGCGGCCGGGCGGCCCTTACGCTGGAGACCGCGCTGACACCTTGCCAAGGAGAACCACATGTCGAAACGCCCCCTCACCGCCGCACTGCTGCTGGCCTGCATGGCCGTGCCGACCGCACGTGCCGACACGGTCGCGCCCGCCGTGGCCGCCGAACAGCTGATGAACTATGGCGAGACCGCCTTCAAGAGCTACTTCCCCGAGCACCAGCCCACGCTCAGCTCCGGCCCGTTCCGCTACCGCGCCTACTCCAGCAAGGTGCTGCTCGGCGTGGTGGTCACGGCCGACCCGAACTACGTGCTGAACGGCGTCTACGTGATGGGCGGCAGCTTCGGCAACCAGCCGCTGTACGTGGGCCAGCTCACGCAGTACATCACCCCGACCGAGCCCGGGCCTGGCCCCTCCGGCCCGAGCAACGGCTGCTTCGACCTGAACATGCTCACCAGCTCGGGCAACGTGGTCTCGGTGACCTATGACCTCAGCGGCCCCACGACCGGATCGCTGACGATCGAGACCGCCTTCAACGGCCTGGCCACCTTCCAGGGCCAGAGCTACAACGAGAGCGTCTACCGTCGCAAGGGCACCATTTTCGAGAACGGCCTGCCGGTGGCGGTGGACGATGGCGAGAAGCGCTACACCCGCAAGACGGCCGATGGCGAGATCACCCACTACGGCACCACGGCGTCGACCATGGTGACGACCAACGACTACATCGCCACCACCAACTACACCACGCTGTACTCGCCGCTGTGGGTGGACCGCATCTACGCGCTGCCGCAGGGCCAGTCGCTCACCAGCACGCAGGCCACCGCCACCACCCGCGTCACCACCTACTCGACGCCGAACATCCCGACGACCACGGCCACCTACGGCTCGAGCCTGACCGAGACGGTCACCTACATCGGCCACGAGCGCGTCAGCGTCGAGGCGGGCGACTACGACACCTGCCGCTACGAGCACATCGACAGCGCCAGCGGCAACACCACCACCAACTGGTTCGTGGCCGGCAAGGGCGTGCTGGTCAAGAGCGTGACGGTGAAGGCCGGCGTGGCACAGACCCTGGCCGCACGCGTGGCGCTGCTGAACACCAATCCGCTTTGAAGGGTCGGCGGCCACTGCCAGAATCCTCCGGCACCCACCGGAGGACACCACCATGGCCGCAGCCCGTACCCCTGCCCACCCGTTCGCGGGCACGTTGAAGACCTTCCGCACCGCCTCGGGCCGCGAGAGCGGCTTCTACTCGCTGCCTGCGCTGGCCAGGGCGCTGAAACAGCCGCTGGACCGGCTGCCGGTGTCGATCCGCATCGTGCTGGAGAGCGTGCTGCGCAACTGCGACGGCCAGCGCGTGATGGCCGAGCATGTGCGCCAGCTGGCCGCCTGGCAACCGCAGGCCGAGCGCAAGGACGAGATCCCCTTCGTCGTCGCACGCGTGGTGCTGCAGGACTTCACCGGCGTGCCGCTGCTGGCCGACCTGGCCGCGATGCGCAACGTGGCCGCGGCACTGGGCCGCCCGGCCAAGGCCATCGAGCCGCTGGTGCCGGTGGACCTGGTGGTCGACCACTCGGTGATGATCGACCACTACGGCACGCCGAAGGCCCTCGACCTGAACATGAAGCTCGAGTTCCAGCGCAACCGCGAGCGCTACGAGTTCATGAAGTGGGGCATGCAGGCCTTCGACACCTTCGGCGTGGTGCCGCCGGGTTTCGGCATCGTGCACCAGGTGAACCTCGAGTACCTGGCGCGCGGCGTGCACAAGACCGCGGGCAAGCACGCGGTGGTCTACCCCGACACGCTGGTGGGCACCGACAGCCACACGACGATGATCAACGGCATCGGCGTGGTCGGCTGGGGTGTCGGCGGCATCGAGGCCGAGGCCGCGATGCTGGGCCAGCCGGTGTACTTCCTGACGCCCGATGTGGTGGGGTTCGAGCTGAGCGGCGCGCTGCGCGAAGGCGTCACCGCCACCGACCTGGTGCTCACCGTCACCGAGATCCTGCGCAAGGCCAAGGTGGTGGGCAAGTTCGTCGAGTTCTTCGGCGCCGGCACCGAATCGCTCTCGCTGCCCGACCGCGCGACCATCGCCAACATGGCGCCCGAGTACGGCGCGACGATGGGCTTCTTCCCGGTCGATGGCAAGACGCTGGCCTACCTGAAGGGCACCGGCCGCACGCCGGCCGAGCTGGAAACCTTCGAGGCCTACTTCCGCGCGCAGGGCCTGTGGGGCATTCCGCAGGCGGGCAGCATCGACTACTCGCAGGTGGTGCAACTCGACCTGTCCACCGTCGCGCCCTCGCTGGCCGGGCCGAAGCGGCCGCAGGACCGCATCGAGATCGGTCAGGTGGCGCAGCGCTTCGAGACCCTGTTCACCGCGCCGGTGGCCGAGGCCGGCTTCGCGCAGCCGGCCGACAAGCTGGCACAGCCGGTGGCCGCCGGCCCCGGCGTGACGCTGAAGAACGGCGACGTGCTGATCGCGGCCATCACCTCCTGCACCAACACCAGCAACCCGGGCGTGCTGCTGGCCGCGGGGCTGCTGGCGCAGAAGGCAGTGGCGCGCGGGCTGAAGGTGGCGCCGCACATCAAGACCTCGCTGGCGCCGGGCTCGCGCATCGTCACCGAGTACCTCGAGAAGGCCGGGCTGCTGAAGCCGCTGGCCAGGCTGGGCTTCAGCCTCGCCGCCTATGGCTGCACCACCTGCATCGGCAATGCCGGCGACCTGGCGCCGGAGATCAACGCCGCGATCACGCAGAACGACCTGGTGTGCGCCGCGGTGCTGTCGGGCAACCGCAACTTCGAGGCTCGCATCCACCCGAACCTGAAGGCCAACTTCCTGGCCAGCCCGCCGCTGGTGGTGGCCTATGCGATCGCCGGCACCGTGCTACGCGACCTGATGACCGAGCCGGTGGGCCACGACACCAAGGGCCGGCCGGTGTTCCTGGGCGACATCTGGCCGTCGAGCGACGAGATCCACGCGCTGATGAAGCATGCGCTGGACCCGAAGGCCTATCGCGCGAATTACGCGCAAGTGAAGCAGCAGCCCGGCAAGCTGTGGGACAGGATCCAGGGCGTCTCGGGCCAGGTCTACAGCTGGCCGAAATCCACCTACATCGCGCAGCCGCCGTTCTTCAGCGGCTTCACGCTGCAGCCGCCGGCCGATGCCAACGCCAGCGTGCGCGGCGCGCGGGTGATGGCGCTGTTCGGCGACTCGATCACCACCGACCACATCTCGCCGGCCGGCTCGATCAAGGCCACGTCGCCCGCCGGGCTGTACCTGCAGGCCCAGGGCGTGATGAAGGAAGACTTCAACAGCTACGGCGCACGCCGCGGCAACCACGAGGTGATGATGCGCGGCACCTTCGCCAACGTGCGCATCCGCAACCAGATGCTCGACGAGGAAGGCGGCCTCACCGTGCACCAGCCCTCGGGCGAACGCATGGCCATCTATGACGCGGCGATGCGCTACATCGCCGAAGGCGTGCCCACCATCGTGCTGGCCGGCGAGGAATACGGCACCGGCTCCAGCCGCGACTGGGCCGCCAAGGGCACGCAACTGCTGGGCATCAAGGCCGTGGTAGCCAGAAGCTTCGAGCGCATCCACCGCAGCAACCTGGTGGGCATGGGCGTGCTGCCGCTGCAGTTCAAGCCGCAGGACAGCTGGCAGAGCCTGGGCCTCACCGGCCGCGAGACGCTGGACGTGCTGATCGAAGGCCCGCTGGCGCCGCAGCGCGAGGTGCAGCTGGTGGTGCACCGCCCGGACGGCAGCACGCAGAGCGTGCCGGTGATCCTGCGCATCGACACGCCGATCGAGGTCGACTACTACCAGCACGGCGGCATCCTGCCCTTCGTGCTGCGCCAGTTGCTGGCGGCCTGACGATGCGGGTGGCGATCGTCGGTGGCGGCGCGGTCGGCTCGGCCACCGCGCTGTTCCTGAAGCGCCTGGGTGGCGCCGGCGTCGAGGTGCTGCTGGTCGAGCCCGACCCCGGTCTGGCGCAGGCCTCGTCGGCGCTGTCGGCCGGCTCGATCCGGCAGCAGTTCTCGAACGCCATCAACGTGCGCATGTCGCAGTTCGGCCAGTCGATGCTGGCCGACGCGACGGCGGAGTTGGGCGTCGACGGCGAGCCGGTGGACCTGGGCTACGTGCCCTCGGGCTACCTGTTCCTGGCCAGCGCGGCCGGCGTGCCGGTGCTGCGCGCCAACCATGCGGTGCAGCGCGCGCTGGACGCGCCGGTGGCGCTGCTGGCGCCGGACGAACTGTCGCGGCGCTTCGCGTGGCTGAACGTCGAGGACCTCGCGCTGGCCAGCCTCGGGCTGGACGGCGAGGGCTGGTTCGACGGCTACGCCTTCGCCCGCGCGCTGGCGCGCAAGGCGGTGGCGCTGGGTGCTAAACCGCAAAAGGCGCGTGTGATCGGCTTCGATCTCAACGGCCCGCGCGTGAGCGCCGCACGGCTGGACGACGGCCGCCGCCTCGAGGCCGATGCCTTCGTCAATGCCGCCGGCCCCTGGGCGCGCGGGGTGGCGGCGCTGGCCGGCATCGAGTTGCCGGTGCGCGCACGCCGCCGCACGGTGTTCAACTTCAGCTGCCCGACGCCGCTGCCGCGCACGCCGCTGGTGATCGACACCACCGGCGTCTGGTTCCGCAGCGAAGGCCCGCACTTCATCGGCGGCTGGTCGCCCGGCGCCGGCGATGGGGATCCCGACGACCTGCCGCTGGACCAGCCCGACCTGGCGCAATTCGACGAACGGCTGTGGCCGGCGCTGGCCCACCGCGTGCCGGCCTTCGAGGCGCTGCGCATGCGCCATGCGTGGGCCGGCTACTACGAGGTGAGCACGCTCGACCACAACGCCATCATCGGGCCGCATTCCGCGGTCGAGAACCTGGTGTTCGCCAACGGCTTCTCGGGCCATGGCCTGCAGCATGCGCCGGCCGCCGGCCGCGGCGTGGCCGAATGGCTGCTGCACGGCCGCTACCAGTCGCTGGACCTGGGCTGCTTCGGCTGGCAGCGGGTGCTGGAGAACCGGCCCTTCCTGGAGCAGGCGGTGATCTGACGCGGCGCCCAGGCCGCCCGCCCGAGGACGCGCCGCTCAGCGCGGCAAGGGCAGCGGCGCCCCCAGGTCGGCCACCGACTGGCCACGCTCGGCCAGCAGCGCTTCCAGCGCCGGCAGCAGCGGGCCCAGGCGCTCTTCCAGCGCGTCGCGCACGGTGTCCACCACCACCTGCGTGCCGCGCTCGATCTCGATGTTCAACGCGTCGCCCTCGGCCTTGTCGCCGAAGGTGGTCATGCGCAGCGTCTCGGGAATCAGCCATACCTCGAACCAGCCGGCGCGGCGGTCGGCCTCGGCCACCGTCAGGCTCGCGCCGTTGACGGCGATGTAGCCCTTGGCGAAGACATAACGCATGTGTGACGCGGGCACGCCGATGCGCAGCACATGGTTGTTCTCGGGCTTGCGGATGGCGAGCAGCCGCGCCTGGCAGTCGACATGGCCCGAGATCGGATGGCCGCCGATCTCGGCACCGTCCTTGGCCGCGCGCTCGACGTTGAGGCGGCTGCCCTCGGCCAGCGTGCCCAGCGTGGTGAGCGAGAGGCTCTGCTGCATCACGTCGAAGCTGGCGCGGTCGGGTGCGGGCCGCGCGGTGACGGTCAGGCACACGCCGTCGCAGGCCACGCTGGCGCCGATCTCCAGGCCTTCGTCGAAGCCGGCCGGAAAGGCCAGCTCGAAGCTGCGCAGGCCGGGTCGGTCGGTGATGCGGGCCACGCTGGCCACGCCTTGCACGATGCCGGTGAACATTCAGGAACTCGGGTCGTCGGAGGAGCGGGCGAGCTTAGCAGCGCCACCATCACCCTGCGCCGGCGGGGCCGTTGCCTCCGCCGCCAGCTGCTCGCGCAGCGCGGTCTTCAGCACCTTGCCGTAGTGGTTCTTCGGCAGCGCGTTCAGCCAGCGGTAGTGCCGCGGCCGCTTGAAGCGCGCGATGTTGGCCTGGCACAGCGCGTCCAGCGAGGCCGCGTCCACCGTCATGCCCGGCTGCGCGACGACGAAGGCCACCACCTCCTCGCCCCATTCGGGGTGCGGGCGGCCGACCACCGACACCTCGGCCACCGCCGGGTGGCGCAGCAAGGCCTCTTCGACCTCGCGCGGGTAGATGTTCGCGCCGCCGCTGATGATCAGGTCCTTCGAGCGGTCGCGCAGCGTCAGGAAGCCGTCGGCGTCCAGGCTGCCGATGTCGCCGGTGAAAAGCCAGCCGTCGCGCAGCGTCTTCGCGGTGGCTTCGGCATCGTGCCAGTAGCCGGCCATCACCGAATCGCCACGCACCAGGATCTCGCCGGGCGGGCCGTCCGCGCCCGGCGCGGCGGGTGGCAGGGGCCGGCCCTCGGCATCGGCCACGCGCAGCTGCACCGCCGTCTGCGCCAGGCCCACCGAGCCGATGCGCGCGAGGTAACGCGGATGTTCAGCGTCCATCAGGTCGCGGCGCGACAGCGCGGTGATCGTCATCGGGCTCTCGCCCTGGCCGTAGATCTGCACGAAGCGCGGGCCCATCACCTTGAGCGCACGCTGGATGTCCTCGACGTACATCGGCCCGCCGCCGTAGACGATGGTCTTGATGCCCTCGCCCGTTTCGCCGCGCGCGGCGGCTTCGTCGACCAGCCGCCGCACCATCGTCGGCGCCGCGAACAGGTGCAGCGGGCCCTGCCGCTTGGCCAGCGCCAGGATCTCGGCCGGGTCGAAGCCGCGCGAAGGCGGCACGATGTGCCGCGCGCCCACCTTCACGTGCGGCAGCGCGTAGAGGCCGGCGCCGTGCGACATCGGCGCGGCATACAGCGTGGCGTCCTCGGGCTGCGCGGCGTCGACGTCGCTGAAGTAGCACAGCGTCATCGTCAGCAGGTTGCGGTGCGTGATCATCACGCCCTTGGGCCGGCCGGTGGTGCCCGAGGTGTAGAACAGCCACGCCAGGTCGTCCGGGCCGCGCGGCACCGGCTCCGGCACCGGCTCGGCCTGCAGCAGCGCGGCGTAGGCCGGGCTGTCGACGAACACCAGCTCACGCAGACCCGGCAGCGGCGGTGCATCGGCCACCAGTGCCGCGCCGACATCGTCGGTGGCGAAGGCCAGCAGCGCGCCGCTGTGGGCCAGGATGAACTGCGCCTCGCGCGGGTGCAGCTTGGGGTTGATCGGCACCACCACCAGACCGGCCCACCAGCATCCGAACAGCAGTTCCAGCACCGCCGGGTGGTTGCTCATGAAGAAGCCCACGCGGTCGCCGGGCCGCAGGCCATGGCGCTGCGGGATCGCGCGCGCCAGCGTCGCGGCGCGGCGGGCCAGGCCGGCATAGTCCAGCAGCAGTTCGTCGCCCAGCAACACCGCCGGGCGCGCACCGCCCCAGCGCGCGGTACGGGCGAGCAAGAGGGCCAGGTTCATCGCGCACCTCCTCCGGCTCCGCAAGGGCGGAGCGCGAACGCATTGTGAGCGACGGCGGCGGCCCGGAGGACCGCCGCCCCGCGGGGCACTACCAGCTGACCTCGCGCTCGGGCGTGGCGCCGATCTTGTGGATCGACAGGTCGGCCCCCTCGTACTCTTCTTCGGCGCTCAGCCGCAGGCCGAGCAGCTGCTTCAGAAGGCCATAGACCACCAGCCCACCGGCCAGGGCCCAGGCCACGCCCAGCAGCGTGCCGATGGCCTGCGCGCCGAAGCTCACGCCGCCCAGCCCGCCCAGCGCCGGCAGCCCGAACACGCCGCAGGCCAGGCCGCCCCAGGCGCCGCACAGGCCGTGCAGCGGCCACACGCCGAGCACGTCGTCGATCTTCCAGCGGTTCTGCGTCAGCGTGAACATCACGACGAAGATCGCGCCGGCCACGCCGCCGGTCACCAGCGCGCCGGCCGGGTGCATCACGTCCGAGCCGGCACACACCGCCACCAGGCCGGCCAGCGGGCCGTTGTACGCAAAGCCGGGGTCGTTGCGGCCCAGCAGCACCGCCACCAGCGTGCCGCCCACCATCGCCATCAGCGAGTTCACCGCCACCAGGCCGGAGATCTTGTCGATGGTCTGCGCGCTCATCACGTTGAAGCCGAACCAGCCCACGGCCAGGATCCACGCGCCCAGCGCGAGGAACGGGATGCTCGACGGCGGGTGCGCACTGATCGCCCCGTCCTTGCGGTAGCGGCCGCCGCGCGCGCCCAGCAGCAGCACCGCGGCCAGGCCGATCCAGCCGCCCACCGCATGCACCACCACGCTGCCGGCGAAGTCGTGGAACTCGGCGCCGGTGGCGGACTTGATCCAGGCCTGCACGCCGAACTTCTGGTTCCAGGCCACGCCTTCGAACAGCGGGTACACCAGGCCCACCAGCACCGCGGTGGCGATGAGCTGCGGGCCGAAGCGCGCGCGCTCGGCGATGCCGCCCGAGACGATGGCGGGAATCGCCGCCGCAAAGGTGAGCAGGAAGAAGAACTTCACCAGCTCGTAGCCGTTGCGCGCGGCCAGGGTCTCGGCGCCGCTGAAGAAGCTGACGCCGTAGGCCACCGTGTAGCCGACAAAGAAGTAGGCGATGGTCGACACCGCGAAGTCGACCAGGATCTTCACCAGCGCATTGACCTGGTTCTTCTTGCGCACGGTGCCCAGCTCGAGAAAGGCGAAGCCCGCATGCATCGCCAGCACCATGACGGCGCCGAGCAGGATGAACAAGGCATCGCTGCCCTGCTTGAGCTGGTCCATGAAGTCGGTCTCCTCGGGTGAAATCGGCGCCTTGTCGGGGCGTTGTCGCACCAGAGCAGGCCATTGATGCACCATTTCAAGCAAGTCATGTGCCGGTATCGGTGCACATGGCCTGCACTGAATTGGCTCATCGACAGCCGGAGACCGCCTTCCAATCGTGCATGACGCACCGAATTGGAGTTCTTGCGCGGGCTGCCGTCAGCGCGCCGGCGGCTCGCCCAGCGCCTTGATCGTGCCGGCGCCGGAGCTGGCCAGCTCGGTGCGCGGCTGGCCGTGGTAGCGCAGGCCGCCCGCCCCGCCCACGCTGGCGCGCAGCAGCTGCTGCGCCCACACGGTGGCCTGGGCCGAGCCACCGATCTGCAGCGTCGCCTCGCGCGCCTGCAGCGCCGCGGCCTGCAGGCCGGACGAGCCGCCCAGCGCGGCCTGCAACAGCCCGGCCTGGCCCTCGGCGCTGAGCATCGCGCTGCCGCCCAGGTCGGCGAAGAGCCGCTGCAGGTCGAGCCCGCGCCACTTCGCGGCCGCGGCGCCGCCCAGGTGCAGGCTCAGGCGCTCGGCGGCCCAGGCCTCGCACTTCAGCGCCGCGGCGCCGGACAGGTGGATGTTGTCCAGGCGCGGGGCCGTCAGCACCAGGCGCAGGATGGTCGGCTTGAGCGCACGCTGCTCGCGCAGCTGCAGCGTGGTGTCGATCACCTCGGCTTCGAGCAGCGGCTGCAGGTTGTCGTCGAGCTCGACCTCCAGCTGCTGCGGCGCGCCCTGCCGCAGCGTCAGCGCAAAAGCGCCGCCCAGCGTCAGTGCCGAGAACGGCGGCAGGCTGCGCTTGTCGATCACGACGCGGCCCGAGCCGCGCTCTGCGCCGAAGCCGAACCAGCTGGCCGCATGGCCGGGGCCTGCCGCCAGGGCCAGCGGTGCCAGCGCAATGGCTCGGCGCGATTTCAGGAGAGAAGCAGGCATCGTCACACCGGCCGCTGGGGGCCGCGGGAAGGGAAGCTGCACAGCATCGCAAAACCCGCAGGCGGCGCCACGCCCGCTGCGATGAATGGCAGCCCGCACGGCACAGGCCGTCCGGGCTGCCGACGGCTTGCCGGTCAGCAGCTCACGAGAAGTGCAGCCCGGGCACCCGCAGCCAGGGCAGGCAGGTGCTGCCGGTGTCCACCCGCTCGCGGCTGACGGCATTCACCGCGCGCAGCATCTGCGCCACGTTGCCCGTGATCATCACCTCGCGCAGCGCCTGGCCGACCTGGCCGCCGTCGATGCGGAAGCTGTTCTTGATGACGCCGGAGAAATCGCCATTGCTGGCCGGGTTGCCCATCGACAGCCGGTCGACCAGCGCGCCGCGTGGCACACCCGCCAGCAGCTCGGCCAGCGGCGTGGCGCCGGCTTCGATTTCCCAGCCGCCGGCGGCCACCGGCACCTGCGGCAGGCCGGTCTTGCGGCTGGCGTAGAGGCTGGGCGTCAGGCACAGCAGGCGGCCCTGCTGCAGCACCTGCACCGGCGCGGCGGCAAAGCCATCGGCCGAGACCGCGGCCACGCTCGGGGCGTCGAAGCGGCTGCGCAAGCTCAGCAGCGGCGAGGCGACCACCTCGCCCACGTGCTGCCGGTACAGCGAGGTGCCGGCGATGAGCTGCAGGTCGCCGATCTGTTCCTGCAGCCAGCCCAGCAGGCTGCCCACCGCGCGCGGCGACAGCACCACGTCGCCGACGAACTTTTCGCCGATCGGCGCGGCATCCAGCTGGCGCGGTGTGTCGCGCAGCAGCGACTCGATGCCGAACCAGGCCTGCGCCGGCGCGCCCCGCAGGTCGTGCGCACGACCCTCGGCGAAATTGAACGAGCTGGTGCGCTGACCTTCGCGTGCCGAGCCGAACACCGCCAGGCCGTACCAGCCGATGTCGCAGGCCAGGTTGCTGCCGCCTGAACTGAGCGTGTGCTGGCGCAGCCGGCTGTGCGCGGCCATGCCCTCCTCGACCATCATCGTCGGGGTCTCGCGCTGGCGGAACGCCAGCAGCTCGGCCACCTTGTCGGCCAGCACCGCCTCGTCGGCCTGCAGCGGGCCTTGCGTGATGCGCAGCTGCTGCCCGGCAGTGATGGCCTGCGCCTCGTCCTGCGGCGCCGCCAGCGCCGTGGTGTGCAGCGCGGCGACCGTGTCCTTCAGCGCCTCGGGCGACCAGTCGCTCAGCTCGGTGCTGGCCAGGCGCTGGTCGACCAGGCCGGTCAGCACCAGCTTGTGCGTGCGCAGGCTGCGCAGCAGGCTGGGCTCGTTGTGCGCCACGTTCAGCTCGGTGGTCTCGGTCTGGCTGGCATCGGCGCGCGCGGCGTCGAAGCCCTGCGCCCGCATCAGGTCCAGCGCCTGCGCGGCCACGGCTTGCAGTGCGTCCGCCATCACTCGCCTCCCAGGTGTGCGCGGGCGCGCAGCGCCGGCCCGCCCATCGAGACGACCATCGGCTGCTTCTTGCCGCAGTAGCCCGAGCAGTTCCAGACCATGTCGTCGGACACCGCATCGACGCTCTGCAGCACCTTGATCGCCGAGCCCGACACCGTGGTGTCGCGGATCGCGCGGCCGAGCTGGCCGTTGCGGATCTCGTAGCCCAGCGAGACGCCGAACATGAACTCGGTGGTGGAATCGGCCTGGCCGTTGCTGGTGGTCATCAGCAGGTAGCCCTGCTCGACACCGGCGATCATGTCGGCCAGCTTGCTGGTGCCAGGCAGGATGGCGGTATTGCGCATGCGCACCAGCGGCTCGTCGGACGGTGCGTAGGCCCGCGCGCTGCCGGTGGGCGCCAGCCCCAGGCGCGCGGCCGTCTCACGGCTGTTCATGAACTCGGTCAGGCGACCGCGGTCGATCAGCACCGCGTCGCGCGCCGGCGTGCCTTCGTCGTCGGCATACACGGGAATCATCGTCTCCTGGCCCTGGAAGCTGTGCGCGAAGTCGACCATCGACACCAGCTCGCTGGCCACCCGCTGGCCGCGCAGATCGCCTGTTATCGCGCCGCCCAGCACGATGTCGGCCTCGCAGGGGTGGCCCATCGCCTCGTGCGCCAGCATGCCGGCCAGCGCCGGGGCGATCACCACCGTGTGCAGGCCGCCGACGGCCGGCACCGCATGGCGCTTGGCCTGCAGGTGGCCGTGCATCTCGTGCAGCCTGGGCGCCAGGCCCTCGGGGCTGAGGTCCAGCTCGGCCAGGCTGCCCTTGGTGGACAGCGGCGCGAACATCTCGACCGGCGCGCCCTGCGCGTCGTCGGCGATCAGCGTGATGTAGCAGGACGCGCGGTGGATGCTGGCCAGCGACTCGGCCCCGGCGCTGCTGCTCAGCCACTTGGCGTGCTGCTCCTCCTGCAGCACGAAGCGGGTGGACTTCAGGTCGGGAAACTGCTGCCGGCAGTAGGCGTGCAGCGCGGACAGCCGCTCGGAGCATTCCTGCGCCGTGAGCGGCGGCTTGCCACGCACCACATGCTCGCCACGGTAGCTGCCGCCGGGCAGTGCCAGTGACGGGCGGGCACCGAAGCGGGCCATCGCCTGCGCATGGCGCCGGGCCTGGCGCTGCAGCTCGGCCGGGTCGCCATCGGGCGCGGCGGCCAGGCCCCAGTAGCCGCCTTCGTAGACGCGGGCACTGACGCCGCCTTCGCTGCTGCGGGTGTTGACGGCCAGCTGGCCATCGATCATCACCAGCCGCATTTTGCGCAGCTCGTGGCGGCGGGTCTCGACGTAGGGTGTCGTCCCGCTGTTCAGAGGCATGTCCATCGCGGCTCCTGGCCCGTCCTGGGAAGGCTCCGATGATAGGCAGAAGCCGCGCCGTTCAGCGCTCGGCGATGTAGTGCTGCATGGTGACCTGGCCGTCGACGACGAAGCCGCGCACCTGCTCCTCCAGCGCCTGGTCGGCCAGCGTCGCGCGGGCGCGCTGGTGCAGGTAGTCGGCCCAGGAGGTGACGATGAAGCGCTCGACATAGCGCGAAGGGTCGCCCAGGTCGCGGTAGATGCGCCAGAAGGTCGCGCCGTCGCGCTGGCGTGGCGCGCGCAGCTGCGAGACGGCATCGAGGAAGGCGGCGGTGTCCTCCGGCCGGATGCGGTAGCCCAGCTCCACCGCCACCGGGCCGGCCTCGGGGTCGGGCGGGTCGGGCACCAGCAGGTCCTCGAACGGCGCCACCTGGGTCACGTCGTGCGCCTCGCCCATGCGCAGCGGGAACCACTTCGCCAGCGACAGGCCGGCCAGCATCAGCGCCGCGGCCAGCAGCAACGCCGTCTGCAGCCCGCCGATGCCGGCCACCGCGCCCCAGAAGGCCGAGCCGAGCGCGAAGGAGCCCAGCGCGCTCAGCACATGCAGCGCGGTGGCGCGCGAGCGCACCCACGGCGGCGCGCTGGTCTGCGTGGCGGTGTTGAAGGTCGACATCACCGCCATCCAGCAGGCGCCGCCGACCACCAGCGCGCCGTACACCGGCAGCGGCCAGCGCGAGAACGCGGCCGTCAGCATCACCGCGGCGAACAGCACGCCGCTGGCATTGACCAGCGGCTCCAGGCCGACCCGGTGGCGCAGCGGGCCGATCACCAGGCCCACCGCCACCGCGCCGGTGCCCAGGCAGCCCATCAGCAGGCCGAAGCCCTCGGCGCCCAGGCCCAGGCGCTGCTGGCCGATGACCGGCAGCAGCGCCCACAGCGCCGAGCCGGCCGCGCTGTAGGCCGCCGTGCGCACCAGCTGCGCCAGGATGGTGGGCGAGTGGCGCGCATAGCGCAG